>JBBQCM010000129.1:0-18330 GCA_038318725.1 Chthoniobacterales bacterium
CCAGATCGAGCGCCACATTTCCCGTCGCCCCGATGAAGGGCGCGCTCGCCGCGCGACGCACGTGCGCATCCGCCGCGAAGTCGATATACACCTCGTGGCGCCGCCCATCGGTATCGAGCGGATAAGTCAGCAGCGTGCCGCGCGCGGCCGCCCAGGCATCGCCGAGCTTGCGGCAGGCCGCGGCGCGGGCGGCGGGCTCCTTCGCGGCGTGCGCCGCCTGCGTCAGCCGTGCGAGCGGCCCGGCGGTCAGCTCCCACTGCGCCGGCGTCATATATTTCTTCGCCTCGTCAAACTGCTCCTTCGCCAGCAGCCGTTGCGCGATGGCCTCGGTGAAACTCAGCCGCTCCACGGGATCGAGCTTCGGGTTCTGCGTCGGCGCGTCCAGCTCGGCGATGGGCGCAAAATTCAGCAGCGTGTCGATGAGCGCACGCACTTGGTTCGCGTCGATGCCGGAGAGGATCGGGTACTGCCCGTTCTCTTCCACGGAAAGATCCGCCGCTTCCTCCCCGTCCGTCTTTTCCTCGTCCTTCGCGTCCGGTTTCTTGTCCTCACCAGCCGGTTTCGGCAGCAGCTTTTGCAGCGCGAGCACCGCCGCGCCGCCGCGATGATCGTCCGTCAGCGCCAACCCCAGTCTCAGCCGCGCGCCGCGCGCGAGCGGGCTGTGCGGGAATTTTTCGAGCAGCGTTTGCAGCGCCGTCGCGGCTTCCGCCGGACGCTTCGCCCGGTGCAGCGCGACGCCGCGCGCGAAAAGCAGATCGTCACTTTTCTCCACTGCCGCACCGGCGGAATCGATCAGCTTCAACGCCTGCTCGTGCTGGCCTGCGCCGCTCGCGGCGGAGGCGAGCATCGCCAGATAGCGCGGCTTCCACTCTGCGCCAGCATAGAGTTTTTGCTCCGCGGAAATCGCCGCCGCCAGCCGGGGCAGCACTTTTTTCCGCCAACCGCGCACTTCGTCCACGGGATCATACTTGCCGTTGTAATTGTCCGACTCGCTCGTGTTCAGCACGAGATAGGTGAGCGCCTGCGCGGCGGCCGGATGCTTCGCCACCTCCGCGAGCGCGGCATCGCGCGGATCGGCGGCGAGCCGCGAGAGCGTCTTCTCGATCATGACCGCCGCCGAGTCGGAAAGCTCCGGGTGCTCCGGCAGATCGAGCTGCTGCGCGTAGCAGCGCA
Source organism: Chthoniobacterales bacterium (assembly GCA_038318725.1). GTDB lineage: Bacteria > Verrucomicrobiota > Verrucomicrobiia > Chthoniobacterales > Chthoniobacteraceae > Chthoniobacter. Next base: position 1,174 of record JBBQCM010000129.1, read on the forward strand.
GCGCCGTGCCATTGTCCCCGCCGTCCCAAGCAAACGCGCCCAGCCAGCCCAGCGCGTCGCCATAGAAATGCCCGTGCGGATACTTCGCGAAGTATTCGTCGAACAGCTTCTTCGCCTTCGCGCGCTCGCCCTCGACGAGCTGACGATCTGTTTGCGTGTAGGCCGGCTTGCGCGTCTTCCAGATCGCGCCGCGCAGGGCCATGAGCATGGCGGTTTCGGCGCGCGGGTGCTTCGGAAAATCCGCCGCCAATTTCAAAAACCGGACCTGGCTCTCGGGCACCTTGCCGCCCAGCCAGTCCGCCGCCCCGCGGAGATAGAGCCAGTGCGGCTTCAGCGCCGGAGAGGCTTTGGCAGCCTGCCGCTCGATCTCGGCGTTGAACGCGGGGTTCGGAGCCGGGCGTTCACGCTCCAGTTCGCCGGGTTTGGGTTTGGCGAAGCTCACGCCGAAGCGATCCACCTGCTCGAGGCGCCATTCGAGATAGGCCGCGCTCTCCGCCGCGGTCGCCGGGCCGGCGAAAAGTTCGCGCACATCATGGAGCAGATTGAGCAGCGGTGTGTCGGCCGCGGCGCGCGCGGCGGCGATCATTTTCTCGAGGGACGCGAGCGCGTCCGCGCCGGGCTTTTTCGGCAGCGCCAGCAGCTCGGCCTGGAAGTCGATCTTGGCCGCCTCTCGTTCGGGTTTGCCGGTTTCAGCGAGCACTTGCGCGATGGATTTCGCGGGCAACTGGTCGAGTCGCAGATAGTCGGCGAGCGTCTGTAGAGGCTCCTCGTAGAAGTCGCCCGTCGCCAGCGCGAAGGGCTGCGCAGCGGTGAAGGCGACGGCGAGCAACGCGCCGTGTTTCACGGCAGCGAAGCGGGAGGTTCGGCGGGTGTGAGGGGTTTCCATGCAGCGGCTCCTTCGCAGTTGAGGATTCGGTAGCGGACGCCCGCGAACGTGGCTCCCGGCGCGAGTTGCAGCAAGCCGGTTCGCCGCGCCGCACCCGCGCGCAGGTCGCTGAACCAGAACGTCAGCCGCGTGGCGAGCGCCGCAGCAACGGGCTTCGGCGCTTTGGCTTCGGGATTCGCGTGGCCCGTCACGCGCCAGAAATCCCCGGCGAGCGCTTCGCGAAAAACGGGTGCGGGGAAATCGAGTTCGAGCGCGTAGCCGCGATCCCGGTCGTCCTTTTCGCCAGCCAGACGCGGCGCGAGATCGAAGGGCGAGTCGTTGACCAGTTCGAGTTGCTCGCCGCCGCTCACTCGCAAAACGAGCTGCGGCACGGCGGGCGACGCGAGCTTCGCCAGATCGCCGAGCGAACCACCCGCCGGGTCGCTTCCATCCGGCAGCCGAAAGAATGTCACACCCGCCGCTCCAGCCTCCCGCGCCCGCTCCACGCACTGCGCGAGCGCCGCGCGGTCGGTGAAACGCGACGCCACGATTTCGCCCGCGGCGACCGGCGTGCCGGCGACGCGCACATCCGCATCGGCGCGGAGCAGCGTCACACCGAGCCGCGTGGGCGCGAGTGAGTGGAGCGATTTGTGGAAGCAGAAATCCTCCCACGTCCAATTCGGAATCTGCCCGCGCGACAGCCCCGTTCGGTCAAAAACCGTGAGCCGCGCAAATGTCGGCAGACCCGCCCGCCACGGAATCGCGCACCCGCGCCATTCGCGCAACGCCGCCGCGACCCGCTCAGGATCAAGGATCGGCGGCGGTGGCGCGTCCGGCCCGACACCCGTGGGATCGCGCTGCATGTCGTAAAACATCGGCGCGATCTCGCTGACATTCCGAGTCAGCGCCGCGAAGTCGGCCAGCCGCGGCCAATGCGCGAGCGCGGTGATCGAGATGCGCGGAATCGTCCATCGCAAGTCGCCGAGCGCGACCGCGTAGGTGCCGAGCAACCGGTCCGGGCAGTCGTAGTCGAGTTGCACCGCGCCCGTTTCCGTCGCGACGACTTTCAGCTTTTCCACCAGCGTCGGCATCGCCTCAGCGGCGAATGGCATCTTCGCCTCGCTCGTCAGCCGCACCACCGGCACGACGCGGAATTGTGGCGCGACCGCCCCCACCGCGACTGGCGGTGCCTTCCACCGCCAGTCACCCCCGCGATTCTCCATCGCGCCGACATGCCAATACAACGTCCGCACCTCCTGCCTCAGCAGTTCGTCACTCTCCTCGGCCCTCAGCGGCACACTGCGATGCCAGACCCAAAACGACCGCTCCAGCGTATCAGCCCACGCCTTTCCCGACGCCGCTGCGGCGATGACCAGGCAGAGTAAAAGGAGGCGCATGCGAGGTTTCTTTACCACCTTTAGAGCAAGACTGTGAGTCTCGCGAAGTAGCTCCGGCCGGGCGGCAGAAGTTTGTTGCGACAGAATCTCACAAGCTGTTACCTTCCCGCGCCTCCCGAAAATGACTGAAACGACGCCCAAAAATGTCCTCACGCTCGCCCGCGCGAAAGTCGGCGAGAAGCTGCGTGTGCTGTCGATCTGCCCGGACTGTCCCGAGTGCGTGCGGCTGCGCGAACTCGGTTTCTACGACCGCGCGGAAGTGCGCAAGGTGTCCGACGGCGCGGCGATCATTTGCTCGCTCCTCGGCATGCGCGTGGCGATCGGGCGCGACCTCGGGGAGCATGTGCGGGTCGAGAGGATCGCGACATGACGGCGGAGGCGGGCGACGTTTTGAGCACCTTGAAGATCCGCGAGAAGGCCCGCGTGCTCGGCTTTGATCTGCCGCCGGAATATCGCCAGCGCCTGCTCGAAATGGGGCTCACCGTTGGCGCGGAGTTCGAGATCGTGCGCTTCGCGCCGATGGGCGATCCGATCGACATCAAGGTGCGCGGCTACCATCTTTCGCTACGAAAAAAGGAAGCGTCGGGCGTGCGCGTCGAGCGACTCTGAGTCATGTCGGGTCCCGCTCCAGCGCCGGCCACCGCGCCGGTCCGTGAAGTCACGCGCTACGTCGCCATCGCCGGCAATCCGAACTGCGGGAAGAGCACGATTTTCAACGCGCTGACCGGCCTCCGGCAAAAGGTCGGCAATTATCCCGGCGTGACCGTCGAGAAAAAGACGGGGCGCTTTTTCGGCAGCCACGGCGAGCCGATGGAGCTGCTCGATCTGCCTGGCAGCTACAGCCTGCAGGTGCGTTCGCCGGACGAGGCCGTCGCGCGCGACGTGCTCCTCGGACGGGTGCCCGGCACGCACCGGCCCGATGTCATCATCTGCGTGGTCGATGCCTCGAATCTCGAGCGCAACCTTTACCTCGTCGCGCAGATGCTGGAGCTGCACATCCCGGTCGTCGTCGCGCTGAACATGGTCGATGTCGCGGAGAAAAACGGCGCGGTCATCGACCTCATGGCGCTGCGCGAAAAGCTCGGCGTCCCGGTCATTCCGACCGTCGGGACGAAAGGAGTGGGTTTCATCGAACTGCGGCAGGCCGTGTCGCGCTCGCCGTTGCCGCCGCCGCCGGTCTGCGCACAGATGCCCATCGTGCTGGAGCGCGAGACCATGGCGCTCGCGAAGCAACTGCCCGTCGCCACCGAAGTCGCCCGCGGCGAAGCGCTCCTCCTCCTCACGCTCCACGACGAAGTGCTCGACGCCATCGCCCACCACGACCGCGCGATCATCGACGCCACCCGCGCCGCGCAGCAGCGCCTCACCGCCAGCGGCATCGACCCGCTCAGCGCGCCGGTCGATGCCCGCTACGCCTGGATCGGCCAAGTCTGCTCCGCCGCTTTGCACAAAGGTGGCGCGCACGATGCCGCATCAGTTTCCGACAAACTCGATAGCTGGCTCACGCACCGCATCTGGGGCTGGGTCGCCTTTCTCGTAATGATGACGCTGATGTTTCTCTGCATCTTCACCATCGCGCAGGTGCCGATGGACTGGCTCGATGCCGGCTGCACCGCGTTTGCGAATTGGGTCGGCGCGCACATGGCGGAGAGCGATCTTCGGTCGCTGCTCACTGACGGCGTCATCGCTGGTGTGGGGCGCGTTGTCATTTTTCTGCCACAAATCCTGACGCTCTATTTCTTCCTCGGGATCCTCGAAGACACCGGCTACATGGCGCGCGCCGCTTTCATCATGGACCGGCTGATGTCGAAGGTCGGGCTGCACGGGAAATCTTTCATCCCGATGCTCAGTTCCTTCGCCTGCGCCATCCCCGGCATCATGGCCACGCGCACCATCGAGAGCCGGAAGGACCGCCTCGTCACCATCCTCGTCGCGCCGCTCATGTCGTGCTCCGCGCGGCTCCCGGTCTATGCGCTGATGATCGCCGTGCTGCTCCCCGTCACCTCGGGTTTGGTGAAAGCGGGCATCATGCTCTGCATGTATCTCCTCGGCATGGTCGCCGCGTTTTGCATGGCCTGGCTTTTCAAAAAGAAACTCCTCAAGGGCGAGACGCCGATGCTCCTGCTGGAAATGCCGCCCTACCGCATGCCGTCGCTGCGCACCATCGCCATCCGCATGTGGGAGCGCGCCGGGCTTTTCCTCCGCCGCGCCGGCACGATGATCCTGGCGCTGTCCATTTTGCTGTGGGCACTGGCCACTTATCCGAAGCCCGCCGATCCGCACGCCTCGCCCGCCGAGGCACTCGCCCACAGCATCGCCGGGCGGATGGGCCACGCGCTGGAGCCCGCCATCGCGCCGCTCGGCTACGACTGGAAAATCGGCATCGGCCTCATCGGTTCGTTCGCCGCGCGCGAGGTTTTCGTCAGCACCATGTCGATCGTCTATAACGTCGAGACGAGCGACAAAGAGGACACCTCCACGCTGCGCGAGACCATGCGCGCTGAGCGACGCGCCGACGGGCGGCCCGTCTTCACGCCACTCGTTTGCATCGGGCTGATGGTTTTCTACGTTCTCGCCATGCAATGCATCAGCACCATCGCCATCGTGCGGCGCGAAACCACTTCCTGGCGCTGGCCGCTTTTCCAAACCGCCTACATGACCGCGCTCGCCTGGATCGGCGCGTTCGTCGTCTATCAAGGCGGGCGCCTGCTCGGCTTCCAATGAACCCGCTCGTCGATCAGCTCGCTGTCGCCGCGATCATCACCGGCGCGGTCGCGTTTTTCGTCGTTCGCTTTCTGCGGAAACGGGCGGGCGGAAAGTCGTGCGACAACGGCTGCGGCTGCGGGACGGCGAAGGTGGAAAAACCCGGCAGCGGCAAATCCAAAAACCTGCCGTCATTCTGAACGCAGGCTTGGGAGGCTTTGCGAACCAAGCCGGAGTGAAGAATCGCTGACAGTAACGGGCGGAGGCGGTCCGGTAAGAGCGACGCGCAGTCCCACCAGCCCGCCACCGCCCGTTACTGTCAGCGATCCTTCACTACGTTTCGCCCCCGCCTTCGCCCACGGCGAAACTCCGTTCAGGATGACGGCCCATTTTTTTGGGGGGGCGCGCTGCCGCTTGCGCGGGCTTGCGGGGCTGGCGGGCGCTGGGACAGACTGATGCCCATCATGATCCTCCGCCCGCCGACTTGTGTGATCGAAAATGTGCAGCCGCTCGTGGAGGGAGGGCGCTATCCGGTGAAGCGCGCGGTGGGCGAGGACATCGCCGTGGAAGCCGATGTCTTCAAAGACGGACACGACATCGTCAGCGCCGTGCTCAAGTGGCGGAAGCGCGGTGAGACGCGCTGGTACGAGACGCCGATGACGCCGATCCCGAACGGCCACGACCGCTGGCGAGGGACGTTCTCGGTGTTTGAAAACGCGGTCTATGAATTCACGGTCGAGGCGTGGGGCGACACGTTCCTTTCGTGGCAGCACGAGTTTCATCTGAAGTTCGCGGCGGCGCTGCCGGACTTGAAAAGCGAGACGCTGGAAGGAGCGGGCTTTGTGGAAAAGGCCGCGCGTCTCGCGCAGGCGGCGGGGCAAAAGCGCGACGCCGAGAGGCTGCTGGAGTTGGCCGAGGAGATCCGTGCAGGCATGCCGGCCGACGTGAATTCGCTCGCGCATTCGCCGGAGTTGGAAGGACTGATGACGGCTTACCCGGATCGCGGAGAGAGCACGGAGCATTTCCTGAATCTCCCGCCGCTCGTGCAGTTGGTGGACGCGGCCACGCCCCCGCCTATGGCGAAGAAGGCGAAGACTGCGCCGAAGAAGAAAGCCGCCGTGACCGAGCCCGCGAATGTCGGCAGCAGCGCCGGACCAGCGTTTCACGCGCAGTATCCGCTGGTCTATGTCGATCGCCCACGCGCGCTCTTCTCGCAGTGGTATGAATTTTTCCCGCGATCCGCCGAGGGCCGTGGCGACAAGGGTTCGACCTTCCGCGACTGCCTGCCGCGCATCGACGACGCCAAGGCGATGGGCTTCGACGTGATCTATTTCCCACCGATCCACCCCGTCGGAGTGACCGCGCGCAAAGGCCGCAACAACTCGGTGACGTGCGAACCGGGCGAACCCGGCGTGCCCTACGCCATCGGCAATCGCCACCAAAAATGCCCGAACGGTGGCGGGCACAAAGACGTGGCACCGGAGCTGGGGACGCTCGCAGATTTCGACTGGCTCGTGAAAGAAATCCACGCGCGCGGGATGGAGCTGGCGATCGACTTCGCGCTGAATTGCTCGCCCGATCACCCGTATGTCCACGAGCACCCCGACTGGTTTTACAAGCGGCCCGACGGCACGATCAAATACGCGGAAAACCCGCCGAAGAAATACCAGGACGTCTATCCGCTGAACTATCACAACCCCGACTGGCGCACGCTCTGGAGCGAGATCGCGAGCGTGGTGGAGTTTTGGTGCGAGCACGGCGTGCGCATTTTCCGGGTGGATAATCCGCACACGAAACCCGTGGCGTTTTGGGAATATCTCATCACCCGCGTCCAGCAACGCTTTCCCGACGCCATCTTTCTGAGCGAGGCTTTCACCCGGCCCAAGATGATGAAAGTGCTCGCGCACGCCGGCTTCACGCAGAGCTACACCTACTTCTCCTGGCGCAATACCAAGCACGGCCTCACCGAGTACTTCGTCGATCTCACCCACAGCGAAGCCGCCGAGACGATGCGGCCGAATCTCTGGCCAAACACGCCCGACATTCTGCCGAGCTTCCTGCAATTCGGCGGACGGCCCGCCTTTCTCATTCGCGCCGTGCTCGCGGCCACGCTTTCACCGATCTACGGCATCTATTCCGGCTTCGAGCTGTGCGAAAACGCGGGGCTGGAGAAGAAGCCGTGGGACGCTGGGAGCGACGTTCGCCAGTTCCTCCACCTCTGCGACAACGACTACAAGCAGCTCGCCCGCGAGGAGTATCTCGACTCCGAGAAATACCAGTGGAAAGAGCGCGACTGGAACGCGCCCGGCAACATCAAGGCCACGATCACCCAGCTCAACCGCATCCGCCGCGAGAACCGCGCCCTCCAGCAGCTCCGCAATCTCCGTTTTCACCACGCCGAAAACGACCTCGTTCTTTACTTCGTCAAGATGACCGCGGCGCGCGACAACATCCTCCTCATCGCCGTCTCGCTCGATCCCTTCCACGCGCAGGAGACCTTCATCCATGTCCCTGTCGAGCAGTTCGGCTGGATGGAAAGCCAGACCTATCAGGCTCACGACCTCCTGCACGACGAGCGCTATCTCTGGAACGGCCACCGCCAATTCATCCGCCTCACGCCGGAAAAGCCCGCGCACATTTTCCGCGTCCGCCGCAAGACACACAGCGAGCAGGATTTCGACTACTTCCTGTAAGAGGCGTGAGATAAGTCGTCCCATCGGGACCAACGATAGTAGGCGTGGGCTTCAGCCCACGATCCGAACAGCAGGATGACCTGTCGCGTAGCGACTTTTGAAGACTGCCCATACGTCGCTACGCGACGGTTCCTTGCACTCAACCTGAACCGTGGGCTGAAGCCCACGGCTACCATCGTGCGTCCCTGACGGGACGCAGCCCACCAGCGATTTAGTTCACACCCTCTAACTCGCGAGGAGCACAGCGAGGAGATGGCGCAGTTCGTCGTCGATGTCGGCGGGTGTTGGGACGGTCTGGGCGATTTCGGCTTTGACGGCTTCGCGGAAACGCTGGCGCAGGCGGTGGATGGCGACTTTGACCGCACCTTCGCTGAGCCGGAGTTGCTGCGCGGCGGCGGCTTGCGGGAAGGTTTCGCCGCCGCCGGTGATCCACGGTTTCAGCACGGCGAACTGTTCGGCTTTGCCCGCGTCGCGCAGTTCGGCCTCGGTGATTTCCAGCGCGCGGGCGATGAGGGTGAGCGCCCATTGGCGGTCGAAGGCGCGCTCATCCTCGGGGCGAGCGGGGGCGGCGAGGCCGGGCGCATCGGTGGGGTGGGCGTCGAGCGGGAGCGGGTCGGTGCCGCTGCCGCGTTTGACGGTCTGGGCGCGGTCGTGGCGGTCGGCGAGGAAGTGTTTCACTGCGCCGAGCAGGTAGCTGCGGAAGCGTCCGCGCTCCCGGTCCGCGCCGCCGAGCGCACCGCCGGCGAGCATTTTTTCAAAGAAGGCGTGGGCCAATTCGCGCGCGGCATCCTCGTCGCGGCCGCGGGCCCGGAGAAAGGCGATGACCGGCGCGTAATAGGCTGCGCAAAGCTCGCTGAGCGCGGCCTGCGCGGCGGGGTCGCCGCCCTGTGCCTGAGTGACGAGCGTCCAGCGCGTGGCAGCAAAGTTTTCCGGCGGCGTCTTCATGGAGCGGGAGTGAGGGCGACGTCGCGGAACTCGACCCATTGGTAAGGGCGCGCTTGAAAGCGGAACTGCTGCACGCTTTCCAGGGGCAGATGATCGAAGCGCCACTCGGATTGCTCGTTGAGCATCGACGAAAAACTGGGCGCGATCTCGCGGCCATCCGCCAGCACGGCGGCGACGCGGGTCTGCCAGTTTTTGCGCGACGGACTCGCGTAGGTCACGATCGTCGCGCCGTTCTTGCTCTCGACGGTCGAAGCCTGCGTGATATGCCAGTCTTCACCGCCGTGCGCGATGGTGCGCTCGATAGAATTGCCCGGCCCGCTTTCCATCAAGGTCTCCCAGGAACCGAGCGCCACGCCGACGCGCACATCCGCGGAGTGGAGATTTTCCCGGAAAGTTGCGGCGATCACCGGGTGGTCGCCGAGGGGATTTTCCGGCTGCGCGGCCAGCGCGCAGAAATCGCCGCTGGACCAGCCCGTGGAGCGCGGCAGTTGCCAGGAGAGAGTGGACGCGTCGCTCGGCAGATTGCGGGTGCGGAAGACAAACTCATAAGCCTGCTCACTCCGCCCGGCCCCCCGCTTGCTACCCCGATTGACAAATGGCCCCTCGGTGGCCGGGATGCCATTCATATGCCAACCGAGGCGATCGCCTGACGGATGCGGCGCGACGCTCACGAGTTCGATGCTGCCTTGGGAAAACTGGCCGACGAATGGCGCCCGCTCGGCGGTGACGATGGCGACGGGCTTCATCGCAGGCTCTGCGACGTGTTGTGTCGGGGGGCGGTGCGAGGTCCGCGAAAAGATCATCGGCACGACGAGGCCCACGCCGATGATCGCCAACGGAAGGGCGATCAGCGCGAGGAGGAGCACAAAAATCCGCTGCGGCCACGGGTCCGGCGCGGCACCGGGCAGCACTGGAGGGCGGTTGCGAATCTCTTCATTCGCACAGCGCACCTGCAAGGGGAGAGTGAAAAGGTCGACGAACCAGCCGAAGAAGAAGAGGCCGCCGGTGAAGAGATAGAGAAAGCCCCAGCCGGTCTTGCCGAGGTAGAATTTGTGGCCGCCGCAGACGCCCAGCAGGAACCAGAAAAGATAGGCGAACCCGAGATCCTTTTCTCCCGGATGGGCCGGAGCTCGCTTTGGGCCGATTCCGTTCGTCCGAGTGGTGCCGGGCTGCGGGGCCATGAGCGGCCGACCACCCTGCGTGGCGTGCTCGACTTCGGTGCGCATCTCCCGGGCGCTTTGCTGCCGGCGATCGCGCTCTTTTTCCAGCGCCCGGAGGACCACGTCATCGACGCCGCGGCCGACCTGGCTTTTCTCCGAGGGCGCAGCGAAACGGCCGAGCGGCAGCTCACCGGTGAGCATTTCATAGAGGACGACGCCAAGACTGTAGATGTCGGCGCGGTGATCGACAGTCGAGGGTTTTTCGATCTGCTCCGGGGCCATGTAGGCGGCGGTGCCGAGGGCGGCCCCGGTCGCGGTGAGGCCGGTGACGGCGGCTGTGTCGCCGGCCATTTTGGCGATGCCAAAGTCAGCCAGCTTTGGTGTCCCGGCGGTGTCGAGGAGGATGTTCTCGGGCTTAATGTCGCGATGAAGGACGCCGCGATCATGCGCGAATTGGAGCGCCTCGCAAATCCGCGGAACGAGCCCGAGCGCCTGCTCCGGCGTGACTCCGGCGCGCATGGCTTGGCGGAGGTTCACGCCGTTCACAAACTCCATGAGCAGGTAGTAAAAGCCGGCGCGTTCGCCGAAGTCATAGACGGCGACGATGTGCGGATGCGCGAGCCGCGCGAGGGCGCGGGCCTCGCGGGTGAAGCGCTCGGCAAAGCCCGGCTGCGCGGCGAGCGCAGGCGGGAGGATTTTCAACGCGACGAGCCGGTCGAGCCGCGGTTGGCGCACCTTGAAAACGACGCCCATGCCGCCGTGGCCGATGATTTCGAGCACTTCGTATTCGGGAAATGCCGCAGCAAGTTCTTCGAGGGTGGGGACGCCGCCGGCGGCGGCTTGCGCGGGATCGGTCGGCTCGGCGACACCGAGGAGCGCGCAGGACGGGCAGATGCCGCCGGGTGCATCGGCGGGAATCGGTGACTGGCAGCGGGGGCAGGTGGAGGATGGATTTTGCATGACACCCGTTTCCTGAGGGATGGCGCAGGCGAGGTTACGCAGTTTTTTCTCCCGGCGGCGAGAAACGCCGTCGCCCTTGATCGCGTCCCCGTCTATTTCCGGCGAGCCGGTTTCAGCTCGAGTCCCACGGGGCAATGATCCGAGCCCGTGATGTGCGGGTAGATCGTGGACGCTTTGAGCCGGGGACGCAGCGCCGCGGAGCAGAGAAAGTAGTCGATGCGCCAGCCGATATTCCGCACGCGGGCGGACCCCATCTGGCTCCACCAAGTGTAGTGCCCACCGCCCTTTTCAAACTCACGGAACGTGTCAACCAACTCCGCACCGACGAACGCCGTGAAACCGGCGCGCTCCTCGGGCGTGAAGCCGTGAGTCTTCAAGTTGGCTTTGGGCCGGGCGAGATCGATCTCGGTATGCGCGACATTCAGATCGCCGCAGATAATCACGGGCTTGGTCGCTTCGAGGCGTTTCAGGTAGGCGAGGAAATCGCGATCCCATTGCTGGCGGTAGGGCAGGCGGGTCAGCTCGCGCTTCGAGTTCGGCACATAGACGTTCACGAGGAAAAAGTCCGCGTATTCCGCGGTAATCACGCGGCCTTCACGGTCGTGGTCGGCGATGCTGATTCCGCAGGTCACGGCCTGCGGCTGCGGCTTGGTGAAGATCACGGTGCCGGCATAGCCCTTTTTCTCGGCGCTGTTCCAAAACGTCGAGTACCCCGCCAGCGCTGCCGGCACCTCCACGTCCGCCGCCGTCGCCTTGGTCTCCTGCAAACACAGGATGTCTGGCTGCGCCGCGGCAACGAATTCCGCTAAGCCCTTTTTTAGCACCGAGCGGATGCCATTCACGTTCCAGGAGATGATTTTCATGCGCCGGCCATCCAATCGGAAAGCCGCGGGCCAAGGCAAGCGCTGGGCAGATCCGCGGGCCTGGAGATCGAGATTCGGTCGTTGCCGCCGTCAAGAACGTCTGACACTTTTTCCGCATGATGACCCTCGCTAAAGCCGGCCAGCGCCCTCCCCAAGGCAGCGCGCGATGAAACGCCGTTTCGGGGATCATCGGTCGGTTGGTCTTCTTTTCGTCACGGCTTGGCTGACCCTGCCGATGGCCGGATCGCTCGCCGCTGCGGAATACTTTGTGGCGGTCGATGGCAACGACGCCAATGCGGGTTCGCTACTCGCACCGTTTGCCAGCCTGCAGCGGGCGCAGCAGGCGGTGGCTGCGGGGGACACGGTGTTTGTGCGCGGCGGGGCCTATGCGATGACCGAAGATCAGATCGCACGGAAGCGGGGCCTGTGGGCGTATGTCGTCGCGCTGGAGAAGAGCGGGAACGCGGACGAGCCGATCAACTACTGGGCGTATCGCGACGAGCAGCCGGTCTTCGATTTCAGCAACGTGAAACCGGCGCGGCAGCGGGTGACGGCCTTTTTCGTCACGGGCTCCTGGCTGCATCTGCGTGGCCTCACGGTCACAGGCGTGCAGGTGACGATAACCGGGCACACGCAGTCGATCTGTTTCGACAACCAAGGTAGCAACAACATCTACGAGCGGCTGACGATGCGCGACGGGCAGGCCATCGGCTTCTGGCTGGGCCAAGGCTCGGACAACCTCGTGCTGAACTGCGACGCCTTTCGCAACCACGATTTCACCTCGGAAAACAAACGCGGCGGTAATGTGGACGGGTTCGGTTTTCACGCGCCGGCGGGCAGCACGGGCAACGTCTTCCGCGGCTGTCGCGCGTGGTTCAACAGCGACGATGGCTTTGATTTCATCTCGGCGGGCGCAGCGGTCACGCTGGAAAACTGCTGGGCTTTCTACAACGGATTCACCCCCGCGTTTGGCAATCTCGGCGATGGCCACGGCTTCAAGGCCGGCGGCTACGGCATCGCGCCCGATGCGCGCGTGCCCGAGACGATCCCGCGCCATGTCCTGCGCGGCTGCGTGGCGGTGCGCAACAAGGCCGCGGGTTTTTACGCCAATCATCATCACGGTGGGAACGACTGGCTCAACAACACGGCCTACCTCAACGGCACGAACTTCAACCTGCTCGGCCGCACCGCGGCTGGCGACGTGCCCGGATTCGGACACCGGATGAAAAACAATCTCGGCTACAAGGGCCGCACCGAGGTTTCCAATCTGGACGCCGCGGCCGGCGACGTGAGCGGCAACTATTTCACCCTGCCGGTGAGGGTGGAAGACAAGGATTTCGCGAGCCTCGACGCCGCCGAACTGATCCAGCCCCGCCGGGCGAATGGCGAACTGCCGGAAATTCGCTTTCTGCATCTCGCGCCAGGCAGTGAGCTGATCGACAGGGGAATGGATGTCGGCCTGCCCTTTGCCGGCAAGGCCCCGGACTTGGGAGCGTTTGAATTTGGTACGGCAAAGAAATAGGACTCGCCGCGCTTTTCTCCCCATGACCGACGCGCCGACAACCATCCCGGAAACGCCGCCGAAACCCTCTCGCCGCGCACTCGCCGAATCGGCGCAGGAGATCGCCGCGCGGATCGAGCAACTGCGCGCCCGACAGGGCCGCGTGGCGCTGGGAGCCGGGCTGGCCATGGCGGTGACCGCGCTCTGTGGGTGGCTGGTGAGCGAGACGGTGACAGACTTTCTGACGAACCTGCCGTGGCTCGGACGGCTCGTGTTTTTCCTGGCGGGCGGCGGTGGGGCGGGCGCGCTGCTGTGGTGGTTTGGCGTGCGTCCCTGGCGGGTGCGGATGGCGGATGAAGCGGTGGCGCTGATGGTCGAGCGGGAGCTGCCGGAGTTTCGCTCACGTTTCATTGCCGCGGTGCAGTTGGCGAAGGCGCTGGACGGCTCGGCCTCGCCGGCGCTGGTCCGCGCGCTTGTGGCGGAGACCACGGCGCTGGCGGCAAGGCTGAAATTCGATGCGGTGGTGAGAACGGGTTCCCTGAAAAAATGGCTGCGCATCGCTGCCGCTGCGCTTGCAGCGACCCTGGGATTGGCTGCATACGGCGGGCATAAGACGCTGCCGCTCCTCAAGCGCGCGTGCCTTTTTCAAAACCCCGTGCCGCGCAAGACGCAGATCAGCGACGTGACCGGTCCCCGCGTCATCGCCATCGGCGACGACCTGCGCCTCGAGGCCACGGCGGGCGGCATCGTCCCGGCGAAGGGCAAGCTGCGGGTGAAAACCGCGAAGGGAAAACCGCAGGAATTCGAGATGGTTTCCGACCCGGCCCAGCGCACCCGTTTCGTCCGCGTGCTGCAGAGCGTGCAGGAACCGCTCGACTACACCGTGGCGCTCGGCGACGCCGAGAGCGCCAGTTTTCATGTGAAGGTGAAGCCGCGTCCCTCCGTCGCGAGCGTGGAGTGCCAGCAGCTCTGGCCCGCCTACACGCAGCTCCCCGCACAGCGCCGGGCGCTCGGCGACTTGAAGATTCTCGCCGGCAGCAAGCTGGTGCTGAAAGTGAAGGCGAGCACCGCCGTGCAGGCCGGCGAAATCCGCCTCGTCGGCACTGACCGCGACAAGCCCGTGAAGATCGCGCCGCTCACCACCGACGCGCAGGACAAAACGCTCCTCACCGGTGAAGTCGCGATCCCCGCCGAGGGTGTGACCGGCATGACCCTGCGGCTTGTGGATGAAGACGGCGTCGAGTCCCGCGGCGCGGCGGTTTATCACATCGATGTCCTCCAGGACGCACCGCCCACGATCAAGATCGTCTGGCCCGACCGCCGCGAAACCCTCCTCACGCGCGAAGCCACCGCGCTCCTCGCCTTCGAGGCGAAGGACGACTTCGGCGTGGCCAAAGTGAAGCTGCACTACGCCGTCGATTGGGTGGAAGGCGGGCCGCACAAAACCATCGACCTCGACCTCGGCGGCGCGCTGCCGAAGACCGTCGCGCGGCGCTTCGACTGGAAGGTCGGGGCCATCGTCCCGCACGTCGAAGAGGGCAGCGTGATCGACTACTGGTTCGAGGTGCTCGACGCGAACAACCTCACCGGCCCCGGCCTCGGCACCATCGACCACTACCAGGCCCGCATCGTCAGCGAAGCCGAGAAACGTGCCGACCTCGCAAACCGCCTGAGCGACACCATGGAAGGTCTGAACGGCGTCCGCCAGGGACAGGAGGAAGTGAACCAGAAGCTCGGCGAGATCATCTTCGAGCGGCCGCCGGAGGCGAAGTAAGCGACCGCCACTTTCCTAAGAGACGGTGAAATAAGTCCGGGCGCGGGAGCGCCTCGTGAGCGCGCAGGAGCGCTCGGCTCCGCCGGCCCACTCGGAGCCAAGCGCTCCTGCGTGACCCGCCCGGCGCTCCTGCGCCCGGCCCACCGACATTTTACCCAGTCTCTACCTTTTGCTTTCGCCGGCCGGCACCGCGTGGGCTTCGCGAAAACAGAACTTGGCCAGCAGATGATCGAGGGAGAGACGGCCGGGGCCGAAGATGAGGACGAGGAGAGTGGCAACGAGGAAGGTCAGCGGGGTGGAGGCAAGGAATTTGTCGGGGTCGCTGAAGATGCTGAGCGCGGCTTCGCGGTCGGCGGTGAGGTAGGCGACGAACAGCGTGGTGCTCAGCGCCAGCGCCGTGGGGCGGGAGGCCAGTCCGGCGATGAGCAGCAGGCCCCCGACACATTCCAGCGTTCCGACGAGATAGGCCTGCGCCATCGGCAGCGGGATGCCGAGACTTTGGAAAAACTCGGCGATCTTCTCGATGTTCATTAGTTTGCCTTGGCCAGTGACAAAGAACTGCCAGCCCCAATAAAGTCGGATGACGAGGAGGAAGAGGGATTGCAGGCTGGAGGCTCCGCGGATAAGCAAGGCGTAGCCTTGGCGGACGAAAAGCATCGGTGAAAGCATGCGAGTCCGACGCGCGAATCCGCAGGTTATTCCGCGGCTCCATCCGCTCGGTGACTTTGGCCGATTGGCGTTTGGCAGGATGACGCGCAGGGAAAGCGGTTCATCCGTTATGTCGGGAGCAGTCAGGTGCGGCGCGAGTGGGCAGTTTCCATGGTGTCTGGTTGTTGAGTTTTGTTTGGTTGTGGCAGTCACTGGGTTTCCAACGCGTCCACCAAGGCCATCAGTTCGTCCACTTTCGCCACGATCCGGCGTTGTTCGGCGAGGAGTGGGATTGGGACAGGCGTCTTCCCAAGGCTGGTGGGCGAGGTCATCTCCACCGTGGCGCTCGCGGACCAGATCAGCCAGGAGTTCAAGGTGAGCGAGCAGGGCATCGACGTGGAGATTGAATTCAATGACGACGCGCACGAGGCCACGGGCGCGAAGCTCTACCTGTAACTCAAGTCGGGCGATTCCTACACGCGCACGCGCAGGGGCGACGGCGTGAAAATCTTCACGCTCAGCAAGCAGCGCCACGCGGAATACTGGATGGCGCAGGCGTTCCCGGTGCTGCTGGTGATCCGCAACTCCGAGGGCGAAGTCCGTTGGATGGACGTGCGCGACTGGCTGAAGCGCGCGAGCGAGAACGGAAAGAAGCCGGTGAAGCAGATCGTCTTCGAGGGCGAGCGGTTCGACGTGATGAGCGTGCGGACTCGCCCGTCCACCAGCCACCGCTATTCCCCTCCGCCTCCTCGGCGGTGGCGGGAGCGGACGTTGAAGGGCTGATACCGGAGGAAAACCTCGCGTCCGGGGAAACAATCATTTTTCAATGCGTCCAAGATGCTTCTGAAAATGATGATCTCTGAACACAGCGCAGCTTCGTGTCGGCTCGCGCTCGCTTACCTGCTCCTCGCGACCCTCGGCCCCGTGTGCGCGGAGGAGTGGCCGCAGTGGCGCGGGCCGCAGCGCAATGGCGTTTCCGCCGAGAAGGGGTGGCTGGATGTCTGGCCGCCCGATGGCCCGCCGGTGGCGTGGAAGGCGAAAGTGGGGCTGGGCTTTTCGTCGTTCGTCATCGCGGACGGACGCGTTTTCACAATGGGTCATGCAGAGGGGCAGGACACGGTGTGGTGCTTCGAGGCGGCGTCGGGCAAGGTGGTTTGGAAGCATTCCTATCCGGCGGAACTGGGCGACAAATTCTTTGAGGGCGGGACGACGGGCACGCCGACGGTGGCGGGTGATCGCGTGTTCACACTGAGCCGCTGGGGCGATGTGTTTTGCTTCGAGGCGGCGAGCGGGAAGATCGTGTGGTCGAAGAATGCGCAGAAGGAAACGGACGCGCCGATTCCCGACTGGGGCTTCACGGGTGCGCCGCTGGTGCACGAGAATCTGCTCGTTCTGAATATGGGCGATGCAGGTCTGGCGCTGGACAAAGGCACGGGCGCGATTGTCTGGAAATCGGCGAACAAGCCGGCGGGCTATTCGTCGCCGCTGCCGGTGCAGCGCGATGGGAAGTGGCTGGCGATCTTTGGGAATGGCAAGGCCTACGTGGCAGTCGATCCGCGCGATGGGAAGGAAGCGTGGCGTTTGCGCTGGCTCACGGAGTACGGCGTGAATGCCAGTGATCCGATCGTGGAGGGCGACGCGATGTTTC
>JBBQCM010000130.1:0-17900 GCA_038318725.1 Chthoniobacterales bacterium
GACCGCGGCCCCATTGAAGTTCATAAGCGGAGTGTCGTGGATTCCCGTATTGTAGTCGTCTCCGCGGTCGAAAGACCGCGGCCCCATTGAAGTTCATCCTGGGTCGCCGTGATAAAGCTGCGGAGCGTGGTCTCCGCGGTCGAAAGACCGCGGCCCCATTGAAGTCCATCGAGGCGGTCCGTGTGGACGAGCATCGCGCCGCGTCTCCGCGGTCGAAAGACCGCGGCCCCATTGAAGTCAGCATCGTCCCACCTTGGAGGTTTGGCGGTGTAGGGTCTCCGCGGTCGAAAGACCGCGGCCCCCTTGAAGTCAGCCGGCATGGCGGAGATGGAACAGGATCGCTTTTCGTCTCCGCGGTCGAAAGACCGCGGCCCCATTGAAGTTCATCGCGCGACGCTTCTTCAAAATCGCACCAATTCGCGTCTCCGCGGTCGAAAGACCGCGGCCCCATTGAAGTCCGCCGCCTGCGGGCCGGCGAAGAGGATTTTTGCCGGTCTCCGCGGTCGAAAGACCGCGGCCCCATTGAAGTTGCGAAGGAAGCGGCAGCGCAAAAAACGAAATCGAGGTCTCCGCGGTCGAAAGACCGCGGCCCCATTGAAGTAAGCTTTTGATGACCGGAATGAACGGAGCCTGATAGAGTCTCCGCGGTCGAAAGACCGCGGCCCCATTGAAGTCGGCCAACGCGCTCGTCGGCGACAGCCTCACGATGGGTCTCCGCGGTCGAAAGACCGCGGCCCCATTGAAGTTGGGCAGGATTTGGAACTCCGCCCGCTCCCCACCGGGCGTCTCCGCGGTCGAAAGACCGCGGCCCCATTGAAGTACTCGCCCAAGCCTTTCTGCCCCTTTGGAAGTCCCACGTCTCCGCGGTCGAAAGACCGCGGCCCCATTGAAGCAGATTGACTCTGGCGGACTCTCGACAATCGGAAACCCTGTCTCCGCGGTCGAAAGACCGCGGCCCCATTGAAGCAATTGCAAGAGCTGGCCGCTCGTGCCGGTAAGCGCCCGTCTCCGCGGTCGAAAGACCGCGGCCCCATTGAAGCGACGCTGTGGGGCGGCGAAGAATATGCGGTGCTCGGTCTCCGCGGTCGAAAGACCGCGGCCCCATTGAAGCCCTGCAAAGCGGCCCGAGAGGGCGCTGAAAGGCTCCGCTGTCTCCGCGGTCGAAAGACCGCGGCCCCATTGAAATCGCCCCCCCTCGCCACTCAAGGCGCGGAGGAAGATCAATGAAGCATTTCAATATCCCTAAGTCCCGGCGTTGGTATTGAAGAAATCAACTGCAATAGTTTTGCTCATCACAGCGTGGTAAAAGATGCCGTGCCCGCTGGAAACCGCGGAGGCCGCGCTGTGGATGCTCTCGCATCGGCGCTCACTCGAAGTGACGGTGAGAACGCGAAGGCGCGAAGCGCCGAATCGGGAGCGATGGATGCCGGCTTTCCATGTCGCCGCGTAGGCGCGGAGTTTTCGCGCGATGGAACTTGCATCGTGCTTCGCGCGCTCGATGGGCATGGTGCCACGGTCGGCTTCGAGGAAGCAGAGGATGCGCTCGTTGGTCTCGATGAACTCTAACGCGAAGACACGGTCGGGGATGACGCCGAGTTTTCCTTTTCCCGAAATCGCCACCGTCCAGCGGAATGGGTCGCGTAGGGTGCTGGTGGCTTCGGGGAGCGGGATTTCATGCTCGATGAGCAGGCGCACGTCGCCACGGAGGCGGCAGGCGATTTCCAGTGCAACCATGATGTCGGAGACCATGAGGGCGTGTTCGAGGAAGAGGCGCTTGACGGTGCGGTTGCGGGTCGTCCAGTCGAGGCGGGCGAAGGGGATGTTTGCGACGCGGCGGAGATGGGCGGCGCCGCGAGAGGCGAGGCCGTGCGCGATGCTCTGCGAGCCTCCGCGCTGGAAGTAGTCGATCTGGCAGAGCGGGCGCTCCAGGTAGCAATGATGGTAGAGGGACTGGAGCCGACGGAGGATTTGCTGGCGGCTGCCGCCGATGAGTTCGGCGATCTGGTGTGACCGAAGAAAGCGGTGCCGATTGACCGCACGAAGAATCTCCGTGTCGCGGTCGGTGAGGGTGATGGGCGGAAATTCCTGCGCCCGGCGAAACCTGGGATGACGTGGATGCATTGCCACCCAATTCTATCACGAACGCGTGAAAGTGGGTGGCGGCACCGGCTCACATGCGCACGGGAAGAAACGGGATGCGACCTTTGCGAATCCGTCGTGGGTCTTCTTCACGTTCTCCGAGCCACCGTTCGATTTTCGCCTCCACGTCCACACGGCAAGCGGCGTATTTTTCGCGAGAGCGCGCGATGAGTTTTTCGCGCTTGCCGACGTGATGTTCGATGGGCGCCAGCGTCCGCGCGCGGAACGGCTCAAGATTCGCCCCGTTTTGCATCAGCTTCATGAGCACTTCGTAGCGGTCGAGGTCAACGAAGTTGGCCGCCGGGAAGGTCTCGCCGAATTCCCGCGCGAGGACTTCCGCATCCGTGTTGCCGATGCGGAAGGAGACGAGCGTGCCGACATTGCCGAGCACGGCCTGGCGGACGGGAAGCGGGAGCTGGTCGATGTATTGATGCGAAAGGGAAAGGCAGAGGCGGTATTTGCGGGCCTCGGCGAGAATGGAGGCAAACGCATCTGTGGTGAAATTGTGGAACTCGTCGATGTAGAGGAAAAAATCGCGGCGCTCGTGCTCCGGCTGATTCACGCGGGCCATTGCCGCGAGCTGGAATTGCGTCGTGAGGAGCGAGCCAAGAAGCGCGGCCTTGTCCGCGCCGAGCCGGCCTTTCGAGAGGTTGGCGATGAAGATGCGCCCGCGGTTCATCATAAATGGAATGCTCACCTTGCTCCGCACCTGCCCGAGTATGTTGCGCACCACGGGATTGAGTAAGAACTGCCCGAGCTTGTTTTGAATCGGTGCGATGGCCTCGCGCTGGAAGCGCGCGTCGTAGCTCTCGTACTCCTCCGTCCAAAAAGCGCGCACGAACGGGTCGCGCACATGGCGGATGATTCTCCGCCGATAGGAGGAATCGGTGAGGAGGCGGTTCACGCCGAGCAGGGAAGTGTTCGGGCAATCGAGCAGCGCGGCGATGGCGTTGTAGAGGATGTATTCGAGCCGCGGCCCCCACGAATCCCGCCAGATGCTTTTGAACGCGCCGACGATGCCGCTGGCGACAAGGTGCCGCTCGTCCGGCGGGACGTTGGCGAGCGGGTTGAATCCGATGGGGAATTCGAGGTCGCCGGGATGGAAATAAACGAGGTCATCCGCACGACACGGCGGAATGCAGTCGAGCAATTCTTCGGCGAGGTCGCCGTGCGGGTCGATGAGCCCGACGCCGTGGCCGGCGGCGATGTGCTGCACGATGAGGTTGCGCAACAGCGTCGTTTTTCCCGAGCCCGTCTTGCCGATGAGGTAGAGGTGGTGGCGCTGATCGGCAGCCGAAATGCCGAAGGGGAGTTCCTCTCCCCAGCCGTGCCTGTGGCCGATGTAGGTGAAGTTTTCGTTCATGGTGCCGAAGCCAGCCGCCACTCCTGAACGCGCGCAAAACGGCCCCGTGTCGAATGTAGCCGTCGGCGAGCGATGGCCGTCGTGCCGACAGGCGCGGCGGCGGCATCCGCAAAACGCATGAGAACGAGCGGATGAGGTAATGGGGGCTGGCTGCGATTCACGACGCCAGTCGCCGCCATTATACACCCTTACGCGGGACAAAGCGCGCGGGCGCTTTTTCGCCGGCACGGAATCCGTCGTGTGGTGGTCGTGCGTCAGCGCGAAGTCGTGTCCGCCGTGCTAACGGGGGACAGGTCGTTCGCGCATAGCGCGAGCCCTGTTCTTTTGAAACGAGTCCCCCAACGTGTCGGACGGCGGCCGACTTCGCGCATTTTGGTCGTCTCGAAACGGTTAGTGTAGAGCGACCCGATAGCCGTAGGAAAAAGCGCGAAGTCGGGCGTTGCCCGAACACGTTGGGGGAACCCGTTACCGCGCCGTTGAGCCGCGAAATAGAAAATCCGCGGGCCTTCGCCCCTACATACCATGTATGTAGGGCCAGTTGTAGGGGAGGGCGGTCGTCCGATAAAGGACAGAGCTAGTTCAGGCCTTGGCGCGTTTCGCCGAATTTGCAGCGGTTGCGAGAACGTCGGACAACTCGACGCCAAGGGCGCTGCAAATTCGAAGCAGAGTGTCGAGATTGGGGGTTCGCAATCCGCGCTCGATATAGCTGATACTTTGCTGCGAGAGGCCGGCGCACGCACCAAGAGTGGTCAACGAAAGTCCCTGCCGCTCGCGCTCCTTTTGCAGCAGGGCAGCAACTCGTTTGCAGACGGTTTGAATTTTTGACTCGGTGAGCACAGGCAAGTCGTAGCGAAAAATCCGTTTGACGGAGACGGTAACACTTGTTACCGTTCTGCATGATCACACGACGCCTCGGTCCCGACCCTCACGCCAACGGCGCGCAGACTTCTTCACTGCAAGGCTGCCCCGACATTCTCGAACTCGAAGACGGCGACTTTGCCATCATTGGCGTGGACATCACCGCCATTGCTGCCGGACAACTCGCGCTCGGTGCGAGCTGCGGCCCGGATGAACGCATCATCAAGATCCCGCGCAATACGCTCGTGCTGGCGAGACCGGACATTCCGAAGGGCGTCTAGCGCGAACGCCCGTGATGCGGTAAAATCCGAGCATGCGAATACTCGGATGGGTGAGTGAACACTGGTTCAATTTCTTGCAAACGGCGGGCATCCTCGTCGGCTTTTTCACGGCGGCGCACACGATTCGGACGGATACGAAGGAACGAAAGATCGGGAATCTCTTCGCGCTGACCAACGCGCATCGCGAAATCTGGTCGCGGCTTTATGAGCGCGAAGAGTTGGCGCGGGTTTTGTCGGAGGCGGTGAATTTGCAGCGCGAGCCGATCACGGCGGAGGAAGAATTGTTCGTCCACACTCTCATTTTGCATCTGCGCGCGGCGTTCAAGGCGCGGGACCTTGGGATGCAATTCGACGACGATGCCGTTGCTGCGGACATCCGCCAGTTCTTCAACCGCCCGATTCCGCGCGCGGTGTGGAAACGGTCGAAGGTGTTTCAAGACCGCGCGTTTGTGGAGTTCGTTGAGCGCTGTATGGGACCTCGCGTGGACGCGAAAAGGGCAGCGTGAGGGCTCGTCGCACATTATTTTCCCGACATGCCTTCAAAAAATGGCTCTGTTGAGCCGTGGTTTTCGACGCCGCTTTTGTGAGGTAAAAGAAAAGGGACTGCCCGTGTCGAGCAGTCCCTTGGTTTTTCAATACTCGTCCGGCAGCAGAAGGGTCGTCACGTTATGTTGAGTCTTCAAAAATGTTGAGTTGAGGCTGATTCGCCTCGCTTTCCCTCAAAGGCGCACCGGAGAACTCCACATTTATTCACGGTCTTCTCTCACCGGCGTGCGGAGGGTTTGGCATGAAAACGCCACTAGCACTCGTCCAAATTCGCCCTTGCGCGCATGACCGCTATCGCCAACTCCCGATCTTCGGGCGCTACCTTGATGATTTCGTTCCGTGGGCTCTGAATCGCGGCTATACGATCCACTCGCTCTACGTGCAGCTCGATGCCGTCCGGCATTTGGATATTTGGTTCTGGAGCAATGGCCGGCGCTCGCTCAATGAGTTGACGCTGGATGATTTTGTGGCTGCGCACCGCTGCCTTTCGAGCGGTCGACGTGATCCACGTTACGCTCATGGCTTGCGGGGATTCATCGACTTTCTCCAAGCAGAGGGACATCTCAAGGCCAGCCGCCCAAAGCCTCTCACTCCTTCTGAACAGGAAGTCGCCCGATTCATCGAGTATTTGCGCAAGGATCGAGGAGCCGCGGATAGCACCTGCGCCTCTTGCCAACGACGGCTCCGCCACTTTCTGGAGTTCCTTGGCTTCGACAGCAACCGCACCGCCTTGACAAGGCTTACGCTGGAGGACGTGCATCGGTATTTTCGCAGCGTTGCCTGTCGGTATCAGCGCAAGACCATGCACGACGTGGTTGGTGCGCTGCGTGGATTTCTGCGCTTCGAGTTCATGCGTGGCACGATCAAGGGTTCGCTGCATCTCCAGATCGACACAGTTCGAACTTGTGGCAGTGCACACCTCCCGTATCCCGTGCAGTGGTCGGAACTGCAGCAACTGCTTCGTCGCATCGACCGCTCTACGCCACTGGGATCGCGTGACTACGCCGTTCTGCTGCTCGCTGCCACCTATGGGTTGCGCGGATCGGACGTGGCGAACTTGACCCTGGACTCCATCGATCGGAGCAAACGCACGATCCACCTTGTTCAATGCAAGACACGGCAATCTTTGGCGCTGCCGCTAACCGACGAAGTTGGAGCCGCGTTGGCAGACTACCTCCGGCGGGCGCGCCCCGCTTCGACCTGTCGCCAGATTTTCTTGCGCTCGCCCGCCCCAGTAGCTGCGCTCTGCTTGCCGACGGTGTCCAACACGTTGCGACGCGCGAGCAAAACCGCCGGTGTATCACTGAAAGCGGCCGGGTTCCGCTGCCTGCGCCATGCCCTCGCGCTGCGGCTGCTGCGGCAAGGCACTCCGCTCAAGAGCATCGGCGACATTCTGGGCCATCGCAGTACGGATTCGACCTCCGAGTATCTCCGATTAAATCTCGATGATCTTCGCCAGGTCGCTCTACCGGTTCCAGCGGCGAGGGGTGCGAAGCCACCAGGAAAGGAAATTAGACCAGTTTTGCGGGCACAACGCACCGTTGGCGCGCGGATGGCGCCGGGCGGTTGGAGTTGGTCGAGTTTCCTGGCGGTGCCGATGCGCGACTACCTGGCGACGCAGCGGGCGTTGGGTCGGGACTACGAGATGCCTGAGCGCACGCTGCTCGGATTGGACTTCTTTCTCGTCCACCATTATCCGCGGAGTCGTCGGCTTACCACCGCGATCTTCACCGCATGGGCCGCCGGACTGCGCCCGCTTTGTCCCACCACTGCGCGAATGCGAATGCTGTGCGTGCGGAAGTTCTGCTGCCACC
Source organism: Chthoniobacterales bacterium (assembly GCA_038318725.1). GTDB lineage: Bacteria > Verrucomicrobiota > Verrucomicrobiia > Chthoniobacterales > Chthoniobacteraceae > Chthoniobacter. The sequence continues at coordinate 7,002 of JBBQCM010000130.1, forward strand.
TGGCGCGTTCTCACCCAAGGATCTTCATCCCCGATTTGCGCACGTTCCCGAAGGAGGTGCCGCATCAGGCTCCGAATCTTCTTTCGGAATCAGAGGTCGCGAGGGTGCTGGCGGCTACCAGCATCCTTCGCTCTACGCGCCGAAACCCAATCCATCCGAAGACCATCCGGCTGGCCTTCTTGTTGACTTTCTGCTGCGGACTCCGGCGTGGCGAGGTACTGAAACTGCGAATCGCAGACATCGACACCTCAGAGAGGGTTTTGCGGATCGAGGAAACAAAATTCAATAAATCGCGACTGGTTCCTCTTTCACTCTCGGTTGCCGACGAAGTCCGCCGGTATCTCATGGAACGCCGCCGGAGAGAGATGCCGATGGAGCCCTCGGCACCGTTGGTGTGGAACGGACATGTTCGCCAGAGACGCTGGGCGCATGCCTTGTCTTCGATGCCATTCTGGGCCACATGGCGGCGGGTCTGTCACCGCGCTCAGGTTTTTGATCACAGAGGTTGCCCTCCTCGATTCCACGACCTGCGCCACAGCTTTGCCGTGGAGGTGTTGCGGCGCGGTTATGCCAGCGGCCAAAACGCACAAGCCGTCCTGCCCCGGCTGGCTCGTTACATGGGTCATGAAGGCATGCAGTTCACCCACTATTACCTGAAGTTTACAGAGCCTCTGCGTTGCGCAGCCAGCGACCGTTTCCGTCAACATCTGGCCGCAACCGTCCTCGCTCCGAATGACCTTGGGCAAGGAGGTGTGGCATGAAAAATCCCGCCGTATTGGCATCGGCTATCAGGCGCTTTCTGGGTGATTACTTGCCGCATCAACGGGCCTACAGCGCCCACACCATTCTGAGCTATCGCGACAGTCTCAAACTATTGCTCCAGTTTGCCGCCGGGCGAAAACGCCGTGTTGCCGACCTCTCGGTCGAGGACCTGATGCCGGCCACGATCATTTCCTTTCTCGACCACCTTGAACAGCACCGCGGCAACGACGCTGCCACCCGAAACGTCCGGCTAAGCGCCATCCATAGCTTCTTCGATTATCTCGGGGCTGGGTGGCCCAAACATCTGGAGCAGGCCCAGCGCGTCCTGGCCATCACGTTCAAGCGCACGGATCACCGCACCATTGACTACTTGGAAGCCGAGGAGCTGCGCACGATTCTTGAGCAGATCGACCGGCGAAAGGCGAAAGGACGGCGCGATTACGTCTTGCTGGCGCTCATGTTCAATACCGGAGCGCGTGTTCAGGAAGTCGTCGCGCTCCAGACGACCGATCTGCGGCTGACGGCTCCTTACAGCGTGAAGTTTTTCGGCAAGGACCGCAAAGAGCGCATTTGTCCGCTTTGGCCGGAAACAGCCCGGCTGTTGCAACAACACATTGCGGACACTGGACTCAATCCGCACGAATCCGAGACGCTGTTCCGCAACCATCTGGGCACCCCGCTGACACGCTTCGGAGCGCGACTCATCCTCCAGCGGCACATGACGCGAGCCTCAGCGATATTGCCATCGTTGAAACGAAAGCGCATCCATCCTCACAGCCTCCGCCACAGCACCGCCGTTCACTTGCTCAAATCCGGCGTTGACCTCAGCACCATCGCCCACTGGCTCGGGCACACCAGCATCAACACGACGCACAAGTACGTCACCATTGATCTGGAGGCCAAGCGCGCCGCCATTGCGAAAGCCGAGCCAATCGCCCGATTGACGAAATCGCCTCAATGGCGAACCGACAACGATCTTCTGACATGGCTGCAATCGCTGTGAACTGACTTTTTCTCGCCTCCAATAAATGTGGAGTTCTCCGGTGCGCCTTTGAGGGAAAGCGAGGCGAACCAGCCTCAACTCAACATTTTTGAAGACTCAACATAACGTGACTAATGTGAATCTCCACATTAGTCACGGAGCGGTCATGCTCGGTGATGATCCAGAACTTTACCCCGGCGGCGGTGCGATAGACCGAGTGCAACCGAAAGCCCCTCTCGAGGGAGATGTCGTTTTCACGGCGGTCGTCTTTGCAGACTTCACCCCAGTCTCCGTGGAGATGGCGTGCGAGGGCGGCCTTCATTTCTTCGGGCTGCACTTTCTCCAATGCGCCGGGTGTGGCCACAAACTGGCCGGGACTGAATTTCGGCGCGGGGACTTCCCCGCCTGCCGGTTCGTTGGTGATCGAATGAATCATGTGGTGATGTGCGGTAGAGCCGCGCTTGCCGGGGGCCGGGTGGCCGTCCGTGTAAACAAGTGCGGTTCATGGCGCACACCGCTTCCCTCCCCCGCCGGGCTCAGCTCGCGTGAGCGAAAGGCCAGATGGGGTTGCCACCTGGCCTTTGTTGTTCCAAGAACAAGTCACGGACGGCGTGCTAAAGCCCGTGGTCTTCGTAGGTAGCAGCCAAGCCGTCTTCGTCGCCTGCGAGCAGGTCTTCGATTTCGGCTTTGATGAGCACCTTTTCGGCGTCCGGCTGTGCGTCCTTCGGACACGCCGGACAGCGGATGACATTGATCACCGTCCGCCCGAAAACGTAACGGGCGGTCGCGAACTCTTCGCGCCATTTCGCGGCGAGCTTTTCGCTTTGCGGGAGGTTTTCCCACGCGCGGACTTCAGCTTCCGTGAGGCCGGTTTCCCAAATGGCGTCATGCCAGAGGTGATACGTGTCCCACGGTTCGCCGCAGGTTGAGCAATGGACATCCATAGTTCAGGCGGCGGCTGGCAGAGCGGGTGGCTCCGCGGTTTCTTCGGACGCGGGAGTGGGCGAAGAATCGTCCGCGCTTCTGCCGAGAATGAAATCGGCAGCGCGTCCCGCGTGGTTCGCGGCCTGCACAATCCAGCGCCGGTGCTCCTGCACGCGCAGGGTGTCGAGCCATCCCTGCAAATAGGCGGCGGACTGCTCGTGCTGGTCGCGCACAATCTCGGCCTCCATGCCGAGAAAAGCCGCGCCCATTTCCGCAACGAGTTCTTCCTGCGAATACGTTTTGCCGCCGAAGCTGTCGCTTTCGGTGACGCCTTTGCGCGCGAGCCGCGATTCGTGTCCGGTGGAATGAATCAGCTCGTGAAAGAGCGTGAGGTGAAATTCCTCCGGTGAATTGAAACGCGCGAACGCCGGCATGTCGATGGTGTCGCTCTGGCGTCGATAGCACGCCCGTGTGGTGCGGCCTTCGCCAATGGTCGGCGGCTGCGGCATCTGCGTGACGATTTGCTCGGCGCGCGTGATGCGCTGCGAGGCGTCGAGCTGCGGCCCGCTTTCGACGGGCGGAAACTCGATGCCTTCAATCTGCGTGGCGTTGAAAACACGGTAGCTCTTCAAAAAGAGCGTTGTCTTCTTGTCCTCGGTGCCGTCGCCGTTCTTCACGGCTTTGTCCCAGCGGCCGAATTTCATGACGAGCGCGCCGTGTTCGCCTTTGCGAACGCTGCCCTCCCGTTCCTTCGTCTGGCGGAAGGTCATCCACCAAGGCGACGGGAAATGCAGCAAGCCGAGGAGCAGGATATTGACGCCGTGGTATTCGCGGCCGGTGTGAAAGTTCCGCGGGCGGCCTGTGGTTCTATTCCAGGGGCAACGCCACGGAACGACGCCGCGCTCCAAGTGCGCGAGGATGCTGTCGGTGACAAGTTGATAAGGGTCATTGCGAGCCGGTATAAAGCTCATAGGTCGGTGTTCCTTTCGTTGATGGTTGCGAGGTGAAACCAGCCTCCGCACTCCTGTGCGCGAGATGGGCTTCATCCCGGCAACCGGGAGCACCGACCCTTCCGCTCAATATCCTAGCAAGGATTGCGCAGGAGTACAAGTCACGCAGCGCTCGTCGCGCTACGCTGCCTGGGCAAGGTCCGCATCCACTAACTTCTCCCGCAGCTCCTCCACCGCGTTTTTCATCAGCTCCCGAGCATTCTTACCGACAGGCCCGGACACCGTCGCGGTGTAGCCGTCGAGCGAAACGCTCAGGCGTTCTGTCTTCCTCCTGCGATGGGGCGCCTTCGCGCCCTCGTTGAAGTCGCCGATGCGACGGCGCAATTCCGTGTTGCTCGTGCCATTGAGGGCCAGATCGAGCATTTCAATTTGCACTTTCGGATCGGGAACTCGCGCAATGCGAATCACCGTGTCATAGGGCAGCGAAACTTCCGCATGGCGAAGCCGGTGTTGAACCTCCAATGGCAGACTCAGCATGCGCAGCATGTCACTGATCCATGCCTCGCGTTTGCCCAAAATGCGCGCCAGTTCCCGCTGCGTGCGAACCTCACCGTCCTCGTCGAGCATCGCTTGCAACGCGTCGGCGAGTTCGATGGCAGCGAGGTCCTCCCGCTGCACATTCGAGATCAAGCTTTTGCGTCGCCGCAGTAGTTCGTCATCAGCTTCGCGAATGAGCACCTCGACCTCCCGCAGATTCGCGAGCTTCGCCGCGCGTGCCCGGCGGTGTCCCGTTAGGATGCGAAATTTTTCGCCCTCTGGTGTCACCGTGATGGGCTCCACCAATCCCACCGCTTTGATCGAATCGACCAAGCCATCCATATTGCGGAAGGTTTTTCGCTCGTTCTTCGGATCTTCCAAGAGTCGATCCAGGCTCACGATGAGCCGTCCGCGTCTAGAAAGTCCCGACGCCAACCCCTCCCTGACCAGCGCCAGCCGGCTCTTCCCGTTGGGTATGTTCATGTTCCTTTGTATTAGCTAATAATGCCTGCAGCGCCTCATCGACCAACCTCGTCATGTCCTGCGCTCCGCGCGAGTGAGGCCGCCAGTGAAAGATGCTGCCACCAAATTCATCGACCTGGGCGAGCCACCCGCAGGAACGGATTTCTGCCGAAGACGGCTGGAGGCCGTCCGCCACCAGTAGCCCGATCACCCGACGGCGCTGCCCAACGAGCCGGGTCAGGTTGCTGAGCACATGCAGGATGCGGTAATCGCCGGAAGGCCGATGCTCCATGAGTAGTTTGAAGACACTGGCAAAACTCTTCACCGCTTTGGTGCTTTCAAATGGAACGACGAACAGATCAGCCGGATAGATGGCGTTTTCCATGATCGGCGAGATTTGGTTGGGACTGTCGATCACCGCGAAATCGTAAGCATCACCGACGCTGGCGAGTTGTTCCGCCAGCAAATGTGCATAGCTCTCCCGGTCGGTGATCTGCCGGCCAAGTTCCTCCAGGCTGTCGGCACTGGCGACAAAGCTGAGGTTCGCGAAACTCGACGGAGCGATGACCTCGGACAGCGTCTGTTCTCCGTTGAATACAGCGGCGAGCGTGCCCGTGACGCTAAATCCGTCGCCGGCATGAAGCCATTGGGTCACTTGCGCTTGCGGATCGAGATCGAGCAGCAACACCTTAGAGCCCCGCAGACTCAGCCCGGCAGCGACATTCATCGCGATGGTGCTCTTGCCGCAACCGCCCTTGGCATTGATGACGGTGATTACGCGCATGGTGGAAATGGTTGGATGTTAAATTCGGCATCCCAATGCCAGAAATCGGGCACTTGAAAATGCCCCTGAAATGCAATCAGACGCTCCCGTTCCGGGTTTGCCGCGCTCAGACGCCAGCGCGTGTTTTCGACTCGTTTGAGGAAAGCTGTGTAATCTTCGGCTCTTTCCACCCGGCAAGTGCGTTCCGAATTCGCGATAAACTCCAGCCAGAGGTTAGCGAATTTGGCGCGATGCGCCGCACGCGCGGTCTCGATCTCCGCGTTTCGGTTCTGATCCTGCGTCTGCGCAAACCGGAGCAACCAAGCGTCGCCGTGCAGACGCAACGCCAGCACGAGTGAGGCAACATCGGTTTCCCGCTTCCGGGCGCGGACGTAGCGCGCGAAGTCACGTGCCCAGGCAGCGGCATCGACCTTCATGGGTTTTGCCGCTAGCAAGCGCGCCACAAACTCCGCGGCGACCTGAAGATCCCGGTTGGAAGGTTCTGCCACGGCCATGCGGGGGTTGCCGGCGAGGCCCGCATAGAAGTTTTGGGCAAAATCCCGTTCCTTGGAAACTTCGGCATGCCGAAGTTCTTCCGGGGCTGGCCAATTCTCCTCAATCGCCCGGCGCAGCATCCCGAGCCGGTTGCGACTCGGTGCCCGCCGTGCCAGCCACTCGATTTGTTCCCGAATCCGTTCAGATGGAAAGCCGGCGCTCAAGCTTCTCGCCACCTCTTCCGAGAATCCTTCCCGCTTCAAAAAAGCCAAAGCCTCGGGTGTTTCCACAACCGCCTGCTGCTGTTTAACAATTTCCTTTGTTAGTTTCGTTTGTATGTCGCTGGGGTTTTTGAACCGGTTCGCCGCTGGGGTTTTTGAACCGGTTCCGCTGGGGTTTTTGAACCGGTCGGCAACGATCAGAGCCGCTGGGGTTTCTGAACCGGTAGGGTAGAAGGGCGAAGAATCCGCCCACCGGAGCGCGAAGATCGCCGGGCGACTTTGTGCGCCGCCGTTCGGATCGAAAATGCCATCCTGCAAACGCAAAATATAGTGGCACTCCTCCGCATGTCGGATGGCCGCGGCGAGGGTGTGGGTGTCCCGAAGACGGGCATAACGCTCAATGTCCCGATAGGAGAGCGACGCCTGCTGGCGTCGGCGACCGTGGCGTGCCTGGAAGCCAATGGAAAAGCGAATGACCGAACCTACGACCTTCACGACGGACAGCGCCTCATGCGGAACAACGTGATCGAAGAACTGATTGGGAATGTCCGTTCGATTGCCTTCGCCCTCAAAAAATCCGCGGAAGTTGTTGGGATCTTTGTGGTACTGAGGGGAGGTATCCCAACGGAGCTGGTAGTGCGCGCTTTCCGCTTTCGCGTGCGCCGAGGAAGCCTTGCCAGGCCGAACACATTCGATGAATCCGCCGGCAATCGCCTCATCAAGTGATCGGCGAATCACGCCCCGGCTGATGCCGGCCTTTTCAATCAGCTCCCGATAGGAGATCTCGACACGCTCGTGCAAGGGCTGGCCGTTGGCGTCGCACCATCCGAGCGTTTGACGGATGAGATAAGCGACGAGACGAACGACACCGCGGGAATGGTAACGCAGGCACACATCGAAAAATTGGTTCGGGGCGAAGGTTGTGTTACTCGTCGGCGCGGCGAAGCCGGTGAAGAGTTCAACCGGGGAGCGTGTGTGCACATGTTGTTGGGGGGAAGGGTGGTTCATTGGATTTACATCGGAATGATTCGAAGGGGCGGCGGCAGCTTGCCCCGGTTCTGCTGCGCATGTTCCGAAACGATGGCGTTGATGAGAAAGGTGCGATCCCTCTGCAATTGTTCGGCCAGCAACTGCAAATACTCCGCCACCTCCGGCTCTATCTTGATGCTCGTTGCAACCCGCCGAGCCCTGCCATTCTGCCGGTCCGTATTTCTTTCCATGAAGTTACTATACCACAAGAAAATACTCTGGAATACAAACGGCTGTGGATAACTCCAAAACTTCGGCATGCCGAAGTTTCTATGCGATTGAAGTGGTAGAAGGAGGCGCGTAAACCGCCATTTTTGACCACGGCTATGCCTCAATCGAAGCCAAGAGCCTGGTCGGTTCTTCTTTGCCACCCGGCACCATAGCTGGGATTGCGGTACGAACCAAAACACTAACGGCCGGACCCGCCCGTATTTGCCCCAAGTCGAAACCAATGTTGCGCTTCAAAGTTGAGCCTACGCGCGTTGCGTTGATAAGCGTGAGATAACATCGCGAGTTTCTTGAGTGAAGCGTTCGATCTCGTTCTGAGTAATAAGGCTGTGCGAACAGATGGTAAGGAGTCGCATGATAGCTGTTGAGCGCCGCAGGTCATTGAATGCCTCGCCAATGGTTCGGTCGCGCTGCGCAACGAGTTTGTAAATGCTGAGGTAACGCTCGTGAGGAGTTGCCTTCGTATCGGCGACGATGTGCGCGATGTCGGCGAGCACGCGCTCGCAGAAGCGATTCAATGCGATCGGATGAAGTTTTCGAAAGAGCTTCCAATCTGATTCTGGAATATCGCGCGACATAACTAGGAAGCGCCTAACGACCCCAAGCTCAGCGACGGCGGAGCGTGGCGCGGCGCGTGCCCAACCGTGGCACGAACGGCAGACGCCCAAATGGAGCTGCCGCTCCGCTCGCAGAAAGCACGCGCCGTGACACGCGGAGCCGTTAGAGGGATGAAGGAGGAAGCGAGCGTCATCTGTGCGGAAGTGGGAGCGAAAGGGATGGCCTTGGCGCAAAGTGAATTCTGATGAAAAAATACCACCTCCACACCAAGACCGAAGCCATCCTGAGCCGCTTTCCGGCGCTGTGCAAGCGCCTGGAGGGGGCGGAGCGAACCCCGGAGATGGCGGGTGCGCCGCGCGTGCTCTGCCTCGGGGCGGACCTTGAAAAAGACGGGGCGTGCCTCGCGGTGCAATGCGGGCTCGGCGAGCCGGTGAGCCTGGGGACCTTGAGCCGCGAGACCATCCTGAACCTGCTGGTGGCCCTCCGTGCGCGCGGCTGGCGGTGCGTGGTCGGCCTAGAGGCGTGCGGCTTCGGCTGGCGTTTCCAGCGGCAGCTCCGGGAGGCCGGCGCGGAGGCCCTGACCTTTGCCACCGAGGCGCTCACCGGGCGGCGCAAGACCAACACCCGCGATGCCGCGGCGCTCGCCCGGCTGGTGGGCGACCGCGTCGTGCATGGCAACACCAGGACCAGCCGCGTCGTCCGCGAACCCTCGCCGGAGGAGCAGCAGCGCCGTTTTCTGAGCCGGCACCGGGCGCAGCTCATCGCCCTGCGCGGCAAGATCGAGGCCCAAGGCCGCGGGCTGATGTATGACTTCGGATTGCTGGATTTTCCCGAATGCTGGTGGGGCAAAAAGATGTGGCCGCGGCTGGTCGCGCAACTCACCGCCGCCGGCGAGGACTGGTTGCGCGAGGCCCTCGAACCGCAGCGCGCCATGGCCGCCGCCCTCCACGCCCAGATCCTGGCCCTCGACGCCCGGCTCGCGGCCGAGGCCGCGCAGGCGCTCACCATCCCTTTGCCCCACGGCCTCGGCCAGCTCACCGCGCTCACCGCCTGCCTGGAAGTCATGGACTGGCAGCGCTTCAGCAACCGCAAGAAGGTCGGCAGCTTCATCGGCTGCGCCCCGAGCGAGCACAGCACCGGCCCCGGTGGCCAGCTCCTCGGCCACATCGACCGGCAGGGTAACCGGCGCCTGCGCAGCCTGCTCACCGAAGCCATCTGGCGGCTCCTGCGCTGGGAGCCGCGCTGGCATGGCTTCGCCAAATGGGGCGCGGTCATCCGCGAGAGCCACGGCAGCACGGTGCGCAAAAAGAAAGCGGTCATCGCCTGCGTGCGCCTGCTCTTCATCGACCTCTGGCGACTCTTTACCGCGCGGGCCACCCTCGCCGATCTCGGCTTTCAAGGAGCGCCCACCGCCAGCGAGCCCACCGCCGCCACACGCTGACCCCCAAGGTCACTGGACTTCCTAACCCTTAACCCAAGACCTCAAAGAGCTCACTAACCTTTGCCCATCTCTCCCGCGATGTGCCCCACCTTGCCAACGGTCAAGCCCCTGATCGAAGCCCTGCAGCTGGCGGACCTTCCCGTCCGTCGACCGTTTAGAGTGGTCGGCGCTTACTGCTTGGGTCCATCCAGGACCGAAGACCTCGGATTCCCTGACTGGGCGCAGAGCCCCACTACGCCACCCCGCCTCGTGCGGTGCGTGGCTGGTGGCGGCCGCCCTGCTGCTCGCATAGGAGCTTGGAAGTCTTCGGACTCCGCGCACCGACCCAAGGCCGTCCGCATCGCCCATCGCCCAGCCTCCACCCTGGTCCTTGCCTGATGGTCTAACTGTCACCCACCCCTCCACACGTCGCGACCCTCACTCGACTAGTCTCGGTTCGGGGGGAACTAAGTTGTGCCTAACTACTATCGGCCCTCTTCCGGGACCCCAAAGCGCTGTCGCCGCACTTATGACCCTTGACAATCCTTCATAGGCGCTGCAGCGCATGGTTAGCAAAGGAAAAGGGCGGGGCCTTTGCCGGTGGGAGAGTAGCTGGGGTCATTCTGGGGGCGTGACTCAGAAAATGCGCCAATCGTAAGTCGTTCATTGTCAACACTCTCACCGCCAGCTCATCAGGAGGCGTTGCGGTCATTTCGGATTTGGCGTTTCGAGTAGAGCGTTAGCCATGTCCAAGTATCCGTTGCATCTTTCGTGTCCTGGCGGGCGCGATGCAACGGCGGACTCCTCGACAACCTCAGGCGGTGGCGGGGCGGTAGTGCGTAAAGCATCAGCTTTAAGTTTCGCGTCTTTGATACTTTCGGCTGTGCGTAGTGCGCCGGGCATATCACCGGCCTTGAGTTGCGCGGAGGCCACGCCTTGGAGGGCGTAGTCCTTGCTGCGAGTGTGATTGATAGTCTCGGCTGTGCGTATCGCCCCAGCCACATCCCCCGCCTCTGCCTGCGCTTTGGCGACGAGGCCAAGGGCAAAAAGATCTCTACCTCCGGCCTCCCCCACAATCTTGCCGCACTTTTCGGCTGTGCCCAAGGCAGCAGGCACATCGCCTGCCTTGGCTTGTGCGTAGGCAATGCCACGCAAGGCACTCCCCATACTCAGTATTCTTCGGCGCTCTCGTGCAATCTCATTCTGGATTCTCTCGACTGTTTGCAGGGCGGCGGGCACTTGTCCGGCCTTTGCCTGCGTTCTTGCGATGTATTCCAAGCAAACGGATTTCTGGTCCTCATCGGTAATGTTCCCGATTTCCTTCAAGGCCGCGTCTAAATAGAGGCGTATCTTCGCTTGTTTGGTGGGAGTAACCTGCGCCAGTGCGGGCGACAGGGCCAAACACATGGCTAGACGTGTTGCGGCGACGATGGTGTGCTTCATGGTGATTGTTTTTGGTTGATGTGCGTAGCGACGCCTAACGACCCCAAGCTCAGCGACTGCGGAGCGCGGCGCGGCACCTGCATGGTGGGTGGAAAGGCGGCGGCGGAAGCAGGTGCCGTGACGCA
>JBBQCM010000131.1:0-17390 GCA_038318725.1 Chthoniobacterales bacterium
TCCAGAAGCGAACGCATCCGGCGATGATGCACCGCGAGGATCTTCGGCTTGCGCCCGCAGCGATGGTGGCGCGGCCCGCTGTCCCCCGTATGCCGCCGCTGCGCCAGGAGCTTCTTCACCATGCCCAGCGACACCCGGAAATCATGGGCGATCTCCGCGCGGGTTCCATCCCCGCCGTCATACGAAGCCAGTATCCGTTCCCGCAGATCCAGTGAGAGTGTCTTCATCACCCGATCCTAATCCGATCAATCAAAAACGGCTACACTATTATTTAATATGCTCTAATACCAAACTCAGTTGAAGACTGGACGATACGAATCGGTGCGTTGCGCGATTTCCTTCGGTTCTCGGACTTTGGAAGGTGTCGGTTTTCAACTGTGTTTGGTATAAGCGGAGTTTCGTGGAGCATTGCGTCCGAAATGCCTCTCTTCACCCGCGTTCCCGAAGTGGGGCTTTTGGGAACGCACCTTTCCGGGCGCAATTCCATTGCGTGGCGGGTGGCGGGAGTGGCGCTCCGTTCCTCGACCAGCCCCTGACCGCGAAGCACAGCTTCACCGCGATGCTGGCGTTCCAAAATCCTCAATAAAAGGAAAACTTGTGTGAAGCCGCAGCGCGCTCAAGCCTCCACGACGAGCGGCACTTTCTGAATTGCGTTGCGCCCCGACTTGGCAAACGGCCGCGGCATCGGCTGCGCGTTCCCGGCGAGATCAACGGTACGGCAGCGCAGCTCGTAAGCGCCGGGCGGCACCTCGCGCAGCCGCGTGGTCCAGAGCGCGATCGTGTAGCGCAGCGGCCACTGGCGCGGGCGTCGCGTGGCGGGGACGAACTGCACCTCGGAGAGTCCGCCCGTGTCGATGTCGCCCGCCCACTTTTCCGGCAGCGGGAGAATCTCCGCGTCCTGCCAGTCGGCGGTGAGGAAATGCGGATCGTCCTGCGGCAGCAGCGCGGCTTGCGGGTGCAGCCACGTTTGCACTTTTGCCAGACCCCCGACTCCGGCCTGCGCCGCGCCCGCGATCGCGATGGGCGGCCCGGCCTTCACCTTCGCCGGCACGTCGGCGAAACGCGCGAACGTCTTCATCCAACTGTGCGTGTCATTGTTCCCCTCGGCGTAGGTGTCGTTGGACTGGTGATTGTTCGTGAGCACGACGTGCGTCAGCCATTTCACCGATTTGAATCCGTAAGCCTCCGGCACCAGCATCCGCACCGGACCGCCGCGCTCGCCCGCCAGCCATTCCCCGTTGAGCTTGTAGCAAACGAGCACCGGCAGTTCGCCCGGCGGGTCTTCGAGCACGCGATTGATGGGCAGCCAGCACTGGAACATCTGCTTCGGATCGTCGTTGTGGTAGCCGTAATAGAAAACATGCCGGATGTTTTCGCGCGGCTGCGCGAGCCACAGCACGTCGCGCAGCGGCACGCCTTCCCACAGACCCATGCCGAGCGGCGCGGTGAGGTTGTTGCAGGTGATCGCTTTGAGGCAGCGCACCGCCTTTTTCTCCGCGAGCCGCATTAGCGCGTTCCAGTTGAAAGCGGTCCCGCTTTCCTTCGTCAGCGGCTTCTCCAAAACGGCATTGCTCTGCGGGTCGGCGATGACTTCGAGCTGCCACGTCTCGCGTTCGATCCCCACCTCGCGACGCTTCTCCAGCGGCAGCGCGTAGGGCAGCGGATCGCCGCGTTCGACCGTATTGAACTCCGTTTGCGGCGTGAGATAGCGCGCCGTCAGTTCCGCGATGGTACGGGAGTCGTTGATGTTGAGGGCCGGCCCGGACCCGCGCGTCACCAAAGGCGCCAGCCCCGCAGCCGCCGCACCGAGCTGCAAAAAATCGCGGCGACTCACGGCGCGTCGCTGAGAAATGGGCGGGGGCTTTTTCACGACGGTCGCGAGCGTGGTGCTCGTGGCGCGTCGCGTCAATCCCGTGCATCCACCATTGAAGCAGGGCGGAAAACTGCTTCGCGTCCAGCGCATCGGCCCCGGCTCCGCGGGCAGACCAGCCTTGGTGGAACGCAATCTGACCTTGGTTTCCGTCTTCTTCAAACCGGGCGCACCGGCGGGCGGCGGAGTTTGTTCTCAGTTTATGTCTCCCCTCCGAATGATAGCGCTCCTATCATGAAAACCGCGACTGTCGCCGACCTCGGAACCACTTCACGCGGATTTCCAAGTGGATCGAGGAAGGCCAGCCCATCACGATCACCAAGCGCGGTCAGACCTTCGCGACATTGTCTCCCGCCCTGAAAAAGAAGGCCCAGATTGCATGGCCCGATCTTGAGGCGCGCCGCGCCAAAGCCTTTCCCACAGGCCTCAAGGGAAAGCCGGTCTCCGAGATTCTCGACGACGCGAGAGGCGATTGGTGAACACTTATTTCGACACGGGCGTGCTGCTGAAGGCTTACGTCCCGGAGCCCAATTCCCGTCATGCCGCCGGGCAGACGGCGGATGGCGAGGGGATCGTGGACAGGAGTGTCCGCGTGGCAGCCGCAGGACGGTCTTTCTTCAACAGGCGGCCAAGCCGGCGGGGGTTTACGGCTGCTGGAGGAGAGCGCCGATGGCTTCATCCGCCGCCTGGCTCTGCCCGCCACGATTGGTGCAGACCAGGGCGGCGAAGCCCTTCTGCGGAGCGAGCCAGGCGACACAGTGGTTCATCGTGTTGTCGCCCGAGTGGGTGAGAGCGATGCCCCCGGCCCAGGGACGGCTGACGGCGATCCAGCCCATGGCATAATCGTTGAGGCCGGGTTTGTGCAGCATCTCGTAGGTGGCGGGTTTGAGCAGGGCCTTCTCGCCGCGCGCGCCGCGGAGATGGTCGGCGATGAATTTCGCCCAATCCTCCAGGGTGGCGTGGACGGTGCCGGCCGGTCCCATGACGGGTGGATTGTCCGCGGCGGGACCGTTGGTGGGCACCGGCGTCCCGTTTTCCAGATGCGGCCAGGGTTGATCTTCCTTGCCGGGTTTGCCGATGCCGCCGAATCCGGCGCTCCTCATTCCCAAAGGCGTGAAGAGGCGTTGCTGCATCACGTCCTCCCAAGCCTTGCCGGTAAGTTTCTCGACGATCAGCCCGGCGAGCACGTAGCCGGTATTGGAGTAAAGAAAGGTGCTGCCCGGTGCGGTGAGGAGCGGCGTCCGGAGGGCTTCCTCCAGGGCGGCTTCGCGTTGGTCGGTCACTCTCCTGGCTTTCGCTTGGAGTTCCGCCCATTTCAGATTGGCCGGCAGGCCGGCGGTGTGATGGAGCAACTGGCTCACCGTCACCTTGCCGAGGTCGGCTTTGCGCAACGCGGAGATCTTCGGGAGGACGGTCGCGAGCGGGTCCTCCCACTGGAGTTTGCCTTCCTCAACGAGCAGGCTCACGAGGGAGGCCGTCATGGCCTTGGTATCGGAACCGAGATGCCAGAGGTCCGCGAGGGTGGCTGGCGTGCGACCACCAGCCTTGCGCACACCGGTCACGGCAGCCTTTTGCAGTCCATTCACCGTGACAAGGCCACCCGCCAGGGCAGGCAGCCCATGCTTGGTGGCGATGGGTTCGAGCAGTTGCTTGAGCTTCGGGTCATCGGTGACCGCGGCGGCGAGGGATGAAGCGGCCATCCCGAGCGGGGCGCAGGCCGTGGTGATGATGAAGGAGCGGCGGGAGAACATCAGGGGGGCGGGTTGATGGCCGAGGCTGGCGGGCGGCCCGCGCATTCACAAGAGAGAACCCCGCCCACACCTTGGCTTGGAATTCTGCGCGCTGAGATGCATGGCGGGCAAGGCTCTCCCCTCAGCATCGCCCAAAACCACCTCACCTCGGGGCTCAGAGTGATTTGAGGAACTTGATCAGCGCGGCTCGATCCGCGGCCGACATCGTGCGGAAGGCTTCCTTGGCCGCAGCGGCTTCACCGTCGTGCCAGAGGATGGCTTCTTCGAGGCTGCGGGCGCGGCCGTCGTGGAGGTAGGCTTCGCCGCCGCTGACTCCGGCGGTGAGGCCGATGCTCCAGAGCGGTGGCGTGCGCCATTCGGAACCGGTGGCGCCGAGTTCGCCCATGTTGTCCGCCAGGCCGGGACCCATGTCGTGCAAGAGCAGGTCGGTGTAGGGGTGGATGGCCTGGTTGTGCAGTTCGGTCATCGGATGGAACGGACTGGTGGTGAGGTTCGGCGTGTGGCACGCGGCGCATTGGGCGCTGGTAAAAAGGGCCTCGCCTTGCAGAGCCTGGGCATCGGTCAGGTCGCGACGCGCGCTGACTCCGAGCAGAGCAATGTAGCGGGTCAGCCGGTCGAGGTCGGCGGCGGCGAGTTCGGGTGGTCCGCCGGTGGTTTCGCCTTCGAGGTTGGGAAAGATCGGTGTGGTCACGCCCATGTCCGTATTCAGGGCGGCGGCGATTTGGTGGCTCAGACGGGCCTTGCCGCCTTTGCTGGTGAAGCGCCCGAGACGCAACTGGCCGGTCTCCGGATCGAGCAATGTCTGGAGGCGGCCCGAAATGCCGTCCAGATCGGCGTCGTCCGGGTCCGCCTGAGCCAGGACGCTCGTCTCGCTCACCGCTTCGAGGAGGCCCAGGCCCACGAGCGGCGGCGCGAGGCGCGCGGAGAAATACAACGGGGTCACGCCTGCGAATGCGTAGCTCGGCTTTTGCAGAGTATAGAGCGGGCCGTCCCCGTACTGGCCATTGATGTTCGTGTAGCTGGCAATCACCGCACTGGCTTCGCCCGGACCGCTGGTGGAGAGCGGCTGCAGGACGGAGCCGAGGGTCGGATGCGGCGACCCACTCGCATCGCCACCCACCTTCATCACGGTCTGAAGCATCGGCGCACCGATGGCGGGCGGGAGGGCGCGGCCATTGTTGACGTGGCATTGCACGCAACTGCGCGCGATAAACTTCGGCCCGAGTTTACCGGCCTGTTCGGTAAAGGCGGGATTTCCCGTCTCCGAGTGCGCGCCATCGCCAAAGTCCGTGTGATGCAGCCGCCGTCCGAGCATGAAGGGCTGGGCGTTGATCGGCGCGATGTTCCCCGCCGTTTGCTTGAAGCGATGCTCCGGCTCGTTGGAGGATTGATACGGCAGCGTGGTCTGGCCGCCGAGCCACGCCGTTTCCGGCAGCGGGAAGGAGTCGAGCAACGGGCCCATCGCCTGCCACGGCACGATGCCCTGCCCGACGATGTAAAGGATCGCGGTGCCGTAGTAGTTGTTGCGTCCGTGCATCGGCGCCTGGAGGAACTGGCTGATCTCGATCTCCACGCGGTCGCCCACTTCCAAGGGGCGGTTTTCGGGTAATTTCGAGGAGATGGTGGCGCTGTAGCGATTTGGCCCGACGAGGGGAGCAAGGTAGTTGAAGTGATACTCGGCGACCGTGCCGATGCCGCGGAAGAAGGCGCGGAATTCCGGTGCGGAAAGCGGCGTGAGGGTGGTGTAGTTGAAGGTGATGCCGGTCCCGCCCTTAGCCACGCGGTCCACAATCTCGATGGCGATCGTGCGCTCTTCCCAATACCAGCTCAAGTAGTGGTCGTAGGCGTGATAGATATCTTCCCGGGCGTGCCGGTCGCGCGAACGGTCAGCGACTTTGGTGATGAGCGCGGTGGGCGTGTCGATGGTTGTCGCGGGTTCCAGCGGAGTGCTGGCGTCGAAGAGCGGAACGATGCCGGGATTCACACCCGGCTGGGCCGAGATGGTGGCGTCGGCCGCGAGGCTCTGACCATTGGCCGTGAGAGTGATGATCGCGAAGTAATACGTTTGGCCGGGCGTCAGGCCTGAAATGATGGCGCTGGTGAAGTTCCCCACGTCGGTTGCATTCGTCAGACTCCCGCTGGTCAGGCCAAAGAGGATGCGGTAGCCGAGCACTCCGGGCGTGAGGCTCGCATTCCAGGCGAGGCCGACGGCATCGGCCGATCCTGACGCGATAGTGTGCAGGTTGGTCGGCGGCAGGGTCACGTCCGCCGGGCTTTGCACCCGGACGAATCCTCGATCGCCCGTGAGCGGAAGCAGGATGGCCTTGGTCCCGCCGTCGCCCACGATCACCGGCAAAATATCAGTCCAAGTCCCCGATGTTAGGTTCGTGTTGGATTGTGGCCGATACTCCACGCCGGCAGTGGTGGGCCAACTGATTCTGGCGACGCGCTGACTGGATACCGGCAGGATATTGGTCGTGCCGGAACCGCCACCCGAGTCGAGGACTACGTCATCGATAAACACCTCCCCATGACCGCCAGCGATGGCGCCCGTGACGAAGCGAAAGAATACCCGCGCCTCCACCGCCGTGGCCGGAGCCACGAGACCGGGGACTGACACCTGCGTCCAGGCACCGATCACGCCGTTGAAATTCACCAGACCCGTTCCACCAACGACCCCGCCCGCACCGTTGCGCCACTGCACCTGATACTGCTGCACATAGGAGGGACCGACGCTCACTTGCTTCGCCCAGAACGAGAAGGCGTAAGTCTGGCCGCCAGTCACCGTGCCGCCTTGGGCCACCACGAATTGTTCCAGCGTGCCTTCATTGGGAGCAGGGGTCGTATTATTCAGCACGGAACGCATGCTGAACGCGCCCGTGTGGGCAGCGGCGTTGGAGCGCGCGGGCGGTTGGCTCGCGGCGGTGCTCCAGTTGGCAGCGCTCGCTCCACTCCCGGATTCAAATCCGCCATTCACCGGAATTGCGGCGGCACCCGGAACGATTTCCAAAACGCGATAAGATCGGGAACCGTTTGCCGCAGGATCGTAAAGCCGCTTCGTCATCCCATCGCCCGGCACTGATCCGCCGAGAGCCGTCCAGGGGCCGCCCGGGTCGGGCGCCCATTGCGGCTGGTAGGTATTGCCGGTGCTTGTGGACCAACTCAACTCCACACCGGCTTCAAAGTTCAAAACCGGCTGAGCACCGCAGTCGGTCGTGCCGATGAGGAGGGTTAGGGCGATCGCCGCCAAATGGGTGAAGAGGGTTCGTGTCATTCGGTTCGTTTCAGTTTGGCCGGCGGCCGGAGGATCGGTCGTTACGGCGCAGAATGACAGTTCGCACTTTTCCGTGGGAATCCGCAAAAGGATCTCGCGGATGTGCGGCGCTTCATCGATAAACACGGTTACTTGCGCGGGAAGGAAGAACTCGAAGACGTGGAAGCGGCGATCTTTTTTATCCTAACTCACCACCCATGCCCCTCCTCTCCGAATCCCCGCTCAAAGCTCCGATCCTTGCCAGCCTGCGAAGCGACACGCTTCGCTCGTCCCGAGCGCGTGCGGCCGCTCCGTCCGATCCCATTGACGATCTGGTCATCCCCCCGGCCGATGGCAAGGTCCTGCGTCCGGGCGATGCGGGATTCAACGGCCTGCTGCCTTTCAATCTGCGCACGACCGTCCGCCCGCAAGCCATCGCGCAATGCAAGACGGCGCACGGCGTCAGTCTCGCGGTGCAGTGGGCGCGGCAGCATCAGGTGGTGCTGTGCGGCCACGGCGGCGGGCATTCCTACGAGGGATTTTCGTCCTGTCCCGGCATCATGATTGATGTGCGGCAGATGAGCGCCGTGGTCATCGACACGCCGAACCAGACGGCGCGCATCGGCGCCGGCGCGCTGCTGGGTGATGTCGCGGAGAAGCTCTTCGTGAAAAAATTCGCGCTACCGGCGGGCACCTGCAAGCCGGTCGGCATCGCCGGGCTCACCCTGGGCGGCGGCCACGGCCTCTCGTCGCGGAAGTTTGGACTGACCGCCGACAACCTTCTTTCCGCTCAAGTCGTGGACGCCACCGGCACGACCGTCATCGCGAGCCGGACCGAAAATCCAGAGCTTTTCTGGGCGCTGCGGGGCGGGGGCGGAGGGAACTTCGGCATCGTCACCGAGTTCACTTTCAAGGTCCACCCGGTCGATCGCGTCATCGCTTTCCGCCTCGTCTGGCCGAACAACTTCCCGACCTCCGTGCTGAGAGAATGGCAAAAGTTCGCGCAGTCGGCACCGGACGAACTCGGCTTCGTCCTCGTCATGAGCGGCGGCCAGGGCAGCATTACCGGCATCCGCTGCACGGGGCTGTTTCTTCCCCAGACTGCGGGGCAGACGCCGACCGTAAGCAAGCTGCGGACGCTCCTCGCTCCGCTGCTGTCCATCGGCGGCCCCACGTTCACCACCAGAAAATTCACTTACATCGAGGCCACCCGATACTTTGCCGGCGGCGGTGATCCCGACCGCGTCTATTTCAAAGGAAAGTCGGACTACTCTCCCGGCGCGCTGACCACGTCCGGAGTCAGCACTTTCATCACGGCCTTGCGCAACTCCACCGCCCCCGTCGCAGCCATCTTCGAAGCCTACGGCGGCGCCATCAATCGGGTCGGCGAGGCAGACACCGCCTTTCCGCACCGTGGGACCACCCGCTTCTGCCTGCAGTACTACGCCGAGTGGTCTTCCAGTTTCGCAACGAATCGGAACGTAGCCGCGGTCCGCGCCCTGTATGCCTCCATGCGTCCGCATTTTCCCGGCTTTTCCTACGTCAACTACATCGACCTCGATCTGACCGACTACGCGCCAGCCTACTACAAAGGAAACCTGCCCCGCTTACAGGCGGTGAAGCAGCAATACGATCCCGATAACTTCTTTCACTTCGCCCAAAGCATCCCGCTGCCTCCGTGAGCTGTGCTGCTGTAACGGACTAAACGCTGAGGTGGCCCAAGGCGAGCAGGCCGTAGAAAGTATATTCGGCGTCGAGATGGTCGTCGGCCCAGTGGCCGTGGAAGCCGCCTTCAGCGCTCCAAAGGGTGTCGATGAAATCGAGGCCGCGCTCGCGGATGGGCTCGGGAACCGTTTTTTCGAGGCAGGCGAGGGCGTGAAGGGTGGTGGCCGTCGAGAGCAGATCGGGCAGCGGCGCGGCGGGCATGGCGCGGAATCCGCCGTCCGGATGCGCCTGCGCGAGCAGCCAGTCGCCGACGATGGGGTTCACCGGCAGGCCGAGCTGGTGGAGCAGGGTGACGGCGGCGGCGGTGGCATTGGTCGAGCCGAGGCGCAGGCCACGGGCATTGGCCCACGCGCCGTCGGGGGTTTCGAGAAACTTTAGGCCCTGCACCATGCGCAGCGGGTCGGGCAGCGTGCCGCGCAGATCCTGGTAAGCGCCGAGGGCCACGAAACAGCCATAGGCATTGCCGTGCTCCGCGCTTGCTTCGCCATCGTAGCCGCCATCGCGGGCGCGATACGTCTCGATCCGCGCGAGCAGCGCCGCGGTGATCTCAGCCGGCATTTTTTCCAGCCCCACCGCAGCCCAGCACCGCGCGAGCGCGCCGAGATGCACGAAGTCGAGCGCCGCACCGTCGCCAAACCTGCGCAGCCAGGTGGAGGAAGTTGAGAGTTGAGCGTCGAGCGTGGAGAGATCGGGAGTGAGAGCCTGGAGGCCGGCGAGCGCGAAGATCGTGTAATATAAATCCGGCTTTCCCGAGCGATCCCGCCCGCCGCCTTCCGCAGCGAGCTGCCGGGCGAAAAAGGCGCGCACAAGTTCCGCCGAATCGCCGAGCATCTGCGGCGCGAGTCGGGCGACTTGGAGCATCTCCAGGCGGAGGCTGCGGTTGGAAAAGGCGGGGTTCACGCGAAACATCGTGGATTAGCAGCGGTGGGCGGTGTGGTAAAGCGGCGGGGGATGACAGGCGCCACCGCTTGCGCCACGATGCGGAAACATGACGGACAAAAAACTCCTCCTTTTCGACATCGACGGCACTCTTCTCACTTCCGGTGGAGCAGGCGAGCGCGCGCTCCGTCTCGGCTTCCGCGACCGCTTCGGGATCGACGATGACCTTTCCACCGTCGATATCGCCGGGCGTACGGACTCGGGGATTGTGCGGCGGATGCTGGCGGCGCACCGGTTGCCGGAGACGCCGGAAAACATCACCGCCTTTTTCGACGGCTACCTGCACCATCTCGCCCGCGAAATCCCCCGCACCGCCGGTCGGCTGCTGCCGGGTATCCTGCCGCTGCTCGACGCGCTGAAGCCCCGCGCGGACATCGTGCTCGCGCTGCTCACGGGCAATCTCGCCCGCGGGGCGGAGATCAAGCTGCTGCACTACGGCGTGTGGCATTACTTCGAATTCGGCGCGTATGCCGATGACCACCACGACCGCGACCAACTCGGCCATTTTGCCAAAGCCCGCGCCCTCGAACGCCACGGCATCGACTTCGCTCCCGAGCTTATCCTGGTCCTCGGCGACACTCCGCACGACATCACCTGCGCCCGCGCCATCGGGGCGAAAGTGATCGCGATTGCGACGGGCAAGTTCGCCCGCGCCGATCTCACGCTCCATGCACCGGATTTCCTCTTCGACGACCTCGGCGACGTGCCCGCAGTGCTGGCCGCGATTGGCTGAAAATACAGAGAGGGAACAGTCGGGGATGACGGGTGGTTCGGAGCGTGCTTTAGAGGGGAGACATTTTCCTTTCCGCCGTCCGCCATTTCCACGCATGACTCCGCTTTTGACGATCAACCTGCTGCGCGCGCTCTTTGTGACGCTCGCCGGCTGTGTGGGGCTGATGGTCGGCGACGAGATGCTGGGTTCGACGTGGGCCGGCCTGGCGGCCGGGACGGCGTTCGGGCTGGTCATCGTCCTCGGGGACAAGATGGTCAAAGGCATCTCGCTGCGCATTTTTTCCTCGGCGACTTTCGGCCTGCTCATCGGCTTCATTTTCGCCGGGTTGCTGCTGTCTTCGCGCATCCTCGCTTTGGCTTCGCTCCAGACCCAGTGGGTCTGCGGGCTGATCGTGTATGCCACTTTCAGTTACCTCGGGATGATGCTCGCCATCCGGAGCAATCGCGATGAGTTCGCCCTGATCATCCCGTACGTGCGCTTTCGCAAGGCGACGGTGCAGGACGCCCCGCTGCTGATCGATACGAACATCATCATCGACGGCCGCATCGCGGGCCTGTGCGCGACTGGCTTCATCAGCAGCGCCCTGATTGTGCCGCGCTTTGTGCTCGATGAACTCCAGCGCCTCGCCGACTCCGGCGACATGCTGAAACGCGAACGCGGGCGCGCCGCGCTCGACCGCCTTTCCGTGATGCAGCGCGACCTGGCGCTTACCGTCACGATCCACGAGGGCGAAACCGACCCGCGCATCCCGGTGGACACCAAGCTCGTCCAACTCGCGCAGCTCCTGGATGCGCGGCTGCTGACCAATGACAGCAATCTCTGCGCGATCGCCCGGCTGCAAAATGTCGCCGTGCTCAATCTCCACGATCTCTCCCGCGCGTTGCGACCCACGCTCGCCGCCGGCGAGCATCTCGAACTCCAACTGGTGAAAGAAGGCCGCGACGCCCACCAAGCCGTGGGCTATCTCCCGGATGGAACGATGGTCGTGGTCAATCACGCCCGTTCCCACATCGGCAAGACCATGCCGATCGTCGTGGCCAGCACCCTCCAGACGACCGCGGGCCGGCTTTTCTTTGCCGAGCTCCGGGCGGCCTGAACGCGCCGCATCCCCAAAGACAAGAGCCGCTTCTTTTGGGGGAGAAGCGGCTCGAAGTCTTCAACCCTCCGCCAGCACCCACCCGGGTTCCATTTCCGGGCGCTGTCGAAGGAGTCGAGTGAAAACCGCGCCGGTTAGAGCTTGGCCTCGAACTCGACCAGACGCTGGAGGGCTTCCAGAAAATCCTTAAACGCCGCCGCCGGGAGCATGATCGTGTCACGCCGGCCACCCACGTCTTCAGTAATTTTCAAGAAACGCCCACGCTGGTTTTCTTTGAGGTCGAGAAAGAAGATTTTCCGATCGTTGGCGACCTTCTCGGACGCGATTGGATCAGACCCCATTCTCTCTCCAGGATTATCATTCATCATATGCTTTGCTGTCTGGTTTGCGCACAACCCAAACCTGAGTTGGCGATGAGGGGCAGAGGCTAGGCAAAAAGTTCCACGACGCAACCCCTACGTTCAGTAATTCTACGTAGTAACGGTCTCTCTATAAACCCTCCGCCATGGCACGGCTGAGCTTTCCGGCAACCGCAGTCATCCCCGCAGCCCGACCGCCCGACGCACCCGCTGCATCACCTGCTCCGCGAGCGCCCCGGCGCGCTGCGCGCCATCGGCAAGCACGCCATCCACATAATCGGGATCAGCCTCCAACTCGGCGCGCCGGGCGCGCATGGGCGCGAAGAAATCCCAGATCGCGCCGAAAAGCCGCTTCTTGAAATCGCCGTAGCCCACGCCGCCCGCGCGAAAGTCCGCCTCCATTTTTTCCACGTCCCCCGCGGATGCGAACAACCGGTAAAGCGCCACGATCGACGACGTCGCCGGATCTTTCGCCGCCTCCACCGGCACCGAATCCGTGACCATGCCCATGATCTTCTTCCGCAACGCCTTTTCCTCGGGGAAGAGCTCGATGGTGTTCCCGTAACTCTTGCTCATCTTTTGTCCGTCGAGGCCGGGGATCGTCGCCAGCGCGGGCAGGATGCTCGCCTCCGGGACGGTGAAAATCGGGCCGTAAAGCGCGTTCATTTTGTGCGCGAGATCGCGCGTGATCTCGACGTGCTGCTTCTGGTCGCGGCCCACGGGCACGATGTTCGAGTCGTAGATCAGGATGTCCGCGGCCATCAGCACCGGATAGGCGAAGAGCCCGTGCGACGGCGTCCTTTCCCTGGCCAGATGATCCTTGTAGGCGTGGCAGTTTTCCAGCATCGGCATCGGCGTCTGGCAGCTCAGGAGCCACGCCAACTCGGTGTGCTGCGGCACATCGCTCTGGCGGAAAAGCACCGCCTTCGCCGGGTCCAGCCCGCAGGCGAGAAAGTCCAGCGCCACCCCGCGCACATACTCCCGCAGCTTCACCGGATCGAAGACCGAGGTCAGCGCGTGGTAGTCCGCGATGAAATAAAACGCCTCGCCGCGCTCCTGCCATTCGATGGCCGGGCGCATCATGCCAAAGTAATTGCCGATGTGCGGCTGGCCGGTCGGCTTGATGCCGGAGAGGATGCGGGGCGTGGGCATTTAGGATTTGGGATTTAGCATTTAGGAAACGGGCGCGCACCTTTCCCGAGGCGGTGCCGGGCGTCAAGGCGGACGCGGCCCCGCTGCAAATCGGCCGCTGCTACTTCGGCGGCGGCGCGTAGAGCCACACGTCGTCGGGTTGCTTTCGCTCCCCGAGCTTCGGATCGATCCCGCCCCCGTCATCCACGCGGTTTTTCCCCACGCCGTAGAGGAGAAAGGTTCCTCCGTCTTGCCGACGATAAATCAGCTGCCTTCGCGAAAATGTGTCCTCCGGCAATCCCGCGATGAAGTCCGGCACCAGCTCAGTGAGCTTTTCGGGAAAGGCACCGTGGACCAACCAAAAGCGTTCCAGCGCACAAGCCAGGCGCAACTCGTCGAGTTGCGTTTGCAACTGCACGAAGCGGTTGCCGACTTCGGAGAAGACCGGGGCTGAAAGCCGGAAAAGGAAATAGTAGTAAGGCTCGAAAAGGCCGTTCAGGTTTTCCGCGCTTGAGGGGTTGGGACCATCAGGGTCGAAGCGACTGCCGTCCTCGCTCGCCCGAGCTACCAGTTCGTCGAAGTTCTGGTTCTCCCGAAGTTGGTTGTCGCGAAAGATGCGCCTTGGAACGAACACTAGCGGGATGCCGGGGTAATTGGGACTGGTAGCACCTAAGCCGCTGACCATGTTCGTCCGCTCTCCCGACGAGGGACCGACAAGTAGATCGCCACACCAGTTGCCAAAACCGCGCTCACTCGAAAAGGCTCGGCGGTAATCCTGCCAGACGCGCACGGATGCCATATCCGCCTCCAGTTTGCGCAGCTCCGGCTCCGTCCACGCATGATCGCGCAGCCCGTCGCCAGCCGCATTGCAGACCAACGAAAGGGCGGAGATCTGCACCAGCGCGGAAATCAGCGTCGGCTCGTCTTGCAGCGCGCGATAGGTTT
The DNA here is from genome assembly GCA_038318725.1 of Chthoniobacterales bacterium. Lineage (GTDB taxonomy): Bacteria > Verrucomicrobiota > Verrucomicrobiia > Chthoniobacterales > Chthoniobacteraceae > Chthoniobacter. The sequence continues at coordinate 13,803 of JBBQCM010000131.1, forward strand.
GGAATCCATCCTGGAAATCCGTGTAATACCAAACACAGTTGAAAACCGACACCTTCCAAAGTCCGAGAACCGAAGGAAATCGCGCAACGCACCGATTCGTATCGTCCAGTCTTCAACTGAGTTTGGTATAAGCCGCCGCTGAATCACCAACCGAGAGATGCGCACGCATCCGCAGCGCAAAGAGTTTCGCGGCATCTTGGAGCGCGCCGAGGTGGGGGAACGACATCGCGTACCCCTTATCCAACTCCAGCGGGAATCGACATTTCGGTCGTGTGCGCCACTCGCTCCATTCCTTGAATTGCGGCGCGTAGTGCTCCAGCCCGCGGAGGACATCACGCACCGGATCGACCGTCGGTACCGAAATCCATTTCACATCCACGCAAAACTTCTGCCACGCTTTCCAGTCGATGCGCTCACCTTTCACTGCATCCCCAAATTTCGGCCTCTGGCTCGTACCGCCTGGAGGGACTGGCAGTTCCATCGGGTGCTGCACGCCCCCACTAAAGATCGCCTTGAACATCGGCAGGGCGGCGAAGTTTTCCGCGTCGGGGATTTCCGGCGGGGCGAATTCGGCGAGGGTCATCTTCACCCCGCGGGCGCGGGCAGCGACGCAGTAACGCTGCCAGCGGACTTCCGCGCGCCAGTTGGCAAAAAAGTGCATGCCGAATGCAAAACCGGCGATCGCGAGAAAGATCGTGGTCAGCGGATGGGAGCGGAGCCAGGCGGACACTTTGCGCACCGCGCGAGGCTAACCGCGCTGGCGGGTGCGACGAGCGTTTTGGCGGAATGGCTCTGCTGCACCGCGCAGCGGTCGAAAAAACCTGCCGTCATCCTGAACGCAGCGGAGCGGAGTGAAGGATCGCTGACAGTAAATGGGCGGAGGCGGTGCGAGGGAAAATGGACGCGCCTCACCAGTCCGCCTCCGCCCATTTATTTTCAGCGGTTCTTCACTCGTCGCCGAGCCTCCAACGGCTGCGTTCAGAATGACGGCAGGTTTTTTCGACCGCTCCGCTCGGGACGACAGGCTCTTTTGAAATTAAGCGGTACCACCTGCGAGGGATCACTTCGCCGGGTAGCGCCAGACCCAGTCGGTCTGGTCTTTGGCGCTCTTTTTTTTCGGGTCGATGACGCCGCCGTCGTCGCGCAGGTCGAGGCCGGTGGAGTAAAGGACAAAGCTGCCGTCGTCGGTGCGGCGGTAGCGGTAGGCTTCGCCGCTGACGATTTCGGCGGGGACGCTCGCGAGAAAATCGGGCGTCAGATCGGCAAGAGCCTGGGGAAAGGTTTCGCGGGCGAGGCGATACCGTTCGAGCGCGCAGGCGAGGCGCGCGAGTTCGGTGATGGTGGCGGCCTGGACGTATTTCTTTTCCACGGTTTCCAACGCGGGGGCCAGGAGCGCGACGAGCAGATAGTAGGTCCTTCGCGGGAGGCTCTTCAGGTCGCCGTCCAGGGAGTCGATCCCGCGATCGCCGAAGTAACGCCGCGCACCGGGGTCGATCCGAGATAACATTTCGTCGAAGTAATGGTTGGAGCGCACCTTGTTTTGGTAGAACCAGCCAGTCGGGTAGAGGGAGAAACCAATCCCGCCCGAAGGGGGCCCTCCGCCGTGGGTGGCGTGGATGACTTCAGCGAGCTGGCGCGGGTTTTCGATGAGCACGTCCGTCGTACTATTCGAGAAGCCGCGCTCGCTGCCCATGGCAAAGACGTAGTCTTTCAGCCAGTCCACTTTGGCGAGGTCCGCCTCAATTTTGCGCAGTTCCGGGTCGGCCCACTGACGGCCCGCGAGCCCGTCCCAGACGGCGTTTTCCATCGTCGAGGCCATGGCGATGCGGACGAGGCCGGAGATCAGCGACGGATCTTCCACCGTCACTGTGGTGAGGCGCAGGCCGTCGCGGAAATCCTCGTAGGCGGCCTCGCTCTGCCCGAGCGCGAGATGGGCGGTGAGCCGCAGGGCGTAAAGCCGGGAGGCGGCGCGGAGGATTTCCAGATGCGGCAGCAGGGCGGCGTACAGATTTTCCCAATGCACCGGGAAGCGGCAGTGCGGACGCGTGCCGGCTTCGCTGAGCTGCGCAAGCGGGGCGGCAAAAGTGTCGAGCGCGCGGAGCACGTCGGCGGCGGCGCTGTCGCCGGCGACGGAGAGCAGCTTGGTCTCGACGAAAAAATTCTGCCAGGCGGCGAGGTCGAGGCGCTCCTGTTTGACCGGGTCGCTCAGCCTGGGCTCTTTGACGCCAGCGACGTCGGGCAGTTTGAACGGGGTGGGAATTTTTTCCTTCGCATCCGAGGCACGGAAGACGGCGTCGAAAACGGGGATGGCGGCGAAGTTTTCGGCGTTGGAGATTTTGGGCGAGACGTAGTCGGCAAAGTCGAGCTTGACGCCGCGCGCTTTCGCCGCGGTCTCGTAGGCCCGCCACGCCGCGCGGCCGCGGATTTTTTCCTCGATGAAAAGGGCAATGATGAGCGTGGCCAGACACGCCGCGACGAAGAGCGCGCAGACGAGGTAGCGGCGGCGGCGCGTGGATTTCGCGGGTGGTTCAATCGGGGAGGTCGAGGACACGGAAATAGGCGCGGGTGTTGTGAACGGTGAGAAGCATGGTGGTGCCAGACGCGGGCTGTATGACTGGCGGGGCCGCGCGGCGATCGCTGAACTGCACGACGGCGAAGACGAGCCAGAGCGCGGCGAGGGCCGCCCACGCCGGCGGCGAGGGCCAGAGCCAGTCGCGCCACGTCCACGCAGCGGGCGCGGCGGCGCAGGCGCGGAGGATTTCCGCACGAAGCCCGGCGGGCGGTTCGCGAAAGGGTTGGGCGGCGAGTTTTTGCTCGAAGTCGTTCATCGGAGTTCTTCGTAAAGAGGACGCAGGTGCGCCTGGAGTTTGTCTATGCCGTAGCGGTAGCGGCTGGCGGCGGTATTGGCCGGGATGCCGAGGGCGTCGGCGATTTCGGCAAAGGTCATCTGCTCCCAGAGCTTCAGATGCACGACCGCGCGTTGCTCCTCCGGCAACCCGGCGAGCGCCGCGGCGAGGGCCTCGCGGAAGCTGTGTTCATCAGGATCGGCGGTCGGGGCGAAAAGCGCGGGCTGCTCCGCGGCGGCGCGTTCCAAGGCGTGATCGTGGGTGGCGCGGCGGCGGTGGCCGTCGATGGCGAGACGGTGGGCGAGGCGGAGCAGGAAGGCGCGTGGCGAGTGGACGCCGTCGAGGAGTGCGGGGCGCGCGGTGATTTTCAGAAAGAGCTCCTGCAAGGCGTCGCGCGTGTCGGCCCCGCTGCGGGTGACGTTCAGCAAAAAAGCGAAGAGCGCCGGGGCGTGGTCATCGTAAAGCTGGCGGAGGTCGGGGGGCATTCCGGTTTCTGGGAAAGACGCGGGTGGGCCGGGAATTTGTCTATGGAATGTGCGAAATGGAATTCCAGGCTTCGATGGGCGGAGCGCGCAGTGCCATGGCGGTTGGGGAATGGGATTAATACCAAACTAAGTTGTAATCTGGACTATTCTATTTTGGAGGAAGCGTTGACTTGAAGGGGTAGCCAGCCGTGACCGATGAGGGAGCGAACTTCTCCGGGGTCTTCCCAGAGGGGGCGCAGGGCCTCGGCGGCCCACTG
>JBBQCM010000132.1:0-17247 GCA_038318725.1 Chthoniobacterales bacterium
ACCTTCCGCTCGACAGGCGGCTGCTCTTCGTAGCTGAGCTAACAGGCCAAGATGGTGGGTTGTGTCGGTAACGCTCCGACGCTGGTCCGATTGGACATCCGCTTTACAGGCGGCTCGCGATCTTTACGCGGCTACCAACCCCGAGATTGTTGCGGGACGTGGAGTCGCACCACGATAAAGAAGCTTATGAGACTCCTCTGGTTCTCAACCTTCCCGCGATTTTGAAAAAAGTGGACCGCCACGGCTTTGCACCGTGCTCTCCCGCTTGCGAGGCGAGTGACCTGGCTGAATGATCGAGCGGCCCATGAACTTGGTGGCGGGGGCGGGAATCGAACCCGCTCATTGACGACTTATGAGGCCGCTGCCTTCCCACCTGGCTCCCCCGCGATTGGAAAAGTGGCACGGCGTCTCGGTGCTGTCCCGAGCCCGCAAGGTTTTGGAGACCAAGCTGCGCAAGCTGGCGCCCGCCGCACACGTTGTGTGATTTGATTGTGGGTATCTGAAAAATGGTGCGGTCAGCCGGAATTGCACCGGCATCACCTGATTGGCATTCAGGCATCCTGCTCTTGGACGATGACCGCCGAGGAGGCGGAGGGGAAAAGTGGGGGTTGGTGGACGGGCGAGCCAAATGGGCGGCGCGGGTTGTCACACCCGCGCCGCTTACGACAAAAAAGAACAAACACCGCTGCCAACTCGGAACTTGAGTTCGCACCCGCAGGATTGTTTCACGGCGGTTCTTTCGGTGTTTCAGGCACACCTCCCGGTGCATGACATAGATAGTCATGCGAAGCCTCTGGACTGGAAAAGTCAGGGCGAGGAATCAGACAATACAGACCCGCTAGCTAGTCATCGTAAGATTGACTGGCTTGACAGTTACTCCGTGAGCTGCCACCGTTTGCGCGGTTACTAACTCACAGGCGTCTCCGCTAGGGACTTATCTGGATTGGTGACCGATTCCGCCCAGTCGTCAGTTAGCGCTGACGGCGGGGTTTTTATCGCCCACGTAGTGGTTCAAATGTGTTGGTCGATCAGTATGGTTGCTTTGGATTGAGCGGCGATCAGGCCGCGATTGAAAAACTGGTGCATCACCCGGAAACGAAGAACCCTGCTGGCTTTCAGGCCGGCAGGGTTCTCGAAATCTCGATGATCTGTGTCAGATCTTGAACTACCTGCTGGCCTCCTTGGTAAGGTCTTCGTTCGCGGAACTCGGCCGCGTATTGGTTGCCTGGAAGCCGAACCCGAATCCGGGTTTGCCAATGCGCACGGACATATCCGCGCAACGCAACCACGAGGTCGCTTGCGAATGCTTTGGATATGTTCTTAATGAGGTCATTGGTAATGAAGGTGACTCTTGATAGGCCCGCGATCTTAGATGGTCGATCGCAAAGTTTGAAAAAAATTGCGGTGTCTATTGATCGCGAACTAAGCCACAAACACAGCAATCTTGTGCGAGTTGCGTCGTATGCACCTGATTGCACAGCAGGCTTCAGTAAAACCGCTGGCGCAGCAGGTCATTGCACCGCACAGGCGGCGGCATATGCGCCTGGGCAACGAGGCCCCCGTGCAGCACTGCGCCACGACGCAGATCGGCATTGCCGGGGCGCGCGCGTCGAGCTTGTCGGTCTTGATCTGCGTGGCGGCGATAAGCCGCGCCTTGAGCGGATGAGCCGAAACCCTGCCACACTCTGCGCGATCGAAGTGCTGAGTTTGCCGAATGTTGGAAGGTGAAGAGATGCCAGTGTGTGTGGTCGGGCGGTGCGTCGCGCGCGCCTTGTCATTGTCTGTCGCTGTGGAGTGCAACCGGAAGCGAGATCTTGAAAATCTCCAGAACGCCGCGCGAATATCGAACGTCCAAAATTCATAAATGGTGGTCGGCGACGGGCGGAAACGCCAAAGGCGTCCTACGCGTAACCCTGGGGCAATGTTGGGAGTTTGTTCATGGCGCATTTTTCTTCGCATCCCATTGAAAGAAAGGGTTTTATCAAATTGTCACTGCCACATGACCGCTTTGCATGCTTCCCATTCTCCGAAAACGCTGATCGAGGCTGTGCGCTCTCGCAGAATAGCGCTTCGGATGAGTCTTCGAGAATTCGCCAAAGCTATTGGTCGTTGTATGTGGACGATTTCTGAGTGGGAAAATAATCGTGCAGTCCCGAGAAAATCCAGTCGCATCGCTCTCGTCCGATGGCTTGGTTTTGATCCGGAATCAGACGTTCACACCGATTAAATCAACCGCCCAAATCCCATGGACGCTCACCCCTTTGGTCCGGTGGCGCCTCGCAGGCGAACGGAACGGTCCAGCGGTATGATCAGGGTTCCTAATCTCAATTTTGAAGTGCAATATGGGTAGTGACAAAAGAAGCATTCATTGGGGTTTTGTAATGTTTGGTTGTCGCCACGACTTTTCCGCGCTACGCCGTTTCCATATCAGCGAGCGTTGATTCCATGCCGCCCTCAAAGCTCTTCGACGCATGGCGAGCAGTTGCAGGGGCGACGCTCAACTCGACCAGGATTTGCGTACTATCGAATTACGCCATCGAAGGCCAGGCCGCTGGAGCCTTCGCCACGGCCCACGCTCACGCGGCGGGTGATCCAGCGGAGGTAGCTTCCGTCGGAGGCGCGGGCGAGGGCGGGGATGCGGCGGACGCGCACTCCTTCGCGCGGGATTTCCTCCTCTTTCAGATTGAGCGGCGTGGGGTCTAGCAGTTGGCCGAGGGAGTCGTCCGCGTCGCCCATCGTGCCTTTGCGTAGAATGAATCCGCCGTTCCCATCGGTGCGCACGGGCACGAGCGGAATCCAATGACGCGGCACGGTGGTCGCGAGGAAGTATTGCAGTTCTGCGGCGGCGTTACGCGTCACGTTCGGGATGTCATCCGGTTTCTCGTCGCGGCGGCTGCGCGGGTCGCCGCTCTCGGCTTGCACGGTTGTTTCCACGGCCCACGCCATGTTGGCGCTTTCGTCGCGGAGGAAGAGCACCTCTTCCAGCGCGCGACCTTCGAGCGTCCCGCGGGCGGTGGGTGCGATGAAAAGTCCGTGCAACGATTCGTCGGAATCGGTGCGGCTGATTTCAAAAAGGCGGAAGCGGCCTGTGCGGGCACCGTCGTCGGCGGCAGGGACGATGAAGCGGTCGCCGAAAGTCGTGGTGTAGGCGAGTTCCGTGACTTGCACGAAACTGCCCGCGTCGACATCCACGGGCGCGACAAACCAATCGCTGCCGTAGATCATCGCAAACTCGACGAAGCAGAGTCGCGCGAGATCGTATCGCTGCACTTCGAGTTTCCCGAGATTCACCGCGCCATCTTCAAACTGCCACAGCCGGTCCGCCGGCATCCCCGCATAGCGCAGCGGCGATGCCATCATCATGAGCGGCCGCGTGCTGTCATTCTGAACACCGCCATCCACATCGAGCCGCCGATCCGGCGCGTGATCGAACGAATACCAGTCGATCGCGCCGCCTTCGTGCAAGGGCGCAGTAAAAACGCGCTGCTCGTCCCCGCTTCCGGCGCGCACGGAAAAGCGATACTCGATCCGCTCGGAAATCCACGACTCCGGCGCATCGTCGATCGGTGGCGCGACGCAGCGGCGATACCACTCGAGCCAATCCTGCGCGGCCTTCACCGCTTCATCGGCCGCGCCTTCGAGCCACGCGGGCGCGCCGGCTTCCAAATTTTTCGCGGCGAGTTCGGCGTCGGGAGTGGTGCGCGCGAGCGTCCGAAAAAGGCGTGGCGCGTCCTTCGTGAACTTCAATTTACAGGCACTCACGAGCGCCTGCCGCGCATCGAAACCCGCCTCCCCCAGCGCAGTGACCAGCAACGCACCCGCCTCGGCACGCTGGCGCAAACGCGGCTCGACGGGCGGCTCGCGTTCGACGGAAGGATCGAGCGGCTCGTGCTCGGGAAGCAAGCGGGTAGGCGCATTCGCCGCCGGATCGCCGGGCTGCCACGCGGTCACGCGCTGGCTGGCGGTCTGCACTTCGACGGCGAGCGGAGTGCCCGCGTCTTCGCCGCGAAATTCCGCAAACTGCCACTGCCGCGCAAGCGCCCAGAGCGGATCGTGGACCCGCGCTTCAAGGCCGGGCGTCGGATCGCCGGTGACCGATTGCGGCTCCAGCCGCGTCCAGGCAGCGGGGAAAAGCGCGATGCCTTTCAGGACATCGGGCACGGCTTTGACGGTGATGAGATCCTTGAAATTGCTCATGGCATTGTCTCCCGGACAAACAGCGCGGCGCCGATGGAGATGGCGTCCTTCAGTTTCAGATCGAGCACCTTCTCGCCCTGCAACGACCAGCTCTGCTCGTAAAGCGCGGGGATGATATTCGCGATGCCGTTCGTGCGTTCGAGCGTCACCGCGCGCAGCCGCGCCAGATCGAGCGCTTCCTCCAGCGTTTCGATGATGGCATCACCGGTCCATCGCGCGGCATTGGGTGAAATGGCGAGCAGCATCGCCTGTGGCGAGCGCGCGGAAGGAGCCATCGCATTGAAAGTGACGCCGGTCGTGTGGCGCTCGTCGATCGGAGCATCGTTGTCTTTCCCGCGTCGCTGGCGGATGGGCACCACGTCGATCCATTCATCCATCACGAGCGCCGCCGTCGGCCCGCTGCCGTCGTAGTCCGCCGGTGCATCCAGCACCGTGCTCAACATCGGCACGGCCGGCGTCGGCTCATCGAGCGGAAGCGGCCCGCCGATCCAGCGGGTGGGCGCAGCGCCGCCCGCACCGGCCAGTTGCGCGACGCGCAACGCGGGTGCGACGCCGGTCGCTTCGCTCAACATGATCGCCTCCGCCAAACGCCGCGAGCCATCGCGCACGGACGCAAGATCGGTGAGCAGCGTGCGCACTCGTGTGGGCGTCGCGCCCGCGGGCGGTGCGGCAAGCGCCACGGTCCACGCATCCGCGTCGGCGGGCGCGTCGGTGGTGGGCAGAATCCAAAAGCCTTCGCCAAACAGCGCCTGACCCGCCTGCGAAACGGCTTCGGCATTGAGCGGGCCGGCAAAGGCTGCGTCTGCGTTTTGCAGTCGGCGCAGTGCTGCGGCGAGCGAAGCCTGCGCGACGAAGGATAACTGCGTGTCGTCCACGAGCGGAGTTGCGACGCCGAAAGCGGCGAGTGCTTCGAGCGCGGGCCGGAGTTGCACGGCATCCTCCACCCCGGCATCGAGCAGCGATTTCAGCATCGTGCAGCGCAGTTCGAGAAGATCGCGCGCCGCCTGCGCCCGGTCACGTGCGGCTTCAAGTTCGCCGGGCACGCGCGTGGCGGTGGCATTGGGAACACCGAAATCGGCGGGCGTGGCGGGACGCGCTCCGACGAGCAGCGCGCGGAGTGAAGACGCGAGTTCGAGCACGTCGCCGATGTCGCGCATCCCGTCCGGCCAGCTTGCCGCGCGTTCGTCGCTCAAGTCCACGACGACTCCGAAGACCGTCTTCAAGCGCTCGGCGAGTGCGGCGCGATCGGTCGAATCGTAGATGAAATCCAGCGCGCAAAATTCCGTGTTCGCGATCGACAGCAACGTTCCGTCCGCATCCGCCGCAACGATGATCGTTCCCGGCAAACCAAGGCGGGAGGCGGCCCACGCTTCGAGCCGGGGCTCGGCGGCGCTGCGCGGTCGCGTGAGATTCCACGCTTCCGCGCCACCGGCGATGAGCATGAGACGATGCGTGAAAGGCATTCCTTCCGCCGGGGTCGCGATGACTTCCGGCTCGGGCGGCGGCGAGTCGCCGGAACTCGCGGCGTCGAGTGCCGCAGCCGCTCGGGCGGTGCTGCCGGAGACGAGTTGATGCACCGACTCGGCGAGCAGGAGATCGCCCGCGGCGTCGAGCGCCGCGGCGGCTTGCTCGATGATCCCCGCGATTTTTCCCCACTCCGCATCCGTGAGCGCTGGCCACGGCCCGGTGAGATACGGATTGTTCTCCGGCTTCTTGTCCAGCTCCGCACGGATTCGCGCCGGAATCCAAAGCTTCACTTTGCCCTGATACTTTTCCACCAGCTCGATGCCATCGACGACGTTCGACGCAGCGAGTGCTTCCAGTGCCTCGGGCGTCGCGGTCTCGCCGCGATCCGTGAGTTTTCCGGGCGCAAGCGGCGCGACGGTGCGCAGCGAAAGGATGAAACGATCCAGCTCTTCCTCATGAATGCGACGCTCGATTTTATAGCCGAGCAAACCTGCGAGCGGCTGACCCTGGCGCACGCCATCGACGAGATGCAACGCGGTGCGGACCCGTGCGCTGGAGAGATCCACGGCAAAGGCTCCGTTGCCGCTGCCGTCCGCATTATGCGAAAGGAACGCGCTGCGCAAAATGCCCGCCGTGGCCGCGTGCGTGAGGCTCGGCGCGTGGATGAAGCCACCGTCGAGCTGCCGATTCCCCGTCAGCTCGATCTCCTCGACCCAGCCATACGCGCCGATGCTCAGGCCGTCGGGCCGCGCCGCGCGCAAGGTGCGACGGCGACGCTCGACCAGCGCGGTGAGCCACGCGTCGAGCCGGTGCGAAGCGATGTCGAGCGTCTCGGCGAGCAGGATGCGGCGCTCGTCGAGATCGGTGACTTTCAGCTCGCCGAGCGCGGCGCGCAGTTCATTGAAACGGGCGCGCGAATTCAGCCACGAATACGTCGCATACAGGCTGAGATCTGCGCGCGCATTCACCGAAGTGGACTGGATGGCGAGTTCGCCAAACGAACGGCTGACTGCGGCAACGGGCTGGTATTCCACCTGCGTCGGCAGCCCTGTGGTTATCAGGCTTCCGACGCGTTTCGCTTCCGCGAAAAGGGTCGTCGCATCCGCCGTCTCCGCACGGCTCGCGACGGCGAGCGTCTTCTCGCGGTCGCTCGCGGAAAGCGTGGTCGCATTGCGCACGATCTCCGCAAGGCGTCCGTCCGCCCCGTCCTTGTCCACCGCCAGCTTCGCGCGATCCCACGCGAGGTCGATGAGGACTTGGAAAACACTCTCGGCACCCGGCGACGAACCGGCCAGCAGCGCGTCGATAAAAGCGGGATCGCTCTCGTGCACGAAAGGCAGCGCGAGCGGTCGCGATGCGCCGAGTGAACCTGTGCGGCGCACGAGACTCGCGTTGGCGATCACTTCCTCGAACATCAATTCCGAGATCAACTTTTCGAGTTCGAGATCGGTCGTCGCCGCGTCGGTGATGTCCGGTGCGAGCTGCGCGATCTCTTCCGAAAGCACCGGGCGCACGCGCAGCGCGAGACACACCGCGCTTGATCCGAGCAGCTCCCGCAAAGTCTCATCAATCGGCCCCACGCCGACGCGCGGCACCTTCGCGACGCACTGACGCCAGCGCAGGCGCAGACGCTGGAGCAGCGGCAGCAGGCCCGTCTCGAAAGTGTCGCCACGCGTCGTTTTCCAGCGCCTCTCGACGCTGGACACGGGCAGGATTCCATAAGGCTGACTGCCGACGCGTAACGCGGGCAGCGGCCCGCGTCCGCGCACGAAATCGCGATGAAAGATGCGCGTATCTTCGCGCGTGGAATCGGAAAGCGTCGCGCCGTCTTTCGTCACCTTGTTCACCTTGTCGAGAAAGCCGCCCCACGACGGTCCCCACAGCGCCACGTTCATCGCAGCGGCGCGCGCCTGCTCCCGTTCGTCGGCGTGATCGACGTTGGCCAGGGCGTTCGCACTGATGCCGAGCGCGGCGGCGAGCACGGCGGCATTTGCGCTGGCATCGGCTGCTGCATTCGCCGGCGCACGCGGCTCGATGCGGCGCTGCCAGCCGGCACGATCTGTCTCGGTGTTATTCGTCGGCGTTCCCTGCGGGATGAAGGCCAGGCCTTGCGTGCAGCGATGCGCTTCGAGGAGCGACGCGAGTTCCGTCGCCGCCATTTTTGGATCGAGACTGCGTCGCACGCCGAAGACGAAAAGCCGGTCCACCTTTTGCCCCGGATGCGCGAGCTGCACCGTCACCGCCATGCCCACGCGTTCCGCTTCCGCGTAATCGGCGAGCCACTTTGCGCCGGGCACGGTCTTCATGCCGTTCACGTCTTCGAGTTCCGAACCGTCATTCGCGTAAAGGCCGACCGTCACTTGCGGGAGCACCCCACGGCCTGTTTGCGAGCGGCGTTCCGTGCCCTGGATGGCCACAGCGGTGAACGCATCCGGCAGTAATCGTGCGACGGCGGCGTGCCGGGTGCGCGGTGTGGTGTCGGGAAAGGCGGGTGCAGGATCGACGGCGCGCTGGTCAAAATTCGTGGGGCGCAAGGTCAGCGCGATCCATGGCGCGCGCTGCTTTCCGACCTGCCCGAGCAGCGTGCGCCAGGCGGTGCCATCATCGTCGCCGGAATGCCAGACCGTGTTCCAATAGGCGATGCCCGCATCGCGCTCCGTGTCGTCCACACCGCGATCGAGCGAGTCGATATGCACGTCGTCGGGAAAGATGCGGACGCGCAGCGAAACTCCATTGGTTGTGAAGCGCGTCTCGATCCGCACCGGCAGCAGCAGCAGCGGCACCGAGGGATCAGCATCGCCGGGATCAATCCGCAGACCGCCGCGACCGATCGCATCGCGAATGCCGTCGTCGAATTGCGCAAGCTTCCCGAGTTCCTCGCGCCGCGCGGCGGCGAGGCGCTCGCGTTCGGCCCGCGCTGCCTCGACCGCGGCGGCATCGCCGATGGCCGCGAGGTTGGCGATTTGAAGTTCCGCCGCGCGCAGCTCCTCGCCGCGACCGGCAATCGCGCGCGTGATTTTCTCGCGCTCGGACGCTTGCTTGCCGAGGTCGCGCTGCCACTTACGCAGTTCGGTGAGATTCGTTTCAGGCATGGCGGGTCAGGCGGGAAGGGCGGGTGCGATGAGCTTGTGTGCGTCGAAGGCAGCGCGCACCGGATTTTGCAAAAGCGTGCGCGCGACGATGGCGGCATTGCCCGGCCACGTTGCGTTTTTCGGATCGCTCTCCTCGTCGGCGATGGTGAGCGAAGGTCCGAGCGCGGAGAGAAAATGGCCGTTCACGAGCGCGCCGAGATCGTTCCAATCGAGATCGTTTCGCGCCACGCCGTTTTGCGCGACGGGATTCGGCTCATCGGCGAGGTCGAGTCCGAAACGCGGCGCGCTGGGATTTTCCACAAGCAGAAACCACCACGGCTCCGCGCGCACCTGACTCGGCGAAAGATCGTAGCCCACAAGCAGGATGTCGGGCGCGAGATGATGATGAAACAGAATAGTCGCGACCGGACTCGGAATGGTCTCCGGATCGATGAAAACAGGGCGGCCCTCTGCGTCTGTGCCACCCGCTCGCATGGCCACACAGAGTACGTCGGGATGCCGCCGGATGATTTCTCCACGGATCACGAGCACGACGCGCGGTTTGTCACCGCCTTTGAGATGCGTGCCAAGCGGCGTGTGCGTGAAGCGATGAATCGGCGTGGTCAGTTCGTCTTTTTCCTGATCCCAAAACCGCTGGAAGTAAGTGCCACGCTGGTCCGTGGGGTAGCCGCGCCAGAGCAGTTCGCGCCCCATTTCATCCGAGAGGCCGATGAGAAAATTCTCGGTGAATTGCGGATTCGTCTCCAGCACCGTGACGAAATCGGTGAACGGAATTTTGCCGACGCCTGGGATAAGCCACTCCCGATCGTAGGCGTCGAGCGCTTCAAACATCGCGCGGTCGAAACGCGGCGCGGCCATGATCGGTACGATGCGGCCATCGGTGAACCAGTCCGACGCGAGCCAGGAGGGCAGGTTGCCGATGCGCGATTTTGCGTAGGGCGTCATCGTGGCGGAAGGGGCGACGGCGGTGAGTAAAATCTCGCGCGTGAACGCGAGCGCGGGACGATCCGGCGTTAGCGGCAGCGCGGCGATGCCGTCGCCGAGCACGAGTTGCGAGAGCGCCGAGGCGGTGTCGCGAAAGGAAACGGCCTGCGACTTCACGACGGTCGCCGTGACCTGACGCGACACTTCTGTTTCAAAACGCAAACGCGGCTGCAACTCGATCGCCGCTGGGGTCACGCGCGGCAAATTAACCGCGCCAATTCGATCAATTGCCGCGACCCCAATATGGCCGGGAAGGCCGATGCCAGAAGGGATCACGGAGAATGGCAGTCGACGGTCCATGCGCCCAATCGTGGCGTTGGCCTTCGTTGAAATATCGCGCACGCCGCTGTTGCCGACGCCGACGAGCAGCGGCGCGAGCGCCTCATTGCGCGCGGCATCGTTGGCGAGTCGCTCGGGCAACGCTTCGGAAACGCGGTCGGCGATTTGCGCGGCGGCGCGGCTGCCGAGATCGAGCGTCCCCTGACGCACATTCCAGGTCGCGAGCGGTTGGGCGAGACGATCCGCGATTGTGAGCGCATCGCGCCGCGTGGCGAATCGCTGCTGCAGTGCGCCCGGTGCGGTGGCTTCGCTGACGCTAAGTTTTTTGGCAATGAGCGCTGGCGAAAACGAGGCGATGGCCTCGCTGGATAAAGTGTGCACGCCATCCGGCTCGACGTAGAGTCTGCGCAGATCGCGGAACGTCGCGTTCACGGCCACGAGCTGCCGCAGCGCATCCGCCACGCCGAATCGCGCGAGCGGCCCTCGCACGCGGGTGATGCGGCGGAAGGCGGAAAGCATCGCGGCGGGCGGCACCGCGCTGCGCGTGACCATGCCGTGCAACGTGAGCGTGGCTCCGGCGGCGCGCACTTTGTCCTGCGCGCCGCGGAGCACTTGCGAGAGGTCTCCGAGGGCGAGTTTGGAAAGATGATTTCGATGCAGCGCCTCTGCGATGTAGCGGCCAAACTGAATGCGCACGAGCGCCTCGTTCGCTTTCCGAATTTCCCCGACCTGTGCCCACGCGGCCTGCATTAGCTGCTCCTGATCGCGCTGCACGACGCGCGTGCCGAGGCCGGCCACGATGCGATTCACCGGCGAGGTATTGAGCTGCGGGAACCAGTCCGAATCCACCGTCTCCAGCACAGGCCCGAGCGCCGCTACGCCGCGCTGATAGCGGGCGTAAAGCCGCGCGCCGACGCGCGGGAGTTTGTCGTCGTCGGGATCGTTGTGGACATCGACCTGCACGCGCAAAGTTTCGCGCGTTTCCAAATCCCACGCGCTACTTTCCGGCGGCTCGCCGTCGGGGATCGGCGTGGGCGAAACGAGTGCGCAACGCAGCACCTGCAATTGGCCCGGAGCACCGTCGGCCAGCTCCTTCATGCCGCCGCGCGGATTCTTCGTGTCGATGATCCGGCGACCGACATTCCATGGCGCGGCCACGCCGTGCAGGCGCTTCGCGAGCTTTTCAAAATCGCCCTCCGGCGCGGTGGAAAATCGCCACGCATCGAACACCGGCAGCACGAATTCTTCCTCGGGATTTCCGCCGCTCCACGCAGGATCGAGCGTGCCGCCGGACGCACCCATCGCGACCTGCCGGCCACAATCAAAAGCGGGCACGAGGCACGCGATGTAGTTCTTCTGCGGGTCGAGTTTTCGCGGGCAGAGCAGCCGGGAAAGATTTGCCGGGCCGTAGCTTTCGGAGAGCCGGTCGGTGATGCCGGGCGACCCGGCGGCGGGGCCGATGATTTGCGCGTGCGCCCACGCCCACGAATCGTCGAGTGGCTGCAATTCGCTGCGCCGGGTCTTGAGCTGGAGCGGAAGGCCGGGCGCGGCGGGAAAAAGATCCGAGACGGCGGCATCGCAGACCACGAGGGCGATCCACGGGCGCAGCCGGTCGCCGTCCGGTGCGAGCGGGGAGAACAGCCACGGCAATTCGGGCCGGTCGAATTCGATGTGCGCGAGCTGGCTTTCCTCCGCGTCGATCGTGCCTCCGATCGGAAAGCGGCGGATGATTTGCCCTGCATCGAAGCCGAGGACATCGCCCGGTCCGCGCAACGTGAGTGTCTGCGCGGGCACATCGACACGCGTGCCGTTGTCATCCTGCACGCCCATGCTCACCTGCACGGTCGCGCGGATCGCGTTGCCCGCAGGTGGGACGAGCGCGGCGGCGAGCCCGCTGCGCACCCACGGCAGAAAGGTGTATTCGCCGAAGACAGTTTTCTCCGGCACGAACGGCTTTACAATGGCGAGCGCAAGCGCGTTTTCGACGTAGCCGGATGCGAGGGTGATTGAGCCTTTCATGCGATTCGGAAGTTCATAGCGCAGCTGCCGCGCTGACGAGTTGCAGACCGCGCACCCCAGCGGCGGCGAGTTCGCTCATGCGACTTTCGGCGGCGGTGGTGGTCATTATTTCCGCCGCGTCGCCGACGGCGGTGAGATCGTCGCGACGCAGAACGCGGACGCGGCCGGCAGGCGCGACGGCGAGCGGCTCGGGCGTGGGCGGCGCATACGGATTCGCGCGCTGCCGCGCGCTGAGGGCGACGGCGTTGGTGCGCAGGGCGACCCCGGCGAGCGCGCCGAGTTTCCACCGCTCGATGCTCCGCCCGAAGTCCTCATGCGGATACACCGTTTCCCACCCGTGGGTCACCGACATGGGCGTGCCAAACGTCGCGCCTTTGCTCGCCGCGACTTTTATCCCGCACGGAAATTCCTCGAACGCGACTCGCGATGTTTGCTGATCTTCCGTGAGATTTCGGAAATGACCGGGCGCGAAAAATTCCTTCGCGTGCGAGACGGCGGCGGCATCAAGCGCGCCGACTTTCGGATCGACGAGATGGATGCGCCGCGACGTGACCGGGCTGGAGCCGATGCGGTCGATCTCCGTTTCGAGCGGCACTCGCAGTTGCTTCACCTCCAGCGCGCCGAGCGGATGCACGAGCAGGGGCGTGGTGGTGTCCTCGATGAAACGCGCGAGCGAATCCGCACCGGGGGGCAATTGCGGAGTCCACGCGGCGACTTCCGTGAGCGCGGCGGCGGCGATGTGCGCGGGCGAAATCGGCGGCGCGACCGTTTCATCGTGGTCGCCCCATTCGATCGGCCCGATGTCCACATCCACATCCCAGAAAAGAATCGTGATGCTCGCATGGCCTTCGAGATGCCACGGCTTCATGCCCGAAAGTTCGCCGCGGAAACTCACGCCCGCGATCGTTTCGCCAAAGGCCGTGATCTCGATGCCCGCATCGACGAGGAATTTGAAATAGAAGCGCGGCGACCACACGAAAAGCGCATCGAGCCCGACCCACGCTTTTCCACCAACCGCGCCGAGATCGGCGATGAGCGTGACGCGCCCGCCGAACTGCACGGAGTTCGACGTCACCGCGAAATACGCCTCGGCGCGCACTTTCAGCCACGGGATCGGCGGCGACATTTCGAGCGCGAGCCGGCGCATGTCGGCCATCTCGGGCGGCGGCGTGTATTTTGGAAAAAAGCCGCCCGCGGAGAGGGCGAACGCTGCGCCGCCATTCCACCGGATGAGCAGCCCGAAATCGCCGCTCACCGTCATGTTCGCGATCTTGGAATTCACCAGACTCGCGCCGAGCCACACGTAATCCGGCGTGAACTCCGCCGCGACTTCGAGCCGCAGATCCACGATGCGCAACGCCTCCGGCACGTCGGGCGAAGGGACGACAATTTGCGCCGTGCCGAGGATGACGAGTTTCGGATCGGGCAGCGCGAGGACGACGCCGACTTTCGCGCGCACGAATCCCGTCTGCGAACCCCAACCCAGCTCCGCGATCGGCCCGATGATAAATCCGCCGGGCTGCGGCGGGAAGATGGCGCTGAGGCGGTCGAGAATTTTCGGCGCGGCGGCGATGGGATCGTCCGGAAAAAGGATCTGATTGATAGCGCCCTCGTGGATGCCCTTGCGCAATTCATCCGAAGCGAGCCCGCGATTGAGCGCGATGATTCCGCCGAGCCCGTTCAGCGTGAAGCCGAAGCTCAGCTCGATCTTCGGCAGGAAATGCACGCCCATCACGATGACAAACGACAACGGATCGGGCACGATGAGACACGCCGCCGTGAGGCCGAAGCTCGTGAATTTCAAATCAAGCACGCCGCCGTATTCGCTCTTTTTTTCGTCGTAACGCAGATAGCCGCCGCCATTCACGATGCCCGCATTCACGCGCAAACCGGCGGCGGTCGGCGGCTTCGGCAGCACCTCAAATGCGGAACTCGCGTCGCCTTTCCAACGCACGATCACGCCGCCGCCCTCGGCAACGACGCCGAGCACCTCGCCGAGTTTCCCCGCGATCGTGACCATGAAATCAATGCGCCCACCGTTTTCATCCCAGCCCGCCGGCCGCCCGATCGCGACTTCGCGCAGCTCCACACCGGGGAAACTAAAGCGCACCGGCAGCACGATCCGGCGATTCGGGCCTTCGCCGAAAGTGAGGCCGTCCTTCGTGTCGAGCGTTACCGCGATCTGGTTGGCGTCCGCCGTCGGCGCCTGGTCGGGGATAATTTTCCCGAGGAATTTATCCCCGCGCAAACCGGCGCGCAGATTCGTGCGCAGCGCGACGCCCGCTTTCGCCGCCGTCTTGTAATCGAAGAACGCCTCGACCGAGATCCCGTCGAAATTCAGCGGCGTCATTCCGACCGGTCCCGCGCTCGAAAGCGTGAGCGCCAGCCGCTTCGCCTCGCGCGACCACGCGAGCCGGTTCGTAAATTCCTTCCCCGCGTTAACCACGCCGAGCAGCGTCTTGCAGAGCGAATCAAACCCCTGGCTCGCGCCCGCCGCCATGCTGCGAAACGGCGCGATCCACGGTTCGCGGATGTCGCGAATGCTCTTCTCCATGTCCGCCCGCGCCGGCTCTGATGGCTCGGACTTGGCGACTTCTTTCGCGATGATCTCCATCGCCGCATCCAGCGCGATCATAACGTAAGCCAGCTCCGTCGCCGCACGTCCCGCCGCCGGCAAATCGAAGGGAGAAGTGCCGAGTTCCGTCGCCATCTTTGCCACCGCATCTTTCGCTTTTTTCGCCTCCGGCTCGACCTTCGCAATCACTGGCTTCGCGGCATCGGCGACATCTTTGATGTCCTTCTTCAATTGTTCGAGCCGCGTCTTCGCCGTGCCCGCAGGCGAGCTGCCGAGCAGCGAACCCACGAGCGACCCTGTGTCCTTGAAGGCTGTCTCCGTCAGCTTCCCGACGTGTGAGTGCGAAAATGCCAGGCACCCTTTGGCGAGAGCAGACCAGACGTCAGGCATGGGGAAGGTTCTCGATCCAACGCCCCTGCCACCGCAAGCGAAAAGTCCCTTTCTTTCTTCCGCGTTTCTTCCGACGGTCGACCGCAAACCAAGACCGGCCGTTGAATCGCGCGGAGGAGGTTTTTTAAAATGAATTCACGAGGCTCGCCCGGTCTGCGGCCATTTGCCGGGCCATCTTGCAGTGATGAAAGTGCATCGCGCATTTCACCGTATAGAGAAAGACGAGGTGCGGATCGGGCCGCGTTTTCAGCAGGCCGGCCAGACGGCGGCGATATTCGCACCGCAGCGCAGCGTCCGGGACGCCGCGCATCAATCGGGCAAAAAGACCGAGCGCGCGGCTCAGATCCTTGAGCGTTTCCGCGGCGCGCCGCCACGGATGCCGGCTGTGGTATCGGCGCATGCCGGCGAAGAATGGCGACCTCTGCTTCAAATACAGATCATCGACGCGGTTGAAGAATGCTTCCGGTTCATACAAATCCTTGAGCACCCCGATGTATCCATCGCGCAGCGATTGACGGCTTATGCGCCGCGGGATGACGTTCGTGCCGAACGCCGACACGTCATCGAAATCAAGCCGGCCCTCGCTTTCTAATCGCGCGTAAAGTGGGGTCTTCGGAATGGCCGTGAGCATGCCGATCATTGCGTGCGTAATACGTGCCTCGCGTAGAAACTCACGTTGCGCGTCGAAAACTGACTCATCGTCGTTGTCGAAGCCGAGAATCATTCCACACCAGACTTCGATGCCCGCGTTTTGAATCTTATGAACGCGATTCAAAATCGTCGTGCCCGAGCGCACGTTTTGCAGTTTTTTCGTCTCCCGAAGCGCTGCTTCGTTCGGACTCTCGATCCCAACGAAGACCGCGCCGAAATTCGCCTCAACCAGCATCTCCAGCAGCTCGGCATCTTCCGCGAGATCGAGCGACGCTTCGGTGAAGAAGCTCATCGGATAGCCATTCGTTTGCTGCCACTCGATCAAGTCGCGGAGCAGCACTTTGATGGCTTTTTTGTTGCCGATGAGATTGTCGTCCACCACGAAAGCCATAAAGATCTTCTGCGCTCGCAGTGCCTCGATTTCAGCGATGACTTGCACGCTTGTTTTCAGACGCGGGCGGCGACCGAACGTCACGATGATGTCGCAGAATTCGCACTGATAAGGGCAGCCGCGCGAGAACTGCACGCTGCCAAACATGTAGTGCTGCATCTTCAGTAAATCGAAACGCGGCGTCGGCACTTTTGTCATGTCCGTCTTTTCCAACTGCTCATATCGGCGGGCTGGCGCGCCCCGCTCCCAATCCTTCAGAAAACGCGGCCAGGTTTCCTCCGCTTCTCCGACGAAAATCACGCCCGCCAGATCGCCGAAATAGTCTTCGCGCACGGTTACCCACGGCCCTCCGACGACCACGAGAATGCCGCGTCGTTTGAGCTCGGCCAGAATTTCCCGCATGCGGAAGCGCTGCACAATCATCCCGGTCAGCCCGACGATATCCGCCTTCGCGAGACGATCGAAGTCCAGCGGTTCTACATTCTCATCGATCAGTGCCACCTTGTGATTTTCCGGGGTCAAAGCAGCGAGTAGAGGCAGGCAGGCGAC
Organism: Chthoniobacterales bacterium; assembly: GCA_038318725.1. Lineage (GTDB taxonomy): Bacteria > Verrucomicrobiota > Verrucomicrobiia > Chthoniobacterales > Chthoniobacteraceae > Chthoniobacter. The sequence goes on from JBBQCM010000132.1 coordinate 16,595, forward strand.
GGGCAGATTTGCCCGTTTTCCAAAGAGCGGCATGGCGTGTTCCATGCCCCAAAACGAAGGGTCGAACCGCGGGTTAATCAGGACAATATCCGCCATCGCTCGGATTGGTTATCCCATCCCGGCCTTCCTGCAAAGCTCGCAGTGAAATGAACGCATTTCGGGCATGTTTTCCCATGGCCTCTTTCAATAACTTCTAGCATCATTAGGAGTTTTCTTGCTTGCCAGCATGGTGCATCGCAAACTCGCACCAAACTCTAACCTGAGTTCCGAAGTGTGTGCCGACTCCAAACCCTCACACTGCTAGGCACGCGGGAAAATTGGAATTCGATGCGAAAAGCAGGATGCGCTCCGAAATCCACCCACTTTCGACCTCATTGCGGCGAGACCCCACTTGTTCCTGGGACTCTGGTTAGGGCGTCTCGGTGGGAAACCATAGATGTGTCGAATGCACTGTGAGTCAGACATCAAACGCCAAAGGCGTCGCAAGCGTTTGCTTGGGCTGAAGGATGAAACGGGTAGTGTCCTGAGAGTTCTGCAAAAAGAAAGCGGGTCATGGTAGGGACGGGAGCGACCAAGCAACCCAAACCCAGAAGAAAACCATGACCCGAAAGAATGATAAGCAGAGCGTGCCGGAACTCAAAGCACTGATGACG
>JBBQCM010000133.1:0-17106 GCA_038318725.1 Chthoniobacterales bacterium
ATGGGCGATCTCCGCGCGGGTTCCATCCCCGCCGTCATACGAAGCCAGTATCCGTTCCCGCAGATCCAGTGAGAGTGTCTTCATCACCCGATCCTAATCCGATCGATCAGAAACGGCTACACTATTATTTAATATGCTCTAAAGGGCCGGCCCTTTTTGGACAGCGGGCACGGGTTTTCTCCCGGGGAGGACCGGGTTGCATGAAGGTTTTATGGCGGTGCGGAGCGGAGGGCACACGGCTCCGCCCCGCCTCCGCCCTCCTGGATCAGAGGTTCTTCGTTCCTCAGAATGACGGAGTGGACGATGGGCGGCGTGCCGCCGCTGGCTGGTCGCGCTTTCCGCGGGGCGCGGGTCAGGCGTTTTCGAGGCCGCGGTAGGCGGGGTCGTCGAGGCCGGTGAGTTCGCCGGTGCTGTCGGAGAATTTTTCGACGGGCGTGCCCATGCGCTTGAGCATCGAGACGTAGAGATTCGTGAGCGGCGAGTTTTTCTCGTAGGCGAGGTGGCGACCGGTGGCGAGGGTGCCGCCGCCGCGACCGGCGAGGACGATGGGGAGCTTGTGCGGGTCGTGGGCGTTGCCGTCGTGCATGCCGGCGCCGAAGAGGAGCATGGAGTTGTCGAGCAGGGTGCGCTCGCCTTCGCGGATGGCGCGCATTTTTTCGAGCATGTAGGCGAACTGCGCATAGTGCCAGGTGTTGATGCGCTCGTACTGACCCATCGCTTCGGGGGCGTTTTTGTGATGGGAGATTTCGTGGAAACCGCCGCTGACGCCGTCGAGGAAGGAGAAGTTGCGGGGGCTGACGGCGTTGCCAAACATGAAGGTGGCGACGCGGGTGGAGTCGGTCTGGAAGGCGAGGACCATGAGGTCGAGCATCAGGCGGACGTGCTCGGTGTGGTCGCCTTTGCGCTGGCTGACGCGAGCGGGATCGGCGTAGGTGTCGATGCGCGCGCCGAGTTCCTTGATGGCGCGCGCCGCCGCGTCGTCGCTGCGATTGGTTTCGCTCTGCCGCTTGGCGTCAAAGGCGATGCGCTGCTCCACGCCGCGGACGCTTTCGAGATATTCGTCGAGCTTCTGGCGGTCGTCTTTGCCGAGCCGCTGCTGGAGGCGTTTGGCGTCTTCAAGGACAAGGTCGATGACGCTGCGGTCCTTGGCAGCTTCGGCGGCGCGGCCCGGGGTTTGCGAGCGAAAGAGGCGGTCGAAGGCGGCGCGCGGGTTGATTTCCTTGGCGAGCGGGGTGGTCGGCGTGTTCCAGGCGATGTGCGCGCCGTAGAGCTGGGTGTAGCCGACGTTGGTATCGACGCCGGTGGCGGGCGGGTCGATGCCGAGTTCCAGCGACGGCAGCGCCGTCATGTGGCCGACGCGTTTCGCTGCGACCTGATCCATCGACACCGCGCCGCTGCGCAAGTCGCTGCCGGTGGTGCGCGTGATGGTGGTGCCAGTGAGAAAGCCGCCGGTCTTTACGTAATGGCCGTCGCCGGTATTGCTCGCGGCGTTCCAGAGATTGCGGAGGACGAGGAGCTCGTCTTTGTGCGGCGCGAGCGGGGAAAGGATGGGCGAAAGCTCGAAGTCGCGCCCGGTGCCGGTGGGCTTCCATTTGCCGGGGCAGACGCCGTTCGGCATGTAGAGCACGGCCATGCGCACAGGCGAGGCAGGCGTGCCCGCGGCGAGCGCGGCGGCGGGGCGCATGGCCTCCAGCCACGGGAGGCAAAGCGTAGCGCCGAGGCCTTTGAGGACGGTGCGGCGGGAGATGGGCAGGGTTTTCATGGGCGGTTTTTTTTGGAAAACGCAGAGACGCAGAGACGCGGAGATCGCAGAGTTTGGCGGCAGTCCCGAAAATATTCTCTGCGCCCTCTGCATCTCTGCGTCTCTGCGTTAAAATTTAAAAAATACGCGCTCATGGATTGGTGGCGATGGTGGTGGTGCCGCGGCGGTTTTGGAAAGGGTAGCTTTTCACGATTTCGAGGACCAACGTGTCCACCCGATAGTCCGCGGACGCCAGCGCTTTCGCAGTGCGGCGGACGGTGGGCACGTCGTAGCTTTCGATCCCCCGGTTGAGCGCGTAGGCGTACATTTTCTCGGTCACGTTGCGCGCGAAGACGTCTTTGCTTTTCAACAGGATCGTCTTCAGCTCGGCGGGACCGTTGAACTTTTCTCCGCTCGCCATTTCGCCGGTGGCATCGACCGGCTGTCCGGCGATCTCGGTACGCCAGCGGCCAATGGCGTCGAAGTTTTCCAAGCCGAAGCCGGGCGGATCGAGCCGCTTGTGACAGCCGGCGCACTCCTCCTTGGTCCGATGTTTTTCCAACTGCTGCCGCAGCGTCAGGCCATCCTTGGGTTTGTCGTTCGTGGGCAGGCTCTCGACGAGCGGCGGTGGCGGTGGTGGCGGGGTGCCGAGGATTTGTTCGAGGATCCATTTGCCGCGCAGTACCGGGCTCGTGCGCCGCGGATACGAGGTGAGCGTGAGCACCGCACCCATCGTGGCCACGCCGCCGCGGTTGCGGTCCTTGAGCGCCACGCGCCGGAGTTTGTCGCCGGTCACGCCGTCGAGGCCGTAGAGTTTGGCGAGCGGTTCGTTCGCGTAGGTGTAGTCCGCGTCGAGCAGGCGGAGCAGGCTGCCGTTTTCGCGGAGCAGCGCGTGAAAAAACTCGATGGGCTCGGCGAGCATGGCATCGCGCAGCGCGGGCGTGTAGTCGGGGAAGCGCTTGGCGTCGGGCTGGGCGGAGGTCGTGAGTTCGTCCACGCGCAACCACTGGCCGGCGAAGGTTTCCGCGAAAGCGCGGGCTTTCGGATCGAGCAGCATGCGCTTCACCTGCGCCTCGATCACGGCAGGCTGGCGGAGCGTGCCGGCGTAGGTCACGCGGAAGAGTTCGTCGTCCGGCATGCTCGACCAGAGGAAATACGAGAGCCGGCTGGCGAGTTCATAGTCGCTCACGGGGGAGGCGTTGAGGCCGCGCGGCACCTCCACGCGAAAAAGGAAATCCGGCGAAACGAGCACGCCGCGCAACGCGTAGCGGATGGCGTCGTCGAAGCTCTCCCCGCGCGCATCGGCTTGCGCGAAAAGTTTCAGCAGCAACTCGATCTGCGCGGGTTCGACGGGCCGGCGAAAGGCGCGGGCGACAAAGCGCGAGATGTTCGTCTTCGCCGCGTCGGTCTTCGTCAGCACCGGGTTGGGCCGCGCGATGATCAGGCGTTCGGGCTTGGTCGCAGCGAGCAGCTTCGTCGCGACAGCGAGGTATTTTTCCACGAGCACCGGCGGGGTGAAGAGGGTCGCGGAGTTGTTGTCGAAGCCGCCGCCGCCGCCGCCATCGGGCGGAAATTCGTCGGCCGGATGCGTGTCGAGGCCGAGCAGGTCGCGGATGGTGTTGTTGTATTCATGCTTGCTCAGCCGATGGAGCACGGGCTTGCCGGGATCGCGCGGGACGGCTGCCGGATCGGGATCATTGAGCGCGCGGTCGAGCCACGCGATGAGCCTCTTCCGTTCATCCGCGCTCGGCTGTGGCTTGTCGTCCGGTGGCATGGCTTCGTCGCGGAGTTCGGTCAGTACTTTGTCCCACAGCAGCGGATCACGGTAGAGCGCCGCGAGATCGGCGGACTCGTGCAGCTTCACGCCGCCCTTGGCCTTCTCCGCGCCGTGGCATTTGAAACAATACGTCTCCAGCACCGGGCGCACGTCTTTGGCGAAATCCACCGCCTCCGCGCGAGCCAGCGCAATGGCAAAGGTGAGGATAGTAAGGCGGCGAAGCATGCGCACGGATGACCGTCGCGCGGTTTGGTTTCTTAGTCGAGGGACCCGGTGCGGAGAGCGGTCGCTGCGGACTGGTCAAGCCCTCGGCGCATCTCTAGCGTTGCTGGTCATCCGCCCATGAACCCCAAACTTCAGATCGCACTTTTCGCCGGCATCGCCGCCGGTGCTTTTCTCATCGGCTTTGTCGTGGGTGGTGGTCCGGCGGAAAGCGTGGCTACCACTGGTTCCGGTCGCGCCGATGCGGGCTCTGGAGCTTCTTCCGATGGTTCGCGCGGGCTGGCGTGGAGTGGCACCGACTCGGCCACGGATCGGCGCGGGCGGGTGCTCGGGAATCTGCTCGCCGCGGCGCAGGAGACCAACGAGTTGACGCGTTATCAAAAAACCTCCGTCGCCATCAGCGAGATCGGGCCGGAGGAAATCGCGGCGGCCCTCGAAGCGGCGAAAAAATTCAAAGGTGAGCGCGCGCAGTTCATGGTGCCGATGCTCATCGCGCGTTGGGCGGAATTTGATCCGCAAGCGGCGGCGGACTACGCCCTCGCGAGCAATACCGGCTCGCGGTATGAGCGCGAGTTTGCGCTCGGTGCCGCGGCCACGGCGTGGGCGAAAAAGGACGGGGCCGCAGCGAAAGCGTGGGCGCTGGCGCTGGAAGATCCGACCCAGCGACGGACCGCGCTTGTCGGAGTCGCCGGTGGATTGGCCGAGCAAGATCCAGCCGCCACAGTGGCGTGGCTGCAAAGCCTGCCGGCAGACATGCGGACGCGCGATGTTTATGGGCATGTCTTTCGTGCGTGGGCGGGCCGCGATCCTGCGACGGCGGCCCAGCAAGCGCTCGCCCTGCCAGCCGGCGGGGCGCGGGCCCAGGCGATTCAGGGTGTGGCGAATCGGTGGGCCGAGTCCGATCCCGTCGCTGCGCTGGCTTGGGCGGGCAGTCTTTCCGAACTCGGTTTGCGCGGCGATGCGCAGCGCCAAATTCTCGCGCGCTGGGCGGAGAGCGATGCCGACGCCGCGCTCGCCGCAGCGCGTCAAATGCCCGAAGGCACGCCGCGGCGTGGTGCGCTCGCCGCCATTATTACCGAAGTGGCGCAGCGCGACACCGCCCGCGCGCTGCAACTGGCTGAGGAAATTCCGGCCGGGATGCAGCGCAACGAGGTACTTAGCAACCTCGTCCAGCGTCTGACTTGGGAGAATCCGAAAGCCGCCGCCGAGATCGCGGCCACGCTTCCCACCGGGGAAAGCCGCGCGCAATCGCTGCGCCAGGCGCTCCGGCAGTGGGCCCAGACTTCCGCGGCCGAGGCGCTGGCTTTTGCCCAAAAGGAGCTGCCCGCCGGCGAGGAGCGCAATCAGGCGGTACGGCAGGCGGTGCAGTCGTGGACGCAAACCGATCCGCGAGCGGCGCTCGCCTGGATGGCGCAACAGCCGGAGGCGAAGCCCGATGAATTGCGGGGGATGCTGCAAACCTGGGCCTGGCAGGATCCGACCGGCGCGCTGGCCTGGGTGAAGAGCCAGCCCGAGAGCGTGGCGCGCAGTGCGTATCTCGCGGGGGCCATGGCCGGACTGGCGCAACACGAGCCGCAGCAGGCCGCCGGGATGATCACCGAACTGCCAGCCGGCGACCTCCAGCGTAAGGCAGCGGCGGACATTGCTGGTTCGTGGGCCAATCAGGATCCCGTCGCCGCAGCCACTTGGTCGCAGCAGCTCGGCGATGAAACTGCCCGCGCGGACAGCGCGGCGCGGGTCGCGCGCACCTGGGCTCGGCAGGATGCGACGCAGGCGGCCGCGTGGCTGGAAAAAATGCCAGCGGGTGTGACGCGCGATGCCGCCGTCGGTGGCTACGCCGATGAAATTGCCGGCACCGATCCCAGCGCGGCGATCGCCTGGGCCGAGACGATGGGCGACGCGGCGAAACGCGAAAAAGCCCTCCAACGCACTTTTGACCGCTGGAAGCGCACCGACGAAACCGCCGCCAACGCCTGGCTGGCCGCGACCCCGGCGCTCAGCGCCGAAGCCCGCCAGCGCCTCCAAGCGAAGTGACTGCCTTTTAGCGCAGCCCGGTGAGCAGGGCGAGCAGGCGGTCGAGGCCGGGGATATTGGCGACGACTTCGCGCAGCGAGCCGAGAGCGGCGGGGATGTGATCGAGGAAGGCGGTGCGACCGTCGGTGTGGCCGAGTTTGCCATAGGCGCCGAGGGCCTGCATGAGGCGCTGCATGGCGCAGAGATCGTAGAGCGCGCGAAAGCCTGGCGCTTCATGCCGGCCGGGACCGTGCAGGCCGCTGAGGTAGTGGGCGAGGAGTTCCTCACGCTCGGCGGCGGTGAGGGCGACGTAGGGATCGAGGAGCAGCGAGGCGATGTCGTATTGCGCGAGGCCGGGGCGCAGGCCCTGGAAGTCGATGAGGCAGACTTCGCCGTCGCGGACGATGATGTTCTGGCTTTGGAAATCGCGGTGCACGAGGCAGCGGGGCTGCTGCGCGAGATGCCCGGCGATCTCGTGGAGACGCGCGCGGTCCCCTTCCGCCTCGAGCTGTGCGGGGCTCAGGCCAAAGTGCCGCCCGAGACAGTGCTCGAAAAAGTAGTCCTGCTCCCAGCGGTAGAGCGCGGCGTCGAAGACCGGCTGGAGGATCGTGAGCGAGTCCGCGCCGGGCGCGCGGTGCGCCTGGGTGTGGAGGATGAGCGCCTGGTCGAGGGTGCGCTGGTAGAGCGCGCGGCGCTGCGGCCACGGGTCGTTGCGGCGGCTCCAGAGGTCGGTCTCGCCGGCGTCTTCCATGACGATGAGGCCCTCGCTTTCATCGTGAAAATGCGTGACCGGCACGCGCACACCGACGCTGGCGAGGAAGCGGGCGATGGCGACGAAGTGTTTGTTTTCCGGGCGGTCCTCGCCGTAGCGCACGAGGATGAGCGTCTGGCCGCCGGTGTGCATGCGCCAGAATTTGCGGCCCGAGCCGCCCTTTTCGATCGGGAGAACGGAGACGGCTTGGGAGTGGTGCGGGCTGGGCATGGCGGAGAAAGTGTTGCTGTTTTTCTAGGCGATGTCGTGATCGGTGTGCGTGCCCTCGGCCCGCGCGGCACGGGTGACGATGCAGCGGGTGAGCGCCGCGCCGGGCGCGACTTCCGCGTTTTCCCAGACGATGCAATCGTGCAGTCGCGCGCCCGCGCCGATGCGCGCGCCCGCGGCGATGGCGGTCGCGCCGGTGATCTGCGCGCCCGCGGCGAGATGGGCCGTGGCGTCGATCCACGGCGGCTGCATGGTGTCGGGCATTCGTGCCGCGAGGACCGCATGGACGTCGAGGTACTGCTCGCGCGAACCGAGGTCCCACCACTCGCCGTCGCCGATGACGATGCCGCCGAGCTTCGCCTCGGTGCGGATCATTTCGCAAAAAATGGGGACAACGCTGATCTTCGTCGCCGGCGGGATGCGATGGAGAAACTCCGGGTTGACGATGTAGATTCCGGTGAAGAGAAAGCGCGGCCCGGCCGCCGGATCGACGCGCCCACTGATGTCGGTCACGCGCCCACTGGCGGGGTCGCAGGCGACCTGGAGCGGACCATCCTTTGAGCGCAGCACCATCGTGACTTCGTTCCCGCTTTCGCGATGTGCGGCGAGCGCGGGACCAAGCGGGAGATCGGTAAAGATGTCGCCGTTATAGACGATGAAAGGCTCGTCCCGGAGCAGGTCGCGCACATTCCAAATGCCGCCCGCGGTGTCGAGCACTTCGGGCGATTCGTGGCGGAAATGCAGCTCCGCCGCGCCGTAGCAGCCCTCGCCGAAGAACTCAGCGTAGCGCTCCGCCTGCCAGTGCGTGTTCACGATCAGCCTCTCGATGCCGACGCCGCGCAGATGGTCGAAGGCGTAGGTGATGAGCGGACGGTTGACGACCGGGATGAGCGGCTTCGGCCGGCGCAGGGTCAGCGGGCGCAGGCGGGTGCCAAGGCCGGCGCCGAGGACAAAAGCGGTGCGGATGGGTGACATGAGCGGTTGAGCGTGCCGAGGGACGCCGCCCGCGACAAGAACTCGTGAGCGAAGCCGCGCGGTCAGCGATGCACCACGGTCATCCCGCTCGCGGCGTAGCGCGTCCCGTGCGTCGCGCCTTTCGGAAACGCCGCGGCGATGCGCGCGAGTTCGGCAGGCGCGAGCGTGAGAGCGACGGCGCCGATGTTTTCGTCGAGAAACGAGCGCCGCTTGGTCCCGGGGATCGGCACGAGGTCCGCGCCCTGGGCGAGCACCCAGGCGAGCGCGAGCTGCGCGGGCGTGCAGCCTTTCTCGCGGGCGAGCGCCTCGACGTGCGTGACGAGATCGAGATTGCGCTGGAAATTTTCGCCCTGAAACCGCGGGTTGTTGCGCCGGTAATCGTCGGGCGCGAGGTCCTCGAAACGCCGGATTTGCCCCGTGAGCATGCCGCGGCCGAGTGGGCTGTAGGGCACAAAGCCGATGCCGAGTTCGCGGCAGGTGGCGAGCACGCCGTTGTCCTCCACGTCGCGCGTCCAGAGCGAATACTCGGTTTGTACGGCGGTGATCGGATGCACCGCATGCGCGCGGCGGATCGTCTCCGGCGCAGCTTCGCTCAAGCCGAGAAAGCGCACCTTGCCGGCGCGCACGAGCCCGGCCATCGCGCCCACCGTTTCCTCGATCGGCGTCTCGGGATCGACACGGTGCTGGTAGTAAAGATCGATCGCGTCCACGCCGAGCCGCCGCAGACTGCCTTCGCACTGCACCCGCACAAACTCCGGCTTGCCGGAAAAGCCTTTGCGCAGCGGATCGCCCGGGTCGCGGAGAAAACCGAACTTCGTCGCCAGCACGACCTCGTCGCGCCGCCCGCGAATGGCCTGGCCGACGAGCACCTCATTAGTGTGCGGCCATAGGCGTCCGAGGTGTCGAGAAAGTCCAGCCCGGCATCCAGCGCGCGACGAATCGTGGCGATGGATTCGACGTCATCGCGCATGCCATAGAATTCCGACATGCCCATGCAGCCGAGGCCGAGGGCGGAGACCGGGAGGGAACCGACGGAGCGTTTGGGAAGCATCCGCGCAGCGTGCGGGTTCGGTGGGCGCGCCGCAAGTCATCGCACCTTGGCCGCAGGCACGAACGGGGACCGGCAATGCCCTCTTCTGCGAAGGAAAACGACAGACATCCGCCGGCCTGCGCCCCATCCTCGCTGTATGTCCTGCGCCATGCTTTGCCGGTCCCGCTCCATCCGGGTGCTGCTCCTCGCCGCACTTGCCGGTTGTGCCGGCGTTTTCCTTTTCCTGAACACAGCGCAGGGCGCGGATTACGGAGTCAAAACGGCCTTTCAGAAAAATGTCGCGCTGATCTTTCCGGACTTCGACCTGACCTATCTCGGCGAGCGTAGCGTCTCCGGCGGAAAATTTCCTCGGCCTTTCATCTACTCTGACTTCCGCGTGGCCCGCGGCAGCCATTCGCAAACCGTTTCCTGGTCGAGCGGCACCGGTGACATCGGTCCCGCCAATTTCATCTTCGGCGGCAAAAACTACGCGCTCGAGCTTCGGCTCTCCGACCGCCGCGGCAAGCTGGGCGACAACCAACTCGTCATCGAGCGTCGCTCGAAATAGCCCGCCGCGTCCGGGTCTTTGCGGCCCGTGATAGGAGGCCATTTGAGCCGACGCTTACTTTGTCCGCAACCTCGTCCATGATTTCCCGTAGCTTCTGGTGAACCTATGTCCGCTCCCACTGCGCCCCGCTCTTTCCAAACCACCCGATGGATCGTGGTGCGCCAGGCCGCGAGCAGCACCGATCCCACCGCCCAGCAAGCGCTCGCCTCGCTCTGCGAATCCTACTGGTATCCCGTCTATGCTTTCATCCGCCGCTCGGGAAAGGGGCCGCAGGATGCCGACAATGGCCCCCCACTTTCCAGTATGCGTTGGGGTGTCGGAGGCAACGAACGTCAACACACCATTGGTGCCCGCGTCTTCCTCGCTCCCGCCGCTCCCGCCCCTAGGTAAGTCGAGCAACTGTCAACTGTCGGACTACCGCGTGGTGTTTGCTTCAGATGAGGGCATTTGTCACCCTATACCCCGAAATGAGAAAACTCCGTTCGTTAACCAATGTGGTCCTTGGGCTGCTTGCCAGCCCTGCCATTGTTAGTGGGCAGGATAGCCGGACTTCAAAGTCTGATACAGTTGGCAAAGCCAGCGCGGCGCCTCCCGCGGCTGTCTCAGCGCAAGTGGAAGCAATCGCCAAGCATCCCGAACTCGGCAAAGCAGGGTCCGACTTTCATCGGGAATTTATCGCGAGGTTCAGGCGCTACCGGACGGAGCAACCCGCCTTTTTCGCGGACGCCAACTGGCCGATGAAACTCGCCGACGAAGTAACCAACTCAGGGATTCCATCGGTTGCACCCGCACGTCCAATGGTCCCTGCGAGCGATGGACAGAATCAACCGGGCACAACACCGCCCAAAGTGCCGGAGCCCGCTCCTGATCCCGCTCTCCAAGTGCTGGCTTTTTGCCGCGAGAACTATGGGAAGAAAGTGGGAGACGGGCAATGCACGAGCCTGGTGGTGCAGGCCCTGAAATCCGCGGGACAGGCAGGCATCAGCAAAGACGCCCCCGGCGCTGGCGACTATGTCTGGGGTCAGTTGGTGGCGTTCGTCGCGGGCCAGCGGAAGGGGGCAAAGGGTGTCGAAAGCCTGGTGCAGGTCCGCGCCGGCGATGTCGTCCAGTTCCGCGATGCGCGACTGGAGGGTGCCTCGCATGACGGCGGCGGCGGGCACTACTCGGTCACGGCCCCGCACCACTCAGCCGTTGTCGCGGACGTCGATTTTGGAAAGGGCCTGCTGGTGGTTTTCGAGCAGAACGCGACCCGAACCAAGGAAGTCGTTCGGAGCACATTGTATCTTTCCGATTTGACCAAAGGCTGGCTGAAAATCTACCGCCCGCAGAGGGCACGTCCCTGAGCACGCAGAATCCACCAACCATGAAATCAAACCTAATCTTCGCGGTCATTGTCGCCTTTGCTCTACCTTGCGGTTCGCAGCTTCTCGCCCAAGGCCCCTCCAAGCCGGCACCCCAAAGCGGCGCGGTCACTTCACCTTCCGGAGCCACGCAGGTGTCCGCGGCCAATATCACCAAGAAGGTGCTCGTGCTGAACATTGATCCCGTGCTGGAGAACCAAGGTGGCCAGCGGCTCAACGCCTATATGAAGTGGCGTGATACGCGGAAGTTGAACGCCGAGTACCTCGCCGATCTGACGGAAGCCAGCGGGGGCTATGTGCAATGGAACGTGGCGGCATGGGTGGATCTGGACCTGTGGCCCAAGAAAAAGGACGGCTTCCACTACGACGATGTGACTTATATCCAGTGCTGGAAGGACAAGAATGCCCATCCGTTTCACGAGGCCGATGCCGTCGATTACGATGCGATCCTCGACATGCCGTTGGAGGTTCTGCAAAATCAGACTCCGCACCAACTGGCCGCCAGCGGGTTCGCTGATGAAATAGTCGTCTGGGCCCATCCCTACAGCGGCTTTTACGAATCCCAAATGGTCGGGAAGACGGCTTACTGGTGCAATTCGGGGCCGATCATTCGCCCGTCGCGCCTGTATGTCGTCATGTGCCTGAACCCCGAGCGTGAGGTCGCGCTGGCCTTGCATTCCTTTGGTCATCGCGCCGAGTCGATTATGACCAAGGTTTACGGCAGTTGGAGCGGCACGGCCTCGGTCAAGCATCTGTGGGATCGCTTTACACGTGTTGGACCGAAGCAGGGTGTCGGCGTCGCTGGCTGCGGCAATATTCACTTTCCGCCAAACGCCTCCAAGGATTACGCCTACGATGTCGCCACCCCTTTCAATTCCGAGGCGAATCTTTGGCTGAACTTCCCGAGCCTTTCCGGAACCCCTCAGATGGTCAACTCGACAGCGTGGGGTGGCCCGGATTTCCAGCTCGGATTCATGCGCTGGTGGTTTTCGCATTTGCCGAAAGCTCCCGGCCGCTATTCCGACCCCAAAAACCGGCTGAACGACGGCAAGCTGAACAACTGGTGGGCCTACATCGTGGATATGAACGCGTACGCGGAAAGCCGCTGAGAAAATCCCGCCAGCGACGACGCAATGAAAGTGCAACATTCGCTCGTCCGCCCGGTCGCAAGCCGACGATGCTTGGCCCTGCTCTTTCTGCTCGCGATGTTTCCGGCGAACGGCGCGGAGTCCGCGCCGCACGTTTTCACCGACTCACAGGGACGCCAGAGTTCCGCCGTCATTACGGCGACGGCCACGGTGACCGTGACGCTGCGTGGAACAGGCGGGCAGGAGGTGACGTTGCCGGTCGCCACGTTCAGCGAGGCGGACCAGCGTTTTATCGCGATGTGGAGCGAGGCGCAAAAGGATGGAGGAATCCCACCAATGGCGACACCTGTGCAGCCCGCGGGTGCGGTGCACGGGATTGTCGAATACACGCAGGACGGCGCACCGACGGCCTTTGAGGAGGAAATCCGCTGGCTGGTGAACCGCGGGCGATATGACTCCGCCAAGGAGAACGCACTGCGCGGCACCTTCTTCCACGACGTGCCGGCCAGCACGGGCCCGCTCGCCCCGCACCAAAGTCTGACCGTCGCGGCCCGCCGGCACGCGGAAGACATGGCGAAGAGCAGCCGGATGCAGCACGAAACCGTGCCGAAAAGCGCCTACTACAACGCCGCGACCCAGCGCACGCCCTGGGCTCGCTTTTCCGCGGAGGGTTACGTGCCGGGCAACGTCGCGGAGAATATCAGCGCCGGTCGCGATACGCCGCTGGGTAACTATCTCGGCTGGTGGAAGAGCACCGGGCACCGCACCAACATGTTTCGCGCTTCGATGCGGGAAATCGGCACCGGCTATTTCATCTGGCCGGCCTCCCGTTTCAAAAGCTACTGCACGATGGACCTCGGCGGGCCGGAGCTGCCCGACTTTCTGACCGGCACGGTCTTTCACGATGCCAGCGGACAGGGCATCTACTCCGCAGGCTCCGGAGTGGGCGGCATCCGCGTCGATCTGCGCTGCGGCCAGACCGTCCATAAGGACTTCGATGTTTCGACGGCGACGGGCAGCTTCGCGGTTCCATTGTCCGGGATCACGCCGGGGACCAATGTCGAAGTTCTGCTCACGAATGCGAACGCCACGCCGGTCTCGCTCACGATCCCGCGAGATTACGATCGCTCCTCGATCTTCGAACTCGCACCCGGCGAACAGCGCCCATTCGGCTTCTTCACCAAGACCGCCATCGGCAGCAACGCCGGCTTCCGCAACGTTACTCCCCTGATCGAAAAGGCCGCTGACGCCACCAAGGGTGAGCAGTAGCCTACACTCCTCTGGAAAGAGCGGTCTCGATCAGTCCCGGCTGCGTCCGCCGAGGAGCAGCGGCAGCAAGTACCAGAGCATGTAGCCGAGCGAGGTGATGAGCGCCGCGACGTAGGTCCAGCCCGCGGCGTCGAGCACTTTGCGGACGCCCGCGACTTCCTCGTCGGTGCCGATGAAGCCCATCTCTGCGAGCACGCGCTTCGCGCGTGCCGAAGCGTCGAACTCCACGGGCAGGGTGATGAGGTTGAACATCATGATCACACCCCACGCGGCGGCCATGATCCACGACGCGGTGTACCAGTTGAGAATGCCGGTGAACAGGCCAACCAGCGGCAGCCACATCACGATCTGGCTGGCAAAATTCGTCGCGCCCACGGCCGCCATGCGCAGGTGGAGCGGCGCGTAGGCCTGCTGATGCTGGATGGCGTGCCCGCACTCGTGCGCGGCGACACCGAAGGCGGCGATGGAGTTGCCCTGAAAATTTTCCGTCGAAAGCACGAGGCGCTTGTGCGTCGGGTCGTAGTGATCTCCAAGCATGCCTTCCTGCGCGACGATCTCGACGTCGCGGATGCCCGCACGCTGAAGGATGGCGCTGGCGACTTCCGCACCGGTGGCGCGCGAGGAGGCGGGCACCTGGCTGTAGTGTCGATAGACGCTCTTCACGCGGGCGGCAGCCCAGAGTGAGATAATCATGGTGCCGGCAAAAAGAAGGATGGCGAAAAGGCTCATGGTTTTGGTTGGTTATTCGTTCGCCGCGGGGCGGCCGGTTGCTTGTTCGCGTGGCCGTGAACAGCGGTTTCCGCAGCGGCAGAATCAGACCGCTTAAAGGGCAAAATGTTCATTCGCATTCGGGCTTCCCACAGCGGCCCATCGCGTGAATCTTCCCCGCCCGCCACATGCCCGATCCCATCGCCAGTGCCACCGAACTCACCGTCCGCTACGGGCCGCAGACCGTGCTCGACCGCGCGACCATCGCCATTGGCGAGGGCGAGCGCATCGGCCTCGTCGGGCGCAATGGCTGCGGCAAGTCCACCTTTCTGCGCATCGCCGCGGGCGAGTTGCAGCCCGACGGGGGAATGTTCACGCGGAAGCGCGATCTCATCACCGGCTGGCTCCCGCAGGCTTTCGCGCTGGAGGAAGAGGCGACGGTTTTCGACAACATCCACGCCGGTGCGGCGCACATCCTCGCCCGGCTGGCGGAGTATGAAAACACGCCCGCCGAGAGCCCGCGCAGCGCCATCCTTCTCGACGAGATCAACCATTTCGACGGCTGGGAACTCGACCACCGGATCGAAAGCCTCGCCACCCATCTCCACGCGCCCGAGCGCGACCGCATCGTGGGCACGCTGAGCGGCGGGGAAAAGCGGCGCGTGGCGCTCTGCCGGGCGCTCGTGGCGCGGCCGGATTTTCTCATCCTCGACGAACCGACGAACCATCTCGACACCGAGAGCATCGAGTGGCTGGAAGACTTTCTCTCGCGCTACCCCGGCGCGTGTCTCTTCGTCACGCACGACCGCTATTTCCTCGACCGCATCGCCACGCGGATTATCGAGTTGCAGCGCGGCGTCTTCATCTCCTACGAGGGCAGCTACAACGATTTCCTCATCGCCAAGGCGCTGCGCACCTCGACCGAGGAGGAGCAGGAACGGAAGCGGCAGAAATTTCTCAAGCACGAGCTGGCGTGGGTGCGCAAAGGACCGCGTGCGCGGCGGACGAAAAGCGTGGATCGGATCGAGCGTTATTTTGAAATGGCAGGACAGGATGGGCCGGAACAGGAGCTGGATGTGGAGCTGATCATCCCGCCCGCGCCGAAGCTCGCGAACCGCGTGATCACGCTCACGAACGTGGGCATGGAACTCGGCGGGCGCACGCTCTTCGACTACGTGAATCTCGACCTCGCCGCCGGGCAGCGGCTGGGAATCGTAGGGCGCAACGGCGTCGGCAAATCGACGCTGCTCAAGATCATCATGGGCGAACTCGCGCCGACCTCGGGCCAGGTCGAAATCGGCGCACGCACCCAGGTGAATTACATCGACCAGAACCGGTTGCTGCTCGATGACGCGAAGACCGTGGGGGAGGAGGTCGGCGAAGGCAGCGAGGTCGTGCGGCTCGGCGACGAGAGTATCAGCCTGCGCGCCTACCTGCGGCGGTTTCTTTTCACCGACGACCGGATCAATTCCAAAATCCAGCATCTCAGCGGCGGTGAGCGCAGCCGCGTGATCCTCGCGAAAATCCTCAAGCGCGGCGGCAACGTGCTCATCCTCGACGAACCGACGAACGACCTCGACCTCGCCACGCTCCGGCTGCTCGAGGAGGCGCTGTGTTTTTTCCAGGGCACCATCATCATCGTCAGCCACGACCGCTATTTCCTGAACCGTGTCTGCTCCGACACGCTGGCATTCGAGGGTGCCGGCGTGGTGACGCTGAACGCCGGCAACTACG
This sequence comes from Chthoniobacterales bacterium, assembly GCA_038318725.1. GTDB lineage: Bacteria > Verrucomicrobiota > Verrucomicrobiia > Chthoniobacterales > Chthoniobacteraceae > Chthoniobacter. The sequence goes on from JBBQCM010000133.1 coordinate 15,466, forward strand.
ACTACTACCTGGAAAAGCGCGCCGCCCGCAAAACCGCTTCCACCGCTGCTCCCGACGTCAAGGCCGCGCCTCGGCGCAGCGAAAAAGTGCGCAAGCTCAGCTACAAGGAAACGCGCGAGTTGGAGACCATCGAGGCCGACATTCACGCCGTCGAAGAGAAGGTCGCGCAGATGGAAACGGCGCTGGCCTCGCCGGATTTTTTTGCCAAACACGGCCACGATTGGGAAGCTCTCGAAGCACAGCTCCAAGCCGCCAAAGACCGCGTGCCGAAGCTCTACGCGCGGTGGGAGGAACTGGAGCAGATCAAGAGCGGCTAGCGCGCTCCGTCGAATAAAATGCCGTCATTCTGAACGGTGGCTTGGGAGGCTTTGCGAACCAAGCGGCAGTGAAGAATCGCTGACCGAAACGCGGGCAGAGGCGGCGGGAGCGATAGCGCACATGTCCCACCAGACCGCCTCCGCCCAGTACGGTCAGCGATCCTTCACTCCGTCCCGTTCGCAGACTTCCGGAACTCCGTTCAGGATGACGGCGTGGTTTTCGATGCAGCCAATCGCCGCTACTTCGCCGCCAGCGCGTTTTCGATGGCCTTGGTCAGCTCCGGCGAATCCGGCGTCACCTTCGAGTCAAAGCGGGCGATGATCTTCCCATCGCGGCCGATGAGAAATTTCCCGAAGTTCCATTTGACCGGGCCGGGCACCGGCGATTCCGGGCCGGTCAGCGCGGCATAGAGCGGGTGCTGCGCGTCGCCTTTGACCTGCACTTTGTCGAATAGGGGAAAGGTTACGTCAAATTTCGAGGAGCAGAATTCCTTGATCTCCGCCGTCGTCCCCGGCTCCTGTCCGCCAAAATCATTGCTCGGAAAGCCCAGCACCATCAGCCCCTGATCCTTGTATTTGCGCCAGACCGCCTCGAGCCCGGTGTACTGCGGGGTGAACCCGCACTTCGACGCCACATTGACGATGAGCAACGGCTTGCCCGCGTAGGTTTTCAGCGTCGTGTCTTTCCCGTCGATGTCCTTGAGCGGGATGGTGTAGAGCTTGGCGTCATCGGCAAAAAGGGAAGCAGCCATGAGCAGGGTGGAGCAGAGGATGAGGCGGAGGGGTTTCATAGACTTGATTCAGATGGATGGGCGGCAGGGCCGTCAGCGCACGCCGGAGGACTCGACGTCACGCAGCGAGAGGGAGGACCAGGAGTGAAAGGTCATGCTCTCCTGTTTCTGCGGTCCGGTTTTGCGCGGCGCGTCGGGCAGGCCGGCGGAAAGGATGCTGCCTTTCATCGCCTCGGCCGCGCCGGGATCGCCAGCGATTCTGCCGGGGCCGCTCGCGATCTCGCTCAGATATTTGGTTTCTCCCAGCTTAGGCTCTCCCAGCTTGGGATTCGCCGCGAGTCGGGGCGGCGCTGCGGGTTTCTTTTCCGGCGCGATGGGTGCCGCTGCGATGGGTGCCGTCGCGGGGGGTGCATTCCTGGCGATGAGGACCGGTGGCGGCGGCGCATACTTACGCAGCTTGGGCAGCTTCTGGGCGATAATGTTAATCGGCGTGCCCACCGGCACTTGCTCAAAAACCTCGATGACGTCGCGCGACCGCATGCGGATACAGCCGTAGCTCACGGGCTGGCCGATGCGCTTTTCCTCGGTCGTAC
>JBBQCM010000134.1:0-16995 GCA_038318725.1 Chthoniobacterales bacterium
CGTCGTCCGCACATAGTCACCGTACTCGCCCGGCGGGATGGTGCGCACTTCCAGATAGCCCGCGTGGTTTTCACCCACGAGCCGCGAGTTTTTCAAAATCTGCACCTCGCCCATCCGCGTCCGCCGGCTCTTGCCGATGTCCGCCTGCGGCGGCGGCGGCGCCTTCTTCGCCCCGTTCGGATCGCCGTGCTGATACACATCCACCTTCATCGCGATATCGACCTTCACCGCCTCCTTCGTGCCCACGTCGATCGGGATGGAACTGCACGCGGCCAGGGCGAGCGCGCTTAAATATAACGGGGTGCGAAACTTCATGGCTGCCGTGCGGTTACGCGTCCGCCCTTTCGCGGCGGCGTGCCGTCGTGAAATTCGACATCGACCTTGCGTGCGCCGCCCGCGCCGCGCAGATCGAGATGCAACGCACCCGCGCGTCCGTGGAATCGAAAATCACCATGCGCGGTGTCGTAAGCGAAATCCCGCAGTGTCTCAAGGCTGATGCGCGAAAGCCCGCGCTTCACGCCCGACCAATCGCCCGGCAGCTCCTTGATGAGGTCGTCGATTTTCCCGATGCGGAGCTGCCCCGAGCCCTTCGCCGAGAAATCACCGGCCACCCGGTCCATCTCCGCCGCGCGCGCCTCGACCGTGAGACGAAAGTCCGCCGGCCCGCTGAGCGAAAATTTGTCGGGCGCCAGCGCGTCGGTGATGGGCTTCAGGTCGATGCGCGTGCCGGACACCCAGCCATTCCACGGCGAGCCGGCGCCGAGGAGAAAGTTGAACTGCCCGCGGACCACGCCGCCGTAACCTTTGCCGCCGAGGTTTCCGTAGATGCCGCGCTCGTCGTAAGTCACATCGAGAAAGTAGTCGTGCCCGCGGAACTGCTTCCAACGCACCTCGCGCAGCCGGAGCGTGTTGACCACATTGTTCGCGCCGTGCGCCGGTGGGAGGCTGAATTCCACGCGGCCGCCGACGCCGCGCAGCGTGAGTTCGTAGCCGGGATAGTCGTAATCCTGCACCGGCATGTCGATGGTCAGCTTCAGCCGCAGGTCGCTGAGTTTGCGAAAATTCAGGTTTTCCGCGTGCGACTCGAAAGGCATTGGCAGCGCGACTTCCGAGTGGCCTTCGAGCGCGAGAAAAAGCTGGCCCGAGGTCGCGGAGAAGCGCTGCACCCTCCAGTCCGGGCCGGTATCCGCCGCGGGCGGCGCGGCGGCGGGCGGCGCGCTTTCGTTTTTCTGCACGCGGTCGATGTACCAGAAAAGATCGGGCCCGATGTCGAGCCGCGGGCGCACGATGGCGATCTCCTCGATTTCCCGCCGCCAGATGCCCGCGAGGGTGAAGCGGATGAAAACCGTTTCCAGCGAGAGCACCGCAACAAACGGGTCGAGCGGCGAGGTCAGGGCGATGCGCGAAAGCTCAATGGTCTGCAGTTCATGTCCCCCCGCGCCGGCGTCGGGCGCGAGGGCGAGATTGCGAAACGACGTGTTCACCCGGCAGTCGATGGACGGGATGCCGAGGCCGAGGTCATCGAGGTGGATGCCGCCGTCGGTCACGATCAGCTCGCCGATGCCAAAGGGGCGCGCCCGCTTGGCGGGAGCCGCTTTCCCGGTCGCCGGCAGCGCCGGTTTCTCCCCGCTCGCGATGAGCTCGCGGAAGACTTTGTTGAACCGGAAATCGAATCCCTCGACCTGCACCCAAGCCACGCGATGCTCGCGCTGCACTTCGGGCAGGCGAAACTTTGTCCGCACCGCCGGCACGCGCAGAAAAGGCTCCAGCCCAGTGCCGCGGGCACGCACGGCTATGTCGGTGAAACCCATAGCGGCTTGGAGTTCGCCCGGCTCGCGCGGCGGGAGCACCTCTTCACCGAGTTGTGCGTCAAAGCCGAACTGCACGAGCGGTGCGCCCTGCAAATCCACATTCGCGCGTCCCCCACTCAGCGTCAGCCGATCCAGCGTCCACGGGGTTTGGGATGGTGCAGGTGCGTCCGCCGCGGGTGTTTCCGCGCCGGCGGGAAAAGCCGCCAGCAGCGCATCCGTCACGGAGACTACCGGCTGCTCGATCGCGATCTCGCGCACCCGCCGCGCCCGCAGCCCTTCCAGCGTTAGCTTCGCCTGCACGCTCGGAATCGACAGCGCCTCCGCATCGTTCGCCCGCAGCCGCACCCGCAGTGCGGACAAGCCCAACTCCACCGGCGTCCCGCCGATCAACTGCTTCTCTCGCAACTCCGCCGAAAAACCAAAATCCACCCGCGGCAGCGCCGCGAGGTCGATGCTCGCCTGCCCGTTCGCCACCGTCATCCGTTCCACCGTCCACGCCGGCAGCACGCTCTCACCACCCGTTTTCGCAGACAGCGACGCCAGCAACCGATCCGTGACCACGACCCGCGGCGCCTCCACGACCACCTCGGGAATCTTCTGCTGGCGCAGTTCCGGCAGCGACGCCCGCACTTTCAACGCCGGCAACGCCAGCACCTCCGTCCCATCAGGCCGGGTCCGCACGCTCAGTTTGGTGATTTCCAAAACATTCGCACCGCCTCCTTCCGTCAGCTCAACCTGAAAGCTGAACCGCGCCTCCGGCAGCGCCGCGACCTCGATCCTTCCAATGCCGCCCTTGATCGCCAGATGGCCGATCCGCCACGGAAGGCCATCGCTACTTCCATTCCCGCCCGCCGGCAACGCCGCCAGCAAAGCGTCGGTGACTTTGATGCTCGGCTGCTCGACAACGATCTCGCGGATGAAATGCGCGCGCATCCCCGACCACGAAAACCGCACTTTCGCCGCCGGGACTTTCAGCACTTCCGAACCATCCCGCCGCACGCGCACGCGCACCGCCTTTACCTCCAGCTCGTCAGTCCCCGTCAGTGCCACGCCTTTCGCCGACAGCTCCAGCCCCGGATACGTGCGATTGAAAGACGCCACGATAAGCCGCGTGAGATGCCGGTGCACCCACCACGTTCCGCCCGCTGCGGCCAGCAGCAGAAGCACGAGGCCAAGGGCGCACCAGCGCAGCACGCGACGGAATCGCGGGGTCTTGCTCATGTCCGTTTGAGCAACACTTGATCGACAAAAATGCCCAGCACAAAGACCACGCCGACGAAGGCGTTGCTCGCGAAGAACGCGCGGTTGATCGCGCCCACATCGAGCTGCGCCGCGCTGCGATGCTCGTAAATGAGCGCGCCCGCGACCAGCGCGAGGCTGGCGTAAAACGGTGCGCCGAGCCGAGCGCTCCAACCGAAGGCGCCGAGCACGCCGAGCATGATCCAATGCAGGGCCTGCGCCCACCAAAGGCTCGGCGCCACGCCGAGCCGCACGACGAGCGAGCGCAACCCGGCGGCGCGGTCGAAGTCATAATCTTGCGTCGCGTAAATCAAATCGAACCCCGCCACCCACAGCAGCACGGCGAGCGCGAGAACCAGTGGCGGCAGCTCGAATCCCCCGCGCACCGCCAGCCAAGCGCCGACGGGCGCGACGGAAAGCGCGAGGCCGAGAAAGAAATGGCTGAGCGCGGTGAAGCGTTTCGTCAGTGAATAGAAGAACACGATCACCAGAGCCACCGGAGAAAGCTGGAAGCAGATGTCGTTCATCAACGCGGTGGTTGCGATGAACGCTGTCGAACTCGCCACAAGCAACCCGACTGCCGCGCCGCGCGAAACCAGCGTGTGCCGTTCGACGGTCCGCGGGTTGCGCTGATCGATCTGCCAGTCGGCCAGCCGGTTGAAAGTCATCGCCGCCGTCCGCGCGCAGACCATCGCGAGCACGATGAGCGCGACGGTTTTCCACTCCGGCCAGCCGTGCGCCGCGACGAGCATCGAGCCCAACGCAAAGGGCAGCGCGAAGATCGTGTGCGAAAAGCGGATGAAGCGCAGCAGCCGCGCGATCACGGCTTGGCGTCGGGATCCTTGCGCTCCTCGGGCTCGTCGAAAATGCCGGTCAGCTTGTCATCCACACGCAGGTCGATCAGCCGCCAGATGCCGTCGGGATTGTAGAAGTAGAAGCGCCAGCGGAGCGGAAAGGTCTTTCCATGGGAAACGTAGGTCGCACGTAGAAGCCGGGCACCCACGTTCTTGGATTCGACCAGGTCGTAACCACTCACCGCGCCGAAGACTTCGATCGCTTCGTTGGTTTTCGTCTTGAGCAGGCGCAGTTCCTCGGGCTTTTCCGCGATCTTCGAGCCGCGGGTCAGGCTCGAGTAGGCCGCATCGACCGAGCCTTTCTGAAGCAGCGCGAAGAAGGCCGCCGCGATCTGCCCGGGACTCGTGATCGGCCCCGCCGTGGAGACCGGTTCAGACGCGGGCGGCGTCTTCGCGGGTTCCGGCGTGGCGGGTTTCACCGGCTTTTCCTGTCCGCAGAGGACGGGTGTGGTGGCCAAAACGAGGGTCAAAAGAAGGGAGATGCGGGCTTTCATGCGAGGAGTGTGGAGAGCCGCTGGCGGGCTTTGGAGACAAGCGGCAGACCGTGCGCGAATGTCAGAATTTCAAATGGAAACCGCAACAGTTTTCCCAGCGATACGCGCAGCTCCCGCGCATCGGCGCAGTATTTCTCCGGCAGCAGAGTGAAACCTTGAAGCGGGAGATGAATGAGCGCATCGCCCACATGCAGCAGGCCGCCGCCATGCAGCGCGATTTCGCCCGGAGCCGCACCGGGCAGCGCGAGCACGGTGAGTTCGTCGAGCACGGTTTCGCCGTCGGCGATTTCCTGATCGACCGCGAGTCCGAGTTCCGCAACGGCCGCGGCGTGCGCGAGGATGGGAATGGAAAAGCGCCGCCGGTACTCCTCGGCGGCCCGCGCGTGGTTGCCATTCGTGAGGAGGACTGCCGCGGGTCCGGTCCCGTCACACAGGTCGGCGAGGGCTTCCCTCGCCAGCGGGATCGGGTCGATGAAAACCAGCCCGCGCGCGGTGCGGCGCGCGCAGCAGGACAGGTCCACTTTCACCGCCGGATCGTAAGCCTGCCAGAAATACAGGCCGTCGCTGACCTGCTGAAACTCGTCGGCGCGTGGCATGGGCCGAAGACTATTCCCCGTCCTCTCCGGACACAAATTCCGCGCTGCCGGTGATCTTGCCCTCCGCCAGCAGCCAGCGATGGACAGGCGGCCCTTCGCCTTTGCGCAGTGCGCGGTAGAGCACGGGCGCGTCGCGCTTTTGCAGCACCAGTTCGGCGACGCCCTGGGCGTGGCAGCTCAGGACTTTGAGATGCCCCTTCCCTTCGCGCGGCTCGCCGATGATGTGGGAGAGCCCGGCGGGCGTCGGCGGCGTGGCGCGCGGACGCTCGAGGACAAGGAAACTGTAAGGCAGACTGCGGAGATCGATGCCCATCTCGCGGCCGAAGTCCATCCAGCGCGCGTCCTGGAAAATCTCCGGTGGCGGCGGTGCGAAATGGTGGCACCAGTGCGGCGCGTTTTTCGCCGCGAGCAGGCCGCAGGCGCGCTGATGCGTGCAAGGTGCGACGACGGCGAACTCGCCAAGCAAAGTTTCGCGCACCGCGATTAGGCGCCGGCTGTCCACATGCGTGCCGGCTTCGACCCAGATGACCTCGCGCGCCTGACGGGCAAGCTCGAGCAATTGGGCCAGGTCGCGCGCGGGCAGTTCGCTGATGACGTGGCTGAGCACGAGCAGCGTGTCCGGCGGGAGCGGCGCATCCTCGTGGACGATGCGCACTTTCGGAAAATCTGCGCGCGCCTTTTCCGTCGCGAAGCGCATGGCCAGCGACGAGCGATCATGCACCGCGAGCGACTCGATCTGCGGCCAGTTCGCGAGCGCGCGCCGCCCGGCCACGCCGCTCCCGCAGCCCCAGTCGAGGACGTGCCGGCTCTGCGGTTGCCAGCCACGGGCGGCGACTTCACGCAGGACGGCGTCCCATTTCCAGCCGATGCGCTCGCCAAACGTGCTGTCGTAAAGCGCCAGGTCTTCAGCCAATCTCCAGTAGTTCTGCGCGCCCGCCGTGCCGGCGAGAAAGCGCTCGCGCATCCGGCGCAGCGCGGTGAGTTCCGGGTGGCTCCAGTACTTGATCATTCGCCGAGGAGTCGGGCGAGGCGCTGCTCCTGGATACCGTAGAAAGCGAGCAGCGCGTGAAGGCGCTCGCGCAGCGGTGCGGGGTCGTGCGGTTGGGCGCGTTTGTGCGCGGCGATCATCAGGTTTTTGCCGGTGTGCTCGCTGGAGATGAACTCAAAGACGCTGGCCTTGTAGCCGTGGATTTCGAGCAGCAGCGCGCGGATGCCGTCGGTCACGAGCTCCGCCTCGCGCTCGGCGAGGATGCCGTGGCGCAGCACCTCGCGCAGCACTGGCGGCGGCGCGAGCTGCGCGCGGATTTCCTGGTGGCAGCACGGCGCGGCGAGGATGAGCGACGCCCCCGCGCGGATTCCATGGTGCAGCGCGTCGTCCGTGGCCGTGTCGCAGGCGTGCAGGGCGATGAGCAAATCGGCCGCGCCATTTTTTCCAGCGAAGTCGCCGATTGCCCGGCGCTCGAAATGCAGCCGCGCGAAACCCGTCTCGCGCGCCACGCGGTTCGTCAGCTCCACCAGCTCGGCGCGCGCCTCCACGCCGGTGATCTCCGCCTCCACGCCGCGTTCGCGGAAAAAGGCGGCGGTCGCAAACGTCAGGTAGCCCTTGCCCGCGCCCATATCGAGCACGCGCAGCGCGCGCCGCTCGGGCGCAGCCCGCTGTTGAAGCAGCGGCGAGTCGTCCACGAGATGCCCGAGGATTTCTACGAAGCGCTGAATCTGCCGCAGCTTGTCCCCCATGCCGGGCCGCGCCTCGCCCGTGGCCGAGGTCACGCCGAGCGCGCGCAGAAACGGCGCGTGCTCCACCGTCAACGCCGCACGCTTTTTCTGATCGTGCTCCGGCGCGGGCGCCACGGCAAAAACCGGGCGGCTCGCCTTCAGCCTCCCCTCGCCGCTCGCATCGCACACGAGCTGCCAGTCGCCGGTCGTAGTGAAAAGATGCGCGCGGCCAAACTCCGCGCCGAGCAGTTTGCCGAGCACCGCCACCGCCTCGCCGAGCGGCACGTTCTTCGTCACATCGCGCGTGGCATAGCGCCAGACGAGCGAGACATGCGGCCCGTCGCGCAGTTCCACCGGACGCCCGTAGAGATTGCGCAGCCCGGCCTCCGCGCCTCGGTATTCGCTGAGCGTCAGCTTCACAAACGCCCCCGCGCGCAAGCTGGCGTCGAGCTTGGCGAGAAATCGGGTGCGGGGCATGGCGGAGTGAAAACTAGAGTGAAAAGCGGGCCGCACCTTCCGCTTTTCCGAGCACGCTCACAAGCCCTCTTCCCCGCGTCTCCAACCATTTCCGCCCACCGCGTTCCCAAGTGCCAATTGGAAACGAAAAGCAACTCCAGCTTTGGCGAGCTCTTGGGATGGCAAGCTGCACTTACCTATTCGATAGGTAATGGATCGACTGAGGATTTGCGCGGGATCTCGACCCGTGTGGGTGGTAGAAAGGATTTAGCGATTTCCTCCAATTGCTCCTTCAAGGCGAGCTCGATGCGCCGAGCTACCTCAATTTCACGGATTTGTTGCGAAACACGTTCGTGATGTTTAACCAAGTCGGGATGCTGGAACACCTCCAGAATCTTGTGCCAAGGAACTACAATCGCAATTCCCATGTTCACGTTCGCCGGCATCTTATGATCCTCCTCCGCGTCATCTATTTTGCTCTCGCTTACGTCGTAATGCCCATGAATCAATCCTATCAAAAACAACAGCGATCCGCCGCGTGCAATAATACTTTCCTCGCCTAGCCTAAATCCGCCCAGATACACGAAAACCGGCGAACCGCTAAGACCGCCGATGGAGCGCGCCTCAATAAGATAGGCTTTAATTCTCCCCATCTCGCTCGTCCATACCTCCTCTTCATCCATCGCTGCTATGTTACCCACTCGAACGATCGGAATGTTCCGTCGTCCCCCAAAGTGATGCTTGAACAACCCAGTGACGAAAACCTCGTTCCCAATACCTATATTTTCGTTACGCATTACCTCTTCGCTTAGCATCAACCCTGGATGAATCTGTTTGTGGTCGAATGACGGATGCCATGTCATTGGGCGAATCGCGACGTCGACACTCGAATCAATCGGATGATTGCACCACTCTGCAAATTCGGTTGGTTCCCATTTGGATGTGCCGTCTTGAACATTAACGCGTAAATAGACCCGCTCCGCGCCTTGGTTTTTGGCCTTTCTCAAGATATGGGCCGCGGTCACCACGTAGTTAATAAACGTTCCGGGGCCTTATTTTCACACCCAACAAAAACTACGCATTTTCGGATCTCGTCGGGTATCTGCATGGCGAATGATGAGCGAAGAACGACCCAAGTTAAAGGCAGATCAGAACGGCGGGCGCATCGCGATTCTCTCCTCGCTCCCACGTTGCGAACTCACGACCATCGCCGCGATTTCTGGAGCTCCCACCTGCCCAGTGATTGCGGCTGGCGCTCGAGGCTGATACGATGCACGCCATGAGAGCTATCGAAACAACCGGCACAGTGGATGACGACCGCCGCCATCTCACGCTGCACACGCCCTTGCCGGAGATGGCTGCGGGCGAGGTGAAGATCATCGTGCAGTTCGAGGATCATCCCGCCCCGCCGCGGAAGGTGGATTTCACCGCGGCGCTCGGCGCTTATTACCGGGAATTCCCCGAGGCTCCGCGCCGGAGCACGGAGGAATGGATGGACGAGCTTCGCGGAGGCGACCGCGCTGATGGCGCAGTTCCACGGTAGGGTTTGACCTCCAAACTCTCCCGCGTAGTGATACTCCCATGACACTCCAAGTTGTAATCGAACGCGGCGAAGACGGCTACTTTGCGGCCCACTGCCCGGCGTTGAAAAGCTGCTGGTCCCAGGGCCGCACCCGCGATGAAGCCCTGCACAACATCCGGGAGGCCATCGACCTGTATCTCGAACCGTCCCCGAAGGATCTCATTGAGGACGAAAGCCACGAGGTTGTCGCGCTCTCGCTGTGAAGCTCCCGCTGCTGTCCGGGCGACAGGTGCTCGCCGCACTTCAGCGCCTCGGCTTCGTGGAGATTCACCGGAAGGGCAGCCACATCAAAATGGAGCATCCCAACGGCCGCCGCATGGTCTTTCCGTTCCATGACGAAGTGGACCGCTACACGCTCAAAGGCGCGTTGCGCGATGCGACCGTTTCCGTGGAAGACTTTTTGAACAACGTCAAATGACCGGGGCGTAACATCCGTCCCGTGTCCTCAATTCTCCGCGACCGGCGCGCGCCGTCCGCCAAAGGCCGCCCGCTGTCGCGGGTCCGCCGAGCCCTCCGCGCGCCGGATGGTCGGCGGTGCCACGAGCAGGCCCACGCGCCGACGCTCGGCGCGGCCTTTGCGCCAGTCCTCGATGGTGATCGGCTGGTCGATGGGAATCGGCGGCGGATTCATGGCGGAGGACGCTCGGTTTCCGCCCGCACGGCGTCAAGCAGCACGGTGAACTCCTTTGCCACCCGATACTCCGACCGCGCCGCCACCCACCGGGCCTCCTCCCAATCCACTGCGACCAGCCCGGCCACGCCCGCCGCGGCCAGCTTTTTTGCGCAGGCCAGCGCCTCGTCGTTCTTCGTCGGATAGACCGCCAACGAGCAGCCGCTCAGCGAGCAGATCCTCGGGCTTGGCGAGCAGGATCGACTGGCGGCCATCGCCGCTCGTGATGCGGCGGAACGGCGTGCGCGCCAGCGTCTCGACTTCGCCAAGCACATCGACGAACAGGCCCGCGACCTTGAAACTGCGGGCGCTCCAATCCGAACAGCCGAGCCGTGCCATGACCTCCGCGATCAGCCGCGGCGCGGGGCGGGGGCCGGTGGTGAAGCAGACATCGAGGTCGCCGCTCATGTAATCGCCGTCCGTGAAAAACTCGATGGCCGAACCGTCCACGATGACTGTCTCGCGGCCCGCCTCCGCAAAGACCGCGCTGACGAGAAAGGCCAGCCGAAGCGCCTTCTCCACGAGATCGGGCTCGGCTTCGATGCTTCGCAGTTGCGCTTCGATATCCATGCACCGCGGAGTTTGCCCGCCCCGGCGCGCTCGTGCAATCTCCCGCACCACATGAGCGCCATCGAGACCAGCGGACTGACGAAAGTCTATCGCACCTACAAAAAAGCCCCCGGCCTGTGGGGCGCGGTGAAGGGGCTGGGGCGGCGCGAGTATGAGGACACGCAGGCGGCGGATGGGGTGACGTTTTCCATCGAGGAGGGCGAGTTCGTGGGCTTCCTCGGGCCGAATGGCGCGGGGAAGACGACGTGCTGAAGATGCTCTTCGGGCTGCTCAATCCCACGTCGGGCACGGCGCGGGTGCTGGGCTTTGTTATGTAGCGCGGAAATGGATCGGCAGCGGTTCATCGTCATCAAGTAAGGCGGGTGTGGCCAAAGTCTCGCCAGACGAAGGCCCCGCGAGGCGGCCAGTGCGAATACCAAGCGTGCAGAGAAGAAAGGCCTGGGCATCGGCGGCGTCTCGGATGCGATATTGCGCGGCGGTTTCTTCGCCGTCCCCGCCCACGCGAAAAGCCAGCCCGCTCCGCACGACGCGGAAGGCGTCTTCATCGGTGAGATCGTCACCGAGATAGAGCGTGTCTTCCGGTGCGAACTTCAGGCGGGTGCTGAGATAGCTCAGCGCGTCGCCTTTGTTCCAGCCAGCTTTTGGGCGCAATTCCCACACGCATTTGCCGGCGGCGAGACGCAACAGCGGCTGCGCTTCCGCGACCGCATGGACCAGCTCGCAAAGGATTTCCTGACTCACCTTTGAAGCCAGGCGCCAGTGGACGGACGCGCTGGCTCCTTTGTCCTCGACAAATACGCCCTCAAGGAGCGCCGTGTTTTCCACGAGAAAAGCGACGGCCTGGGCAAGCGGGCCGCGGGCCTTTGCGGCTTGGGGACTGTGCAACTCGATCGCGGGACCGCAGAGTTCCAAACCGTGATTACCCACGTAGAACACGCCCTCGACGCCCACATGCAATTGCACGTCGGCCAGTGCGCGCCCGGAGATGATCGCGAGAGAGACGCCGTCGCAAGCGGCGAGCCGCCGCAGCAGGGTGCGCGTCTCCGGCGCGAGGACGGCTTGGGCCGGAGTCAGCGCGATCGGCGTGAGCGTGCCGTCGAAATCCGAGGCGATCAGCAGCCTAGGCCGCTGCGCAATCTGTGCGGAGATTCGGTCCCAGTGGTTCGTCCAGTGCGGGGTCTTGTTCATGTTCGGGTAGTTCAAAGTTCAGCAGCGCGGAGAGGAATTTCCCCGCCCACCGAAAGACGTTGTTGTAGGCCACCTGATCGCGCCGCCGGCGCAGCCGTTTGCGCTGCTCCTCGGCGGGCATCTCGAGCGCGCGCACCATCGCGTCGCTGACTTCGTGGATGGCAAAAGGATTAATTTCGAGCGGCTCGGGCAGCTCGCGATGGGCGCCGGTGAAGCGGCTGAGAATAAACACGCCTTTCTCGTCCGCGGGGCTCGCCAGGAATTCCTTCGCCACGAGGTTCATTCCGTCGTGCAGGGAGCTGACGACGATGAGCTTCCGCGTGCCGAGGCTGGCCGCGACGAGGTCGTGCAACAACGCGCGGGTCCAGGTCCGCGAATGAATGGTTTCGGTGAGCGCGTGCATGGCGCTGGGAGAATCGGGAGCCGCCCTTCATCTGTCTCTTCCCCTTCCATTACATTCCCGAAAGGTCCGCGGCGTGCGCCTGGAAAATGTCAGCCTTCGCGCTCGCTGATCGCCGTCTGCGCGCGCAGCAAATCGTGCAGCGTCACCACCGCCAGCGCGAGGCCCTGCGGATCGGTGATGACGATCAATCCGCACGGAGAACCAATGAGCAACGCCTGGCATTCGCGGATGGTCTGGCTCGGTCGCGCGCTCACCGCCGGGAGCAGCCGCACGGGGCGTTGTTCCGTCCGCGCCTGGGCAAACTCAGTGCGTACGAGCACGCCGTCGAGGTGGCCGTCCCTGGTCACCGGAAAACGTTGGTAAGGCTTTGCGTCGAGCACCGCGACCACCGCGACCTCGTCGAGGCTCGTGATCACCACCGGATCGAATTGCGCGATGGCCGAGATGGGCAGGTTCTGCCAGCTCCGCAAATCGCGCGGTGGAACGACGTGCGCCATTTCATGTCCATCCTGGATGAGCACGGCTTCGTAAAAATTTTCATGGTTGAACCGGCGCGCGACTAACTGGCTGATGAGCGCGGCGATCATCAGCCCCGGCAGCAGCGCAAACTGGTGCGTCATTTCAAAAATGATGAGCACCGCGGTGACCGGAGCCTGCACCACGCCGCCGAGGCAGGCGCTCATTCCGCCGACGGTGAGGAGGATGCGATCCGAATCGTTCAGCGCCACAAACTGACTGCCGAGACTCGCCACCACGCCGCCGCACATCCCCCCAAAAAACAAACTCGGCGAGAAGATGCCGCCGCAGCCGCCCAAGCCGTAACAGGCGGCGGTGGCGATCAGCTTGGCCGCCAGCAAGGCGAGTGCGAGCTTCCAGACGATGCCCTTTTCGAGAGCGAGTGAGAGATCGTCGTAGCCGAGCCCGAAGACTCCAAGGTGCCAGGTTTGCAAGAACACCGCCATGCCCAGTGCCCAGGTGATAAGCCCGCCGAGCAATGGCCGCCACATGGGTGGCAAGCGACGCCATTTGCGCGACGCCGCACGCAGCCCGAGCGAGCTGCGCTGAAAGGCGACGCCGACCAGTGCAGCCAAAGCCGCACTGACGGGCATGAGCAAATAAGCCCGCCACGTCGGCTCCTCGATGCGCGGGAGATCGAACGCCGGTTGCGCGCCGAGAAACGCATGGACCACGAATGCGCCGATGACCGCGGCGAGCAGCACCGGACCGAGCAGGCGGCTGTTCAGATCCTCCAGAATTTCTTCCAGCACGAAAGCCACTGCGGCGAGCGGCGCATTGAACGCTGCCGCCAGCCCCGCAGCAGCACCCGCGGCCGCGGCGGCACGTTTGTTCTGCTTCGCTACGCCGAAAAGACCGGCAAGGGTAGAGGCCACGTTGCCACCGAGTTGCACACTCGGTCCTTCGCGCCCGAGACTCTGTCCGCCGCCGATACTCAGGGCGCTCGCGACGAATTTCACCCAGCCCAGACGGGCCGGCGTGTGCCCGAAGTCTTTCCAAAACGCGAGCTTGAGCTGGGGGACGCCACTGCCCGCCGCATCGGGGCAAAACTTCGTGAGCAGCCAGCCGGACAAAATCGAAACGCCCGAGATGACCCCGAGACTGATCCACGGAAACCATCGCGGCGAAACCTGCGACGGATAGCCGAAGCTCGCCCAGAAGACCCAATTGATTGCCACCTGAAAGGCCACCGCTGCCAGACTGGCGGCGAGCCCGTAAAGCACAATGGCGACGACGAAGCGCGAACGCTCGGGGAGACGTTGGAGCGTAGTGGCAAATCGTTTCAACACATGCACACTGTGCGAACCAAAGCGAAAAATTTCAATAAACCGAGTTCAGGGAATGCGAGTAATTATCCGACGCGTGTGGGTGCCTGCGGCGGACGATTCGGCAACGTCCGATTCCGCGTGCGCTTGGCATCGCGCCGGGCTACCCGCGAATTCAGCAGCGCACCCGAAAAACCTTTAGCGATCTTGCGACTAAACCGCCGCGCGCCACGCAGAAGTCCGACAGGCTGCTAGGATGGCTTTTTACTTTCCTCCCAGCGCCGCATAGCCGGCGACGAGGTCGAAGAGTTCTTCGTCGATCGCGCCCGGGCGGCGGTGATTGTAGGTGAGGGTGAGGGTGCTCAGCAGGTCGGCGCCTTGAAAGAGTCACTCTCCACCTTCGGCTTCGCCGCACCCATCCCTGTTGTTGGCTTGGTCTTGGGCGGTTTGAACTGGCAGGGGCTGAGCGTGATCCTCGTGACCGCGATCATCGTCGTGAGCTGGCTCGGTGGCGCGCGTTACTTCGAAGGCATCCCAGCCGGGCTGAGCGCCATCGCCACCGGCAGCCTCGTTGCGTGGGGCTCCAGTGCGCTCGGTTTCAACTACGGTGGCATGACGGGCAAAGCGTTCGCCCAAACCGTGGCGAACTTCGGCTTCCGCATCCCGCTCCCCGCTTTCGGTCACGTTCCTTCCGGCTTCCAGTTCCTCGGCGTGATCCTCGTCACTGCGATTCCGTTACGGCACCTTCGCGCGGTAGAAACGCTTCCCATTCGGCGTGCTGCTGGCGTTTGGATCGAGGGCTTCGAGTTCGCCACCGGTCCCGTCGAGTTCCACGAGCAGCGTCCAATCCGGCAGCGCGCCGGCGAGGTCATCCTTGAACTCGATGCCGTAATGCGTGCCGGCAGTGCTTAGGAAACGGATATGCGCCGTGCCCGCGATTACCTCGACGTTGTTGAGGCGGAAAACGCTCGCGGGTTTTGTCGGATCGGTGCCCGCGAGAAACTCGGCAAGGTTACTGTTGCCATCGCCATCGAGATCGCTCAGCGCATCCGTCGGATTGTTGGGATTCAAGCCGTAGCGGGTTTCCCACGGATCGGCCATGCCATCGCCATCTGTGTCCTGCCGCACTACTGCTGTCATCACGCTGGCGGTGTTGTTGGCAGCGTTGCTGTCCGGCTGATCGATGCTGCCGGCAGCGGTGTTCACGACCGGGTAATTCGCCGCGAGCATTTTCGGACGAACAACGATCGTAACTGTCGCTGTCGTGTTCGCATTCAGCGTTCCGAGATTGCACGTCAGCATCCCGAGCGCGGGCGTGCAGGTGCCTTGGGTGGCGACGGCAGAGACGAACTTCACATTCGCCGGCAAGGTATCCAGCACCGTTACGCCAGTCGTCGCCGTCGTCGCGCTGTTATTGCGGACAGTGAGAGTGTAACTCAGATCGCCCTCGGCAAAAACGGGATCGGGCGAGTCGGTAAGTGTCACGGACAAATCCACTGGCGTGCGCACCCACCCGAACTTCGCCGTCGCACCGGCTGCTTGCTCGAAATACTGGACCTCGACCTTGTGCGAACCGGCGGTCATCGAACGGGTGAAAGGGTAAGTGGTTGGCGCTTGCACAAACCATTTGTCGAGGACGAGCACGTTATCGATCCAGACGCGCATGCCATCGTCCGTCACGGCGGTGAAGGTATAACTTCCCGCGGCGAAATCCCAGTTGCCAATCCAGCGCGCGCTCCAGGTGTCGCCGCCGATGGTGGGATCGGGTGAACCCGTGTCGTAGTTGTTGTCGATCGCGGGCTCGAAGCGGCTGAGCGCGTAACCCGTGAGGTCGGCGTTATGGTAGTAATCCGCGCGCCAGACGTTTGCAGGGATGGCGGTCGGGACCGGTTCATCCGTCCAGTTCAGCGCGAGGCGCGCGGTGCCGGTCGTGTGACGATAGCGGACTTCGACGCGATGCACCGAGCCATTCGGGGTCGAGCGACCCGGCACCACGTAAGGCGAGCCGCTCGTCGTGTAGAGGATGGGCGTCCACGTTTGCAGCGTGGTGTTATTCGCCTGATCGAAGACGAGCCGCCCATCGATCCACATCTGCACGCCGCCTTCGCTCGTGATCGTAAATTTTTTCCAGCCTTCGCTGAAGACCACGCCACTCTGCCAATAGACGGAGAAGTTGTCCGCATTGACTCCCGGCGCGGGAACGGTGGGCCAGGTGAAGGCGAGCGAGGCATCGGTGCGGCTGGTGATGAAACTGTTGAAGCCGGTCCCGTTGAAATAGTTCCCGAGCCACTGGCCCTGCGGCACGGTCGCGGCATTGTCCCTCAGATCGAGTCCCCGGACGTAATAAGCGTCCTGCGTGTTGCCGCGCCAGTATTCCAGATTGAAATCGGTGAACTCCTGAAACAGGAAGTATAGCTGCCCGCGGAAATAAATTTTGAAGATGATCACCGCGCGCGAGTAAGCGCTGGGCTTCGTCCCGCCGAAAGGGTTCCTCGGCAGTAACACGGAGCCGGTGCTGTCGGCCTTATAGCTATAGTCAGCGATGTTATCGAAGGTTTCCCCGACCGCGTTATACACATCGACTTGCGCGCCTGCGAGCGGCACGCCGTTTTGATCGACGAACTGGAAATGATTGTTGGTCGGAAGGTCGCCCGTGAGGACCTCGAAGTCCGGCGGCGCATTCATGTTCCCGCGACCGCGCTTGTGCTGCTTCCAATTCCACACTCCGGCAGAATACGCGTCGAAGACGTTGGCACTCGCGCCCATGATGTCGCGCCACTTATTATAGTAAACGATGTCGAACGCGATGAACGGCATCAGGCTCGTGCCGGCAACCAGACTGCCGCCGTCGTCGGTCACGAAGAGGTGCTGGCCCGGCGCGGCGGGCTGGTTCTGATCGATCGCGTAGAGATCGGTGTGAAAGCGCGCGTGGTTCATCTCGTGGATGCTGCCGAAGTCGATGTAGAACGGCCCATTCCAGCGGAAGCCATAGAAGGCGCCAGGCTCGATGGATGCAGGATCCCACGGATAGCCCCATTCGAGGTCCACGGTCCGGTCGCTCGAATCGGGATTGTTCGTGGCAAGCCCGCCGTTGAGCGGCAGCGCGCCATCGGGAACGATCACCACTTTATCCACCGCGAGCCGGTCGAGCACGCCGCCCGGCGCGTTCGGAAAGATGGCTTTTGAAAACAACTCATTCCAGCGCCCGATCATCCGCTGTCCCCAATCCTCAAAGCTATTCGCACCGTCGTGCAACTCGAACTGATGCTGATGAAAATGATCGTAGAGACTTTGCTCGACCCATAGCCCCACCAGCAGCGCGTTGGTGCGAATCAAAATCCGATTATTAAGTTTCGATAACTCCGTGAGGGTATTTGCCGGATCGGCTGTGAACTCCAGCGTGTGATCCGCGCTCTGCCAGTTCCACATATACGGCACCATCACTTCCTGGCCGGGATTGATCGCGATCGAGCCGCTGCCCGCGACCGCGCCATCGAAGCGCCATTCGAAAGGCAAGTTCACGGCGCTCTGCCCCCAGTTTTTCAAATGCGCGCGATAAGTCACGAGCTGATTCGCGGCGGGCAAGCCACTGCTGTAAGTCAAATCGTTCGGATCGAACGCGAGGCGCGGGGTGC
>JBBQCM010000135.1:0-16949 GCA_038318725.1 Chthoniobacterales bacterium
CTAGGAGCTTGTCGGACTTGAGCGGCGTGCGGGTTTTTGAGTTTGGCGGAGACGCGCGAGGATTTGGGCGGTGAGTTATTGCCGCTCGGTTCGTTGAGCGGTTTTCCGCAGGTAAAAATGGGGCGGGCGGGGTTGCCGGCGGTTTTTAGGCCGGGTCGGACGGGGGCTTTGAGCTTGCGGGTGCGGCGTGGCGCAGGGTGTGCAGGCGTTTGAGGTTGTAGGCCAGGCAGACGAGGTTCCATGCGCCGCTCACTTTGTGCAGGCCGCGCAGCAAAAACTGACGGAGCCGAGCGGAGCGAGACAGCCTGCCGCAGGCAGCCCGAAGGGCAGCGCCGGAGGGCGCTGGCAACCCGAGCGCGGCTTTGATGATGCCGAAGACCGGTTCGACGGTGCAGGCTCGCTTGCGATAGGTGGCTTTGCCTTCGGGGGTGCGCAGTTTTTCGGCCATCGCGAGGAGCACGGGGTCGGTGAGCTTTTTTGGCGGTTTGATTTTGTCCAGGGGCCGCCAGTCGTAGCGTCGTTCGGCGTGGGCGTCTTCGCGGTGGACGCTGATGGAGAGGTCGAGCCCGGGGCGCTCGCGGCCCAGTCGCCCAATGGTGGCTTTGTCGGCGTAGCCGCAGTCGGCGAGGGCTGCGGTGGGCGCGCCAAGACGGGCGGGGATGCTGGCGAGGTCGGCTTCGGTCTCGCCCACGTCGGCGGCGCAGGTGCTCACGCACTGGCCGAGGATGAGCTGGCTGCCTTCGGCATCGACGACGGCTTGGGCGGTGTAGCTCTGGGTGTAGCTTTCCCGTTTGCTTTTGCGCATGAGCCGCGCGTCGGGGTCGCTCATGTTGATTTGTTCTTCGGACTCGGGCGTGTCCTGCGGCGGCTTGGGGGCAGGGCCTTTGGCGCTGCCTCTGCGCTTGGCGCGAGCGGCGAGTTTGGCTTCGTATTCGGCGCGCTCGGTTTGGGCTCGCGCGGCGGCGCGGGCTTCAAGCCGCGCGCCGGCGGCGTCCATTTTTCCCAGCAGTTTTTCGCGCCGCGCGATTTGCCAGCGACCTCCGGCGCTGCCCTTCGGGCAAAGGCTCCGCCCTTTGGCTATCTCGCTCCGCTCGGTTCCTCCGGGAGCTTTTGCGGGTCGGTGTCTTCGCGGAGCGAGAGTTTTTACGAATGGGCCGTCGAAGGGCTTCTCTACCTCCCAGCTCTTGCCTGCGGCACCGCCCATCTCCTTTCCCCACTCGACCTTGGCGGGCTCTGACCGCTCCCCCCCGACCGGTCCGGCTTGGCAGGGGGGGCTGCCTTTTAGATTGTGAAATTTCGACGAACCGGAACAAAAAACTTTGACAGCCGTCCACTTATCTTGTCTATCGCAGACGCACCCTATAAACAGGCTTTACCTACCCATGAACCGCTCCACTACTTTTTTCATCCGCTCCCTCACCGCCGCCCTAGCGATTGGCGCGACCAGCACCTGCTTTACCCACGCCGAGCAACTCGCCGCAGCCCAGCGTACTGGCGGCAGCGTCCTCACCCCTTGGCCCATCGCCGCCGTTGCCGAGTGCGGCGATGAGGCCCTCCCCGTGGCGGGCAATAAAGCCGACCCCGACAACGCCGCTCTCGGCTTCTACCGGCTCCCCAGCCAATCCTTTCTCGATGCCGGTGCCATTCTTTACGTCGGCCTCAACCCCGAGTCGGCCCCGGCGGGCAGCCAGTACCGCACCCCGCTTTACTCGGGCAGCATTGAAAGCTTTCGGTTGAGCGAAGCCGCGGCCCGCCCTGCCCCGCAGACCGTGGGCGACATCGGCGAGATTTATCCCGAAGACGCCCAGCCCACCCCGCTCGCCTACATCGTTTACCGGCTGGACTTCGCCAACCGCGGCGGCGCGATTGCCCTTTTCGCCACGCCCTCCCTGACCACCGAACCGCTGACCCTCGGCGATGCCAACGCCAACGGCCAGTATGCCTGGCAGGGCATCCGCTTCAATGGCGCGGCACTCGCCGAGCATCGCGACATCGACTGGGAAGTCGAATCGGAGACTGAAGCCGGGCGTCTCGCGCCGGAGCCGACCTCCGCGCTGCTATTGGCGCTTGGCTTGGCTGGACTCGGAGCCCGCCGCCGCCGGGCGTAGGTCATCCTTTCGATCTGCTCAAAAGCCGCGCCTCACCGGGCGCGGCTTTTGCGTTTTAGAGCGTGGCCGGGTGGCGGAGGACGGAGCCGTCGCCGGGTCGGTCGCGCGTGGTCCACTGGGGGCCTTTTGGGCGGGCAGTCCAGCCGGTGTCAAAGCGCAGGCCGGCGACGGAGAGAAAGACGTGCCCCTTGCGCGCCCAGACAGTGATCCACTCGCCAGGTCCGGCCTCACCGTAGCGGCGAAAGCTCGACGAAGTCCCCGCCGCCCCGAGCACACCCGCAGCGCGCAGGACGTAGCTCGCCGCGCCGCTGCAATCGTAGGCGGTATCAACCTCCCGCCCGTGGCCCGCACCGTAGGCGTAGGGCAGGCCGGCGATGCGATTGCCCGCGGCGATCGCCGCCTGCACCTCGGGTGGCGCGGCAGGCGGGGCCACGGCGCAGTGGCCGTGCAGCGTCGCCGTGCGGCCGGGCACGTAGCAGTAGGTGTAGCTCGGGCCGGCGCAGGCGGAGAGCAGGGCGAATAGCGGGAAGAGAAAGAGCGGACGCAGGGACATGGGCGCTTTCTTTAGCAAACCGAACGACACCTTGGGAATTGAGAGTTGAGTCTTTCCCGTCCCGCGGCTTTCTTTCCCGCCCTTTCAACTCTCTCAACTCATGCTCACCATCCGCGATCTCAAGAAAAGCCACGGGGGCCGCGTCCTCTTCGAGGAAGCGGCCCTTCAGGTCGGCTATGGCGAAAAGGTCGCCCTCATCGGCCCGAACGGTGCCGGTAAATCCACGCTCTTCAACATCATCCTCCACACCGAGGAGCCCGACAGCGGCACCGTTGAGCGCGATGAGTGGACGATGATCGGCTACCTCCCGCAGGAGGCCGAGGTGGTCGGGGAGGAGACGGTGATGGATGTGGCCACGGGCCGGGCGGGGGAGGTGCCGCGGCTGGAGGCGCTGCTGCATGAGCGGGAAAAAGCCGGCGATGTGAGCAGCCCGGAGTATCTCGAGGCGCACGCGAAGCATGAGGCGTTGAGCAATCCGCAGGTGGAGGCGAAAGCCAAGCGGGTGCTCTCGGGTCTCGGCTACCGCGAGGCGGACTTCACGAAGCTCGCGCGCGAACTTTCCGGCGGCTGGGTCATGCGCGCGCATCTCGCGCGGCTACTGGTCATGGAGCCCGATCTTTTGATGCTCGACGAGCCGACCAATCATCTCGACCTCGTCTCGCTGCTCTGGCTCCAGCAATATCTTCAAACCTACTCCGGCGCGGTGCTGCTCATTTCGCACGACCGCGCTTTCATGGATGAGATCGTCGGCTCGGTGTATGAAATCGATGAGCGCAAGCTGGTGCCGTACACGGGAAATTACGCCGATTTCCTCCGCCTCAAAGAAGAGCGCTACGAGCAGCAGAACGCCGCCTATAAAAACCAGCAGAAGGAGATCGCCGCGCTGCGGGAATTCTATGATCGGTTCCGGCAGGTGGCCTCGAAGGCAAGCCAGGCGATGAGCAAGCTCAAGCAGATCGAGCGCATGGAACTGATCGAAAAGCCGGTGCCGCCGCGCAAGCCGTTTCGCTTTCAGATTCCTCAGCCGCCGCGCGGCGGCCAGCGGATCATAGCGCTGGAAAAGGTCCACTTTGCCTATGGGGACAACGTAGTTTACCGCGGGCTCGACCTCGACGTGGAGCGCGGCGAGCGCACCGTCCTCGTCGGGCCGAACGGCTCGGGCAAGAGCACCCTGCTCAAGCTGCTCGGCGGCGTCCTCGACCCGCAAAAGGGGGAGCGCAAGCTGGGGCTGAATGCGAAAATCGGCTACTTCAGCCAGCACCGCGCCGCCACGCTCGACGCGGCGAAAACGGTGCTCCAGGAAGTGATGGACTCGAATGGCAGGCTCTCGGAGAACGAAGCGCGCGGCATCCTCGGGTCGTTCCTTTTCCGCAAGGAAGAGATTTACAAGAAAACGGAGGTGCTCTCGGGCGGGGAGAAGACGCGGCTGAACCTGGTCAAATTCCTCGTGGACCCGCCGAACCTGCTGCTCATGGACGAGCCGACCACGCACCTTGACATCCACACCGTGGAGTCGCTGATCCTCGCGCTGGCGGGCTACGAGGGGACGCTGGTTTTCATCAGCCATGATGTCCACTTGATCCGCAAGCTGGCGACGAAGGTGCTCCACGTTCACGCGGGCACGGTGCGCGGGTATCCGGGTGGGTATGACTACTTCCTGGAAAAGACTGGCGCGCTTGGCAACGAGCGGGCGGCGCTCACGGCGGGGTGAGGGAGGGAAGTGGAGAGGCGCATCGGTCGTCGAGCGC
This sequence comes from Chthoniobacterales bacterium, assembly GCA_038318725.1. Lineage (GTDB taxonomy): Bacteria > Verrucomicrobiota > Verrucomicrobiia > Chthoniobacterales > Chthoniobacteraceae > Chthoniobacter. Next base: position 4,410 of record JBBQCM010000135.1, read on the forward strand.
CGGCGATCTTTTTTTGCTCAGGCAACCGTGTTTCCGCGCTCGCCAAATGGTTGGTCGCAAGTCAGCTTGCCCGCCATGAAAGCTCTCGCCCTCCTTACTACCCTCATGCTCACCACTTTTGCCGCCGCCGCTGAGAAGGACGGGCGCATTTACATACTTAGCTCGCTGACCGCCCAGCCGGGCAAATTCGATGAACTCCAAGCCGTGGTCCGCGACCGCGTGCTGCCAGAGGCCGTCAAGCAAGGCGTGACCGTCCTCGGGGCCTTCACGCCGGTGGAGAATCCCGACGGCAAACTCTTCATCGTGAGCGCCTGCGCGGATGCGGCGGCGCTCGAAAAAGTCAGCCAGGCGACCGAAAACGACTCCGCCCTGGCTTCGGCCCTCGGGGCGATGGAAAACCTCACCGACAAGAGCAAGCAGCCGCCGCCCCTCTTCGCGCAGACCACGGATTTCTCGCCGGTGGTCGCGGCGGGACCGGGCCAGGAGCCGCGCGTTTTCGAGCTGCGCACCTACACCACCACGCCGGGCAATCTGCCGCTGCTTCACGCGCGTTTCCGTGATCACACGGTCGCCCTCTTCGCCAAATATGGAATGACAAACCTCTGGTACTGGCAGCTCGGCCCCGACCAGAAGGATGCGGGCAATACGCTCATCTACCTGCTCGCCCACGCCAGCCCCGACGCGGCCAAGGCGTCCTTTGACGGTTTCCGCAAGGATCCGGAGTGGACCGCGGCGCGCAAGGCGAGCGAGGAAAAAGGCGGCGGCTCGCTGACCGTGCCAGATGGCGTGAAGTCGGTCTTTATGAAGGCGACGGATTATTCTCCGCTGAAGTAAGCAGGAGGGTCGCGGGTGTTCGCGCGAGCAGGGTCGACCCCGCGGACCCTATGAGATTCCTCCCAGTTCTCGCCGCCGTCTTGGACGCGGCCATCTGCGTGCGCGCCGGCGAAGCGGGCATCTCCGCGACCGCTACCTGGGCATGCGCGAGTGGCAGCGCCAGCAGTTGCTGCGATTTTGTTCGGGCACTGCCCGCTTTCGTGCTACACACACGCGCATGTCCGCCCTCGAGACACGCTTTGCGGTTCTGCTGTTCACCGACTTGGTCGGCTCTGCGGATTTGAAAGCGCGCCACGGCGTGCCGGTCTATACCGCGGCGCTGCGGACGCACAACGCGCACTTCGAGCGTATCGCCCGCGAGTGCCGGGGCCTCCGGATTTTGCAAAACATGGGGGACGGCTATTTCGCTGAGGGCGATAGCGTCGCTGAGGTGGTGAAGTTCGCACTGCTTTTCCAGGACGCGATGCGCGCCGGGCCGTGGGGCGTGGTACCACTCACGACGCGCGTCGGCATTCACGCGGGAGAGATTTCCGCGTTCGAGGTCGAGGGCGGCAGCGGCATCGTCGCGCCCGCCGCCGATCTCGCCGCGCGCGTGATGAGCCTCGCGCTGGGCGGCCAGATTCTCCTCACCCGTTTTCCTTTCGACGAAGCGCGCCATTTTCTCCGCGAGCATCCCCCCGTCGCGGGGAAAACGATGCCGCCTTTGCGCTGGCTTGCGCACGGGCCTTACCTCCTGAGCGGTCGCGACGAAGCGATGGACATCTTCGAGGTCGGCGCGGATGGCCTCGCGCCGCTCGTCCCGCCGCCGGATGGGGAGAAAGCCAAACGCGCCATCCGGCCCGGCGAGGAGGAGACGCTTGGTTGGCGTCCCGCCGTCGCCCTCGAAATCCCTAGCCGCATCGGCTGGCATCTTAGCGAGAAGCTCGGGGCCGGCGGCTTTGGCGAAGTGTGGGTGGGCGAACACGCAAAGCTGCATCAGCGCCGTGCCTTTAAGTTCTGCTTCGACGACGAACGCCTGCGCGCCCTCAAGCGCGAAGTCACCCTCGTCCGCCTCCTCCGCACCGCGCTTGGCGACCGCGACGACATCGTCCGCATCCACGAACTCAAGCTCGACGTGCCGCCCTTCTACCTCGAAAGCGACCTCGCCCCGCACGGCAACCTGCTCCAGTGGGCGGAGAAACAAGGCGGCCTCGAAAAAATTCCACTCGCGCAGCGCATCGCGCTCGTCGCGCACACCGCCACCGCGCTCGCTGCGGCGCACAGCATCGGCGTGCTGCACAAGGACATCAAACCCACGAACATCCTCATCTTCGACGGTCCCGGTGGCGAGCCGCGCCCGCGCCTCGTCGATTTCGGCATCGGCGCCCTGGCCAATCCCGATGTCCTCGAAGAGCACGGCATCACCGACCCCACCCGGACTGTCGCCGACATCGGGCACAGTAGCGGCACGCCGACCTACAGCCCGCCCGAATACCTCGCCGGAAAACCCTTCACGATCCAAGGCGACATCTTCGCTTTGGGCGTCCTGCTTTACCAGCTCCTCACCATCAAACCGCTCGAACCCCTGGCTCACGGCTGGGAGCGCGATGTGGCGGATCCGCTGCTGCGCGCCGACATCGCCGCGTGCGTGGACGGCGATCCCGCGCGCCGGCTCCCCAGCGCCGCCGACCTCGCGGAGCGCCTGCTGCGCCTCGATGCGCGCCGGGCTGAGGCGGAGCAGGCCAAACAGCGCGTCGCGGCCTTGGAACGGCGGGCCTACCGGCGCGGTATCCTGCGCACGACCGCGGTGGCGGCTGCGGTGGTTGCGGTGGTGATGGCCGCAGGTTTGTATGGGCTGAATCGCTCATCCGCAGCAAAGGCCGCTCAAGCGGATGCGCGCCAGAAGTTGCTGCACGCAGGCTTGAGCGAATTGAGCAGGCTCACCCTCGGAAATGCCGCGAACCGAAGGCAGGTGGCGTTGGAATGGATCAAGCGAATGAAGCCCGCGAGCGAGGTGGAGCGAAGAAATGTGGCTGCGGCCTATGTGCCCATCCTCGAGCTTGACGACTGGCAGGTGGAAAATGGCGCACTCCACGGCCCGGCGTTGCAGGCTGTGGAGGATGCCACGGGACAATTCACGCTGGCGCAGGAGACCGACGGTAGCGTCACCTTGACCGACGGCGCGCAGGCGGCTCCCGTGTGGGAAAAAAAAGCCGGGAAGGACGGCGTGGTCCTGGCAGTTTCGGCCCGCGGAAAAAGCGCGGCAATCGCTCAAGGGAAGGAAGTGCGGATTTTCGAGGGCGCCTCGGGTGCCGAGCTTGCTCGCGTGGAAATGGACTCGGAGGTGAAAGCCATCGCCTGGCATCCGGACGGAAACCAACTGGCCGTCGGACGTGAAGCAGACAGCGGGAGGGGTGTGATCGAGCTTTGCGACGGTCCGGAGTGGAAACCGGGGCAGCGGATCGAGCGCGCGGAGGCCTTTCCGTTTTCGCGGCGGCCGCTGGGGCTGGCGTATTCGCCGGATGGCACATGGCTCGCGCACTGGAGTCTGGATTCGCTGCATTTGCTGGTGTGGCACGTGGCGGAGCGGCGGGTGGTGGCATTTGCCAGCCATCCTGCAACAGTGCTCGCCGTGGCGTGGGTGGATTCGGCCACGGCGGAGGGAACCGGAGTGCTATTCACCGCGGCGGCGGATGCGTTTGTTTACCGGTGGGAGATCGAGAGGAAAATCGACAAAATGTCGAGAGAGCCTGTCGCGCTAGACTACTATACGGCAAGATTTCCGATGCGTGGCGTCGAGCGGCAGGGGCATCACTGTGCATGGACACACCTAGCAGCACTGGAGGGTGACAAATACCTGGCGGCGGCGGACCGAGAGGGTAGCGCGTGGTGCTTCGACGTGAAGACCGGGGCGACGCTGGTGGAAGCACGAGCCGACGAGCAGGTTCTCGCATTTGGCTCGGACCGGCGGCAGATTTCCCTAATGAGGAGGGACGGACAGACGCAGAGGTTGTGGCTTGCCCCGAGCCTCGTCAAGCGAACCTATTGGAGCCGGCAGATCGGGGTGGTCGAGGATTTCGACATCCTGCCGGACGGAAGTGCGTGCGCGTACGGAGGCGCCGGCGGCCTGGCAGTGTTTATCGAGGGAGTGGACCGTCCAAAAGCGGACAAGTCCGGCTATGCGGGTGCCTACTGCCGCGGGGTGCGGTTTGTCGATGAGAAGCGGTTGATCTACTCGGACCGGGCAGCGGATCGGATGTTAGTCATCGAGGAAAAAGGCCTGGTGGAAGAGAATCTGCCAACTGGGAACCCATTCGCCCGGCCCGTGATTACGCCTGACAGCCCGGCGCGGATCGCGTTCGATGCCGCTCGTAAACATTTGCTTGTGGCACGCGCAGGCTCAATCCTGTGGGCTCCGTTTCCCGTTGGAGAAAGTGTGGCGTTCCCTTGCGAGGATGCCGCGCCGCAGGAAGTGGCGATCTCCCCGGCGGGGAAGGCCTTTGCGTGGACGGATACCGCCGGAAGGGCGTGGATTTGCGATCCGGCGCAAGGCAAGCCCAGGACCCTGCCTGGAAGCAAAGGAAGACGCGTGGCCTTTCTCGGCAACTCGTGGTGCGCCATAAGCACTGAGGCAGGTTCGCACCTGTACGCGGTCGAGTCGCTCGCGGAAGGGCGGATCGAGGGGCTGGACCTCGCCGACGTGACGGATATCGCCCTCCAGCAAGACGGGACCCTGGCCGCTGTCGCCCTGCGCTCCGGTGGGATTGTCTTGGGAACACTGGAGCAAACCAGTGGCAGGCTGGGATGGCGTGCGCTGGCGACGATGGGGACGCTGGAAAGAGGCGTTTTCTCCCGTGTGCGCTTTTCTGGCGGAGACAGGTGGCTTGGCGGTGTATCCCGCGACGGGCGGTTGCATGCCTGGGACTTGGGCGCCCTCCAGCAGGCGTGGAGCGAGGCCGGCTGTCTTCCGGACAAAAAAATGACCCTGCCCACCGGCCTTTCACGCCTGAATCCATGAAACCACGCACTGACCCGATGTTAAAGACCTTCGAAGAATGGATCGCCGATCCACGAAAAGACTCTGATTTTTCCGCGAAAACACGCCTGCCCGCATGCGAAGGCGGGGAGTGGCCGGGCGTTGGCGCGAGCGGCCCGATCGAGCGGCAGCAGATCGAATTCCTGGCTGTTTACAGCCACCTCAACCGGCTGCGTGAGGAGTTGAAAATGGCGCGGAAAAAAAAGGCGGCGGACTCCGAACAACGGATCCTGCTCAACTTGAATCGGGCCATCGGATTTCGTGACCAACTGGAAGATCGTTATATGCCGGTGGGATTCTATGCGGAGCCGGTGTTGGAAGATGAAATCTATGTCAATTTGGTCTTCCATTATTCGCAAAAGCAGATACTCGAGAATCACCGCCGCCACGCACCCATGGATGTGACCTTGAAAGTCCGCCTCCCCAGCAAGAAGCTAATGAAAGCCACTACCTCGGTTCCGGGAATCCCAACGGAGAAAATCCTCGCCGACTTGTCATGGCCGCAGCCGAAGCAAACTGACAGGCCACGGTGACCCACCTTCTACTGAAATGCTCGCTATCCCCGGGAGATATCGTCATGCTGACCGCCGCCGTGCGGGATTTGCACCAACTGCACCCTGGGAAGTTTGTGACGGATGTACGGACCTCGTGCCCGGAGCTTTGGGAGCACAACCCACGAATCACGTCTCTGGAGGAAGACGATCCCAAGGTCAGGCACATCCAGTGCCACTATCCGCTCATCCAACGGGCCAACCACGAGCCCTGGCATTTCCTGCACGGCTATTCGCAGTATCTCGGACAACAGTTAGGGATCGATCTTCACCCGACTGCTTTCCGCGGGGATATTCACCTAAGCCCTGCGGAACGGAAACGCCCGTCTCCGGTAGAGGAAGCGCATGGGGATGCCGGCCCTTATTGGATCATCGTGGCGGGGGGCAAGTACGACTATACGATCAAGTGGTGGCATCGCCGGCGGTGGCAGGAAGTCGTGGATCGGCTGCAGGATCGCATCACCTTCGTGCAGGTGGGCGGGGAGGGAGACTATCATCCGCCCCTGCGGGGGGTGATCGATATGCGCGGAAAGACGACGCTGCGGGAATTGGTCAGACTCGTTTACTGGAGCGAGGGAGTCCTGAGCCCCGTCACGAGCCTGCCGCACCTCGCTGCAGCCGTGCCCTTGCCGCCACATCGCAATCGCGAGCGGCCCTGTGTGGTCGTGGCCGGCGGGCGCGAGCCACCGCACTGGGAAGCCTATCCCTGGCATCGCTTCCTGCATACCGTGGGTTCCCTGCCGTGCTGTGCATCGGGCGGCTGCTGGAAATCGCGGGCGGTGCCGTTGGGCGACGGCAGCGAGCACGACGCACCAAAACATCTTTGCCAGGATTTCTCCACCGCCGCAGGTCTGCCGCGATGCATGGACCTCATTTCAACTGACCAAGTTATCGAAGCAATTACATCCTATCCCAACACTCATGAACACCAACCAAGATTCCAAGCAGCCCCCCAAAAAAGCGAACGTCAAAAAACTAGCCGTAAAAAGGCTAGGTTCTAAGGCACCTGCTCCCGCGGCGAAAAAAGCGGCGGCTGCCCGCAATGCCGCAGCTAAAAAAGCGGCCGTTGCCAAAGGGGGTCCGCAGGCCGAAAAGGTAAAAGAGACTGCGGTCCAGCCGATCGCTCCCATCCGGATAGTATCCGGCGGAACGCGTGGCGATCCGATGGACAATAAAAACTTCCATCATCCGCCGTGCGACCCCAAGCCAGATTATCGACTCGATCCTACTAATAGGACGAAGCGGCCGGTGGGACACGGAGGCCCCATCGTCTTTCCAAGGAAGGGCAAGCGCGACCTTTTCCAAAAGTTTTTACTTGCCTTGGTTCACCAGTACCAGCTCATCAATACGGCGCTGGCTACTTACAAGCATGGTTGCCTGGAAGGTCAGGATCCTGTTCAAGCGGGATTGTCATACGCCGCGGCAATCGATTTATACAAAAAGTTCTTTATCGTGCGGTGGAGCGATCAACTGGCAAACAAAAGCACCTGGATCGATCCAGTGTTTTCCCCGGAAGGCTATATCACTCAGGTTCGTGTCATCTCGCGCGCCTTTAGCGCCACAAAGCCCACGCAATCATCGTCGGATACCATCGTCTATCCCTATCCGAGCAGCAGCTCGTATTCGCCCTGTACGTAGCGAAAGTGCGTCTTCGTCGCTTCGTTATGCACCATACACGCCGGCATTTTTTGCAAATGGGCACCTCCATGATGCTCGGCGCCTCGGTTGCCGCCGCGGGGGCCAGGGAAGAGGACGCCTGCAGGGCCCGGCTTGGAATGCTGCATGAAGCGATTTGTGCGTGGAAGCGGCGCTTCGGCGATTTTCCGCCGGACTTGGGAACCCTGCTTCGGCAGGGTTTTGTGGCGGACCAGCGCTGGCTGGTCTGTCCAGGTGTGGAGAAGGATCTTTCTTACAAGTCGGTGGGCGCCGGCACCCTCACGTCCACGATCTTCGACAATGAAGCAACCTACGAGTACGAACTGGATGAAAGGGCGCCCATGAACGCGCGATTGGTGCGCGGGCTGGCTCACGCCTCGCGAAGAGCGTGGCGCAAGGATCTCATGAAAACGGCCCTGGGAAAGGTGCTGCCGATCGTGCGATGCCAGCGGCATACGAAGTGTTGGAATGTGACTGGAGAAGGGAGGTCTTACCTGAGCGGCCCGGAGTGGGAGTACAATTATGTGGATCTCCTGCCGGAGATCTACGCGATGCCGTTTCTCGCGCATACCCGAAATCCCTCGATCCATGAGCACGCTGGGTCGCGGCCGGATCGCCTCGGCTCCGGGTGTATCGACCTTAAGGATGCGGCGAATGCACTGCCGGGAGATCCGTGGCTTGACGGATTCAAGAGCGGAGACTCGCTGGACGATTTTGTTTCGGGCACGCGAGGTGGCTATCAATCCGAAAGCGGAATGCAGTTCGACTGCCGCTACCTCGTTCAGGTTTGCGGAAAGGTGGGGAACGACTCGACGTGGATGGAGCGAAAGGCGTTTGCTGGCCCCGCGTATCCGCGGGTGTCGCGACCGATTTCGTTAGCGTGCCGCACCGGCGACCGGATCCACATGATCCACGCATGCGCCTACCGCGGAGAGGTGGGGGAGGTGGCTGGCGCGATCGTCCTGGAAGACGAAGACGGAGCTGAACTTCAAAGCAAGGCGCTGGTTTACGGTCGCGATACCAGCGTGTGGAGAGCCCAGGAGTTCAAGAAGCCTTCGTTCACGCCCCCACTTTGGACCGGCAGCGCGGGGAAGGCCCTGGAGGCGGAAACAGGCATGAAGGCCTGGGAAGCCCGGCTTTTTCTGCACACGATGCCCATGGACGCCGCGATGAGCGAGTCAACGCGGTGCTTCCTGCGGCTTCGCGCCAACGAGGATAGTCCGACGGGACCATTTATCGTTGCAATCACAGTGTCTCACTAAATACCGTCAAACCAACAATCCAAAATATATGGCCTTACAAAATGCGATCCCGAGCGGCGGTGGTACTGCTACTCCAGCAGTCAAGACCACTGCTACCGTAGCTATTCTTGTGCGAGTGATTGAGGGTTCCACGAACCCTACGGAAGATAACATGGAATTGACTGGAACAGGAGTCCTCATGTTCAACAAACGGCTTGTCGTAACGGCAAAGCATATAAAGCACGAATCTGAGTGGTTCGCATTGGGATTGGTCTATAGCAAAAAACAAGGTTTGATGGCGGAGATTGAATCGTATGTTGAACATCCTACTCTGGATTTGAAGATTTTCATATTGAAGGACAACGCCTTCGATGAAACGGGAAAGGAATGCGCTGCGTTGGCGGCAATGCCGGCGAAGGCCAAAGTAATGCCCATTGTGGTACCGGGTAATCCTGTGAAATTCAGGGTGGAAACTTGCGGCAGTGACGGCGTCGGACTTCCGGAGCTTCCTCCAAAAGTGGCCGCACTGGAAATGGAGGCGTTCCATCCGGACGGGGTTAACGATGACGCAGAAGACGTAACGTATGGTTCCCTTCATAAATATGAGTTTGTCGCCAGAGCGGTGGACGACGCCATGCTCAACAACGGAGATAGTGGCAGCCCGGGTTATGTTGGAGACGTGAAGATCGAAGAGGCGCAGGAGTGTTATGGAATTCTCTCGAGAATGGGCGGTGAGGGGGATCGGGGCGCTGTCTTTATCAAATTCTCGAAGGAGATTGAGGAATGGGTGCGCAATGCTGCCGCTGCTCAAGGGTAAGTGATCAAACCTTAACGAGCCCAAAAACCCGCATCCCAAATATGAGTGGATTCAGCCTATCCCGGAAGACCGCGTGAGTTCGACAACTCCATTGACCACCTGCCTGCTGCTCTATGGACAGGATTCAACACGGGCAGCGACTGTGCTTGAGCGCTGGAATAAACCATGGATCGACCGGTCGCGAATGCGGTTTGGGTTGAATGCGAGCTGCGTTACCGATGAGACTTTGGCAGAGCTGACGCGGCCGGCGCGGACGTTCATCCATCGGGAAAAGACGAATATCGGCAAGCCGGCGATGATGCGGCGGCTCTTCCACGAGTCCCCGGTCGAGACCGAGTGGACCTTGTGGTTCGACGACGATTCGTTTCCGTTTCGCGCGGACTGGTTGCAATCGCTAATGGTGGCCATTGCGGCGGAACCCGACGCCGCCATGCTTGGCATTCCGGCGGTCACTCATGTGAGCAGCCGGATGGCGGATTTCATTCGCACCGCGCCGTGGTATCGCGGGAAGCCGCTCCAGCCATCGGACAAGCAGGACGCTGGGGCACGGATCGATTTTATCCTGGGCGGTTTCTGGGCCATACGGACGGAATGGATCCGCAAGCTGGACTGGCCGGATCGAAGGATCGTGCATTTCGAGGATGACTATCTTTTGGGCGAAGCTATCCGGCAGCATGGCGGAAAGCTCGGGCGGTTTCACTCGGGAGTGAAAGTGGATACCGAGCCGCGACGTGCGCCGCCGGAGATGCCCGCGACGCTGGATGTCTGGACGGGTGGAAGGCAAGCAGGCAGGGAAGCATGAGGCATTCGCCGGGCACGAAGGGTGGAGGCGCAAGGTGTCATTTGCGCCGCTTCGTAACGCTGGCAGGCTTGGGTTCTTCAGAAATCGATCGGCGTGCTTTGCCGGCGCGGGTGCCGGGAGGGCCGGAGAGAGTGGTTAGTTCGTCGAGTCGATCCCCGGCAAAGGTCTCCGCCCACAAGCCGTAAAGGAGAGAGAGCTTCTCAGCAGGGCTCCGGCCGGCCGCATGCACGAGCGCTGCACGGCGGTAGTCGTGATAGACCGCACGATGCAAAAAAGGATATTGCACCTCGTCCGCCGCGAAATCGCGGTGGGGTAGCACGGTATCGAGGATCAGGCGGTTCCATGAATGCTGGTTGCGGCATTTTGATGGCCGCACGGGTTCCAGCGAATCGAGGCGTTCCCACTCGGCCATGACTGCGTGATAGCATTCGGCACGGACACCGATCGTTCCGGCATTCAAGCCAGGCCGCCCATTCAGATCGCCCATTTCATCCTCGGTGAGATAGCCATTGAAAGGAAACTCCACGATCCGCCCCGGCTCCGGCGCGGTATAAATATCCCAGCGCCCGAACATGAGGTGGTTGATATCGCGGAGCGCGATGATGTCGCAGTCGAGGAACAGCACCTTGCCGATGCCCGTGAGGTCGAGTCGATCTCGCAGCCGGTATTTCCAACTGACTGTGCGGTGCCAGACGGTATCGGGTCCGGCTGCCACGGAAATCTCCTGCACATCGGCATGTCCCTCCGGCAGGGCGGGTCGGTCATGGTTGCGGAAGACGACGATCCTTCCGTGCCAGCCCGTGCGAATGAGTGAGGTCACGAGCAGGCGTGACATCCGGCGGTGGACGTCCTGGCCGGGGGCGTCGAGGGCCATCGTGTAGCACAGGTTGGGTGGCAGGTTCATCCGAATGCGGGTGTCCACAGTTAGGAGTCCGCCTACTCTCCATGCGAGGTCGAAGAGATCGGCGGGACGATTTTTTTGAAAAACGATGCCCCCGCAGCCGGAGAGGCAACGCCTGAAGCCAGCATTCCAACAAGCCCGGGTCCGGCGCGCGTCCGTTGATCCGCTCGATCGCCATCTTTGCACTCTGCGCCGCGACCGCGTCGTCGACCTCCGGTTGCGCTGCCACACGCCTGGGCGCGCTGGTGCCGGGGCATTCGCGATCCGAAAAGGCGAAAGGCGAACTCGTGACGGCTCAATACATCCGCATTGAGGGCATTCACCCAAAGCCGCTCTGGCCGGGCTGATTATCGAGAGCAATCGCCACTCCCCGGCGGCGCCGTTCATCCTGGCCGTCACCGTGAATCAAAACTCCGACCCGCCTTGAACCCGGGATCCAGCGCGGCGGCCCTGGAGCCGAGTTGGCCACTGGCCGGCCGCCCGCAATTCACGATTGCAGTGGTCTGCTACGGCCCGCATCCCCGGCTCGCGGACCGCCTCCTCGCGAGTCTCGACGGGCATACGTCGCCGTCCTCGTTTGCGCTGCGGATCGGTTTGAACGAGGTCATGCTGTCCACCGTGTCGCTCGTCGCGGAGTATGCGGCGCGTTTTGGAAACATCGAAACCTTTGCCGAACCGAAAAACACCTACAAGAGCCCGCTCATGCGGCGGATTTTCACCGAACGTCCACTTCTGACCGACTGGGTTATTTGGTTCGATGACGACACCCATTTACTGCGCAGCGACTGGCTGCAGCGCCTGACTCTGAAAATGGAAATGGCGCCCGAGATCGCCCAGTGGGGGAGGCTTTACAGCCTGCATCGCCGGGACCGCGAAATCGAGCGCTTCATCGAGGCGGCTCCGTGGTATCGCGGGTTGCCTTTGGCGCGAAAGAGCAACTCCGCCGGAGACGAGGTCATCGAATTTCAATTCGCCAGTGGCGGATTCTGGGCCATGAAATCCGCGGTCGTTCGCGTGCTCGACTGGCCCGATCCGCGCTTGATTCAGGCGAACGAGGACTTCCTCCTGGGCGAGGCTCTTCGACAAAACGGCTATTTTGTCGGCGCCTTTGACTGCGGATTGAAGATCAGCGATCACCCCCGGCGAAATGCCGAGGCTCCCGAGGTCGAACACCTTCCAGTCATCCCGCTGCAATGTCCACGTTCCGGCAGCCCGGCGGCAGCGGGAACTGCGCGAGGGGTTGAATCCAGCACAGCATCGTGTTCCAGCGGGGAGTAATCCCTCAACCGTGAGCGCCTGGCGCTCAACCATCAGCCGGACATCGGCATCGATTTCGCGCACGACCGCAACGACGAAATGGTGGGATCTGATCTGCGGGCTACGGTCCGCGTCACGCCGCCATCGTCGTCGGGTTCAACACATATCAAGGGCGCTCCGCGGTCGCGGACATCGCCAAGGTGCTGGGCGCTTCCGAGTATCGGATCCGCGGCTTACCGAACATGTACCGCGCACGATTGCCGCGCATGTGGCCGATGCCGCGGCTGTGACGCAGGAGTGCCGTAAAAACCCGTGGAGCGAGGAGCCCTAGGTGTGAAGTTTCAGGACGTTGTTCATGTGGCGGAGATTTGGGAAGGTGGGGTTGTGAAATCAACACCAACCCAAAATCCGCCACCACATGAACATCCACAGTAAGGCCAAGACGACGGCCCAAAGTCGAGCCGAG
>JBBQCM010000136.1:0-16927 GCA_038318725.1 Chthoniobacterales bacterium
CCGGCACGCACAAGAGGAGACGTGTGCGCGGCAGAAGGGCGGTTGCCTGCTGCCATTCCCAGACGGTTCCCTCGCTTGCTGCCGCATGGAGGATCACCCCGGCGCTGTTTTGCATGAGTGCATTAACGATTGGCTGCCAGCAGGCGTGATCCACGTAGAGGCGGGTTGCGCCGGACTGTGGCAGCTTCTCCCCCGGCATGCCAAAGGCCACCAGTTCCGCGAATCCACGGAAGCATCGGTTTACCTTCTGCTCCAGCGTCCGCCCCAGCAAGCGCCCCCACGGGCTGAAGATAACCTGCATGGTCGTCGTAAGCCCCTGCGGCATGCCATCCACATCAAATGGCCGAAGCCACACGACATTTCTGTCGGGATGTGAAAGGAGCGGGCCCGCGCTACGCGGGAAGCAGCGCAGGATGAGGCTGAGGAATGCGCTTCCCTTGATTAGGAATAAGGACAAAGAATCCAAAGCAAATATGCCGCCGGGAATAAACATCCCTACGCCACCGTCGAAGGCCGCATTTTCTAACTTTGGTGCAGCCATTCCCTCGCGGACCATTTGAAGGCCGCTACCTGCAATTCTGGTCCCCCGCAGTACCCCTACTGCATCGGGCAGGACGGCGATTGCGAGACACGCGCCAAAAAAAATCGCCAACCCCTTTTGCCGGTGGGGTTCCCACGCATCGCCGATCCCGTCAAAGACGACGTGCCGGTACGACCGCGAGAGTTTTTGCTCGACGAGCAGGCCCGCTCCCATCGTGCCTGTCAGTTTGAGAAGTGAAGCGAGGATGAAGCCAAAATTCCAAGTCAGGGCGGTGAATAGAACACCGCCCACGAACCCCACGCCATGGGAAATCAGGAATGCAATGCCGATGTGAATGAGCACCCGCTGCGGGCAGACTGCGGCGATCGCTATCCCGCAAAGGATTCCATCAAGGGCGAAGCAAAGCAGAAGCAGCCAGCGCGGCAGTAAGAAAGCTGCAAACATCGGCTTCCCAGAAACAGCCAACCCGGCTGACAGGGTATCGATGCTCCAAAGGCACAAAAGCCCCACCACAATGGTCGGCAAGCTCAGCCTGAATGAAGCGGCGTTGCTTTTAGGATTGGGAACGTCGAAGTTCTTCCGGCACGAGGGACAAATGCCGACCGTGTGAACGTCGGATGTCTCGGCTGAGATGCGTTGGCCGCAGTGTGGGCAGGCAAATTTGAAGGTCATTGCGTTTGGAAAGCCGCGTGGGCAATGAGATATTTGAATTAGCGGGAACTTGTCGATAAGTAGCCGAGGATTAATCGAACCTCTGCCGCGGGTAGTGGGAGGGGTGGATGGTGACTTCCTCGACGAAGGCTTCGCCGAAGTCCTCGAGCTTATGCGCACCGACGCCGGGGATACCGCCGAATTCGCTTGGCGTCGCGGGATAGGCGCGGGCCATTTCGCGCAGCGCGGCGTTGGAGAAGATGATGTAGGTGGGCACGTCGCGCTCGTTGCCTCCCTCGTGCCCAAACTGCGGGCACTGGCTATGCACTTCTCTCCACTGACCCCAAGGTGTAGTGATTTGGCATGGAAGATTATCGGCGCACTCTTTTGGAATTCTGGTTCCAGATGTCGCTGACGGGTTTGGCGTAGTTGTCGTGTCGTATTTAAAGTTGATGATCTGTTCGCGCGGCAGGAAGAGCGGCGTGCCGGCATAGGTGCCGGTGAGGGTGAGGCCGCTGAAGCCGGCTTGGCGAAGTGCTTGGCGAGGCCGAAGTCGGCGATTTTGGCGAGGATCGGGTGGGTCGCGGAGGAAAGGAGGATGTTCTGCGGCTTCAAATCGCGATGGACGATGCCTTGCTCGTGCGCGAAGGCGAGGCCTTCGAGGGTCTGGAGGATGATGGGGCCGGCCAGCTCCAGGGACAGCCTGCCGCCGTGGGCGGCCATGAGGGTGTCGAGGCTGCGGCCGGCGCAATACTCCATGACGAAATCGAAAATCCCTTCGCTGGAACCCACATCGAGGACGGGCACGATGTGCGGATGGCGGAGCGCGGCGGTGCGGCGGATTTCGCGGAGGAGTTTATCGCCGCTGGTCTGATCCACGGCGGCGCGGGGCAGCATGACTTTGACGGCGACGCGCTGCTGGTCTTTCGCCCGCCGGGCGCGATAGGCGGCCCAGAAGCCGCCGCGGCCCAGCTCCTTTTCGACGATGCGCCGGGCTTCCGAGCTGTCGGCAACGTTGAGGTCGAAGATCAGCCGGGCCATTTCTTCGCGGACGTGCTCGCTGCACACCGGCCCCGCGCTCGGGCTGGTCTCGGTCTTGACCTGCAAGACGGTGTGGCCACGCGGAGTTGGTCGCCGTCTTGCAAGTCGATCTCGGGAGAGCGGCGTTTCGCGCCTTGCTCGGGGGTTTCGCCCTTTTTTCGTCCGCCGATCTTTTGGCCGTTCACCTGCGTGCCGTTGAGGCTGCCGAGGTCGCGCAACCGCGCGGCGGGCGGGTTCACTTCAACGAGCAAATATCACATCACAAGCGCCCAAATCGTACCAGGACAAAAACACAAGAGCGGGTAACATTTTTTGGCAGCGGCTCCAAGCCGCGCCAGAAGCTAACCACTCGCGCTGGGCGGCGATCTTGTTCTTGAGCGTTGGCTCCCGGCCAGAATGTCGCCGGGCCTTTGGGCCTCACCATCAAACAGCGTCCTCCATTTCTACGCGTGGAGTTCCTTCCAGAACTCCATGCCGGTGTCTCGCTGCCGAACAAGTGATGATGCAGGGCGCTACTTTTCCTCGTCTCGCCGAATGAAGCCGAGCGCCCGCACCCGTGGGCTGAGGGGCTGGCGTTGCACGGTATCGTCAGGACGCGCAGGGTTCGGCGCGGGAACAACGAAGCCCAAATCGCACGACGGGCAGTTCACTCCTTCGCCAGCGCGATCAAGGGTAGCTGAAATCCGCTGGTGGCAGGCCGGGCACTCGAATTTGAAGACCTTCATCTCCAGAATTCGCAACGGGCCGGAAAGCGGATGCCCAGGGGAGAGTTGCTCCAGCCAGTGGGAAGTATCGCCTCGAAAACACCACAGGGCATCCTCAGCGCCGTTGCCAAAACAGTGAAGACGGGGCGGGACTTGGACAAGACCTGAGTCGGTTTCCAGGCACGCCTTCCCCCACTATTCGCGAGCCGGCAGCGGGGGGATGTAGGGAAATGTCTGCGTTTGCGAAGTCGGTGTCGGCCCATTGTTTGCGCCATGAGGAATTGGTAGTGAACGTCTGTGGGGAGGCGATGAAAATCGTGCGGCCGGAACTCATCCTCGACGTCGATGAATATGTCACGGCGATCCGGCGGGTAGGCGGCACCAAGGGATTACGGTCCGCAAGAATCAGACGTCCGCCGGAGGCCTAACCGGCGAATTGTCGGGTGATGACCATGATGAATTGCGCGCGCGAAATCCTTGGAAGCCAGGTTGAACTCCTGGAGGCCCGTCTCCGCGAGGCTTTCCCGGAGGGGGCCTTCGTCCTCTCGTCAGCGGCGGGTGCACCCGGAATGCTTGCCCTGACGAATTGGGATTGGCGGCACCGCAACGGAGCCTGCCACTTTCCCCACGCCCTCTTAGCGCAGAACCGCCCCGGCGAACTTGAAATCGAGATCGCCAGGTACATCGCGGCCATGACGGCGCCGCGTGGCAAAACCACGCAAGCCAAACTTCCTGAGCCGATCCTGGCGGCTTAGCGGCAGACTATGGCGGCACACTCGGGTTGCGGCCCGACGCGCAGGCGGATGCTGTGAGTTTCGAGCTTGCGGAATCGACGTTCCGCCCATTATTTGCGCGCGGCGAGATGTTGCGGGATTGAGCCCGACATCGCCAGAATCGGTCTTAGCCGAAGATCTTAATTTGTGAAATTCGACCGCTGAAAAAGTCCCCAGTTCCTGAAATTTCAACGTCCCCATAGCTCAACTGGATAGAGCACGCGTTTCCTAAACGCGTTATCCCCGTTCAAGTCGGGGTGGGGATATTCGGTCGCAGTTTTCAGCGTGCCTCACCGCGTGGCGTGGACGCGCAGGAAGCGGGGGCCGCTGCCGATGGCCTGGTCGTCGCGGTAAGTCACGCGCTCCATGCCGTTGCCGAGGTTCGTGACGGTGACTGGGGGAAGAGTGAGCGTGGTCCAAACGATCAGATCGGGGCTGGCTTGGACGACGTAGGTGGTGTCGAGGGCGTGGTGCCGGCGTTCGAAAGTGACGGCGAGATATTCGGTGCCGAGATCGGTCACGATGGACGTAGTCGCCTGCGGCTTGCTTTCAAACGCACGGGGATTTCCGCCGAAGGCGAACTCTTCGAAATTCGAGCGTCCATCGCTGTCCGCGTCGATGCTGGGGCTGGAGATGGCGAGAGTTTCCTCGGTCTTGGTGAAATAGTTTTTTCGCCAGCCGAGGAAGACGTTGGCAAAGGGTTCATCGCCGAGGGCCGTGCCGGGGGTGCCGCCGAGGGTGTCGGCGAGCGCCCAAGTCGTGGGGCTATCGTAGGTGTTCCACGCGGGGCTGCTGGTTCGGGTGACGAGGGAGTAGCCGGTGAGGGGAACAATGGTCGAGGGATTGCCGACCATGGGCACGCCGAACCAAAGCGGATCGTAGTCGAATTTCAGGACCGACTCGCCGACGGCGTCGAGGAGCTGGATGGTTTCGCCGCGGTCACTCAGGTTGCCTTCAAACTGGCCCGCCACGAGGGCGCCGGAGCCGGAGTAGCGCAGATTGTAGGCGGCGGTCAGCGCCACGACGACGCAGCGCTCGCCCGGCTGGAGGGTGAAGTTGGCGGGAAAGGTGAAGGTGACGCCTTTGTCGAAACGGGCACCGCCGATGTTCAGCGGGGCGACATCGATGTTCATGACTTCGATGAACTCGAAGTCGCTGGCTTGGACGCCGGGCAGGGCGAGCAGTTCGGCGGCGGTCGGAGCGGCGGGGTTGTAGCTGAGTTCCGTGACCCGGAGAAAGTTCTGCGCGGGTGTGGGTGCCGCCAGATAGATGGTGGTGGCGACGACGATGTCCTGGGCCGGGGTGGCGCCAGGGATGACGAGGTTCAGGGTTTCGCCGCGGGCCGAGAGTTGGCCGGAATAGGGGCCGGTGACGAGGCGGTATTCACCGCCTCTCGGACTCGTGGTTCGCTGGCGGAAAAGATACGGATCGCGGGCGACGTGGAGGCGCCCGGCATGGACGTCGCCGGTCGCGGTCACGGCGCTTCCTGAGGTAAAGGGTGGGATCACCGTGCCGCCGCGGAAGGTGTAATCCACGGCCCCGGTGATCTTCCAGCCCGATATGTCCACGTAGCTGGCGCTGTTGTTGCGGATGATGAAAAACTCGTGCCCTTGGTTGCCCGACGAAGGATTCGCTTCCACATACTCGAAAACGAGACCCGTGGGAGCGGCGGCCTGGGCGGCGGGGATGGGCACTCCGAGCATGGTGGGGTTGCTGGCGTAAAGGTATTGTCGGCGCCCCACGAGAAAGGGGAAGGTGGTGTTGGTGTTGCCCAGGCCGCTGTTGGAGATCGAGGAGGGATTGGGCGGCGTGGGGTTGCTGTCGATAAGCCGCATGGTTTGCTTGCGCGGGCCTTGATCGTGGGTGGCGGCGTCGAAGGCGTTGTTCGGCGAGATGACGTTGCCGTTGTTGCCGTCGGTCCAGTAACCCCATTTCCGGAGATCGAGATCGGCGTCGGTCAGATAAGCTGCCCCGGGGGGATCCATGAGATCGATCAACTGGGTGAACCGCGTCTCGAAGTAGCCGGTCGTACTGACAGCGGAAATCAGCGACTTGTCCATGAGCGTCCGCAGGCGGCGGAGAAACATTCGCACCATCTCGGGAGCCATGGTGGTGGAGTCCGTGTTCATGATGAGATTCATCAGCCGGTTGCCATTCGCGGCTCCGAGCACGAGTCCGGCTCCGACGAAGAGTCCGGCCTGGCTGTGGATGTCGTCGTCGAAATAGTTCGGACTGCTGTTCCAGGTATGGCCCAAGGACAGGTCTTGATCCCACGGCAGCACCGACCACTCGCGCGTGCCATTGGTGTCGCGATACACGTAGTAGTTTTTGTGGCCGAAGTCGTTGTTGAGGATCAGGACGTTGGCCGCCAGGTAGTTGACCAGCGAGGGCACGTCCACGTTGTCGTAGCTGTACTGCCGACGCTGGGGGAGGCTCTTCGTGGCGGGGTTCAGGGCATTGATGAGCGCCTGAAGGTCGCTGTAGTTGCCCGCTTCAGCATCGCGCGTCTTCTTCTCCACATTGGTCGTGTCCTCCAGCGAGTTGTAGCACTTGTAGAGCGCTCCGTAAGGATCGAGTCCCGCCCGTTTCACAAAATCTTCATCGCCATTTTCGACCATATCGTAGAGTCCCCAGAACGCGCCGTTCTGCTGCACGCGGACGAGGTTTGCCCAATGCCCGGCGAGGTGCTGCGCCTGCTGCCAGCTTTCCCACGCCACGGTGTCGCGCACATGGCTCTTGTCGGCCCAGGTGGTGATGAGGTTGACCGCGCGCTGGCGCGCTTCGCCTTCCTTCCATTTAAAGCGGTTGTCTTCGTTGAAATTGAAATCGTGGCTTTTCTTGTCCGGCGGAAAACCCGAGCTGGATTGTCCGTGGAGGCCTACGAAGACATTGTCGTAAAAGCGGTCCAGATAGAAGAGTGAGCAGCGCGTCCCGCCATCGGTGCGGGAGGCCGCGGTGTTTTCCACGAACCAGTGCAGAATCGGGAGCTGCGAGGTGGTGATGCCGTCCTGTGTGACCGTGCCGAAATATTGCTCATTGTCTGCAGTATCGAGGTAGGGCGGGTCCGCGCTGGTGGCGGCGGGCGTGTTGTTATCGGTGGCCGTCACCCGCCAGCGAATCATCTTGGCGATCCCCACACTGACCGTGGGGATCTGACCGGTGAAAATGCCATCCCCGGAAACAGCATCCGGCGCCAGGCCATCGTCCCGCATTGGCACCGTCAATTCGGAGACGGTGTACATCACCTTGTATTTGAGCTGCACGGGGTCCACGGCTTTCAGCGGGCGCAGGGTCGGCGTGACCTTGGCGCTGACGACGATCGGGGCGCTGGTCGCGTTGCCGGTGGGGCGGGAAGGTTGATCGGTGGTCTGGCTGATGCCCGGGCCAACGGTCGTGCGGGCGGAGCTGTTCGCGGCATTTGGGGTGGCCGAGGTGAGGTAGGTGGGCGCGCCGAGGCTCAGGATAACGTTGCCTTCGAGCAAAGGCAGGCAGAGCGTCCGCGAGCCGTTCGGCACGCCGTTGACGTCCACATCCGGCGACAAATTGTTGAGGTTGTTGTTCAGGAGCTGAAAGGCGAGGACGTTTGTGCCGGCGACCAGAAAAGTATGCGCGGTGGCGGGATTGAAGACGGTATAGTTTGGGGTGAACGATCCATTCCGATCTGCGAGCGCCGCGGCATTCCAGGCAGTGCCGCCGGACGAGCTCGACTGGATGAGGTTTCCGTTGAGGTAGCAGTTAAAACCGTCGTCATATTTCATCGAGAGCCGCAGCGCGGCGATGCTGGCCGGCGCGGTCACGTTGAAGGGGATGCGGATGAGCGCGGTCGAATTGATGCCATTCATCGCGGCCTGCAAATCCCCTCCCGGCCCGATCAGGCTGCCGTAAGCGTTGAGGGTGTCGTAGCCGAAGCCCGTCTGCCCCGCCTGCCACGCGCCGTCATTGAAATCCTGATGCCGCCAGTCGCTCGCGTTCACGGGCGCGCTCACCGGCATATCGGCGGCGGAAAGAGGCACCTTCGCCTTCCCGTCCGCGCCGGGGGCGACGAGGATCTGGTACTGGGTCTGGGCAACGATGCCGTAGGCGATGTCTTGGACCTGCTGCGGATAGGTGAAGGAATGGGCAATCGTCAGCCCATCGGCCTGCACCAGCGCCAGGAAACTGCCGGCGCTTTTGCTCAGGCGGAAATTGGTGTGCAGCTTGTTCACCGCCAGCCGGCGGTCTTTGTTCGAGGCCCACACGATCAGACGCCCCCCGGCCGCCAGCGTCACCGCCGGCGTGGCAACCGGAAAGCGCCACTTGTGCAGATCCCCCGAATTGTCCGTCAGATACCAGCCGTTCAGACTGACCGCGCTGGCGCCTGAATTCCACAGTTCCATCCAATCCGAATGGTCCGCGTCCTCATCGACCAGGCTGTTGACCTGATTGTCGGCTAGAATTTCAGAGATATAGACCTGCGCCTTCGCTTGCCGGACCACGGCAAGGCTGAGCACGAGCACGATGAGACATAGAAACGGACGGGGGAAGGGGTGCATTGCATTTCATCGGTCGCACGGAAAGTACCTCGTTTCAAAGGCTCATTGTCCGTCCGAATGGCGGTCGGATATGGAACTACCGACTACTCCCTGTGCAGCCCGGTCGCGGGCTGAAGGTCAGTCGGTGAGGAGCAGGGTGCGGCGTTGGTCTTTGGTGAGCGAGCGCATTTTGGCGACGGCGGCGTAGAAGTGTGACAGATCGCCGTGCTGCTCTTTGAGCAGGCGCTGGAAGCCGGGGACGAGGGTGTAATAGGTGGCCACGGTGTTGAGGCGGGCGTTGTTCCAGGGTTTGGGCAAGGCGCGGTCGAGGCGGGAGTCGTGGGGCCACGCGGCGCGGATGCGGGCGAAGGTGCGGCGCATTTTTCGGAAGACCGCGGCTTTGGCGAGGCGCAGTTCCGCAGGGTCGCGCGACGGGCGGGCGTAGAGGGCGGTGAGTTCTTGCCTCGTCGCGAGGAGGAACTGGATGATCTGGCGGTCGCGGGTGAGGGTGGCCTCGTAGCGAACGAGGCCGGGGCGGTCGCCGCGGGAGCGCAGCCAGCGGCGCACTCCTTCCTCGGCGTTGGCGGTGGCAAAGGCTTCGTTGAACTCGGTGTCGCCGGGGAGGAAGAGTTGCACATGGGTGAGTTCGTGGAAGAGGAGTTCAGCGAGCTCGGCGTCGGGGCGGTGGAGGAAAGTATTGAGCACGGGATCGCGGAACCAGCCGAGTGTGGAGTAGGCCCCGACGCCGCCGACGTAGGTCTCCCAGCCCTGCGTGCGGAGCCGGGCAGCTTCTTCTTCCGCCGCAGTCTTGGAGAAGAAGCCGCGGTATTCCAGCGAGCCGAGCAGCGGATACCACCAGGTCTTTCCCGCAGTGGAAAACTCCGGCGCGGCATAGACGACCCAGGAGACGTAGCGCCGCCCGAGGTCGGTGTAGCGGTCGTACTGGCGCTCGCCGGGCAGGCCCAGATCGGTGCGGGCAAAGCGGCGCGCGGCGCCGGTGACGATGAGTTTGTGCCGGACGCTTGCGGGTGTCTGGGGATCGCGCAAGACGGCAGGGTTCGGGCGCGCTTTGCGCAAAATCTCGGCCTGCCCGTGGATGGCCTGCGCGTAGAAGCGGGCGGTGCTGCACGCCGGCAGGCCTGGCAGGACGGCGAGCAGCAGGGCGAGGTAAAGGCGAGCGGGCCTCAAGGGGTTCCCCCGGGTGAGGGCGGCGCGGTCAGATGCCCATGTTGGACAGCGTGACGGCGATGCGATTGACCACTTGGGCGAGCTCGGGGTGCGAAGTTTCGAGTCCCTCGACGGAGCCGGTCAGCCCTTTGAGCGCAGCCTCCAGCATCTCGGGTTTTTTTTCCGCGCGCGTGGCTTCGTGCGTCGAGGCATCGGCGAAATGGGTGATGCTCTGGGCATCCTCGTGCTGGGTGGTGGCGAGGCCGGCGACATCAGTCTTGAGCGAGGCCAGCAAGGCGAGCAGTTCGCGCCGGGTTTCTTCGGGGAGGTTTTGCGCCGCGGTGATGCGGGCTTCGATTTGTTGGACGCGGTCTTGGAGCATGATGTCCAGCAGGCTACGCCCTGCCATCCGCGCTGCCACCGCATTTTGTTGCGGCGGAAAGTTCTTTGGTGACGAGGCGGTGGGGAATGGTGGTTTCGAGGAAAATCCGGCTGTCCAGGGTGTAGCCGGCCTGGCGGTAAAACCCGCTGGCGGACTCGCGAGCATGCGCCACCACTTTCCCAAAGCCGCGCTCGCTCGCGAACCGCTCGGCGAAGGCCACGAGTTGTGCTCCCAAGCCGCGATTCTGGAAGGCCGGATGCACGGCGACCTGCCGCATTTTGACGGTTCGCGGATCGAGCGGGCAGAGCAAAAGCACCGCCAGCAATCGTCCGCCGGCAAAGCCGCCGAGGTGAAAAAAATCCGGCTCCCCCGCCATTTCCTCCGGGGTCAAGACCAAGCCCAAGGGAGCGCGCAAAACCGATTCGCGGAGATCGAGAGCCTGCGCGTAGTCCTCGCTCCCATGCGGAAATTGCCGCCACGTCAAAGGCAGAATTGGCGTGGTTTCACGTCGCGTGGGTCGGGTCGGTTTTTCCTGCTCCGGGTTCATGGGAATCCGCCCACGCTAGCACGGCGGACGGTTTGGAAAAGCGGAGCGGGCCGATCTTTTCCCGGAGCGCCAGCCGCGGTGATTTTTTCCAAACGCGCCACTCGACAAGGTGGAGGGGAGATTTTAGTTTTCTTGGAAGTCTTCCGTTTTTCCTCCTCCCCTTTATGCCTAAATTTAATTACGTCGCCCTCGATCAACGCGGTCAGGAATCTGTCGGAGTCATCGATGCCTCCACCTCCAATGATGCCGTGGGCCAGCTTCGGCAGAAGGGTTTTTTCCCCACGAGTGTGGTCGAGGAAGGGAAGGCGAAGGCCGTGGCGAAGGGGACGAAGGAAATCCAGAAAAAAGCGAAGGCGATGTCTGCGCCCAAGGCCAAGAAGGGTGGAATCGTGCTTTTCCAGAAGAAGACGGTGAAGAGCAAGGTACTGATGATTTTCACCCGGCAGCTCGCGACGCTGATCGACGCCGGCTTGCCGCTGCTGAGGAGCCTCACGGTGCTCGCCAAGCAGGAGCGCGATGCGGTCTTGCAAAACACGATCAACGCGCTGGCTGACTCGGTGCAGGGCGGCAGCACTTTCTCGGAGTCGATGGCGCAGCACCCCGCGATTTTCAACAAGCTCTACATCAACATGGTCAAGGCGGGCGAGCTGGGCGGCGTGCTCGAGTTGGTGCTGAACCGTCTCGCGGAATTCCAGGAGAAGGCGCAGAAGGTGAAGAATAAGGTCATCTCGGCCATGGCCTATCCGGTCATCGTCCTGATCATCGCCATGCTCATCATGGTCTTCCTCATGGCCTTCATCGTGCCGAAATTTCAGACGATCTTTAATGACATGCTCAATGGTCGGCCGCTGCCGCCGATCACGCGCTACGTCATCGCGGTCAGCGATGTGATCCAGAAAATGTTCATCCCGCCTTATCTCTGGATGACCATCGGCGGGACGGTCTTTGTCGTGGTCGCATATAAAATGGTGAGCAAGAGCGAAGGCGGGCGGCGCTTTCTGGACAAGCTGACCCTGGCCACGCCGCTTTTTGGCGACCTGCTGCGGAAAAGCGCGATCTCCCGTTTTAGCCGCACCCTCGGCACGCTGGTCACGAGCGGTGTGCCGATCCTGCAGGCGCTTAATATCACCCGCGACACGGCGGGCAACGTCGTCATCGCCGAGGCCGTGTCGAAAGTGCATGACGCGGTCAAGGAAGGTGAGTCGATCGTGCAGCCGCTTGAGGCGAGCGGGGTTTTCCCGCCGATGGTCGTCTCCATGGTGGACGTGGGCGAGGAGACCGGGCAGCTCCCGGAGATGCTGCTGAAAATCGCCGAGGTCTATGACGACGAAGTCGATAACGCCGTCGAGGGTCTGACCTCTTTGCTCGAACCGATCATGATCGTCATTCTGGCGCTCATCGTCGGGACGATCGTCATCGCGCTCTTTATGCCGCTGATCGACATCATCAAGCAAATGGGCCAGGGTGCCGGTTCGTAGGCTGGGAGCTTTCAGTAGCGCATTCTCCGCAGCCGCTTACCCTTGTTTATGTTTATTTCCTCCAGATCCGCCCGCGCGTTCACCCTCATCGAAATGCTCGTCGTCATGGCGGTCATTGCCATCCTTGCAGGAATCATCCTTTCGGTGAACGGGCTCGTCCAAAGCAAAGCCGCCCGGACCCGGGCCGACGTGGAAATCCGCGCGCTCTCCGCCGGGTGCGAAAGCTACAAGGCTGACAATGGCTCCTATCCGCAAAACGATAAGACCGACGCCCTCGATCCACAGACCGAGGGCGATCCGAACAGTGGCAAGAATTACAAGGACGCCAGCCAGTTTCTCTACGGCGCACTGAGCGGAGACACCAATTTCAACGGTCGGAACGAGCCCGCGGCGACGCCTGCTGAAGGGAAAAATTACATCCCTGATTTTTTCACGCCTCAACGGTTGGGCGTGAGTACGGGGTTAATTGGGAGTCCAAATTGGGTTCTGTTTATCAAAGATCCCTACGGCAATAGCTACGGCTACTCGACCATCGCCGCGAAGGATGAGCAGGATTTTCGCGTGGAGGTGGCTAAAGATGCCAAGGCAACGCGCAAGGGGGGCAAAGGTTACAACAGCTCGTTCGATCTCTGGTCCACCGCTGGAAAAAATCGGCCCCCGAGTTCTGATCCGACGATCGTGAACGTCTGGGTCAAGAATTGGTAGAGTCCCGCTCGGGGAGCGTTCCCGTCTTCTTCGAGGCGGATCATTCTTTGTCTGTGGACCATCCCCCCTCGGGGCGAACCCCGCTCGGAATGAAGCGGAATTCCAATTTCCGTAAATCCTCTTATACCAAACTCAGTTGAAGACTGGACGATACGAATCGGTGCGTTGCGCGATTTCCTTCGGTTCTCGGACTTTGGAAGGTGTCGGTTTTCAACTGTGTTTGGTATTAGACGGGTTCGAGCTGCGCGCCGTTTGGGTGGAGGGAGCGGAGTGCGGAGTTGGAAAAGGCGACGGGACCGGCGAGAGCGAGTGCGGAGCGGACGGTGGAGCGGGGCACTTTGACTTTTTCGCCGCTCGCGAGCGGCGGGTTTTTTTCCATGAGCGCGAGCGTTTTCATGCCGAGATACCACGGCAGAAAGCAGCCCGCGCGCAGCCGCGGTGAGCGCAGCGCGGTGACGTAGAGGAAGCCGTCGTCGAGATACGCGGTGGCCTGGATGCGCCAGCGGTCGAAGACGGGCTGGGCTTTGATGGGATCGTGCGAAAGCGGGGCGGGGGACGTGCCGGCGGCGCGGAGTTCCGTCTCGGGTAGGTAGCAGCGACCCGCGCGGAGGTCGGCCGGGAGATCGCGAAGAATGTTCACGAGCTGGAGTCCTTTGCCAAAATTCGCGCCGAGGCGGCGCAGGTCGGCGAGGCCGAGGTGGGCGCAGTTTGGCAGATGATGCAGGCAGAGCCGCGTCCAAAATTCGCCGACGCAGCCGGCCACCAGATACGTGTAGTCCTCCAGTTCGGCGGCAGTCTGGAGCGCCACGACCTGGGTGCCGTCGCCGAAGCGCTGGAGGTCGAGCGTCTGGCCGCGAATGATTTTCTCCAGCACACCCACGATCTCGCCGCGGTCCTTCTGTCCCAGCGTGGCGAGCCATGCCAGGCAATCGCCGAGGCAGGCGATGAGCGTGCATTCGCCGTCGTGCGGCGAGGTGACTTCATGGCGCAGTTCCTCCAGTCCCACCGGCTCGCCAGTGCGGACCATTTGCCAAAACGCGGCGAGATGCCGGAGCCGCACTTCGATCAGGGTACCGGGGCTGTCGGCGATGGTGTCGCTCGCGCGCGCGAGCAGATACGCGAGTCCGATAGGTGCGCGGAGCGGTGCGGGCAGCAACCGGATGCTGAGGTAAAACGAGCGCGAGACGCTGGCGAGCAGCGGCCCGCCGAGGTCTGTGGTGTTAATCCGCGCGGAATCCATGGACGCGCATTTTTCACGATGCCAGCAGGAAAATCGAGAGGGGAAATCAACTCCGGCCAAACAGGCGTTCGAAGTTGTCGGCGACCTGCGCCGTGAGTTCATCGAGGGGGACGGCGCGGAGTTCGGCGAGCGCAGTATATGCGAGTAAAAGATTGGCGGGATGGTTGAGCGGCTCACCGGCGGCATCACGGAGCGGGTGCGCGTTGCGGTCGTCGGGCGGGCGCATGTCTGGGGCGTCGGTTTCGACGAGGAGTCGGTCGGGCGGGATCTGCTGAAAGACGGCGCGCTGGGCGGCTTTACGCTCGTGAAGAAAGTAGACGTTGAACGAGAAATACGCTCCGCGCGTGACGAACCCGCGCACCATCTCCGCCGGTCCGCCATAAGCGTGGAGGAGAAAGCCGCGGGCGGGCACCGGCAGCTTGCGGATCAAGTCCCAGAGCGGACCCCATGCGCGCAGGCAGTGAATGGTCGCAGGGAGATTGCGCGCGGAGGCAAGGGCGAGCTGGGCGGTGAAAACCTCGCGCTGCACCTCGGGATCGTGGCCGGTGATCCAGCGGTCCAGGCCGATCTCGCCGATGGCTGCGCCGGGATGCGCGTCGAGGATTTCGCCCAACCGCGCGAGCCAATCCACCGACCTTTCGCGGACATGCCAGGGATGTAGCCCGAAGGATGGCAAAACCCACGCGTGCTCTTCCGCCAGCGCGCTGACAGCCGCCCAGTCCGCCTCGCGTGTGCCATTGACGACGGCGCGCGTGATGCCGAGACGCGCCAGCGCGGCGAGGATCGCCGGACGATGTGGTGCGAGTCGCGCGTCGTGGAGATGGTTGTGCGCGTCGATCACGGGGCGGTGGCGGCGAAGTCGCGGATGGCGCGGCGGATGTGGGCGAGACCGTGCAGGCGGGTGGGGGAGAGCTGGCGGTCAAGGCCGAGCGCCTCCAGCATCTCCGGCTCCCAGGCCACGATTTCGGCAGGCGTGGCGCCGTCGTACAGCTCGGTGAGCAATGCGGCGAGGCCCTTCACCACGGACGAACCAGCAGCGAGGCGAAAATAACAGCGCCCGCTTTCCACCGAGCCGGCGAGCCATACGGAAGAGGCGCAGCCGCGGACGAGCCGCGCCTCGGTGCGCTCCACGGCGGGGATGTCCGGCCAGCGCTGGCCGCGGGTGACGATCGCGGCGAGGCGTTCGTGGCGGTCCTCGATGAGCGTGTAGCGGTCGATGAGCTGGCGCTGTTTCTCCGCGAGGGGCATGTCGTTTTCTCTAGCGCGGAATGGCCCTCGTTCCCCTCCTTTTCTTGCCAATTTTCATCCGGTTCGGGAGGGACGCGCTCCTGCACGGCCCACGCCTCCGCCCGCGGCGGAAAAAACCGGTTCGGCGCGTTCGCCGAATCCGCCGTCACGCCGTTGCGCCCGGCTGCGGCACGCCCCGACTACGAATGAGACCGAGAGGCGGAGATCGCTATCGCTTCTGGCTCGGGGTTTGGGGTAGTCATGGTGGCTTCGGCGGTGACTCGAGAAGCGTTCGACAACCTTAGGACCGATACCCTTTTGCCATGCCCCAACCCCCGGACTTCCCCTACGACGTTTTCCTGAGCCACAACCACGCGGACAAGCCGCGCGTGCGGCGGCTGGCGGAGCGGCTGAAGGCGGCGGCGCTGCGGGTGTGGTTCGATGAATGGAACATTCCAAAGGCTGAAGGCAAAAGGATGAAGGATGAGTCCGAACTTCATCCTTCATCCTTCACCCCTCATCCTTTGCTTGATCAGGGGCTGGAACAGTCCCGGGTGCTGCTGCTGTGCATCTCCCCGAATGCGCTCGCCTCGGGCTGGGTGGCCGTGGAGCGGAGCACCGCGATCCATCGCGACGCCGCCAATGAAGGCCGGCGCTTCATCCCGCTGCTGCTGGACGGCTGCGATGTGCCGGACACGCTGCGGCGTTAAAAAGTATGTATCTAAAATCCATTGTCCTCGAAAACGTCGGCCCAATTCCTCGAATTGACCTCGCTCTTCCGTTCGAGGGAGAGCGCCGTCTTCCAACTGTTCTAGTTGGCACGAATGGGAGCGGCAAGACGACACTGCTCTCTTTCATCGTCAATGCGCTCATTGCTTTCAAACAGTTGGTATTTGAGGATGCCGAGGTTGAGTCGAACCGTGTTTTCAGAGTTCGTTCCGGTTTGTTCTTGCGTGGTGGCGCTCACTTTTATCACGCAAAACTCCAATTCCATGACGCCTTATCGCTAGAAGAATGGGTCCTGGATCGAACGCGGAAAGCGTTTGAAACCGAGGTGGAATCAAAGCCAGCAGACGAGGGATGGAAAACAATCGGGGAATCGGAGTCGGATAGCATCAAAACTTCGCCGGAGACTCAGGCCCCTCCTTTTGGCAAGAGACCCGAACCGAAGCTTGCGAAACTCTTCTCCGAAAATGTCGTCCTGTATTTCCCATCAGATCGGTTCGAACCGCCAGACTGGCTCAACTCGCAAAGTCTTTCCGCAGAGCTGCAGTTTCCCGAGCCCGTCACAACCAAAGGCTTCACCGCACGAAGAATCTTTGCCCGTTCGTTGCTGAAGCCTACTCTCGACTGGTTTCAATCAGTTGCTCTAGACCAATTCCTTACCGACTTTAAGCAAACACAACTGCAGATTTCGACTGCGCCCGGTGATCCACCGACACCTTTCAAGGCGCTACTTAAAGTGCCTGGTCGAGATACCGAGATCATGAATGCGGTTATGGCGATTCTCGGGCGAGTTCTTGCGAGTGATGGGACCAATATCAATCTTGGACTCGACAATCGAAACTCGCGCCGGTTTTCCGCCACACTCGGCGCGCCTGAGAAGCCGATTAGGAATATCCCGAATCTTCTCGGCTTATCGGCAGGGCAAAGCGCGCTGCTCTGTTTGTTTGCCAACATTGTCCGTGATTTCGATTTGGCAGGCGCGCAGTTTTCCAAGCTCGATGAAATTCGTGGAATCGTCCTGATTGACGAAGCAGATCTCCATCTTCACCTCGACTTTCAGTTTCAGGTCTTGCCAGAGCTAATGAAGATGTTCCCAAAGGTGCAGTTCATCGTCACCGCGCACTCTCCGATGTTCGTAGGAGAATTGGCCTGCCCCCGGTTTTTGATCCACTCGCTATGAGAGTTTTGGTTGGTTTTCGGGGTTTGGGTTGGTGGTGATGTGGTTGCTGGGAAG
>JBBQCM010000137.1:0-16894 GCA_038318725.1 Chthoniobacterales bacterium
GCGTGCAGTTATGGGCGAGGCAGCCTCGTCCGAGCAGTCGTCTCCGACCCAATAAAATGGACGGAAATATTGCTCGCCAAATGCGGCTGGAATCGGTTTAGTCCGAACAGTCACCCTCCTCACCGCCCGCGGTTAGCACAACTGTCGAGGCGCAACCCACAAGCCGAAACCACTCCGCGACACCATGGCCAAAGCAAGCAGTCAGAAATTCATCGCTCGGAACCGCGCTCCCAGGGTGCAGATTGAATATGATGTGGAACTCTACGGCGCGGAAAAGAAAATCGAACTGCCCTTCGTGATGGGCGTCATGGCCGATCTTGCGGGCAAGCCTTCGGAAGAACTCGCGAGTATCGAAGATCGAAAGTTTCTTGAAATAGATCAGGATAATTTCGACGAGCGGCTGAAGGCGATGAAGCCGCGCGTGGCTTTTCAAGTGCCTAACACGCTTACTGGGGAGGGTAACATCAGCGTCGATGTTACCTTCGAAAGCATGGACGATTTTTCACCGGCGGCGGTCGCCCGCAAGGTGGACAGTCTGAACAAGCTCCTGACGGCGCGCACCGAGCTTTCCAATTTGCTAACCTACATGGACGGGAAGACCGGTGCGGAAACTCTCGTGAACAAGCTTTTGCAGGATCCCGAACTGCTCAAAGCCCTCGCCGCCGCCCCCAAACCCACCGATCCCGGAACCGAAAAAGAAAAGGAGTAAGAAATGGCCGATCCTGTCTCCCAAACGCAGTCCGACGCCGCCGTCCCCGCCGTCGCGGAAATCAACGAATTCGAGGAACTGCTTAACAAACAGTTCAAGCCGAAGAGCGACCACGCTCGGGGCGCGGTTCAAGCTGCGGTCCGTACCCTTGCCGAGCAGGCGCTGGCCGGGACTGCGGTCATCTCCAAAAACTCGATCGAGACGATTGAGGGGATCATCGCCGAAATCGACCGGAAGCTTTCCGAACAGTTGAATGCCATCCTGCACCACGAGGATTTCAAGGCCCTCGAAGGGACATGGCGCGGGCTAAATCATCTCGTGATGAACACCGAGACAGACGAGCACCTGAAGATTCGCGTTTTCAATATCACAAAGAAAGAGGTCGGCCGGACCCTGAAGAAGTTTAAAGGGGTGGCGTGGGATCAGAGTCCGCTATTTAAGAAGATCTACGAAGACGAATTCGGCACACCAGGGGGTGAACCCTATGGCGCGCTGATCGGTGATTACCACTTCGATCACTCCCCGCCGGATGTCGAGATCCTGCAGGGGATGGGGCAAATTGCAGCCGCGGCGCATGCACCTTTCATCACTGCCGCAAACGCCTCGCTGATGAATATGGAATCGTGGCAGGAACTGGGAAATCCCCGGGATCTCACCAAGATCTTTCAAACTCCGGAATACGCCGCCTGGCGCTCGCTGCGCGAATCTGAGAACGCCCGGTACATCGCGATGACCATGCCGCGCTTTCTCGGACGACTGCCTTACGGCGCGAAGACCCAGCCGGTCGATGAGTTTGACTTCGAGGAAGACACCGAGGGGGCGGATCATTCGAAATACACTTGGTGCAATTCGGCTTACGCCATGGGTGCCAACGTCACGCGGGCGTTCAAGTTGTATGGCTGGTGCGCAAAGATTCGCGGAGCCGAGAGCGGTGGCATGGTCGAGGGACTGCCCTGCCATACTTTCCCAACGGACGACGGCGGTGTGGACATGAAATGCCCGACCGAGATCGCCATCACCGATCGCCGCGAGGCTGAGTTGGGCAAGAACGGCATGATGCCGCTCTCCCACTGGAAGAATACCGACTACGCGGTGTTCGTGGGCGGCCAGTCGTTGCAAAAACCGCAGGCATACGACGATCCTGATGCGACGGCGAATGCGAACCTTGCGGCACGTCTCCCCTATCTGTTCGCCACCTGCCGGTTTGCCCATTACCTCAAATGCATCGTCCGCGATAAGATCGGTTCGTTCAAAGAGCGCGATGAGATGGAGATGTGGCTCAACAAATGGATCGCCAACTTTGTCACCACCGACCCGAACGCCTCCGACCAGGCGAAGTCCGAACGACCCTTGGCCGATGCGCAGGTGGTGGTGGAAGAAGTGCCGGGCAATCCGGGTTACTACTCATCAAAATTCTACCTCCGTCCGCACTTCCAACTTGAGGGACTGACTGTGTCGCTTCGACTGGTCACCAAATTGCCCTCGGCCAAAGGAGGCAAGTAAAGAACTTCATCGCCAAGCGTGCTGGAATGTTATCGTTCCCGCAGGCAAAGCGACCGCGAAGACATAACAAAAAGTAACTAAAGAAAGGTAATTCTTATGGCAGTTGATATGTTTCTGAAAATTACGGACGTGAAGGGCGAGTCGAAAGACAAGACCCACTCCGGCGAATGCGAGATCGAATCGTTCTCGTGGGGAGCGACCCAACTCGGCACCTCTTCACATGGGACCGGTGCCGGTGGCGGGAAGGTTTCGATGAACGACTTCCATTTCGTCATGCGTAACAACTCGGCGTCTCCGACCCTGTTTCTGTTCTGCGCGAACGGCAAACACCTCAAGGAAGCCAAACTAACCTGTCGCAAAGCCGGCGGGGAGCAGAGTAACTTCATGGTTGTCGTGATGTCCGACGTGCTTATCTCTAGCTACCAGACCGGTGGGTCCGGTGCCGGGGAGGTTCCGATGGACCAGATCAGCCTGAACTACTCGAAGATCGAAATCGACTACCTCGCTCAGGATGAAAAGGGTATCACCAAGTCCGCAGGCAAGAAGTTCTGGGACATGAAGACGAACACCGGCGGGTAGGAGTCAGCGGGGTTAGCTTGATCTTGGAACCGTGCGGCTTCTCCCTCCTTGAGGGAGAAGCCCGCGGGATCTTTGGGTTTCGTAGTTCCTTTCAATGCCGAAGCGACGCGCAGTGCGCATCGCGACTAGAACATCTTTCACTCCCTTACCTCTGAATGAGCCCGGAAGACTATTTGCGCAGCGGTCAACTTGACGAAGCGTTGGCCGCCTTGAAGGAGGCCATCAAGCAAGCGCCTGCCGACGGAAAGAAGCGTGTATTTCTCTTCCAACTTCTGTGCGTCCTAGGGCAATGGGACAAGGCGGACACCCAATTGCAGGTGCTCGGTGACATGGACGCGGAGAGCATGCTGATGGCGCAGATTTTCCGACCGGCGTTGCCTTGCGAGGCGCTGCGCGGGGAGATCTTTGCCGGCAAGCGCAGTCCGTTGATTTTCGGCGAACCAGCCGAGTGGATTGGTTTGCTCGTTCAGGCAAATCAATTACTGGCCGAGGGGCAGGTCGCGGCCGCATCGGACTTGCGGGAACGCGCTTTCGAGGCCGCGCCCGCGACGGCTGGGAAGATGAATGACCAACCATTCGAATGGATCGCCGATGCGGATTCCCGCCTCGGACCGATGCTGGAAGCGATCATCGACGGCAAGTACTATTGGGTGCCGTTCTTTCGCATTCGCTCGATTCGCATCGAGCCTCCACAGGACTTGCGGGACATGGTTTGGACCACGGCGCAATTCATCTGGGCCAACGGTGGTCAGAATCCGGGTTTTATCCCGACGCGATATCCGGGCACGGACTCGCTCGGTGACAGCGGATTGCGTCTGGCGCGCCGCACGGAGTGGGAGGAGAAAGCCGGCGAGACCTATGTCGGCTTTGGCCAGCGCATGCTGGCGACGGACGTTGCGGAAACGCCTCTGCTGGAAGTGCGGAGCATCGAGATTTTCCCCGATGCCGGCACCCCCACTGAATGATTCATGCCGGATGCACCTCCGACCGATAAGCTCCAGCCGTATCTGCTGGATCGCCTGATTGACGAGCAGCCGGAGGCACGGCAGGAGAGCCGCACGGCCCGGGTAATGACGTTGCCGCAATTTCGCGCGGCAGTGCTCCGGGATCTCCGCTGGTTGCTCAATGCCAACGCACATTTTCCGGGCGAACTTGACGACTTCGGAGAGGTCAGCCGATCGGTGCTCAATTACGGCAGCGTCGATCTGTCCGGTCGCATGGTTTCCAGCCTCGGCCTCGCGGAGTTGGAGCGCAATCTGACAGTCGCCATTCGCACCTTTGAGCCGCGCATTCTCCCGGACACGCTGAAGGTCAAAGCGCTGGTTGATTCGACGGTGGGCAGTCCCAACACCATCGCGCTCGAAATCCGCGGCGAACTCTGGGCCACGCCGCACCCGGAGGAGCTTTACATCAAGACGGAAATCGATCTGGACACGGGCGTATGCGAACTTTAGCGCCCCGTCGTTCACGGCGTGCCGTGCTGTTGAAACTTTGAACCCATGGATCGCCGGTTCCTCAATCACTACAATATCGAATTGCAACACCTCCGCTCCACGGCGGCGGAGTTTGCCAGCCAGTTTCCCAAAGTCGCAGGCCGCCTGGCGCTGGAACGCGACAGCAAGGAGGCGTGCGCGGATCCTTTCGTCGAGCGCCTGCTCGAAGGTGTCGCTTACCTCAGCGCCCGCGTGCAGACGAAGCTCGACGCCGAGTTTCCGCGCTTCACCCAGACGCTGCTCGAAACCGTCTATCCGCACTATCTCGCGCCGGTGCCGTCGATGGCGGTGGTGCGTTTTGAGGTCGCCAATCAGCCAGGGCAAATGCCCGACGGCTTCTCGCTAGCGCGCGGCACGAAGCTGCGCAGCATTCTCGGCCGCGACGAGCGCACGGCATGCGAGTATCGCACCGCGCATGAAGTGCAACTGTGGCCGATCGAAATCGTCGAGGCGCAATACCACACCCGTGATGTCGGGGTGCTCGACCTGCCGAAGGAACTCGGCGCGCGCGCGGCCATCCGGCTGCGGCTGAAAAGTGCGGACGCGCTCGCCACGCTCAGTCTCGATCGGCTCACCTTTTTCCTGCGCGGGGCCGATGAAGTGCCCGTCCGTTTGTACGAACAAATCTTCGCGCGCGGCCGCGGCGTGGCGGTGCGCCCCGTCGGCAGCGCGCAGCGCCAGCCGTACACCACGCTGCCGGCGGCCAGCGTCCGCCGCGTCGGTTTTCGCGAGGACGAGGCGATGCTGCCCGCCGATCCCCGCGGCTTCAGCGGCTACGGGTTGCTGCGCGAATACTTCGCCTTTCCGCAGCGCTTCCTTTTTGTGGAAGTGTCGGGGCTCAATCCCGCGCTGCGCCGTTGCGAAGGCGATACCGTCGATCTGGTCTTCCCGCTGCGCGAGCCGGAGATCCGGCTGGAAAACCGTGTGGACGCGAGCTGCTTCGAGCTCTTTTGCGTGCCGGTGGTGAATCTCTTTCCGAAGCGCACCGATCGCGTCGCACTCTCGAATCGCTTCTCGGAATTCCACATCGTCGTGGACAAGACCCGCCCGCTCGATTTTGAAATCTACCGCCTCGAAAGCGTGACCGGCTACGGTGCGGAAAACAGTGACGGACAGGAATTCAAGCCCTTCTACCTCGCGCAGGATTCGACGGTGAGCGCACCGGCCTTTTTCACCTCGCACCGCGTGCCCAGGATCCTGACGGAGAAAGAGCAGCGGCATGGCAGGGGATCGGCTTACGGCGGGTCGGAGGTCTATGTTTCACTCGTCGATCCGACCGCGGCGCCATATCGCACCGAGCTTCAGGAATTGGGCATCGCTGCACTTTGCACCAACCGCCACCTGCCCCTGCAAATGACGCGCGACCTCGGCACCACGGATTTTACGCTCGAAGAAAACGCGCCCGTGCTCGGCGTCCGCTGCCTGAGCGGACCGACCGCGCCGCGTCCTTCAAACGCCGAGGGCAACCTTGCCTGGCGAACGATCAGCCACCTCGCGCTGAACTATCTTTCGCTCGTCGATCTCGATGGCGAGCGCGGCGCGGTGCCGCTGCGGGACATCCTGAGTCTGTATTGCAGTGAGGGCGAAATGCACATGCGCCGGGAAATTGAGGGGCTCGTCAGCGCGCGGGCCAAAGCGGTCGTGCGGCGCGTCGAGCGGGAGGGGCCGATCGCCTTCGCGCGCGGGCTTGAGGTTGCCGTAAAGTTCAATGAAACCGCCTTCGAGGGGAGCGGCGTCTTCATCCTCGGTGCGGTGCTCGAACAGTTTTTTGCGCGTTACGTTTCGATGAACTCCTTCACCGAAACCGTCATCGAAACCGAGCAACGCGGGGAAATCATGCGATGGCCGCCACAACTGGGTCGGAAACCACTCATCTAGAGAATCGTCTCGCCGACGATCCATACCGCTTCGATTTTTTCCGCGCGGTACGGCTCCTCGAGGCGCTTCATCGCGACCACCCGCGCGTGGGCTGCGCGCTCACGCCTGCGGAGGATTTCTTGCGTTTCGGCCAGGCGGCGTCGATGTCCTTTGCGCCCTCCACCCTCCAGCGCTACGAGATGCGCGCCGGCCTTCCGCCGCGGCTCATTGTCCATTTCTTTGGATTGCTCGGGCCAAACGGGCCGCTCCCAGCGCACATCACCGAGTTCGCCCATGAGCGCGAGTTCAACGCGCACGACTCGACTCTTGTTGAGTTTCTCAACGTCTTTCATCACCGCCTGCTTTCGCTTTTCTACCGCGCCTGGGCGGTCAATCAAAAGGCCGTCGATTACGACCGCCCGGAGGATTCGAATTACGCGCGCTATTTCGGCAGCCTCTTCGGCCTCGGCATGGAGTCGCTGCAAAATCGCGATGCCGTTTCCGATTCGGCGAAGCTCTTTTTCAGCGGACGCCTCGCTCCGCAATGCCGCAATGCCGAAGGGCTCGCCGCCATCCTCACGTCGTTTTTTGGCCTGCCCGTGCGCGTCGAAACCTTTGCCGGCCGCTGGCTGGAGCTGCCCGCCGACAGCCTCTGCCGCGTCGGCGAATCGCCCGCCAGCGGCAGCCTCGGCCAGACCACCCTGGTCGGTGCGCGGATGTGGGATTGCCAGCTCAACTTCCGCTTGCGCATCGGCCCGATGTCCCTCGCGGAACTCGAAAACCTTCTGCCCGCCGGCGCTTCCTTCGGCCGCTTGAAGGCCTGGGTGATGAATTATGTGGGCGATGAATTTTTTTGGGACGCGCAACTCGTGCTCAAAGCCGCCGAAGTCCCGCAAATCAATCTCGGCCAGGCGGGCCGCCTCGGCTGGACGAGCTGGCTCCGCACCACGCCATTCGTGCGTGACGCTGACGACTTGGTGTTGCAACCTTAACACCCACTTAACCTCCCATGGCTGAAATTCGACGCACGGCACTGTTTGGAAAACTCAATCACCTCGCCTACAAAGC
Source organism: Chthoniobacterales bacterium (assembly GCA_038318725.1). Lineage (GTDB taxonomy): Bacteria > Verrucomicrobiota > Verrucomicrobiia > Chthoniobacterales > Chthoniobacteraceae > Chthoniobacter. The sequence continues at coordinate 7,210 of JBBQCM010000137.1, forward strand.
GATGGAAAGCGCGACCGTCTTTTGCAAAATGCGCGGCAATCCCTATGTCGAACTTGCGCACTGGCTTCATCAGGTGCTGCAGACGCCGGACTCGGATTTTCACCGCATTCTCAAGCACGCCGGTCTTGATGCCTCGCGCGTCGCCGCCGATCTCATCGCGTCGCTCGACCGCCTGCCGCGCGGGGCCACGGCGATCTCGGATTTTTCGCCGCACCTTGAGGAAGCAGTCGAGCGCGGGTGGACCTACGGCTCGCTGCTTTACAACGACACGCGCGTCCGCACCGGTCACGTTTTCGTTGCGCTCCTGCGCACCGCCGGACTGCGCCACGTCCTCACCGGCATTTCTCGCGAGTTCGAGAAAATCAATGGCGAGGAGCTTTCCGATGTTCTGTTAAAAGTCGTCAGCGGCTCGCCCGAGGACGCCCTCTCTGCCGAGGCTCCGGGCGGCGGCGCGGTGCCGGGCGAAGCCAGCGGCGCGCTGGCTCCCGCGCAGATGGGCAAGCAGGAGGCGCTCGCAAAGTTCTCCGTCGATCTCACCGAGAAGGCGCGCAAGGGCGAGATCGATCCCATCACCGGTCGCGACGAGGAAATCCGCCAGATCGTCGATATCCTCATGCGCCGTCGGCAGAACAACCCGATCCTCACCGGCGAAGCGGGTGTGGGAAAGACCGCCGTCGTCGAGGGCTTCGCGCTCCGCATCGCTTCGGGCGACGTGCCGCCCGCGCTGCGCGACGTCACGCTGCGCACGCTCGATCTCGGCCTGCTCCAGGCGGGCGCGAGCATGAAGGGCGAGTTTGAAAACCGGCTCAAGCAGGTCATCGAAGAAGTTCAGGCGTCGCCGAAACCGATCATCCTTTTCATCGACGAAGCGCACACCCTCATCGGCGCGGGAGGCGCGGCTGGGCAGGGTGACGCGGCCAATTTGCTCAAGCCTGCCCTCGCCCGCGGCACCCTCCGCACCATCGCGGCGACGACTTGGGCCGAGTACAAGAAATACTTCGAGAAAGACCCCGCGCTCACCCGGCGCTTCCAAGTCATCAAAGTCGAGGAACCCGACGAAGACAAAGCCGTGCGCATGATCCGCGGGCTTTCGCCGGTGCTCGAGAAACATCATCGCGTCCACGTCCTCGACGAAGCGCTGGAAGCCGCCGCGCGCCTGTCGCACCGCTACATTCCTTCGCGCCAGTTGCCCGACAAGGCGGTCAGCCTCATCGACACGGCGTGCGCGCGTGTGGCCATCAGCCAGCACTCCACGCCGCCGCAGGTCGAAGATTCACGCCGGATCATTGAAGGGCTCCAAACCGAGTCCGAAATCCTCGCCCGCGAAACCGCGCTGGGCCTCGACCACACCGAGCGGCACGCCGGAGTGACGGCGAAACTGGACTCCGAAAAATTGCGGTTTACCGGCCTTGAAGAAGCTTGGAAAAAAGAAAAGGTGGCCGTGGACAAAATCCTGAACCTGCGCGCCGCGCTGCGTCCGCCGGAAAAGAAAGCGGCCTCGGAAACGCCGAAACTCGCCGCGGGAACTGAACCAGTTTCCCCGCCGCTCGCCGAAATCCAGCCCGACACCGCAAAACTCCTCGCCGATTTGCGGGAAGCGGAAGCGGAACTGCGCGGCTTGCAAGGCGAGAGCCCGCTCATCTTCCCGCACGTCGATGCGCAGGCCGTCGCCTCCGTGATCGCCGACTGGACCGGCATTCCCGTCGGTCGCATGGTCAAAAACGAAATCCAGGCCGTCCTCAGCCTAGCCGACAATTTGGAAAAGCGCGTCGTCGGCCAGCGCCACGCCCTCGAAGCCATCGCCCGCCGCATCCAGACCTCGCGGGCCGCCCTCGACAACCCCTCAAAACCCATCGGCGTTTTCATGCTCGCCGGCCCCAGCGGCGTCGGCAAGACGGAGACCGCACTGGCCCTCGCGGAGACGCTCTACGGCGGCGAGGGCAATCTCATCACCATCAACATGAGCGAATTTCAGGAGGCCCACACCGTCTCCACGCTCAAAGGCTCGCCGCCCGGTTACGTCGGGTATGGCGAAGGCGGCGTCCTCACCGAAGCCGTCCGCCGCCGTCCCTATTCCGTTGTGCTCCTCGATGAAGTCGAAAAGGCGCACTCCGATGTAAATGAGATTTTCTTTCAGGTCTTCGACAAAGGCATCATGGAGGACAGCGAGGGCCGGTTGATCGACTTTCATAATACCATCATCCTCCTGACCACCAACGTCGGCAGCGAGCTGATCATGAACCTTTGCAAAGACCCCGACCTCATGCCCGAGGCCGACGGCATCGCCAAAGCGCTCCGTCCCGCGCTCCTCAAAACCTTCCCCGCCGCCCTTCTGGGCCGCATGACCGTCATCCCCTATTATCCGCTGGGCGACGTCATGCTCAAAAGCATCATTCGCCTCCAACTCACCCGCATCGAAAAGCGCCTGGCCGCCAACCACGGCGCCGCCTTCTCCTACGACGAAGCCGTGGTCGATCTCATCGCCAGCCGCTGCACCGAACTCGAAAGCGGCGGCCGCATGATCGACGCCATCCTCACACAGAACCTGCTGCCGGAGATCAGCCGTGAGTTTCTCAATCGCATGCTCGAAGGGAAAACACCCTCTCGCGTCCATATCGCCGTGGAGGATTCGAAATTCGCCTATAGCTTCGATTAGCCAGCCGAGGATCCGACCAAATGCCCGCCACATATACTCAGGAAAACCGCCCGATGCGGGCCACCACTCCGCTGGGGAAGGACGCGCTCCTCCTCGTCGGATTGAGCGGCACCGAGGCCATCAGCCAACTCTTCAACTTTCATTTGGATTTCGTCGCGCCGAACCAGACCGAGGTTCTTTTCGAGAAGCTCCTCGGCCAGAAAGTTACGGTTGAATTCGCGGTGCCGAAACGACACTTCAGCGGCATTGTGAACCGCATCAGTGAAGGGGAGCGGGATGAGAACTTCACCTCTTACCACTTGGAAATCGTCCCACAGTTCTGGCTGCTCACGCGTCGGGCGCAATCGCGAATCTTTCAGCACATTTCGGTGCCGGATATCCTGCGCAAGGTTCTCACAGGCCTTGACGTTGACTATCAGATCCAAGGTTCGTTTCCCGAGCGGGACTATTGTGTTCAGTATCGTGAGACGGATTTTAACTTCGCCAGTCGGCTTATGGAAGAGGAGGGCATCTTTTACTTTTTCAAGCACACCGAGAGCGGGCACACGATGGTGGTCGGCAATACGACTCTCTGTCATCCTGAGCTTTCCGAGGGCTCCCCGATTATTTATGAAAACATCCTCGGTGGGACGCGAAAGGAAGATCGCATCTATGACTGGGCCAAGGTGCAGGAGCTTCGTTCGGGCAAGTATCTGCTCTGGGACCACTGCTTCGAGCTCCCCCACAAACATCTCGAGGCGGACAAGGACACGCAGATCTCGGTGGCTGCTGGCACGGTCACGCACCAGCTCAAAGTCGGCGGCAACGACAAGCTCGAGTTATACGACTATCCCGGCGAGTACGCGCAACGCTTTGATGGTGTGAATGCGGGCGGCGGTGACCGTGCAGCCGATGTGCAAAAAATCTTTGAGGATAATCGGCGAACCGTTGCGATCCGCATGCAACAGGAGACGCTCCCCGGGTTGCGCAGCCAGGGCGCATCCAACTGCCACGTTCTTGTTTCCGGTCATAAGTTTACCCTCGAACGGCATTTCAACGCCGACGGACAGTATGTCCTGACGAGCGTGCAGCACACGGCCAAGCTCGGCGCTTATCGCTCCAAACAGGAAACGTATTCCTACAACAACACCTTTACCTGCATTCCGGTCGCGCTGCCCTTCCGGCCGCAGTGCCTGACTCCGTGCCCAACGGTTCTGGGTTCGCAGACTGCCGTGGTCGTCGGTCCGCCGGGTGAGGAGATTTTCACCGACAAGTATGGCCGCGTGAAGGTGCAGTTCCACTGGGATCGCGAGGGCAAGAACAATGCCGACAGCTCGTGCTGGATCCGGGTCGCCACCCACTGGGCCGGCAAAAACTGGGGCATGATCCACATTCCGCGCATCGGCCAGGAAGTCGTCGTGGATTTCTCCGAAGGCGATCCAGACCAACCGATCATCGTCGGCTCCGTTTATAACGCCGACATGATGCCACCTTACAAGCTGCCGGACGATAAGACCCAGAGCGGCATTCTCACCCGGAGCACCAAGGGAGGAAGCCCTGAGACCTGCAACGAACTTTGCTTTGAAGACAAGAAGGGTCAGGAACTCGTTTACTTACGTGCGGAAAAGGATCACCGGATTTCCACTGAGCACGACGAAATCCATTGGGTCGGTCACGACCGCTCCAGCGAGGTGGACAATGACGAAACGACGCACGTCGTCCATGACCGGACCGAAACTGTGGATAACAACGAGACCATCACCATCGGCAATAACCGAACGGAGAAGGTAGTGGTGAATGAAGACATCACGATCGGCAATAACCGTACCGAAAAGGTGGGGGTGAAAGAGAACATCACCGTCGGCGCCACGCAGGACATCACCGTCGGTGCCAGCCGTAGCATCACCGTGGGGGCGACCCAAAAGCACACCATCGGTGCGACCCGCAGCGCGCAGGTCGGCGCGAGCGATTCTCTCATGGTCGTCGGCGCGATTTCGGTGACGTCGGGAGCTGCCATTTCGACCACCGCCGGTGGCATGATTTCAACAACGTCCGGAGCCGTGATCAGCATCACGGCGGGCGGTGCCGTCACGATCACGTCGGGCGCAGCGATCGCGATTACGGCGGGCGGAGCGATTGCGATCACCGCGCCCGCCATTGTGCTCAACGGCCGGCCCGTTCTGCCGATTCCCGCACCGATCTAAAGTTCATGAGCGCGCTTAAAACCCACGAAGACGGCTCCGAAACGGCCATCATCTGCGGACGGTTTCGACTGACCAAACCTGCCGCGGCCGCCTTTAGACCAGAGTTCCTGCCCATCGAGTTTGCGACCACCTTGCTCGCACAAGGCCAGCACGCCGAAGCGATCCGCTTCATCGCGCATGCCTTGACCCCGCGCGACGGCGTCTGGTGGGCCTGTCAATGCGCGCGCCAGTCCATCGGGGCAGAAAACACCCCCGAGGAAGAAGCAGCGCTCGTCGCCGCGGAGCGCTGGGTCACGGAGTTGAGCGACGAAACGCGCCGCGCCGCTTTCGTGGCGGCAAACGTCGCCGGGATCGGCACTGCTTCGGGCAACGCAGCGCTCGCGGTTTTCTATACCGGAGGCAGTCTCACGCCTCCGGATGCGCCCCCGATTATTCCCGCCGAGTTCGCCGCCGCACCTCTTGTGGCCGGCAGCGTGATTTTGGCCTCGATCCATCCAGATCCGGCGAAGACGGCGGAACTCATGAAAGCGTATGTCGGGCAAGGCATGGCTTTTTACACCGCGGCGTCGGCGTAGCGGCGCGTTCAGGGCAATGTCTCAAACCAGACGGCATTTCTGTCGTCGGGCGGGCCGTTGTAGTTGGTGGTGATTTCCTCCCCGGCGGCGATGTCGCGCAACGCGACAAACTTGATGGTCAGCCGCTCGGAGTGAAGGCTAAAGCGGGCATTCGGCTCGTAGGAATGATTGCAGAGGGAGCATAGCCCCAGCAGGAGCGCGGCCTGCTTCTCATCGTCGCCCCAGACGAAGTAGTAATCGCCCAGTACGGTGGCATCGAGATGAGCCACTTCGTTTTCCGGCACCGCCACCACGGGCGCTTCCTCGATTGTCTCGCCGCTGGCGATTTTCCGCAGCGCGAAAATGCCGCGCCCTTTCCCTTGGCTGTGGCCGACGCGAATCATATGAGGACCTTGCAGAAGACGACGCAGCCATCTCCGGGCTGGTAGAAATCGCTGATCCGGCCCACGGCGCGGTAGCCCGACTGGCGATAGAACCGCCGCGTTCGCGCATAGGCGGGACGGCCGCTGGTTTCGAGGACGAGTCGCTCCCCGCCGCGCGAGCGCACAAACTCTTCCGCGCGTGCCTGGAGCGCCTGGCCGACGCCCTGGCGCTGCGCGGCAGGATGCACGCAGATCCAATACTCGTGCCATGTCCCACGGGTCAGCGGGGTTTTTCCCACGCATACGTAGCCGCGCACTCTTCCATTTAGCTCGGCAGCGAAGAGCGGGTAATCGCCCTCTACGCCAATACCCAGACCCTCGTCGAACAGCTCCATCGCCACACGCACTTCCTCGTCAGTGAACGCACCGCAGGCCCGGAGCATCTCCTCTATCGTCGCCCGATCGCCCGGACGCGGCGCACGGATGTTTAGTGGGCCCATTCGATTTGCCAGCGGATAAAGTTCTCCCAAGTCGAGCCGGTTTCCGTGACTGCGCGGTGCATCCCCACTTCAGGAGACAGCTCCGGATTGGCGTTGACGTCGATCACTCGCGGCGTGCCTGAAACGTCGAGACGCAAATCCACGCGCAGATAGCCGCACGCGCCGACGGCCTGCCATGCGCCATAGGCGGCTGCCAGAACTTGCTCGCGCAGCGACGATTCGATTTCCGTGCGGTAGGAGAGAGGCGAGTTGGCGAAATCCGGGCTCTCAATGTCCCATTTCGCGGCGTATGTATTCAGCCGCAGCTCGTTTTGAAAACAGGTCTCCCCGATCGAGAAATGGTCGGGCGAAGTCTGACCCCACAGGGCGATGGCGAATTCACGTCCCGGAAGGAATTCCTGAATGACCACAGGTCCATCCCATCGCGCGATCGCCGCAGCCACCGTCAGCGGGTCATCGCAGAGTGAATCTTGGCGAAGTCCGGCGGAACTGTGCTCCTCGCAGGGTTTGACGATGCACGGAAAAACTCCCGCTCGCGGCACCGGAACTCCCGCCGCCAGCAGCGCCGCGTTCACGCGGTCCTTCCGGCGGCAGAGAGCCAGCGATTCGCTGCGCGCGCCGGTGAAGGGAATCGCCAGCCATTCCAGCAGGGCGGCGGCGTGAGGTTCGCGGTCGGGCCGTCCGAGCGGAGCTTCGCAAAGGTTGAACACCACGTCGGGACGGCTCGTCGCGAGCACCGCCAAAATCTCATCCACCTCGCCGCGGACTCCCGAGATCGTTGCGTCTGGCATGACCTCGCGGATGCCCTCGGCAGCGGCGGACAAATCATACTCCCAAACATGACGACCATTCGCCGGTGCAACCGGCGGCAGAGAATGGAGGACCATTACTTTCATGCGGGCCCGTTGAGCGGCAGCGAGACATTCCACCGCCTGGCGGCGTCGAGTAAAATGCCTTGGACGAGGTTCTCATAGGGAAGGGTCCGCTGCGTGAGGATGGCGATATCGCTGCTCTCGGGGTGAAGTCCCGGCAAAGGGTTGCATTCGAGGAAATGAGGAACGCCGGCCGCGTCGAGACGGAAATCCAGACGCGCCAGATCGCGGCAGCCGAGCAGCCGATACGCCGTCAGGGCGTAGCCCTCAATCCTCGCGATGGTGCAGGCATCAAGCCGCGGCGGCATGTGGTAACGGACGCGCCGCCGCCAGTCGCGCTTTACCTCGAGCGAGTACGCCCAGGCGGGCATCGGCTCCGCGGGTCCGATTTCCATGATGCCGAGGATGCGCGTCTCCAGCTGATTGCCGGCGACCCCGACGGTCACCTCCGCACCAGAGAGAAATTCCTCGACCAATACCGGACAGCGATAAGTCTCCATCAGCCAGTGCACTCTGGCGAGGGCTTCAGAGGCGGACGCGGCGACCGGTTGACCACCGAGGCCCTTGCTCGAGCCCTCGTCGTTTGGCTTGACCATGACCGGGTAGTTCAGCCCCGCCAGATCCGCTGCGCCCGGAGCCCTTTCCAAGAGCAACGCGCGAGCGACCGGTACCTCCGGAGATACCAAGCGCCGCGCCGCGGCCTTGTCCAAGGCAACAGCCAGCGTGAGCATGTCCGAACCGGTGAACGGGATGCCGAGCAGTTCGCAGACAGCGGCCGGGATAGCTTCCCGGCATCGCCGGCCGCGCCCTTCGGCCATATTAAAAACAAAATCGTAACCGCCCGCCTCCAGCCGCCACGGCAGCAGGCGATCCGCCTCCAGCGGTTCCACAGAGATCGGTAACCGATTCAGCGCCGCAGCGACTGAGGCGATGGTTTCCGCGGTGTCGTATTCCTCAAAGGCATCATCAGGAAGCCCCGCCGCGGTGGAAACGGGCCGCGCATTGTGCAACAACGCCACTTTCATCAAGCGCACGGCAGCTATCGGCGGCAAGCCCATTGGGGTCGGGCGCGAAACTCGACGATCAAATCCGCGGCAAGTTTCATCCCGTGCATATCGGGTGATCCTTGGAGAACGCCCGGCGCACCGTCAAGAGAATGCTGGTCCGCTTTCTGCGCAGGTGAAGCTACCCTCGGAAGACGCCCTCGAAGACGAAATCTGCGGGACCGGTGAGGGTCACATCGGCGTAGCCCCCGGCGGTTTTGTTGAAGCCGATGCGGAGGGTTTCGCCGCCCCGAACCTGGACCTGCACGGGTGAGGCCGCGCCCGTGCGCTCGTGGAAGATGAGGGCGCAGGCGACCATGCCGGTGCCGCAGGCGAGGGTCTCGTCCTCGACGCCGCGTTCGTAGGTGCGGATGGCGATGGAGTCGGCCGCGCGCTGCTGGAGGAAATTGGCGTTGGTCCCTTTCGGTGCGAAGTGCTCGTGATAGCGGAGCGCGCGCCCGAGGTGGCGGACGTCGGTGTTTTCGAGGTCTTCAGTGAAGACGACGGCGTGGGGGACACCGGTATTGACGGAATGGACGTGGAGGATTTCGCCGCCGACGTGGAGCTTTTCGCCGAGGCGGAGAGAGTGCGGCGCGCTCATCTGAATTTCCACGAGATCGCCGGGAAATTTTCCGGTGATGACACCCGCGAGAGTCTCGAAGGAAATGTCGCCGGTCTGGCCGCTGATTTTTTGCGCGAAGCGGGCAAAGCAGCGCGCGCCGTTGCCGCACATCTCGGCCTCGCCGCCGTCGGCGTTGTAGTAGCGCATGCGGAAATCGGCGCCATTTTGCGCTGGCTCGACAGCGAGCAGGCCATCGGCACCGATGCCGCGGTGGCGGTCGCAGAGGCGGGTGATCTGGGCACCGGTCAGGGAGAGTTTTCCGTCGCGGTTATCGACCATGACGAAATCATTTCCCGCCCCGTTCATTTTCGTGAAGTGCAGCATAAGGGACGGGAACTAAGCACAGCGCCCACCCGCGGGCAATGCTACGGACGCGTGACGCGCAGGCGGATGAAGCGGTGCGGCGTGCCGCTGATCGCGGTCTGGTCGCGGACGATGACGGTCTCGGGGTTCCCGCCATCGCGGCCGACTTCGGCAGTGTGGACATTCGGTGCGGCACCGCTGGTGGAAGCGTAGGTGGAGCCGTCGAACCACGTCTGGAGATCGGAAGAAACCTGCACGGTGTAGGTCAGGTCGGTGGCGGCGGGTATGCGAGTGAAGGCGAGGGTGAGGTAACTCCCGGCGAAGAGGTGCGGTGGGGCAGCGGAGGCGGGGTCGAGCGGATCGGTGCCGGTGGCGTATTCGAGGAGATTGGCGAGGAGGTCGTGATCGGGGTCGGCGTTCTCCGCGGCATCGGGCGAGAGGGCGGCGAGGCCGAAGCGGGCGACGCGCCAGGCGTCGAAAGGCGTCTCGGTGATGGCGAGGGTGGCAGTGCTGGCGGCGGTGACGACGGCGATGCCGGTGGGATTTGTGAGTTCCATGGTAAGCGTCTC
>JBBQCM010000138.1:0-16884 GCA_038318725.1 Chthoniobacterales bacterium
CGTCCCGCCGTCACTCTCAACCCTTCAACAGAAAGAACACACTTCTATGGGCCTCATGGACTTCATCAAAGGCGAACTGATCGAAATCATCGAATGGACCGACGATTCGCGCGACACCCTCAGCTACCGCTGGCCGGACGAGGACAAGGAGATCAAGAACGGCGCGCAGCTCATCGTCCGCGAATCCCAGGTCGCGCAGTTCCTTTACCTCGGCCAGTTCGGCGACACCTTCGGTCCCGGCAAGCACACGCTGACCACCGACAACATCCCGGTCCTCGCCACGCTCAAGGGCTGGAAATACGGCTTCAACACGCCGTTCAAAGCCGACGTGTATTACGTCACCACGCGCCTTTTCACCGGCAACAAATGGGGCACCTCGAACCCCGTGATGATGCGCGACAACGACTTTGGCATCGTCCGGGCGCGCGCCTTCGGCACGTATGATTTTCGCATCACCGATCCGAAGCTCTTTTTGAAAGAAGTCGCCGGCAGCGATCAGCATTTCCGGCTCGATGAATTTGGCGACAGCATGCGCTCGCGCATCGTCTCGCTCTTCAGCGAAGCGCTCGCCACCGCGAAAATCCCGGTGCTCGACGTGGCCACGCAATACAGCGAACTCGGCGCGGCGCTGCTTCCACTGATCAATCCGGTGGTGACGGCGAAATACGGCATCGAGTTCGCCACCTTCATCGTCGAAAACGTGAGCCTCCCGCCCGAGGTCGAGGCGGCGATCGATAAGCGCTCGTCGATGGCCGCCGTCGGCAATCTCAACGACTACGTGAAATACCAAATGGCCCAGGGCATGGGCAGCGGCCAGGGCAGCGGGGCCGGCGGCATGGCTACGGAGATGGCCGCGGGCATGGCCATGGCCCAGCAGATGATGCAGCAGCAGGGCGGCGCCCTCGGCCCGCAGGCTACGCCCGCCGCCGGCGCACCTCCACCATTGCCGACAGCCACCACCGCCACACCCGATCTCCTCAGCCCCGCAGACGCCGCCAAGGCGCTCGGCGTGAGTGAAAGCGACGTGCTTTCGACGCTCGAAGCCGGCGAGCTTAAGGGGAAAAAGATCGGCGCGACCTGGCGGATCACCCGCACCGCGCTGGACGCGTATTTGAAGAGCTAGGCCACCTGGCTTTTCGCATGTTCAATCAATCGTCCTTCCGCGTCCCTGCGGGTCCTCACCGGCATGGCTTTTCCTTTCTCGAAGTGTTGCTGGTTTTGGGGATCGTGGGCCTGATGGTGCTCTGCTTTATCGGCTTCCTCCTGTCGCGCCGTCAGGAGCCGCTCAAGATTCCGCCCGTTGCTCCAGCTCCGTCCCTGGCTACACCCTCTCCTTCCTCAGCCACACCCGCTCCCGCCCAAGCCACACCCGCTCCTGCCGCCACTCCGATCCCGTAGCGCTCGCGCGCCGCCGCCATGTCCGAGATCATCGCCAAGTCCAAATTCGCCTGCCCCGCGTGTGGCGGCGAGGCCCAGTGGAATCCCGCGAAAAAGGCGCTCGTCTGCCCTTTCTGCGGCACCGTTGCCCCGATGGCCCCGCCCAAGGAAGGCGAGGGCCTGATCGCCGAGCACGACCTCGTCACCGCCCTGCGCAACATCCCCGCCGACCAGCGCGGCTGGGCGGCGGAAAAGAAATCCGTAAAGTGCCAGAGCTGCCAGGCGATCACCGTTTTCGACCCCACGCGCGTCGCCCAGCGCTGCGATTTCTGCGGCTCCTCAGCGCTCATTCCTTTCGAGGAAATCAAAGCGCCGATCCGCCCGGAGAGTCTGCTCGAGTTCCGCCTCTCGCAGACCGATGTGCGCGACAAAGTCCGCCAGTGGTACGGCAACCGATGGTTCGCGCCCAATGCGCTAAAAGCCCGTGCTCTCACCGATACCCTCCACGGCATCTATCTCCCGTACTGGACCTTCGACGCCCAAGTCCACGCCCAGTGGAGCGCCGAAAGCGGCTACCACTACTACGAGACTGAACGCTACACCGACTCCGCCGGCAAAACTCAAACCCGCCAGGTCCAGCACACCCGCTGGGTGCCGAGCAGCGGCGAACTCGACCACTTTTTCGACGACGAACTCGTCCCAGGCTCCCGCGGCGTCACCGCCGAACTGCTGCGGAAGATCGAGCCCTTTCCCACCACCACCGACCTCAAGCCTTACGATCCCGGCTACCTCAGCGGCTGGGTCGTCGAGCAATATCAGATCGACCTTATCGCCGCCGCGCAAAACGCCCGCGCCGTGATGGACGCCAAGCTCGAACAACTCTGCTCCGCGGAAGTCCCCGGCGACACCCAGCGCGGCCTCCAAGTCGATCCCGACTACTCCGCGCAGACCTTTAAGCACCTCCTCGTCCCCGTCTGGATTCTGGCCTACAACTACGGCTCGCAAAGCTACCAGGTGATCGTCAACGGCTACACTGGAGCCATGGCCGGCAGGCATCCTCTGAGCTGGGTGAAAATCACGCTCACCGTCCTCGCGGTGGTCATCGTCATCCTGATCATAGCCGCGATGTCTTCCCGCTAGGCTTGCGGTCATTCGCGAACTGTCTGCGATGTTGCTGTCTGTAGGTCCAGGTTCGGGTGCTTCAATAGGGTGATTATCTACCCGACTGGAAAAAAAACTGTCGTCGGACATGCGAAGGATTGTGTTCATTGGGAGGATATTCTCAGTCGTGTAGCGGGTCGAGGGTGGGCGGTAAACTTGTTCCGCTGAGGTCAAAAAATGACGCGCAGGCAAGGCAAGCCGGCTGAGGATCCGCTCCGCATCGCTTCCACAGCCCAAAAAACCGGCGAAGCGGGCTATGGCATCGCCGCACGCACGCGGCCAAAGACCGGACTCGCGGCACCGCTGCCGGTGAGGGGGGCCGGGCCGCGGAAGGTGGCGCGTTCGCTGCCGACGGAGGGGCCGGGCGCGGTCGAAAGCGGGGTCAGGTTGCTGCTCCAAAGGGTGAAGGCTCCACTGCTCTCCACGGTGTAGGTCGGAGGCTGGGCGTCGGTGCGGCGGGTGAAGGTGAGCGTGGGCCAGAGCTTGAGGGCGTTGCCGTCGGCCGGGTCGGGGAGAAGGATCGTGCCGGCGGCAAGATCGGTGCCGCCATTTGGCGCGAAGGGATCGAGATCGAAGGCCCATTCGGCGAAGTTGCTGAGGCCGTCGAGGTCGGGATCGGCGGCGTAGGCGGCAGCGGCTCCGAGCAGCGGGGCGAACCGCGCCAGCCACGCCGCGCTGTAGCGCGTGCCGATGATCTTCACGTCGTCGAGGCGATTGTTGCCGGTCGAGCTAGTCGCGCCGGTCAGCGTATAGCGGAGCGTGACGCTCGCGGCGTTGTTCAGTTCGGCGACATTCGTGAGATCGACGACCGCCGGCACCGGGGGAAATTCGGACGCCGTCGAAGCGGTATTCAGGCCGGCGATCGTGGTGAAATTCACCCCGTCAATGGTCCAACTCCAAGTGCCTGTCGTGTAGCCCGTCGAGGTGCCGCGCGTCATAAAACTGAGGCTCAAGGCGGCCCAGCCGGAGGCGGAGAAAGCGAAATCGACATTCCCGCCGTTGCCATTGGCGCCGACCAGCGAGAGCGACAGGCCGGTGACTCCGGTGAAGGCGTCATTGGTCCCGTTTGCGCCACTGCCGCCGGTGCTGCTCCATTTGGAAAGGCGAATCTCGCCCGCGCCCGCATTCGCCGGGATCGGGCTCACAAAGCGCGGCGCGGACGCATTGACCGGCGAATCGAAATTCCACGACGCGATCACCCCCGTCGGCGCCGTGGGAATGGAATCCGAGATCGCCACCGCCGCCGGGCCGCCGGTCGGGAGGTAGCCGGTACCCGGCGCGATGGCGAGCAGCGCGGTTTCCACTGGCTCGTCCACCGCATCGGCGACGGGCGCGACATTGACCGTCACGGTCGCCGTGCCATTGGGAAAAACGATGCTCCCGGCCTGCGCCGCGCCGTTCCAAGTCACACCCGGACCAGAGATCAGATAGTCGTTCGAACTGGCCGTGCCTGAAGTGGTGAAGTTGACCGTGACCGGTCCGGTGACCGGCGGCGGCGAAAGTCGCACGACGAAGCTTCCGCCCACGAATGGCTGCTCGATCGCCGGACTCACCCCCGGCGTTGCCTGCGCCACCGGCATCCCGCCCGTGCCCGTGCCCCAGATCGCCGCGACCCATTCGGGATGGTCGATAAAGGGATTCCGGTTGTGTTGATACGCCGTGAAGATGAGATCGTTCCGCGCCAGCTCCGCCGAGTCCGGCGGATCGGCGTTGTGCCAGGCGATCAGGGTATCGAGATTCCCCATCTGCGGGCCGGTGGGCGCGGTGCCGACGAGTTCGAGGTCGCTCGTGTTTGGTTCCGTGCCGTCGTAGCGCGTCGCCATGTAAAAAAGAGCCCGCGCGATATCGCCTTTCTGGGCCGCGGGCGGCTCCCACGAATTCGAATCGCGGGTGGAGAGCGGGGCATTGGCATGGGCGGGATCGACGATCCCGCCGTCGCTTGCGCTGCTCTCGTCGAAATACAGCACGCCACGCGCGGTGTTCACCGCCGGGTCGGCGGGCACGACGTGAAAGAGATCGCTGTCATCCGGCCCGAGATGCTCGCTGTTCCCGCGCGAGCGCGGCCAGAGATGCTCCCGATTCCAGTTCGACGAGGACTTCGGGATCGAAGTCCCACTGTAGATCAGCAGCATCCGCGTCGAGTCGGCGGGATCCTGCCAGATGGCCCTGATTGGCGTGAAAAGCCCGAACTCGTACGGCAGCACCGTCTGCCCGTCGATCACGTCATGCAGCGCCTGCTTCAACGCGAGCCCGCTCAAGCCGTTGGCGGAATCATAGTAGCCGGCCGGCGGACCCGCGAAGGCGACCACTCGCGCGAGCAGGAGCAAGAAGAACAGGGCGTAAAAGCGGCGCATTGGAAAAGCCCACGTTGCCGCAGGTGCGGCGCTTTGTCCAAAGGCCGTGCCGCGGCCCCCCTGCGAAGATCGTGCCCCGCCCGAATTGAAACTCCGCGGGTTAAAGCTTCCGTTTGAGCTTCTTCATCTCGCGCGCCAGGTCCGCCTGCGCCTCGGCCAGCCACGGGCGCAAGCCCTCCGCGGAGACGACGAGCGCGCCGAAGCTCGTGGCCGTCTGCTGCTCCATGTGGTCGGAAGTGGCCACGGTGATCTCATGCTGGCGGGCGTATTTCGCGACGAGCCGTTCCACGATTTCATCCGCCGTCTGCCCCGCGCTGGAGTAGAAAACCTGAATGCCACCAGGTGCCGTCACCTCATTGGCCTCAGCCCCTTTCCCATCGAAAACCACGACCACCCGCACCCCGCTCGCGTCTTGATAGGCGGTCAGCACTTTCACCAATTCGTCCCGCGCCAGCGCCGTGCGTCGCGCGTGCAGCTTACGCAGTTCCCGCCACGCGAAGATGACGCTGTGACCATCGACGATCAGGTAGCGCATGCCAGCCCGGCCCTGCTTCCAGTTCGAGCAGCGACCCGTAGGCCGCGCCGACTTTACTCCGCGGTCGCGGTCGCCGCAGCCTTCTTCGGCGCAACCTTCTTCCTGGCCGGCTTGGCCGTCGCCGCAGCCTTGGTTTTCGCCTTCACTCGCGCGAGGTAATCGAGGCGGCGGCGGCGTTTCTGAATCTTGTTCGTTTGCTGGCCCATAAGAGTTTTTGGAGGTGGTTTTTGCGGAAGTGGAGCGCAGTGACTACGCGCACTCCGCCATGCGGTCAAGCAAAGCGCCTTCCGGTGCCTCCTCCGATTCGCCGCAGAGCAGTTCGTCGGCGACGCGTTCGGCGGTCATGCGCCGGACGTCGCCGCCCCCGCCGCCCCGCGCAATCTTCGCCGTTCTCCCCATTGACGCATCCCGGCACCGCCCCCATATTCCGCGCCCTTTTGCACACCGACCACTATCAGGACATCGACATGGAACACATCCGCAACATCGCCATCATCGCCCACGTCGATCACGGCAAGACCACCCTCGTGGACCAACTTCTCAAGCAGGCCGGAACCTTCCGCGCCAATGAAGCCAAGGCCTCTGAGATCCGGATCATGGATTCCATGGATCTCGAACGGGAGAAGGGCATCACCATCAAGGCGAAGAACGCGGCCTTCAAATGGCACGAGTACCATGTGAACATTGTGGACACCCCCGGCCACGCGGATTTCGGCGGCGAAGTGGAGCGGATCATGAAGATGATCGACGGCGTGCTCCTCGTGGTGGACGCGTATGACGGCCCGCAGGCGCAGACGAAGTTCGTCTTAAAAAAGGCCTTCGAAAACGGGGCCAAGCCGATCGTCGTCATCAACAAGATCGACCGCGAAAACGCCCGCCCGCACAAGGTGCTCGACATGGTTTTTGAGCTTTTCATGGAGCTGAACGCCACCGATCTCCAGCTCGATTTTCCCGTCATCTACGCTTCCGCCCGCGACGGCTACGCCATGAAGGAAATCCACGAGGCGAGCACCACGATGGAGCCGCTCTTTGAGGCCATCATCAAACACATCCCGGCCCCGGCGAAGAGCGACCTGCAGTATTTCCAGATGCTGGTCTCGAACCTCGACTATTCCGATTACCTCGGCCGGATCGCCTATGGCCGCATCATTTCCGGCCGCGTAAAAGTCGGCGACAACGTGGTTCACATCTCGAAGGATGGGAAGCGCGAGCGCGCCAATGTGACCGCGCTTTTCGGCCACGTCGGCCTCGCGAAAGTGGAGCTCAAGAATGCCAGCGAGGGCGACATTATCGGCCTCTGCGGTTTCGAAGACGCCTTCATCGGCGAGACCATCACCGACACCGAGGAGCGCCTGCCGATCCCGTTCGTGGACATCGACCCGCCCACGATCACGATGAAGATCTGCATCAACGACGGCCCGCTCGCCGGACGCGAAGGCAAGCTCCTCACCGCCCGCCAAGTGCGCGAGCGCCTCGTCCGCGAGACCCGTACGAACGTCTCCATCCTTTTCGCCGACACCGATGTCGCCGGCCACTTTGAAATCCAGGCCCGCGGCGAAATGCAGATTGCTATCATCGTCGAGCAGATGCGCCGCGAAGGCTTTGAAATTCTTGTTTCCCGGCCCGAGGTCATCTTCCATCGCGACGAGGACGGCACCCTCCTCGAACCGCTCGAAACCCTCTACGTCGATGTCCCGAATGACAACCTCGGCGACGTCCTCCAGTCCCTCGCAGCCCGCAAAGCCGACATCACGCACATGGAGCACAATCCCCACAGCGTCACCGTCCAGGCCGTCGTCCCCACACGCGGCCTCATCGGCTTCGAGACCGACCTCGTCAACGCCACCAAAGGCCACGGCATCATGTCCCACATTTTCAAGGAATACGGCGAGCACAAGGGCAGCATCCCCACGCGCAACAACGGCGTCCTAGTCGCCATGGAGCAAGGCATCAGCACCGCTTACAGCTTGGAGACGATCCAGGAGCGTGGCCGCCTCTTCATCGGCGCCCAGGCCGAGGTATATGAGGGCATGATCATCGGTGAAAATGCCCGCAACGACGACATGCCGGTGAATCCATGCCGCGCCAAAAAACTCTCCAACATGCGCAGCACCGGCGACGGCAAGGGCGTCAGTCTCTCTCCTCCGCTCGTCATGACGCTGGAGCGTTCGATCGAATACATCGCCCCCGACGAATACGTCGAAGTCACACCCAAGAGCCTCCGCCTCCGCAAAAAGATCCTCGACGCCAACGGCCGCAAACGCGCCGGAGCACAGGTCGGCTGACGCGGTTTCGGCGCTTTCCATCCGACTCGCGTCCGCGCTAAATCCGCGGCGCGATTCCTGATGGCCGCGCTCCTCCAGCTCACCAAAATCACCAAATCCTTCGGTGCCGTCCGCGCGCTGAAGGGCGTGTCGTTTGCGCTGGAGCAGGGCGAAGTCCACGCCCTGCTCGGTGAGAACGGCGCGGGCAAATCCACGCTGATCAAGGTCATCACCGGCGCGCACCAGCCGGATGGCGGCCAGCTCGAAATCGGCGGCCAACCCCTGACGCATCTCATCCCGGCCAAAGCGCGCGCGCTCGGCATCGCCTGCATCTATCAGCAGCCGGCGCTCTTCCCCGATCTGAGCGTGGCGGAAAACATCGCGCTCCGGCTGGAGAAAACCTCCTCCGTGCACCGCGTCCGCTGGCCGCAGCGCCACGCGCGAGCCCGCGACCTTTTGCAGCGCATCGGCGCGGAGATCGACCCCGCCGCTGAGGTGTGCACGCTTTCCATGCCGGAGCAGCAGCTCGTGGAAATCGCCTGCGCCCTCGGTGCCGGCGCGCGCATCGTCATCATGGACGAGCCCACCGCCTCGCTGACGCAGAAGGAGCAGCACCTCCTTTTCGCCGTCGTCCGCGAGCTGCGCGCGACGGGCGTCGGCGTCGTCTATATCTCGCACCGGCTCGAGGAAATCTTTGCCCTCGCGGATCGCGTCACCGTCCTGCGCGACGGCGAAAGCGTGGGCACCAACCGGGTCGATGAGATCAACGAAGCGGTGCTCATCAAAATGATGGTCGGGCGCGAAGTTTCCGCCATCTACCCGCCCGCCGAAAACGCGCCGGGCGAGGATCTGCTCGCGCTGAAAAATGTCGGTTGCCGCGCCGGCGGCGTTCACGGCATCACCCTCAATGTCCGTGCCGGCGAAATCGTCGGCCTCGCCGGACTCGTCGGCGCGGGCCGCACCGAACTCGCCCGCGTTCTCTTCGGCCTCACGCCCGCCGATGCTGGCACCATCAGCCTCTGCGGCCAACCCGTCCACATCGCCAATTCAAGCGAAGCCGTAGCTCACGGCATCGCCTACGTCCCCGAGGACCGCCACCGCCACGGCGTCATTCTCGAAATGCCCATCGCCGCGAATATGACGCTGGCCATTCACCGCACGCTCTTCCCCGGCGCGTGGCTGCGCTTTGGTGCCGAGCGCAAACTCGCCCTCGATTTCATTCGCGACCTCGCCATCAAAACCGCCGGCCCCGATGCTCCCGGCCGCTCCCTCAGCGGCGGCAACCAGCAGAAAGTCGCCCTAGCCCGCTGGCTCGCAACAAAGCCACGCGTCCTCATCCTCGATGAACCCACCCAAGGCGTCGATGTCGGCGCGAAGGCGGAGATTCACAAGATCATCCGCGCCCTCGCGAAAGAAGGCCTTGCCGTGCTGATGATCTCCAGCGACCTCCCCGAAATCCTCGGCATGAGCGACCGCATCGCCGTCATGCGGGGCGGCACGATCACCGCCACGTTCGACGGAAAACCCAACGCCCGTGACGTCATGGCCGCGGCCCTCGGGCAGACCGCCGGAAAGGAAGCGGCGTAGATGGGCAGATACTTTCGCGAACTCACCGTCGGCTTTGCGCTCTTCGCGCTGTTGCTCGGACTCGCGGTTTTTGCGCCCGCGTTTTTTGAGGCGCAGCCGCTGCTCTCGCGACTGACGCGGGAGGCGCCGACGCTGGTCGTGGCGTGCGGCATGGCGTTGGTCATCATCGCGCGGCAGATCGATATCTCGGTCGGATCGCTCTTCGGCGTGTGCGGGGTGTGCGCGGGGTTGCTGGCGGCGGAGAAGTGGCCGGTCGCGCTCGTGGTGCCGGCGGCCATCGGGATCGGCGCGCTGCTCGGGGCGGTCAATGGCGCATTGGTCGCCGGACTGCGGCTACCGAGCATTGTGGTGACGCTGGCGACGATGGTCATCGCGCGCGAAGGGCTGCGCTGGCAGCGGCAGGGCGCGTTCGTGAATCTGCCGGATGGCCTGCAATGGTTCGGCCTCAGCCAGCGCGCGGGGCAGTTCATGCTTATCGGCCTCGCGCTGGTCATCCTCGCGGCGCTCGCGTGGGCGATGAGAAACCTCGCTGCTGGGCGCTTCATCCACGCCACGGGTTCCGACGCCGAAGCCGCGCGCCTCGCCGGCATCCGCCCGCAGCTTACGACTTTCGCCGTCTTCGTGTTCATGGGCGCGCTTACCGGCCTCGCTGCGATGATGAACCTCGTCCAGTCCCCGCAGGTCGATCCGAAATCTGGTGCGGGCCTGGAGCTGAAAGCCATCGCCGCCGCGGTCGTCGGTGGCGTCGCCGTCTCCGGCGGACGCGGCCATCTGTGGGGCGTTTTCACCGGTGTCCTGCTGCTCGCGTGCATCAACCCCGCGCTCACCTACCTGCACGTCGAGGCGTATTGGGAAAAGGCCATCCAAGGCGCCATCATCCTCCTCGCCGTCGTCGCCGACGGCGTGCGCAACCGTCGCCAAGCGGGCTGATGCCTCACATGTCACCACCATCCATCGGATTTCCTCCCGTGGCGCTCACTCAACTGCGAAGCCACCAAACCAATGCCGTCATCCTGAAGGCAGTTCCGGGAGTCAGCGAACCAGAATGGAGTGAAGGATCGCTGACAGAAATGCGGGCGGAGGCGGCGGGAGTGATGGCGCGCGTGTTCCATCCCACCGCCTCCGCCCATTTACTGTCAGCGATTGCGCCCGCCTGCGCCCACGCGCTGTCTCGCAGACTCGGCTCTTCACTCCGCCTTCGTCGCAAAGCCTCCATAGGCGCCGTTCAGAATGACAGTTGTTTTTTGGAGTGCGCCGCTACGCGCGCTCGGCGAGGAAGGTGGCAATCTGCTCGGCGAGCTTGGGGCTGATGCCTTCGGTGGTGGCGATTTCGTCCGCGCTCGCGCGGCGCAGGCGGGCGACGCTGCCAAACTTTTGCAGGAGGATTTGCTTCCGGTGCTGGGAGACGCCGGGGCAGTCGTCGAGGAGACTCTCGGCGATGCGGCGCTTCATCAGGAGCTGGTGGTAGCCGTTGGCAAAACGGTGCGCCTCGTCGCGGATGCGTTGGAGCATTTTGAGCGCGCCGCTGGTGTGCGGGAGGAGCAGGGGGAGTGGGTGGCCGGGGCGGTGGATTTCCTCGAACTCTTTCGCCAGGCCGATGATCGGCAGCTCGTGCAGACCGAGGCGCTGGAGTTCGCGGCAGGCGGAGGAAAGCTGGCCCTTGCCGCCATCGACGATGACGAGATCGGGCAAGGCCGGGGTTCGGAGTTCGGAGTTCGGAGTTCGGGTTGCGCGCTGGACATGTTCGGCGGCTTCCACATTCGACTCCTGATTTTCGGACAAATCGAGCCGCTCGCCGCTGCGCAGTTCGATCTCCGAACTCCGAACTCCAATCTCCGAAACCACCCGCGCGTACCGCCGGCGGACGACTTCGGCCATGCTCGCGAAATCATCCTGTCCGGCGACGGTGCGGATGCGGAAGCGGCGGTAGAGATGATTCGCGGGCTTGCCGTTCACAAAGCAGACCATGCTGGCGACGATGTGGGTGGTGCTGATGTTGGAAATATCGAAGCACTCCATGCGGTGCGGCGGGCCGCCGAGGGAGAGTTCCTCGCCGAGCGCGGCGAGGTCGGCGACGGGGTCGATGGTGCTGGTGACGCCGAGGCGGTGGCGCTGGTCGCGGGTGTAGCGGGCCATGGGCTTGGTCGTCTTGCGGAGGTCGTCGAGCATGTTGCGCATCTCGGCGGCGCGTTCGAAATCGAGGGCCGCGGCGGCTTTCTTCATCTCGTCTTCGAGGAGTTGGAGCAGTTCCTTCGACTGCCCGGCGAGGAATTCACACGCCCGCTCGACGCGTTCGCGGTATTGCCCGGCGTCAATGTCGGCGAGTTTCATCGGCACCTGGTAGGTCGAAGATTTCAGCTCGCGCGCGTTCGGCGTGCCACGGCCGAAAGTGAGGACGCCGAATTTTTTCCGCATGAAGGCGAGGGTCTGCCGGAGCGCGCCGGCGTGGGCGTAGGGGCCGAAGTAACGGGCGTTGTCGTCCTTCTTGAAACGCGAGAGGCGGAAGCGCGGCCACTCATCGGCCATATCCGCTTTGACCATCAGGAAGCGTTTGTCGTCGCGAAAGCTGACGTTGTAACGCGGGCGGAATTCCTTGATCAGCCGGCCCTCGAGAAGCATCGCCTCGGGCTCGCTGCCGGCGAGATGCCACTCAAAATCCCAGATGCTGTCGAGCAGCGCGCGGGTCTTAAGGTCGGCGCGCATGGCGCGGCTGGGCATAAAATACTGGCTGACACGTTTGCGCAGGTCGCGGGCTTTGCCGACGTAGATGACGCGGTGGAAACGGTCGCGCATGAGATAGACGCCCGGCTTGTGCGGGACATCGCGGAGCTTGATCTTCGGGTCGGCTTTCTCGGGCGCGGACATGGGGTGCGGAAATCATCGTCGGCTTCCGTCGGCGCTCAACTCCGAACGCGCCCCTCACGGAGTCTTGCCCGCCACGCGGGCATCGCCGATAGACTGCGCCGTGCTCTCAATTTCGACCTGCTGGAACTCCGGACGCCACACCGACGGTGAAGTCATGTGCCGCGAACTGCTCGACATGGGCTTCGACCGCATCGAACTCGGCCACGGCATCCGTCTCTCGCTCATGGACGGCGTGCTGAAGATGTACGAGGCGGGCAAAGTGAAGTTTTCCAGCCTGCACAATTTCTGCCCGCTCCCCATCGAGATCACGCGTGCCTCGCCGGACTGCTACAAATTCTCCGCGCCCGATGCTCGCGAGCGCGACCGCGCGCTGAAGCATTCTTTCCAGACCATCGACTTCGCCGCGCGGCTGGGTGCGGAGTTTGTGGTCCTGCATCTCGGGCGCACGCCGCTGGAGGACTACACGGAAAAACTCGTCCGCATGTGCGAGGTGGGCCTCGGCAGTTCGCGCGGTTTTGTGAAGGAAAAGCTGGAGTGCATCCGCAAACGCGAGGAGCAGGCCCCAGCCTACCTCCAGCGCGCCCGCGAGTGCCTGGCAAAGATCGCCGAGCAGGCGGAGAAAAAAGGCGTGAAGCTCGGTGTCGAGAGCCGGCACAGCTTTGAGGAGATTCCCAGCGAGCGGGAAATGATCGAGGTGCTCAATGAGTTCAACGTTCCGCACGTCGGCTACTGGCACGACTTCGGGCATGTGCAGGTGAAGCACAATCTCGGCTTCCTCGATCACACCGAGTGGATGCAGACGATTTCACCGCGCCTCATCGGCTGCCACTTGCACGACACCGCGTGGCCGGGACGTGATCACATGGCCCCCTTCACCGGCGATGTGGAGTATGAGAAACTGCTCGCGTTTCTGCCCAAGGACACACTCTTCGTTTTCGAAATGAGCCCGCGGCGCACGCGCGAGGAGATCGTCGAATCGCGCGACAAGTGGGTCGCGAAATTCGGCGGATGAGCTGCGCGCTGACGGCGGATTTGCCTCCGCCTTCCGCATTGCCCCCCGACCGTCTCCCGCGCAACATCCCGCCCGCTCTCCTTCCCCAACCCTTCCCCGAATCTGAAAAAAGCCTATTTCAGCGTGCTTCAGGTGCTCGTCACCGTCGGGATTCTCTACGTCATTTTCCACGATCCGATGAAGCGCGCGGAGATGGCGCACGCCCTCGGGAAAGCAGATCGCTGGTGGCTGCTCGGCGGCTTTGCCGCCTACGGCCTGGTGGAATTCTGCGCCGGCATCCGCTGGCAACTGCTCCTCCGCGTGCAGGGCATCGCCTTGAGCTGGGCGCGCCTTTTCAAGCTCTTGCTCATCGGTGTGTTTTTTAATTTCGTCATTCCCGGGGGCAGCGGCGGTGATGTTGTGAAAGTGTTCTATCTGCTCAAGGAAACGCCCGGCCAGCGCTCGCGGGCGCTGCTCTCGGTGCTTGTCGATCGGCTCATTGGGCTCTTCGCGCTGATCGCCATGGCCGGTGTGCTCATCGCCACGCAGTGGCATTGGCTCCTCAGCGCGCCGGGGACGGCGAAATATCTTTGGACAGCGCTCGCGATTCTCGGGGGCAGCCTCGCCGGGCTCGGGGTGTCCTTCCTCCTCACGGGCTTCCGCCTCATTCATAAACTCCCCGCCCGCCTCCCCGGCCGCGACCGGCTCGCGGAACTCGCCTTCGCTTACACGCTCTACGGTCGCGCCTGGCGGCCGACCGCCGCCGCCTTTCTCCTCTCCCTGGGCGTCCATCTGGGCTACTTCGCCATGTTTTACTGCGCCGCCGCCGCCTTCCGCGCGACCAGCCGCATCCCCACTTTCGGCGAGTTGTGCGCCATCATGCCGATCGTCAATGCCATCACCGCTCTCCCGATCAGCCTCGGCGGTCTCGGCGTGCGGGAGCGGCTGTTTCAGGTTTTCCTCGGCGGGCTGTGCGGCGTCAGCGAGGCCGTCGCCGCCATCATGTCCTCGACCGGCTACGCCCTGAATCTTGTGTGGGGCTTGCTGGGCGGGCTGTTCTACCTTTTC
The DNA here is from genome assembly GCA_038318725.1 of Chthoniobacterales bacterium. GTDB lineage: Bacteria > Verrucomicrobiota > Verrucomicrobiia > Chthoniobacterales > Chthoniobacteraceae > Chthoniobacter. The sequence continues at coordinate 14,203 of JBBQCM010000138.1, forward strand.
TACCGCCCCTCCGAACACGCCCGCCTGCGCGAGATGCGCGCGGAGGTTTCCACCCTCGAGCACGCCGTCGCCGAGGAAGAGATCGCGCTCGAAACCGCCGCCGGGGAGAAGCGCTGATGCCGAAGCCGCCGCGCCCCTTTGTGACGGCGAACTTTGCCCTGACGTGGGATGGGCGCATCTCGACGCGACGCGGCACGCCATCCGATTTTTCCTCCAAACGTGACAAGCGCCGGCTCGTGGAAATCCGCGGGCGTTGCGACGCGGTCCTCGTCTCCGCGAAAACCGTTGCGGCCGACAACATGACCATGGGTCTGCCCGACGCCGGATTGCGGGCCGCGCGCGTGGCCCGCGGCCAGCGTGAATATCCGCTGCGGGTGCTGCTGACAAACTCCGGCCGCGTCGATCTCGCCGCGCGCATTTTCACCAAGTCGTTTTCGCCGATCGTCATCTTTTCCACCACGCGCATGCCCGCCCGCCTCCGCGCCGCGCTCGCGTCGCAAGCCGACGTGTGGCTGCACGAGAGTGCCGCCGTAAATCTTGCGATAATGCTGGCCATGCTGCGCGCAGACTACGGCGTCAAACGACTCGTTTGCGAAGGTGGCGCGCAGATTTTCCGCGCGCTCCTGACCGCCGGGCTGGTCGATGAACTTCACGTCACCCTTTGCCCGCGGATCTTCGGCGGGGAGAAGGCACCCACGCTGACCGGCCTCGCCGGCGCGTTTCTCCCGGCGTCGGTCCCGCTCACGCTGAAGAAAATGGAAGTCATCGACGGCGAATGTTTCCTCCGCTACCGCATCCAGGGTTGATCCGTCCCGCCCCGCGCGCCGTTTAGCTTTCACCTCCCACCTTCCCCACCCTGCACACCGGCAATTCCATCTTCATCCGCGCTCCGCGCGAAGCGATTTTCTCCCTCGTCCGCGATCTCGCGCGCTGGCCGGAACTGCTGCCGCACTACCGTTTCATCCGCACCCTCGGGGCGGGCGAAAAGGGCAGCGTCGTGAATATGGCCGCCGTGCGCTCAGGCATCCCGATTTCGTGGACGTCCGAATACTGGACCGATGACCACGCGCTCGAACTCCATTTTCTCCATCTCACCAAGTGGACCAAAGGCATGAAAGTCGTCTGGACGCTTACCCCCACGCGGGACGGCACTCGGGTGGAAATCATCCACGACCTAAAATTTCGCGTGCCCCTCCTCGCTTGGATCGCCGAACCGATGATCAGCGGCTTCTTCATCAGCCACGTCGCCAACCTCACGCTCGCCACTTTCAAAAAGCACTTGGAGGAGGCGTCCACGAAAATCGCAGAATGACACGAAAAGCTTCCCTACACTGCCGCCCGCTTCCCGCGCGATTCCGTTTCGTGCCTTTCGTGTTTTTCGTGGACCGCCCATGAATCGCCGCGTCGTTATCACCGGCCTCGGCCCGATCACCTGCTGCGGCATCGGGCGCGACGCATTCTGGCAAAGCATCCGCGCGGGCCGGAGCGGCATTTCGCGGGTGACGAGTTTCGATACCGGGGCCTTCAAAGCCCACTGCGCCGGGGAAATTCACGAGTGGGATGCGACGGCGTTTTTTCCTCCTCACCGGCTCAAGCGGCTGGATCGTTACGCGCAGTTTAGCGTCGCCAGCGCGCTGCTCGCGCTGGAGGACGCGGGCCTGGCGTGGTCGAAGGAAACGCCCACCGCGCGCGTCGGCGTGAGCTTTGGCACGGCGCTGGGCGGTATCGCCAACGCCGAGGGCGAGCATCAGCGCTTCCTGAAAAAGGGTTCGCGCGGCGTGAACCCGACGCTCGCGCTTCAGGTCTTCGGCGGCAGCGCGCACTCGAACATCGCCATCGAGTGTGGCTTCCGCGGCCCCGGCACCACGAACTCCAACTCCTGCGCCAGCGGCGTGATCTCCGTCGGCGAAGCGATGCGCTACATCCGCGACGACATGGCCGACGTGATGATCGCCGGCGGCGCCGAAGCCCCGCTCAGTCCGCTCACCTTTGGCGCGTTCGATTTCATCCGCACGATGAGCCGCTGGGCCGGCGACCCGCCTTTCGCCTGCAAACCCTTCGACGCCGAGCGCGATGGTTTCGTCATGGGCGAAGGCGCGGCTTCGCTCGTCGTCGAGGAATACGAGCACGCCGTCCGCCGCGGTGCACGCATCTACGCCGAGGTGCTCGGCTACGCGCTGAACAACGAAGCCTACCACATGACCACCCCGCTCCCGAGCGGCGAGGCCGTCATCGCCTGCATGCGCGCCGCGCTCGCCGCCGCCCACCTCGCGCCCGCCGAAATCGGTTACATCAACGCTCACGCCAGCGGCACGCAGATTAACGACGCCAACGAATGCGCCGCGATCCGTGCCGTCTTTGGGAACAAGGATGAAGGCGGAAGGATGAAGGATGAAAATACAGGCGATCCGACCTCTTCATCCTTCATCCTTCATCCTTCATCCTTTCCCCCCGTCAGCGGCACGAAAGCCTTCACCGCCCACCCACTCGGCGCGACCGGTGCCATGGAAACCGTCATCTGCGCCCTCGCCCTGCACGAAGGCTGGCTACCCCCCACCCACCACCACCCCACACCCCACCCAGCCCGCGCCCCCCACAAAAAACCCAAAACCCGCCCCCCCCTTCCCCACCCCGACGCCCAGATCAAAGCCATAGGCATCGGCGGCAGAAAATACGTCCCAC
>JBBQCM010000139.1:0-16867 GCA_038318725.1 Chthoniobacterales bacterium
GGCGCTGCTGGAGGAGCTTTTTGACCATTCCCAACGAGACTCGGAAGCGCCGGGCCATGTCTTCACGGGTGCCTTCCCCGTCATCATAGGCCGCCAGAATCCGCTCCCTTAAATCCACCGCAGTCGTCTTTCGATTACGCATACCCACAACCTGCCAAAATCCCAAGGTAATGGCTATACTTTTTATTGAATTGCTCTAGAAGCTCCATACCTTGTTGCAGGATGCGGTATTTCCAATCGTGAAGGCAGAAGCGTTCCATCGACTTATCTGGAGGCTGTTCAACGCCGTTCCATGTGTGAACTATCGCCGACATAGGTGGGCACGAGGAAAGGAATCACAGGCCCAGTTCCTTGGCGGCCTGGAGCAAGGACGTGCCGGCCTTGCCCGCGTTGCGCTTCTTCGCGGCGGCCAGCTCGCGGCGGTCTTCGAGGTCTTCCAAGGTGGCCTTCAACTCGCGCAGCACCGCCTTGCCGCGACGGATCTGCCGGTCGATGTCCACAACGGCGGGTTTGGTTTTCGGAACAGCGGTGCTCATCGGTAAATGTCCTTTTGGTGCGGGCGGCGGTGCCGATCCGCTGGTAATGCGCGACCAATTCCCCGGGCGTGAGGTCTTTGGTCTCTTCGTAGATGCGGGCTTGCGCGCGACGCTTTATTTTCACGCACTCGTATTCTCCAGTTCTCATAGGCGATGACCTCGGCGGGAGTGTTGATGCTCAGGCTCTCAAAACCGTGGATCAGGGTTGACGCCATGATACAGAGGGATTTTGTCGAAGTGAACGATGTGCTTGAAGTTCCAGCTCACGACGCAGCGGCAGCGATGCACGCTGGCGAGGGCCACATGCAGGGCGTCCGTCGCCCACTTCGGCGTTACCACGGCGGCTTGGGGGAAGCGTCGCGCAAACGAACCGCTTCCACGGAGACGCTGACGAATTCCGCCCACCTGCCCTACAGTTGCTCGCCGAGGAACTCGACCGCCCGCCGTTCGGACCAAGGGCGGATGCCGCGCTTGAAGTCGAGAAAGCCGACGTGTCCGCCGGAGTCCGGTGCCTCGAGAAAAAGGTGCGGATTCGCCTCGGCCTCGCGCCAGGGATACGCCTCGGGGGCAAGAAAGGGATCGTTGCGCGGACTGAGCAGCAGCGTGGGCACGGTGATTTGAGGGAGAAACTGCCGCGCACTCGCACGCGTCCAGTAGTCCGCCGCATCGCGAAAGCCGTGGAGCGGCCCGGTGTAACGGTCGTCGAATTCCTGAAAGCTCCTCATCCGCCGCACGCCCGTCGCGTCCACCTTTCCCGGAAAAAGCCGCGCCTTGGCCTCGATCTTCGCCACCAGCGAGACGAGGAAACGCCGCAGGTAAATCCGGTTGCTCCACTCCCGGTCGAGCTTCCGCGCGCACGGGTCGAGTTCCAGCGGGGCCGAGATCGCCACCGCTGCCGTCACCGCCGGATGCGCGGGCGCTTCGCCCAAATACTTCAGCACCACATTGCCGCCGAGGCTGAAGCCGACCAGCGCGACGCGCCGATAACCAGCCGCGACGGCGTGCGCAATCACGGCGGCGAGATCGCCCGTCTCGCCGCTGTGGTAGGCGCGCGGCAGCCGGTTCGGCTCGCCGCTGCATCCGCGGAAATTCCATGCCAGCACATCCCACCCCGCCGCGCCGAGCGCCGCCGCCATTCCGCGGATGTAAGTCTGGGCGGAGGAACCTTCGAGCCCGTGGGTGAGAATGGCCACGCGATCCCGCCGCGCTTTTATCCAGTCCAGATCCAGAAAATCGCCGTCCGCCAATTCCAGCCTTTCGCGCGCGAAGGTCACTCGCACCCGTCGCCGCAGCAGCACCGGCAGAATCGTCTGCACGTGGCCGTTGTGCAGCCAGGGAGCGGGACGAAAGGCGGAGACGATGACGGGCATGGGCGACGCAGACTGGCTGTTCCGCCGGCCTGCGCGCAATGCGTCTCTGCTTGCAGAGGCCGGAGGACTGGTGAAAAGGACACCGGTCGCCGCCATGAAAACACCGCTCCTTTCCCGCCGCACCCTGCTCCGTGGCATCGGCACCGCCGTGGCGCTGCCGTGGCTGGAGGCGATGGGGCAGTTCTCGGCCTACGCCGCGGATGCGCCGGGGCGCAAGGCCCCGAACCGGCTCGCCTTTCTCTACGTGCCGAATGGCAAGGACATGCCGAACTGGACTCCGCGCGGCGAGGGCCGGCTCAACGTGCTCCCGCCGATCCTCGAAGCGCTTGCGCCGGTGAAGGACGATCTGCTCGTGCTCTCCGGCCTCGCGGCGGACAAGGCGCGGCCGTACGGCGACGGCGGTGGCGACCATGCGCGGGCGATGGCGGCTTTCCTCACCGGCGTGCATCCGCGCAAGACCGATGGTGCGGACATCCGCGCGGGCACGTCGGTCGATCAGATCGCGGCGCAGCGCATCGGCGAGCAGACGCGGCTGCCTTCGATCGAGATCGGCGGGGAGGCGGGGAGCATGGCGGGCAATTGCGACAGCGGCTACTCGTGCGTGTACAGCTCCACGGTTTCGTGGAAATCCTCGACGCAGCCGCTGCCGAAAGAGGTCAATCCGAAACTGGTTTTCGAGCGGCTCTTTGGCCAGCCGGGCGGGCCGGAGCGGGCGCGGCGCGAGGCGGCGCGAAAAAGTGTGCTCGATTTCATCCGCGAGGATTCGCGCTCGCTGGTGACGAAGATGGGGAGCAGCGACAAGCAGAAGCTCGACGAATACTTCACCGCCATCCGCGAGATCGAACTGCGCATGGAGCGCGCCGCCACGCTGCCCGCGGTGAACGCGCCGCCTGGCGTGACCGCGCCCGCCGGACAACCGGCCAGCTACGCCGAACATTTGCGCCTGATGTGTGACATGCTGGTGCTCGCCTTCCAGGCCGATGTGACCCGCGTGGCGACGTTCGTTTTCGCCAATGAGAGCAGCAACAAAAGCTACCCCGACCTCGGCGTGAACGAGGGCCACCACGAGCTATCGCATCACGGGCACGATCCGGAGAAAATCCGCAAGGTGCGCGCGATTAATCAATTTCACGTTGCCCAGCTCGCCTATCTGCTGAAGCGCTTGAAAGGTATCCCCGAGGGCGACGGCACGTTGCTCGACCACTGCATGATCGCCTATGGTAGCGGGAACAGCGACGGCGACCGGCACAATCACGACGATCTGCCGATCCTGATTGCGGGTGGCGGCGGGGGGACGATCACGACGGGTCGGCATGTGCGTTTCAAAGACGAGACGCCCGTGGCGAATCTGTGGGCGTCGCTGCTTGAAAGGATGGATGTGCGCGTGCCGCTGGTGGGCGACAGTACGGGCACGCTGGCCGCGCTGCGGGCGTAGCGCAAAGGCTAGACAAAATCTGCGGCTTCATTCGCAATGCGCGGCATGTCGCCCATGCCCCTCCGTTTTGTTGTCTTTGCCACGGCGCTTTGTCTGCTGCCCGCGTGCAGTACGCTAGCGCCGCGCTCGGAGTCGGCAGCCGCGGTGGAATTGCAGGGAACGGGCCTGGCGCAGGCGGATGTCTTGCTGAAGCAGGCAGAGCGTCTTGACGAAAATGAAACGGCCGCGGCGGTCTTTCGGTTGCGTGCGGCGGAGATCGCGTGGGCCGAGTTGAGCGGGCGCACGGGCGTGGTGCAGGATGTGACGACGCTGCCGGTCGCGCAGCGGCAGGCGCTGAAGATTCTGGCGGAATCCGCGCAGGAACTGGCCCCGCTTTTCGTCGGCAACAACCGCGCGCGGGAACGCACCTTTGCCTATGCCGGGCGCAGCTACCGGGTGGAGGCGGCGCGCGATGCCAAGCCCGGCGTGTATGCGCCTGCCCAATTGGAATCGATCCGTCCGGCGAGCGAAGTGCCGCACAAGCTGATGGCGAATTGGTTCGTCGAGGCCGGGGCCGGAGCACCGATGTCGCCGAAATGGTATCAGCCAACCGACACGGGCATGGATCGTTTTGTGCCGAAGCGTGGTTACATCGAACCGCTGACGGCGGTGCTTGCCTTTCACGGCTCGGCGAAAACCGGAGTGCCGCGCCTGGTCACGCTGACCGCCTACGATCCCACGGCGGTATCGCGCGTGCGACTCGGGCGGGCGGAATACCCGCTGGCTGCGGATTTCACCGCGCCAATTGTCGATCGCACGCTCGACATCAACGAATTCTGGCTCGCGATGGGCGGCCTCTTTCACCCGGACGCGAGCGATGCCAGCCTCTCCATGCTCCAGCCATACGACGCGAACCGCATCCCTCTGCTCCTCGTCCACGGCCTGAACTCGCACCCGCGGATGTGGCGCAATGTCGTCAACGATCTGAACGCTGACCCCGAGCTGCGCGGCCGTTACCAGTTCTGGGTCTTCAAGTATCCGTCCGGCTGGCCGATCAGCTACTCCTCGCTGCGATTGCGTGAAGAACTGGCGGCGCTCGACGGAGTGATCGGCCCGCAGCGCGACATGGTTTTCGTCGGCCACAGCATGGGCGGGCTGCTGACGCGCATGCAGGTCAGCTCGCCGGGGCGGGCGCTGTGGGACGCGCAATTCGGGGAATCTGCCGACAAATATTACGCCTCCTTGCCGGCCGACAATATGGCCAAGCGCGGCTTCATGTTTAGCGCGAACAAGGAGATCGGGCGCGTGGTTTTCATCTGCGTCCCGCATCGCGGCAGCTCGTTGGCGGACCTGTCATTTGCGGGTTGGTTTAGCAAACTCGTCCGGTTGCCCACAACGATCGTCAGCGCGGTCAGCGATATTCCGGGTTCGGCGCTCAACAAGCGCCCGATGACGAGCATTGCGGGACTTTCGCCGAGTAATCCGCTCTACGGAGCCTTGGAAAAAACGCCCATCGAAGTGCCATATCACTCGATCATCGGCGACCGCGGCAAGGGGAACACACCGAAAAGTTCCGACGGCGTGGTGCCGTACAGCAGCTCCCACCTGGCGGGTGCGCAGTCCGAACTCATCGTCCCCGGCCCGCACGGCTCTTACGACAAACCACAAACCATCAAAGAGCTGGAGCGCATCCTCGAACTCCACCTGAAATCCGCCCACCGCTTCCAATCTCCTCAATCCAAATCCCCAACCACCAAAAAACTATGACCCGCCTCCTCCCGACCACCATCGCCCTCCTCCTCACCGCCACGCTGCCCTGCGCCAGCCGGGCCGCCACCGTGCCGCTGGCCGGCACCGCCGCTGCGCCTAGCGCGAAACAGCTCGACGCCCAGATCGCCACCCGCCAAAGCGGCATCGCCGCGCTCACCAAGCAGATCCAGGCGCTCGACAACGGCATCCAGAACCGCGTGACCAAAACCGTGGATGAGCTGGAAAACCTCGGCGACTCGAAAGACTCCGGCACCCGCGTGGCGCGGATCAAGGAGGACGTCATCGACTTTCTCCGCAAGCAGATCACCGACTACGCCCGCCGCCGCGCGCAACTCCGCGCCGAGCTGGACAATCCGCAGCGCGTCATCCCGATCGCCACGCTGAATTCCGACATCGCGAAGATCGACGCGCGCATCGACCAGCGGATCGACCAGGTCGTGGCGCTGGGCGGGAGCTTTGCGCAGCACCAGGACTACGACAGATACGAGAGCACCGGCAGCAACTGGCGGGGCGGCACCGAGTATCGCGTAAACGAGGACTGGAAACAGAACCGAAAAACCACCCAGAAAGGCAGCCAGCAAACGGGCAAGCTGGTCAACGCGCTCGATGAAACGATCCGGCGGCTCGAGTTCAGCAACCGTTCGCTCAAATCCCGGCTGGCCGCGCAGAGCGGGCCCGCAGCCGAGCGGACGCAGGCCGACATCGCGCAGAACGAGGCGCGCATCGAGACGTTGCGCGGCAAGCGCGTGACCCTGCTCACCGGCTCCGGCCGCGTGACCCGCGGGCTCACCTTGAAGGAAGCGCTGGCCATTGCCGACCGGCTGAAAGGCGTCGGCAGTGACATCCGCCGCGACCAGACGAAACTCACCGGCTACTACCACGAACTCAACGCCGAGTGCTACCAGCTCGCACTCCTCGACGCGCAGAAAACGGCCGCGGCGAAGCCGCGCCCGTAAGCCCCACCTACGGACGGACGACCCGAATCCGATTTCCTGATTCGCTTCCCGCGCAGACGTTCAAGGACTTCCCGCCGCGCTCGTTCCCGCCGAGCTTCAGTCCGTCATCGATTCTGGAGGATCCCTCAACGCTATCAAAGCGGGTCGCCATTCACCGAGGTCGGTTCCGTCAACGCGATCGCGGGGAAAGGTGCCGACGACGAACCAGATGGGTTGGGCGAATTGCATAAGCGGGATGTGGAGAGTGGAAGTCGGGTTTTGGTTTTGAACGCAGACACCGCAGCGATGCCTTTACTTCTTGCCCGCATTGGACTCCCCAAACCAGACCCCGCCCTTTCGCCTCGATTACAAACGTGAAAGGTGGCGCGTGTCGCGCTGCCTTTTGAAAGTTCCCGGTTTCGCCACCGCCACAAAATGCCGCAGGTGCCGAGTCTCGCCGGGAGTTTGCCCGGCCAACGGATAGCCACGGCCCGACGGCCCATTGACCCGCGTTGCGCCCGCGAGTCGGCGTGCGGATTCAGGTGCAATCGAGCCGCACAGAGAGTCCGTAGCTCGACGCCGATTTGAATAATCTTCCTTTCGTTCAGGTGCCCAACACAGTCTGCGGGCATCCTGAACGATGAGCCAATCCGCTCCAACTCCAGATTCCGCACGCGCCGCGCTCCACTTACCGGGCCCGCGATGCGCGATGGTGTGGCCCGCCGTCGCATGAGCTGGGTCACGATCATCTGGTCGATGTCGGCGGCGGTGTCTTTGACGCTCGGGGCGATTCACTTTGTGGTCTGGCTCCAGGATCGGAAGGCGTGGGCGAATTTGTGGTTCGCCCTGCTGGCCGCGTCGGTGGCGGGGTTCGCGGGGTTTGAACTTGCCGTGCTGCAGGCGCAGACCGCTGCGCAATACGCGACGCTGCATCAGTGGGGACATGTGCCGTTGTTTTTCACGTTTGTCTCCCTGATCGGATTCATCATGTTCTACTTCCGCTCCGGACGCGCGTGGCTGGCGTGGACGGTGATCGGGCTGCGACTCGTGGTGCTCCTCATCAATTTCACCTTCGGGCCGACTTTCAATTTCCGGGCGGTCACCGGGATCCTGCCATTCCAGTTTCTGGGCGAGACGGTCGCCGTGCCCGTGGTGGTGCCCAGCCCGTGGGCTCGCCTCGGCGAGGGCAGCGCGCTGCTGCTGCTGGTCTTTGTCCTCGATGCTTCCATCCGCCTCTGGCGCAGAGGAGACGCGAATGAGCGCCGCCGGGCGCTCGTCGTGGGCGGCGGGATCGCGCTGTTTATCTCGCTCTCCGTCGTGAACGGTCTGCTGATTCACTCCGGGACGGTTCATGCGCCGCATTTCGTCAGCCTGTTTTTCGTGCTCATCGTCGTGGCGATGGGCTACGAGCTGAGCCGAGATGTGATCCACGCGGGCCGGATGGCGGAGGAGCTGCGCGAGAATGCGGAAGGCATGAGCCTCGCGGCGGGTGCGGCGCAGCTCGCGCTCTGGCGGTGGGACATCGCGCGCGATGTCATCTGGGTCAGCCCGAATGGCCGACAGCTCTATGGCATTCCGCCCGGCGAGGTCATTAGTCTTCAGCGCTTTCTCGACACGCTGCATCCCGACGACAGGGAGCCGGCGCGGCAGGCGGTGATGCGTTCGCTTGAGGGTGACGGCGCCTTTCACTCCGAATACCGCGTGGTGCTGCCGGACGGCGCGGTGCGCTGGATCGGAGCACGCGGGAAAGTGGAATTCAACGGCCAGCGCGAGCCCCTCTGCCTGCGCGGCGTGTCGGGCGACATCACGGAGCGCAAGCGAATCGAGAGCGAAGTCGCGGAGCAGTTGCGCTTCGAAATTCTGCTGGCCGATCTGTCCGCGCGATTTGTGAATGTGCCGGCCGAGCAGTTGGACGACCAGATCGAGGAGGCGCAGCGCCTCGTGTGTGAATGCCTCCATGTGGACCTGGCTTCGCTCTTCCAGTGGTCGGTCGAGGATCCGAGTTTCACGCGAACCCATTTCTGGCGTCTGTCGGAAGGTCCGCCGCTGCCCATGAAGATCGATGCCGGCGAGCACCTCCCGTGGGCGCGACAGCAACTCCAGGCCGGCAAGACGGTGGTCTTCTCCTCCCTGGACGAGCTGCCACCGGAGGCGGCACGGGACAAGGAGCACTTCCGCTATCTCGGCATCAAAAGCGGTGTGGGAATCCCGCTATCGGCAGGCGGAGCGCCACTCGTGGGCGGATTGACCTTCAATGCGATCCGAGAGGAGCGTGTCTGGCCGGAAGAGATCGTGAAGCGGCTTCGCCTGGTCGCGGAGGTTTTCGCCAATGCCCTCGCTCGCAAGCGTTCGGAGCAAGAGGCGGCGCAGCATCGGGCGGAACTCGCGCATCTCACGCGCGTGAATACGCTGAGCGAACTGTCGGGCTCGCTGGCCCATGAGTTAAATCAACCGCTCGGCATCATTCTGAGCAATGCCCAGGCGGCGCAGGATATTGTCGCGCAGATGCCGGAGGGAGCTGCGGAGTTGGGCGAAATTCTCGCGGACATCGTGGCGGCGGATCGCCGTGCGGGCGAGGTCATCCAGCGGCTGCGGACTCTGCTGAAGCGGGGTGAATCGGAGATGCTGCCGCTCTCGTTGAACGGGGTCATCGAGGAAGTCCTGCACCTCGCCCATGCCGATCTCATCGGCCGGGGCGTCACCGTCGTGCGCGCACTTGCTCCCGATTTGCCGCAGGCTACCGGCGATGAGGTGCAGCTTCAGCAGGTCGTGCTCAATCTGGTGCTCAATGCCGCCGACGCCATGTCCGCGAATCCGCCGGACGCGCGCCGCATTCACATCGCCACCACGCGGGACGAAGGAGTCGTGCGCGCGTCGATTCGCGACGAGGGCGGCGGACTGCCGGCCGACCCGGAGAAACTCTTCGAGCCATTTTATACCACCAAACCGCACGGCCTCGGCATGGGCCTGGCGATCTGCCGATCCATCATCACCGCGCACGCCGGCCGGCTTTGGGCGGAGCCGCATCCCGACCACGGCGCGGTGTTCCATTTTGAACTGCCCATCGCCGGGCCAACGGAAAAGCTATGAGCACTCCCGGCGGCATTGTCTATCTGCTCGACGATGAGCCGGAGTTAGTGAAAGCGCTGACCCGTTTGTTGCGCGGGAAGCACTTCGACGTGCGCGGCTTTACGTCCGTGCGCGCCTTCCTCGAAGCATTCAGCCCGCAGGACACCGCCTGCCTCGTGCTCGATGTCACCATGCCGGAACTCAATGGGCTGGAGTTGCAGCGGCAACTCACGCATCAGGGCATCCTCATCCCGATCATCTTCCTCACCGGAAATGGCGACGTGCCCATGAGCGTGCGTGCGATCAAGGCCGGCGCGACGGATTTCCTCATCAAGCCCGTCGATGCCGCCGTGCTGGTCCCCGCAGTGCGGGCCGCCCTCCAGACCGCCGAGACGCAGCGTCAGACGATCGCGGAAACGGCCGCATTGGCCGCGCGATTCGCCACCCTCACACCGCGCGAACGCGAAGTGATGGCGCATGTCGTCGCCGGGAAGCTCAACAAGCAGATCGCCGCCGACCTCGGAACTGGGGAGCAAAACATCAAACTGCACCGCGCGCACGTCATGCAGAAAATGAGAGTCGTCTCGCTGGCCGATCTGGTGCGCGTAGCGGAGCGGCTCGACATCAGGAAGTAGCGCGCAGCTACACGTGCGCTGGGACTTAACCAAGGTCCAGTAGCAGCGCGGCGCTCGCTCCCGATACGGTCGGGTTTCGATGCCACTCACCAAACCAATCGTCGCCGTGCTGGATGATGAGCCCGAGATGCGCAAGGCGCTGCGCCGACTGCTCACGGGCCGCGGTTTTTGCGTCGAGGAGTTTGACCGCGGGGCGGATTTCCTCGGAGCGGTCGGGTCGCGCCCACTCGATTGTCTCGTCCTGGATCTGCACATGCCGGAGGTCAGCGGCTTCGACGTGCTGGCGGCACTGAGCTCCCGTTCGAGCCGCGTGCCAGTCGTGGTCATCACCGCGCATGATGCGGCTGACACCGCGGAGCGGGTGCGTTCGCTCGGCGCGTCCGCCTACCTGAAGAAGCCTGTCGATGGGACCGCGCTCGTTTCCGCGATTCAATCCGCCATCGGCGCCATCGACACGCTACTTTCATGAAAACGTCCCTCCCCCACTTCGTTCTCATCCTGCTCGCCACCGGCGGTGTTCTTCATGCCGCCGATGTGATCCAGGAACCGAGCGCGGACCCGGAGGCGACGTTGTTCCCGATCCCAAAATTCACCGGATCACTGTGGGAACGTGAGCGACTGCTCGGCGACCTCGGCGGGTCGCGGCAAATACTCGCGGACCGTGGTGTGCAGCTCGATTTTAATCTCCTGCAAATTTACCAGGGCGTGGCGAGCGGTGGACAGACGGATCAATGGGCGCAAGAGGTCGGCACCACGGCGTTGAGCACGCTGCTTGGTGGGGTCATCGATCAGACCGCGACCTTGCGCAACCAAGCCCGTGAGCAAGTCGCGGTTCTCGCGCAGGCGCGTTTGCAGGCACTCGGCGCGCAGGCGCGGGCACGCTTTGCCACGCTCCCGCCACTGGCGCAGGAGGTCATCCGGCGGAAAATCGCCGCGCTGCCGCCAGCGCGTTGGGAGCAATTGCGCGGGCAGGTGCGCAACGCGATCAACTCCAAGGTCGCGGACGCCAAAACGGCCATTGGCGAGGTCATCCAGGATCGGATCGACAAGCTCGACTTCGGGCAATTCGGCAACACCGGCGAAGACCGCTCGGCATACTTTGGTCTGTGGACGGGCGAACTGAAACTCGACACCGCGAAGATGGGGCTGTGGCCCGGCGGCTTTATCCTGGTGCGGGTGCAGGGCCAATACGGCGATTCGGTCAATGCGCGCTCCGGCACCCTCCTGTCGCCGAACGCCGAGTCGCTCGCGCCCGCGCCGGGTCTCGACGACGTGACCATCCCGGCGCTCATGTTCACGCAGTTCCTCTCCGAAAAAATCGCCATCGCGGTTGGCAAGCTCGACACGACGCAGAGCGACATGAACGAGTTCGCGCAATTGTCGGGCGACGAGCGCTTTCTCAATATGGCGTTCGCCTTCAACCCCGTTTTCGCGAGCACCGCACCCTACTCGCCGCTCGGCGCCGCGCTCGTCATCCTGCCGACGCAGGATCTCGCGCTGAATTTTTCCGTGTTTGACACCGAGGGCGTGCCCACGCGCTCGGGCTTCGACACGATCTTCAACGGCAAGACGACCTATGCGGTGGAGGCCGTGTTGAAGACGCTCTTCTTCGGCCTGCCGGGCGGGCAGGTGCTCGGTGGCACCTATGCGCACGGCTACTTCACGGAGTTGCAGCAAGACCCTCTCGCCTACCTTCCCGGCAGCGGCGTGTCGCTCAACCAGTCCAGTAGCTCATGGTGCGCTTATTGGAACTTTCATCAATACGTCTGGGCGCGCTCCGACGACCCGACACGCGGCTGGGGTTTCTTTGGTCGTGCGGGTTTCGCCGACGAAAGCACGAGTCCCATCGCACAGTTCTACAGCGTCGGCCTCGGTGGCAAAGGTGTGGCCGCCTCGCGCCCGCTCGATCGCTTTGGCGTCGGTTACTACTACACCAAGACGAGCAACGACTTACCCGCCTCCTTGCACCTCGGCGATGAGCAGGGAGTCGAGGCCTTCTATAACTTCGCGGTAACTCCGGCCTTCACGGTCACCGCCGACTTACAAGTCATTCACTCCGCGCTGCAGGATGTGGATACCGCGGTCATCGCCGGCGTCCGCGCGATGCTGCGCTTCTAGCGGCTGTTATGCACTTTCACCGACAGTTACCTGCTTCAGGGCCGAAGGCCCGTCACAAGCCAGCCCAGGGCAACGCCCTGGGTACGGAGAAAGAAGTCGGACTAGCCCTGAAAGGGCTAGACAAGATTGTAGAAATATGTTCCGCCCCTTCAGGGCTACGACTCGTTGCATATCGTAACCCAGGGAGTTGCCCTGGGCTGGCTTGGGGCCGCACCTTTGGTGCTCGAAGGCATCTAGGTGACCGGGAAAGTGCATAACACGCTCTAGTCACAGCCATGCAGAACACATCCACAAACCCAGTCATGGCCAATCGAAAGATTGGTTGGGTGCTTTGGCGTAGGCTGCTCGTGCTTGCTTCTGTTGCGGGTAACTTCGTCGCCGCATCCACTGCCGCGCCGACCGCGTCCCCAGCTCCCGCGGTCGCTACCAATGTCACCCCCACGGTCCCGGTCCCGGATGACCCATTGGGGCGGGGCACGCCGCGTTCGAGCGTCGAGAAATTCATGGGCGCGGCGCGGGACGGCGACTTTGCCCTCGCGGCGAAATATCTCGATTTATCCGCGCTCGCGCCGGACGCGCAGGCGGTGCAAGGCCCCCGGCTCGCGCGCCAACTTTGGTTCGTGCTGGAACGGCAGGCGGTGACGGATTTCAGCACGCTGAGCACGAGTCCGCTGGGCGACCTCGCCGATGGACTGCCCCCGAACCGGGAGAAACTGGAGCGGTTCGAATGGCCCGGGGGATACGCGGATGTTAGTCTCGAACGCGTGCTTGACCCGGACGGTCTCGAAGTCTGGAAAGTCTCGTCGCGCTCCATCGAACGCCTTCCCAAGATCTACGAGAGATTCCGCCTGCCGCTGGGCGATCGTCTCTTTTCGGAACCAACGGTGGACCGGCTCGTGAAGACTCGAGTCCTGGGGGTTTCCGGCGTCACCTGGCTCGGGCTCGCGTTTTCGCTCTCCCTCTGGGGGATTCTCGCTTTCGTGGCTCTCCGGATGGCCCGGTGGTTCATCGCGTGGATGCGGCCTGGGTTTGCCCATCGGCTGGCGTTCACCATCTACATGCCCGTCATCGTGCTGATTGCCACGGGCATCGTGCGGACCGTGCTCCCCCAGCGGCTGATCTCCGGCGAGATCGCCGCATTCTTCCGTGCGAATACCATCTTCATCGTGGTCATCGTCTGGATTCTCTTTCGGGCGGTGGACTTCGCCGCCCAGCAGGCACGAGCCCGGCTCCTTGCGCGCGATGGCGGCGCCGGGTTCAGCCTCATCGACCTGGTGCGCCGGATCGTCAAATTTTCGCTGATCATCGTGGGTCTCGTCGTGTGGCTGAGTAACATGGGCTTCAATGTCACCGCGATTATCGCCAGTCTCGGCGTGCTCGGTCTGGCGGTGGGTCTGGCCTCGAAGAACTTCATCGAAGATCTCATCGGCGCGATGACCCTGCACGCGACCGGCGTGGTCAAGCGGGACGAGCTGATTACCTTCGGCGGCTTGCGCGGATACGTGGCGGACATCGGCCTGCGCATGACGACGATCCGCACGCGCGAGCGGTCCCTCGTCACCATGCCAAACGCCACCTTCGCCGCCCTGCAGATCGAGAACCTGGGCCGGCGGGATAAGTTCCTGTTCATGCCGCGGCTGGGCCTGCGCTACGAGACCACGCCCGACCAGCTCCGCTATGTGCTCATCGAACTGCGCAAGCTGCTCTACGCGCATCCGAAAGTAATCAACGAGGAGGCGCGGATTCGCTTCGCCAGCTTTGGAGCTTACTCGCTGGACCTAGACATCTACTGCTATGTCAGCGAAACCACTTATCCCGAGTATCTGGCGGTCGCCGAAGACTTGAACCTGCGCATCATGGACATCGTGGCCCAGGCCGGCACGGGCTTCGCCTTCCCTTCGCAGACGACTTATCTCGAACGCGGCCACGGCCCAGACCAGGCCTTGTCGCAGCAGGCGGAGGCCGAAGTGCGCCGCTGGCGCGAGGAGGGACAGCTCTTCCAGCACCAATTCCCCGCGGAGGTCGCCCAGAAGCTGACAGCAACCATTAAGTATCCCGACTCCGGAGCGATCGGCGGCCAGACTCACAGCGATCACCGTTCATGAAATACCCGCCCATTTTTTGCCTCGTTCCTTATTTCGCGGTCGCCGCTCCGCCCAGGCCCACCATCGACGTCATAGCCCCAACGCACCCACTGCAGCATTCACCGAAAAAACATCCATGAATCCACACGACACCGAAACTAACAAAAACGAAAACGAGCGAACCGGCCTGAACCGGCGCGATGCGCTCCGCTCCATCGGCGCAGCCGCTGCCGGCATGGCGGCGGGAACAGCCTCATCCGCGGCGGCGGAACCTGCGCCTAACCCGCTCGCGCCGGCGAATCCCTATGGCGGTATACCCAGCGGCGGCATCACCTTCCCGCCGTATTACCGGCCCACACCCTACCTCAAGAGCAACAACAACTATTTCCCCGGATTGGAAGAGATCGGCAAGGATGAGATGCGCATCTCATTCATTGGGAGCACCCCGTTTCCGCCTACCCGGTCGCAGGCCGGCACCTGCATCATGGTCGAGCTGGGAAATGGTAAACGCTTCTTCTTCGACTTCGGCTCCGGCTGCATGCGGAACTTGTTCGCCATGCAGGTGCCCGTGCAGACGGTGAACGACATCTTTTTCACCCACCTGCATGTCGATCACTACGCCGATCTGCCTTATCTCTTCGCCTTCGCGCCGTGGGCGGCGCGCTGGAAGCCGCTGCGTGTCACCGGTCCGTCGGGCCGGACGCCGCGCGACGGCACCAAGCACATGATCCATCACATGCAGGAGATGGCCGCCTGGCACACCGACAGTTTCAACAGCTTCCCCATCGGCGATGGCTACGAAGTCGAGGTCAACGAGTTCGATTTCCGCGACGACAACGGCATTTGCTATGACAAGGACGGCGTGGTGATCCGCCACTGGCGCCGCTCGCATACGAAGGACGGCGCGTCCGCTTACCGACTCGACTGGAACGGGCTTTCGTTTGTCTGGACCGGCGATGGCCGGCCCGATGAGTTGACGGCCAAGCTCGCGAACGGTGTGGACGTGTTCGTCACCGAGTTGCAGCCGGACACGGGCAATCTCACCACCTTGAAATTCGGGATGCCGGCCCTGATGACCAACGTCACCATCGATCAGGCGCACACGCCGCACTATGGAACCGGATACTTGTTCAACGAGGTGCAACCCCGGCTGGCAATGATTACCCATTTCAGCTTCGACGAGACGGAGATCCCGGAAATGCTCGCGGGCATTCGCGTTTTTTGGAAGGGTCTCTTCCAATTCGGCGGGCCGGATGTCATGGTCGTTAATGTAACCAAGGACGCCATCTGGACGCGCAAGGCCGCGCTGCCCGACTCGGCCAATCCGGCCCGCCCCAGCCCGAAGGAGGCGATCGAGTTGTTCGACCTGAGCCCGATCAACATGAGTGTCAACTTCCCCAATCCCCGGCACTCCGTCGTGGACGTGCAGGAGCCGTTCGTGCGCGAGCAGGAGATCGATCCGAAGAAATATTACCCGGTGGACGTGTATCGCACGCCGTCCACCGTCTTCCCGGATAACTTCAAAATCGAGATCGACAAGATGCTCGGAAAAAAGATCGAAGCTAAAGTGCAGGCCAAGGTCGAAGACGTGAAGGGGACCGCGGACGCGGAGACCGTGGAGGACCTGAGCAAGCAACTCAAGGCGCTCCAGGAAAAACTCAGGAACAAGCTGCTCGGCAAGTAACGGAAAATGACGGAAGCGATGCACAGCAGCAGCGAACGAGTCGTCCCCGTGACGGTGCTCACCGGCTTCCTCGGCGCGGGGAAGACGACGCTGCTCAATCGCATCCTGAACGGCGATCACGGCCTGCGCGTGGCGGTGTTAGTCAATGACTTCGGTTCGATTAACATTGACGCTGACTTGGTCGTCGGGATCGAGGGTGGTGGCGACGTGATCAGTCTCGCGAACGGCTGCGTGTGCTGCAACATCCGCGATGACTTGCTTGCCGCGGTGCAACAAGTCATCGAGCGGCCCGAGCAGCCTGAATGTATTTTGCTCGAAGCCAGCGGCGTCGCCGACCCCTCCGGCATCGCGATCACCTTCGCGGACGAGGGACTGCGCGACCGCATCCGGCTCGACAGCATTATGTGTGTGGTGGACGCCGAGCAGGTCTTCGCCGCGCCCGAGATGATGGAGTTGAAGCTCCGCCAGATCGCCTTCGCCGACATGATCATCCTGAACAAGGCCGACCTCGTGAGCCGCGAAGAAATCACGCGCATCAAGGCATGGCTTGACGAGCACTTCCACCGCTACCGCCTGGTCGAAGCCGTGCGCGGCGAAGTGCCGCTGGAAATCCTGCTCTCCAGCGGACGCCTTGACGCCGCGCAACTCGGCCAGCGAACCCAGCGGACGGATGCCCGCATTTGTCGCGACCCAAACTGCCGCGAGCCGCACCACGGCGATCACGCGCAAGTCTTCAGCACCTGGAGCTACGAAACCGACGAGCCGCTTTCACTCGAAGCCCTGCGCGAAGCCGCGCGCAAACTTCCCGCGAGCATCTACCGCTGCAAAGGCGTCGTCTTCTCCGCCGACGAGCCATCGCACCGCGCCGTGCTGCAGGTCGTCGGAAAACGGGTGGACCTTTCCATTGAAAGCGAATGGGGCCATCGCACGCCGCGCACCCGGATCGTCGCCATCGGCGCGCCCGGCAGCCTCGACGCCACCGCCCTGCGGAAATTCTTCGACACCTGTATCATATACCAATCAATCAACGCCTAACTTCCTGCAAGTTACCCTATACGTTATGACCTCAGCTGCGTGCAAAACCTCCGGCATCCCCTCCGGGAGCAAGCCTAACATCATCCAAATCCGCTCCGGCGGCACACCGAAAACCATGTTCAAATCCACCTCCCTCCTGCTTGCCGCAGCCTTCGTCTTCGGCTGCTCATCCTGTTCCACTACCTCGAATACGGGGGAGCATTTGAAGTCCGCACTG
>JBBQCM010000140.1:0-16724 GCA_038318725.1 Chthoniobacterales bacterium
ACGCCGGGCAGCGACTCCAGCGTCGAGTAGTCGCCTTCCGGATCGATCATGCACAGGCAATAGCCTTCGAGCAGGAGATGCTCGCAGAAGAGCCCGGTGATCCACGATTTCCCCGAGCGCGGATCGCCCGCGATGAGGATGTTGCGCCCGTGCAGCTCGGTCATCACTGGTCCGTCCGCGGTTTCGCCGAGCAGCACCCGGCGGTCGCTCGCGCGCACAGGCGGCAGCTTCGGGTGACTGCTGACTTCGCGGATGTAAGCGGCGAGCGCTTCCGGCCCGCTTCCCGGCAGCACATGATCGGCGATCTTTTGCAGCCCCTCGCTCCCCCACTCGACCGCGACACCCACCTCGCAAACGTCGAGCAACGCGTGGTCGTTCTCCGCATCGCCGATGCCGATGCAATTGTGCAGCGAGAGCCGCATCGTATTCAGCGTCTCGCGCAAGCCGCTGGCCTTGTTGATTCCTTGCGGCAGCACCATCACGCGGTTGCGATTGAAGACGAGC
Organism: Chthoniobacterales bacterium; assembly: GCA_038318725.1. Taxonomy (GTDB): domain Bacteria; phylum Verrucomicrobiota; class Verrucomicrobiia; order Chthoniobacterales; family Chthoniobacteraceae; genus Chthoniobacter. The sequence continues at coordinate 505 of JBBQCM010000140.1, forward strand.
ACGAGCGGCAGGCGCAGCTTGCGGATTGCCTCCAAAATCTGCGGCGCGTCCGCGGCCTCGGCTTCGATCACACAATCGCCGAGCGAGCATCCGATCCGGCGTGCGCACAACTCCGCGAGCAGCTCCTGGGATGGCGCGCGGCCCAGCATCCGCGTGCGTCCATTGGGGAAGGCGATCACCGCGCCATTCTCCGCGACGATGGCATCGAACACGCCCGTCTCCGGCAGCACGCGGCGCAGGTCGGACAAGGTGCGGCCAGTCACGAGGATCACGGCAATGCCGTGGATTTGTGCTTCCCGGATCGCCGCGAGGACCTCGGGATCAGCCCGGCCATCGCGCGCGATGGTGCCGTCGTAATCGAGAGCGAGAACGCTGAATTTCATTGGAGCGGCGACATTTTTGATTCGTGCGATTTTCCTACTTGGCCCGGGCCAGTTGATTAACCGACCTTCGCCAGACTCGCCTCCGGCTGGAAGGTGACGTCGATGACTTTCAAACGACGCATTCCGTAAGGCGCGCGACGCTCGAAAGTGTCGCCAACCCGGTAGCCGAGCATGCCGGTGCCCACCGGAGCCAGAACGGAAATCCTGCCCTCGTCGAGGTCGGTTTCGTCTGGGAAAACAACGGTGAATTCCATGCGCTCGCCCGTATCGAGGTCCAGCAATTCGGCGCGGCTGTTCATGGTGATCACATCTGGCGGCACCGCGTCCGGCGCGACGATCCTGGCGCGTGCCAGCTCGCGTTCGAGCGCGAGAGCTTCGCCGCGTTCGCGCTCGGACAAATTGCCCTCGGTGATCAGGTCGCTGAGTTTCTTGTGGTCAGGGGCGGTGATGATGATGTTGCGTTTTTTCATAGGAGTTTATTTTCGGGTTGGTGGTGATTTTTTGCGGGTCGATGGCGTCGGATGTGGCGCGTTCATTGGTGGATCAGCGCGCGCGATCTTTTCCGAAGCTTCCGGAGCACCGTGCGGTCCGCGCTCGAAAGCGCCGTGATGGCGTGGCGCCCATTTCCTGTGCTGGAGCGGACGGCGGGGGTGTGCGGCCTCTGCACGGCCGGTGACGGCGCGATGCGGGGTGGACTTCCCGTCCGACATTGGTGATCGCAAGGCCGTGCCGCGTGATGCGGACGATCCCTGCCACCTGCATGATCCCCAGCACTGCGGGAATCGCATTCGCCGGCAGTTCGTCGCTATCTCGGCGCCATTGCTCGTCAAAACGAAGGTCATCGACCAACAACCGGTAAGCGACCGGCTTATGCCTGGCGGCGAGGAGACGAGTGATCCTGGATGCACCCTTTGAATGAGCGAAGAATCCGACCATGAGATCCTTCAGCGTTAGCGGATCGCGCGTGGGGTGCGGTGTCGAGAATCCCGCCGCGCGGATTCGCGCGAGGTCGCATCGGAAAAGGAATCCCGCGCTGAACAACAGCGCGAGGCCAACGAGGACGATCGAACCGATGATGGAGATAAGAAGGAGTGCGGTGTTCATACGGGTAAAGCTTGGGGACTGGACGAACTGGGAGACGCTTCCGTCGTCGCCGACTTGTGCGAAACCGGGGACTCGCATGCGCAGGAATTCATCCCGTTCAAAATGGCAGCGCGCCGGGCACGCTCATCCGCGCGAGCCTTGGCCTGTTCGGCAATCTGCTCCATTTGCCCATGGACGTGGCCTCGGCCGACATAGAGTAGTGCCACCGCCGCGAGGGTAAGAGGTATGGCAACTGCGAAATCAAATATGGTCGTCATGATGGTGGATAGGTTGGGACCGTCAGCGTCGGGTAAACGAAACGATCTGGGTGGCAATGAGCGGACTTAACTGAATCTGTCCGCGTAAGGAGCGAGCGGCGGCTTAATGCCTGACCTGCCTTCGATGCTTCCATTCTACCCTCCCCCGACCAATGGACTAAGACGCAGATTGGATCAGACAGATAGCTTTTCCCTATGCGGAGAAGTCTTCCGCTGCGGCCCCGTCCCGCGCACGATGTTACTTCCATGACGCCGAATCCATCGAACGCCTCGCACCTCGCCGACCCCATCCTGACTCGCGCGCGGAAAGACTTTTCCGCGCTGGAATCCGGGATGAACGTTGCTCAGGCGCTGGAGTCCATCCGCCAGCGTGGGGTCGGGGAAAAGATCGTCTATTTTTATATCCTGGACGACGAGCAGCGGTTGGTCGGTGTCGTGCCAACGCGCCGCCTGCTAACAGCGTCGCTCGACCAGCGATTGACGGATATCATGGTGTCGCGGGTGCTCGCGATTCCGCAGAAGGCGACCTTGATGGACGCGTGCGATTTATTTGTCCTGCATCGCTTTCTCGCCTTTCCGGTCGTCGATGAAAAACGCCGGATGGTCGGGGTGGTTGATGTGGATTTATTCACCCAGGAAATCTTCGAACTCGCCGAGCAGGAGCGGACGGATGAGGTCTTCGAGGCGATCGGCTTTCACGTTTCCCAAGTGCGGGAAGCATCGCCCTGGCGCGCGTTCCGGGTGCGCTTCCCGTGGCTGCTCGCCACCATCGGCAGCGGAACGGTTTGCGCGGTGCTGGCCGGCGCGTTCGAGTTGACGCTGGCGAAAACCCTGGCGCTGGCATTTTTCCTCACACTCGTCCTGGGCCTCGGCGAAAGCGTCAGCATGCAATCCATGTCCACCACGATTCACACGCTGCGCTTCATGCCGCCGACGTGGCGCTGGTTTCTGGGCGCGTTTCGGCGGGAGATCGGCACCGCGCTGCTGCTGGGACTGGCGTGCGGCGGGACGGTGGCCTCGATCGCCTGGCTGTGGCGGGGCACGCTCATGCCGGCGGTGGTGATCGGCGGCGGCATCCTGCTTTCGCTGAGCACCGCGTGCGTGCTGGGCCTGAGCATCCCGGCCACTTTGCACGCGCTCCGCCTTGATCCAAAGATCGCCGCCGGCCCGGTGACGCTCGCGCTGACCGACATTTTCACCCTCCTGTTCTACTTCACGCTCGCGGCGTGGCTGCTTTGAAAAAAAGCGCGTCGCTCCAAATCTCACCGCTCACCAAGCCATGTCCCAAGCCGTCAAAAACCCGAGTCCCTCAACGCCCATCGTCGTGCTGCTCGGAGGCCCGGGATCGGGAAAGGGCACGCATGGACAGGCTCTGGCCGCGGCGCTGGGATATGAGCATCTCTCGTCGGGTGAACATTTCCGCGATCACATTCACCGGCGGACGCCGCTGGGTCGCCGCGCTGCGGAATTCATCGAAAGCGGACAGCTCGTCCCGGATGACGTGGCAATCGAACTGGTGCGGGCAATGGTCGACGGCTCTCCCGACGCCAGCGGTTTCGTTTTGGATGGCTATCCGCGTTCACTAGCTCAAGCGGAAGCCTTGCAGCAAGTCGCGTCGGCGTTCGGTTGCGTGGTCTCGCAGGCGCTTTACCTCGACGTTTCCGACGAGGAAATTGAGCGGCGGCTCTTGGGTCGGTTGACGTGCCGGGCGTGCGGACGGACCTGCCACGAAACCTCGAAGCCGCCTGCCCGGCCGGGCGTGTGCGATGCGTGTGGCGGCGAATTGTTTCGGCGCACCGATGACGAGCCCGCCACCATCCGACAACGCATCGCCGTGTTTCATCGGATGATTGATCCACTCCAGGATTTCTATCGCGCAACCGGCCGCCTCCTGGAAATCGCCGCTGAAGGCTCGGTGCCGGAGGTGAGCGCCCGCGTTATCGCGAAGGCGACAAGTCGCGTCGTCCAATAAGTCTCGCGGACGAAAGACTACTCGCTGATGGTGTTGATTGGTTCTCCGGCAAGGAAGGCGCGGATGTTTTCAATCGTCACCTGGTCGATCCGCTCCACCGCTTCGTTGCTATTGAAGGCGACGTGAGGCGTGAACACGACATCGGGTCGCGCGAGCAGAGCTTCGTTGCGATTTAGTGAACGCAATTCTTCGAGCCGTTCCGGATCGCGCTGATGGCGTTCCTCGGGAGACGTTGGGTCCGCGTGGAGAAACGCGATGATCTGATCGGTGATGACATGCGACGCGGCTTTCTGAAAAACGCGCTCATCCTCCAGCACATCCAGCCCGGCGCTGGCCACGCGCCCGCTGTCCAAAGCTTCCAGTAGAGCCTCAGTATCGATCACCCCGCCGCGCGCGGTGTTGATCACGATCACGCCTTCACGGCACTTGGCAAAGGCGTCGCGGTCGAGGAGGTGAATCGTCGCGGGGGTGAGCGGCACGTGGAGCGTGAGGACATGGCTGCGCCGCAGCAGCTCGTCGAGCGAGGTGTAAGTATAGCCAAGAAGACTGGCGATCACGTCGGACGGTTTGGAATCGAAGGCGAGCACCTCCATGCCAAAAGCGCGGCCGAGCCGTGCGACATGCAGCCCGATGCGCCCCGTCCCGATGACGCCGAGGGTCTTCCCGTGCAAATCGAACCCGCGCAGTTCTTCAAAAGAAAAACGCCCGATGCGCTTTGCAGTCGCCACTTCGCGAAGCCGGCGCGTCAGCGAAAGGATCAGCGCGAAGGTGTGTTCCGCGACCGTGTTCTCGCCATAGCTCGGGACCGAACAAACGACGATGCCGCGCTCGCGGCAGGCAGCGAGATCGATGTGATCGTAGCCCGATGAACGTGTGGCGATGAAGCGCAGCTTCGGATGCGCCGCCAAAAAGCTTTCGTCAATGCGCGCCCAAAAAAGGATGACGAGCATCTCCGCCTCTGCGCCGACTTCCTCCAGCGAGCCGACAAATCGCAGTTCGTGCCCGTCAAGCTGTTCGCGGAAGCGCTCCTCCGAGGGAGATCCTGTTCGCGTAAAATAAATCGTCATCGCCGGAGCTTAGGTCAAGGCAGCCTCGTGCGGAAGGCCCGGCATTCCCGCCGTGCTCTCGCTGGTGGTTTCGGTGGTTGGTCTTGTGTGCGTGTCCGTGGACAAACGTGATGAATGTAGAATCCGCGACGGTCATACTTGATGAGGATCAAGATTCCCCGATGTGCGTTTCGTTTGACCCAAGTCAAACTTCGCGCCGCCTGCCTCTCGCGCGTGCGGCGAATGGCCGTAGCTTCCTTGACTATGACTTCCGACGATCTGCGCCTCGCCTCTCGTGCCGATCTCACCGGCCGCGCGGACATCGAGCGGCTCGTGAATGCCTTCTACGACAAGGTCCGCCACGATGACTTGCTCGGGTTCATCTTCAATGACGTGGCCAGGACGGATTGGGCCGCGCACTTGCCGAAGATGTATGCGTTCTGGGAGACGATGATTTTTCGCAGCGGCGGATTCACGGGAAATCCGCTCGCCACACACGCCCGGCTCGTGCCGTTGACGACGATGGGCCGACCGCAATTCGACCGCTGGCTCGCGCTCTTCTCCGCCACGGTGGACGAACTGTTTGCCGGGGAGAAAGCCGAGCATATCAAGAGCGCCGCGTCGGACATGGCCAACGTCATCCACGCGAAGATCAACGGCTTGGAGCAGGAGCGTTACGACTACTCAAAGCTCACCCCCGAGCAGCGCGCCCGCTACGCCAGCTACAAGCCCAAGGTGGTGACGCCGTGACGGCGACGCAAAGCCGGGTGCGTTTTCCGCAAAGGATGGCGAGTCAGAGCGCGCCCGGGAGAAAAAGATGGTCGTGAGAGCTATGAATCTTTCGACGACCTATCTCGGCTTAAAGCTGCGCACGCCTTTGGTGCCGGCGGCATCGCCGCTTTCGGAAAGCCTCGACGAGCTCAAGCGCATGGAAGATGCCGGCGCTTCCGCGGTGGTCTTTCACTCGCTGTTCGAGGAGCAGATTCGCCGTGAAAACGATTCGTTCTTTCAGCATCTCGCAGGCACCGAGACGCTCGACGAGGTGCTCGGCTATTTCCCGCCGCAAGATGCGTTTCATTTCGGTCCCGGCCGTTACCTTCTGAACCTGGCGAAGGCGAAGCAGGAACTCGGCATCCCGATCATCGCGAGTCTCAACGGCACCACCTTCGGGAATTGGATCAGCTTCGGGCGCTGGATCGAAATGGCGGGAGCGGACGCGCTGGAGCTGAACATTTACTCGATCCCGACCGACCCCGAAGTGAGCGCGGACGACATCGAAGCGCAGTACTTCACCATCCTCGCGTCACTCAAGGCGCAGTTGAAAATCCCGGTGGCATTGAAGCTGAGTCCGTTCTTCACGAACTTCGCGCGCTTCGCCCGTCAGCTCGATCAGCACGGGGCCGACGGGCTCGTGCTGTTCAATCGCTTTTACCAGCCGGACATCGACATCGAGGCGCATGCCGTCGCGCCGACGATCAAGCTGAGCACCTCGGAGGCGATGCGGCTGCCGCTGCGCTGGATCGCGATGCTGCGGGGCCGCATCCGCGCAAGCCTGGCAGCGACGAGCGGCATTCATAGCGCGACCGATGCGCTGAAGATGTTCATGGCCGGCGCCGATGTGACGATGCTCTGCTCAGTGCTCCTGCACCGCGGCATCGAACACATCGGCGTGATCGAGCGCGAGATGTGCGAGTGGCTGGAACAACACGGCTACGACTCGCTGGAACAGGTGAAGGGGAGCTTGAGCCAGGAAAACTGCCCCGACCCCAGCGCTTTCGAGCGCGCCCAATATATGCGCGCGCTGGCCGTCGATCGAGTGATCGAGCCGTCTGCGTGAAGGCTCGCGCGGCAGGCGCGGCTCACATCATGCGGCCGACCCGGCTGAGCACGAAGCGCGACGAGCAGCGATCCGCCGACGACGCTCACTGACGCTCTGCTTTATTGATTCAAGTCAAAGCGCCAGCGCCACGCGGTGCGACATTCCTTGTGCGTCGTTTCACCGATCGCCTCGGCAAGACGATGCGACTCACATGAGAAGCTTCCTTCATTTCCGTTCCACCGTCTTGCCTCTGCTCTCCGCGCTGTTCTGTGTCGCGGACGCGCTGGCGCAGACTTCGCCAGCGATGAGCGGCACCGCGGCGGAGCAGCCCGCGAGAACCGTCGCTGAGGATGCCGCAGTGCTGGAAAAGGGTCGCCTCAGTGCCAGGCAGAAGGCGCTGGCGAGACTTGGTGTCCAAGCCGACCCAAGCGCCGACAAAGTGCTGCTCGCACAATTCGACCGCTATCGCGCAGGCGACCTTCCGGTCGCGCTGTGGCTCGATTTGTTTGAGGCCGCGGCGAAGCGCGACAACGCGGACTTAAAATCCCGGCTCGCCGAGCGTGCGCAGGAACTCGAAAAGGCGACCGACCAACTGGTGCGCTTCCGCGAATGCCTCGAAGGCGGCGACGCCGACGAGGGCCGCGTCATCTTCACCAAAAAGCCGGAGGCGGGCTGCATCCGCTGCCACTCGGTGGACGGCAAAGGCGGCCAGATTGGGCCTGACCTGACTTGGCTGCGGCATTCGACCGACCGCATCCACATTCTTGAATCGCTCATCCTCCCAAACTCCACACTCGCCCTGGGGTTTCAGCCCGCATTGCTCAAGCTGAAAGATGGCGAGGAAATCTCCGGCGTAATCACTTTTGAAACCGGCGATGACCTCACGCTCACGTCGGTGGTCGATGGCAAGAAGCGCAAACTGAAGACCGCGGACATCGTCGAGCGCACTCCGCTGCCCAGCCCGATGCCGCCTCACTTCGGCGCGGTGCTGACCAAGCGCGAAATCCGCAATCTCATCGAGTTTCTTGCCGCCGGCGATTGAGCGCCATCCCATGAAAACACTCCTCTGCATTCTGCTCTGTTTCACCGCGCTCGCGGCGGCGCGTGCGGAAGACTTTCAGGGCGCGTCGCACAAGATCGACTACGAAAGCGAGCCGCTGAAATACAACGATCAGACGCCCACCGATCCGATCGCGCAGCTCCAGCACCGGCTCGCCATCGGTGAGACCAAGCTCACGTTCGACGATCAGTTCGGCTACCTGCCGGCGCTCCTGGATGAGCTGAAGATTCCGCGCGCGTCGCAGATGCTCGTCTTTTCGAAAACTTCGCTTCAGCGCAGGTTCATCACCCCGGAGAATCCGCGGGCTCTCTTTTTCAACGACGATGTGTATGTCGGTTACATTCCGGGCGCGCCGGCGCTGGAGGTCTCCGCTGCCGATCCGAAACTCGGCGGTGTCTTCTACCGGTTTGAAAATGAGCAATCGCGCCGTCCACGATTCGTGCGGGACCAGGACTGCATGCAATGTCACGGCTCCAATCGAACGCTCGGCGTGCCCGGACATTTTGTGCGCTCGATCGGCACTGACGCGACCGGCGAGATCGACTCACAAACCGAGGTTTCGGACATTGATCAATGCACGCCGCTGGCGGATCGCTGGGCGGGATATTTTGTCACCGGCACACACGGGGCGCAGACGCATCGCGGCAACCTCATCGGCCCCGAAGCCTTTGCCCGCGCGGCGCGGGAGCCCAATCATCTCGGCAACCTCACCGATCTCAGCCGGTTCTTCGACGTGAAGAAGTATCCGCGCGCAACCAGCGACATCACCGCGCTGATGGTGCTCGAGCATCAGGCGAAGATGCACAACTACATCACCCGGCTGAACTACGAAACGCAGATCATGACGGCCACTTACGGGCACACGCGCTATCTCACCAGCCAGGTGAATGCCTTCCTGCGCTACCTCCTCTTCGTCGAAGAAGCGCCGCTCACCGCGCCGATCGCCGGCGACGCGGAATACGCCAAGGGCTTCGCAGCGCTCGGGCCGTTCGACGCAAAGGGCCGGTCGCTGCGCGAGTTCGATTTGCAGACGCGGCTCTTCAAGTATCCGTGCAGCTTTCTCATCTACTCGCCGGCCTTCGATGCGCTGCCGGCGGTAATGCGCGATCAGCTCCTTCAGCGGTTGCACGCGATCCTCACGGGGCAGGATCGCGACCTGCAGTTCGCGAAGCTGAGCAATGAAGACCGCCGCGCGATCCTCGAAATCCTCCGCGCGACGAAGCCGGATCTGCCGGCCTATTGGAAGGGTTGAGCCTCTCCAGCGCGCATCAGCGCTGTGGTCCGTGCTCGGGGCGCAAGGTGAGGATGTAAGCGACGATGTCCCACTTCTGCTCGGCGGCGAGCGCGTCGGTGAAGCTGACCATCGGCGTGCCATTGAGGCCGGTCATGAGCACGCGGTAGATGTCGCGCGGCTCATCGCCGCTGCGGAGATGCGGCTGGCGCAGGTCGGCGGGTGTCGCCGGTTGGCCCGCATCGTCCTTGAGCGCGGAGGCCGCGGGGCCTTTGCCATCGGCGTTCTCGCCATGGCAGGTCGCGCATATGCTGCGAAATATCCCTCGCCCCGCGGCGGCGCGCCGCTGGAGCTGGGAAGCATCGCGCAGCCACGCGGGTTCGGCCGGAATTCCGACCGGCGCGGCGTAGTTCTCCGGCTTCCACCAATTCCGCGAAAATGACTTCACGTATTCCGCGACGGCGCGGACTTCCCCCTCGGTAAGCTGGGTGAACATGCCCATCGTCGTGCCGGTGCGACCGCCGCGAATGGTGCGAATGAGATCAGCCGTCGTCGGCAGCTTGCCCCACGGCGTTGAGCGATACTTGAAAAGTCCGCTGCGAAAGGAGCGTGGTTTGATCGGCATAGAGGCCGACATTTCGCCCAGTCCGTCGCCACGCTCGCCGTGACAGACGACGCAGTTGCGATCGAAAACGTCGCGACCTTCGAAAAATAGCGAACGGTCGGGTGGAATGAAGGCGGGATTCGCGGCGGGTTTGCGCGCTTCGTCATCGGCAGCAAACGCGATGGCGCTCGCGCAAAGCAGGGTCAGCAATGCGACGAAGCAGGTCGCGCGGCTCATTCGTCGGAGTCGGGGATGAAGACGCGCGGGATGAGCCGGATGCCCCACACCAGCGCGGCAGCGATGCAGAGCAGTGCGGCCCAGATGAGGTGGCGCTCCCGGCCCACAACGCTCGGCATGAAGTCCGCGCCGATCCGCGCGCCGAGGCCGATGAGCAGGAGCACGCACGCGGCGATGAGGAAGGGCAGTGGCTTTTTGCAAAGGTGGAGCTGCCCGCTGTGGCCGAGCATCACGCGCGTGCCGACCGCGAAGATCGTGAGCATGAAGCCGCCGATGAAGACGAGATGCAGCCCGGCCACGCGATACGCGGGGAGCAACACCGGCCAGAGCAAGCCCAGGAGCAGCATCCAGACGGACGCGCGGATGCATTGGCCGAGCAGTGGCGCGCGCCCGAACTTCAGCACCGACGGCATTTGCGTGGCGACATAGTCAGCGGCGGCAATGAATCGCAGAGCACCCGCGAGGCGGAGAAACCCCGCGGCTTCCACGGCGAAGGACGCGATGACCGCCACGGCAACGCTCGCCGCGAGAAGGGCTTTGCGTGTCCACCCCGGCGTCGGGAGGCGCAGCTCCGCGAGTTCGGAGCCGAAAGGAACGCCGAGAAAGCGCGGAAAAAGAAACACGCCCACGCCGAGGATGGGCAGCAGCGCAAAGCCCTGGCTGAGCGCGAGCATGCCGAACGCGTAAAGCCGAGGCCCCTCACCGAGGGCGCTGGTGATCGCGACAATCGCCGCGCCCGCGATGCCGCAGGGCAGACCGCCGCCGACGAGCACGAAATTCGGCGGCGGCAGATCGCCGCGCGCCAAGAAGCGGCGGCCGAGGACGACGGCGAGCGCGATGAGTTCCGCGCAGAAAAGAGCATCGCCAAGCGCCGGGCGGGCGGCGAGGTGCGCGGCGACGTTTGCCAAATGCAGCGCCACCAGCGTCCCAAGCTCACGCGCGGTGAAGCGCGCCGCGCTGAGCAATCGCGGCCCGGCGGTGCCGAGAAAGCCGATGATGATCGCGCCCATGAAACCTTCGATCATCAAGCGCGCGTGCATCACGCCCGGATAGATCGCCAGCGCGCCCCACAGATGCAGCGGCCAGAGCGCGAGCCCGACGATGCCGCTCACCAGCCCGAGCGGAAAGAAGAGGCGGAAAGGCTCATCGCAACACATCGCGAAGAGGCGCGGGCGTTTCAGTTTCACGTCCGCAATGGTCATGCCGGAGGATCTGCATCCGGTGACAGGGGCGCGATGAGCAGCCGCTTCTGCCGCGGCTCCAGCGCGGCGGCGATGCGCATGATGGCGGAAAATGACTCGCGTCCTCGATGGAGCTCCGGCCCCATATCGAGCGTGACGACAGGCGTGTTTTTCATGCCGTGCATGGTCGTGCAACGTGCGTCCTCATGCTTTGACTTGCATCAAAGAAAACGCGGCGGGAAGCGCGTTGCTCGCACCTTTATCTTCGCCGAGTGCTTATGGCGTGAGCGTCCGGCCGAGCTGGGGATGAACAATCTTTCGTTCCCGCTCGGACAGCATCGCAAGACGGTCGAGCGTCTTGACACAGGTCAAGGCGCGGCGCGGAAAGTGGAGCAACGATGCACGTCTGTTATGAAAACGACTTACCTCACCCTCCTCACGTTCACCGACCAGGGCGCGCGCGACCTCACACAATCGCCGCAGCGCGCGGCGGCTTGGCGACAGGAGATCGAAGCCTCGGGTGTGAAAGTGCTCGCGCAACTTTGGACCGCGGGCGCTTACGATGGCGCGCTGATCCTGCAAGGCGACGAGCCGCAAGTCCTCGGCACCCTTGCGCGGCTCGCTGCGGCCGGCAATGTCCGCACGCACGCATTGCGCGCTTTCGACGCCGAGGAGTTCGCGCGTATCGTCGCCACCTGAGCAACCCCGCGCGCGTCGTGCCGCGAGGCGCTGACTTTCCTCATGAACAACCGCCGCCAATTTCTGGGCACGCTGCTTCTCGCTACACCGCTTGCAGCACAGACGGCGCGCTCGCAAGAGACGCCGGCTTCTTCGATCGTTCCAGCGGCGGTGCCGGAGGCGCGGTCCCAGTGGGTGCGGGTGCTCACGCGGGTCGCGGAGCCGGTACTGGCGAATCTTGCGGCTAATCAGCTGAAAGCTCGGATGCCGCTGGAGGCGATGAACGGTCGCGAAGCCGACCGCCGCGCGGTGACGCATCTCGAAGCGCTCGGACGCACGCTCGGCGGCATTGCGCCGTGGCTCGGCGTGGCCGGAGCGAATGGCGCGGAGGACGTAAGCCGCGCGCGCTTTGCCCTGCTCGTCCGGCAGGCGCTCGCCAATGCCGTCGATCCCGCCGCTGCCGATCGGCTCGATTTTACCACTGGCGCACAAAATCTCGTCGATGCAGCCTTCCTCGCGCTCGGTCTTTCGCGCGCCCGCGTGGAGCTGTGGGAAAAGCTCGACGCGCCGGTGCGTGAGCGGATCGCCGTCGCGCTCGCGAGCACGCGCCGCTTCAAGCCGGGCCGCAATAACTGGCTGCTCTTTTCCGCGCTGATCGAAGCCTTTCTCGCGCGCGTCGGAGCCGAGTGGCAGCCGGAGCCGATCTAGACCGCGCTCAAGGCGCACGAGGAATGGTATCAAGGCGACGGCGCTTACGGCGACGGCCCGCGATTCCACTGGGACTACTACAACAGCTACGTGATCCAGCCGCTGCTCCTCGCGGCGCTTGATCTCATCGCCCCCGTGGATGCGCGCTGGAATGGAATGCGCGCCGCCGTGCTCCAGCGCGCCCGCCGTTACGCCACGGTGCAGGAGCGGCTCATTGCGCCGGATGGCAGCTATCCTCCGCTCGGGCGCTCGATCACGTATCGCTGCGGCGCCTTTCATCATCTCGCCACGATGGCGTTACGGCGCGAACTGCCGGCCGGCGTGGCGCCCACGCAGGTGCGCGGTGCGCTTGGCGCGGTGATCCACCGGACGCTCGGCGCGGCGGATACCTTCGATGCCGAAGGCTGGTTGCGCATCGGGCTGTGCGGCCATCAGCCGGCGCTCGGCGAGCGTTACATCAGCACCGGCAGCCTGTATCTCTGCACGTTCGCTTTCCTCCCGCTCGGGCTCGGTCCGGCGGATGAGTTCTGGTCCGCCCCGGCCGCTGACTGGACTTCGCGCAAGCTCTGGTCGGGCGCTGATCTTCCCGCGGATCACGCGATCTAAATTTCCATGAAATACATCGCCCTCGTCGTAGCGCTCGCAACCGCCACGGCGGCTTGGGCGCAATCACCCGCGCCATCCGCCGCGACCATCCTTTCGACACTGCGCAAAGAGCATCCGCGGCTGCTCGCGACGGCGGACGATTTCCGCGAGCTGCGCGATCGACTCGATCAGCAACCGACGGCGGCGAAATGGGCCGCTGCGATACGCGCCGAAGCGGACAGCCTGCTCACTCAGCCGCCGAGCAAATACGAAATCCCGGACGGCAAGCGATTGCTCGCCACAAGCCGCCGGGTCCTCGATCGCACGCTTGCGCTCGGCATGGCATTCCGGCTCACCGGCGACGCGCGTTATTCTGCGCGGCTTTGGCGCGAGCTCGATACGGCTGCGCGGTTCAAGGACTGGAATCCGTCGCACTTTCTCGACACCGCGGAGATGACCGCGGCCTTTGCACTCGGCTACGACTGGCTGCACGCGGAGTGGGCGACCGAGCAGCGCGCGACGCTGAAGCAGGCGATCATCGAGAAGGGACTCACGCCTTCACTCGAGATCTATCGCAAAGACCGCTGGTGGGCTGCGGCGGAGCACAATTGGAATCAGGTCTGCAACGGCGGCATGACGCTCGGCGCGCTCGCACTCGCGGATGAAGAACCGGCGCTCGCGGGCGAAATCCTCGAGCGCGCCGTCGCGACCGTGCCGCGCGCGATGAACCACTTCGCGCCCGATGGCGCGTGGGCCGAAGGGCCGGGGTATTGGGACTACGCCACGAAATACAACGTGCTCATGCTCGCCGCGCTCGACTCCGCGCTCGGCGAGGACTTCGGCCTCTCGCGCATCGAAGGCTTTTCGAAAACGGGCGACTTTCCCATCCACATCACCGGGCCGCTTGGCCTCACTTTCAACTATGCGGACGCTGGCGACGGAGCGGCCGGTGGTCCGCAACTGCTGTGGCTGGCGACGAAGTTCAACGCGCCAAGTTTTGCGGCCTGGCGTTTGCGGCTCGTCACCGGCGAAAGCCCGGCTTCGGGGTCGTCGCCGACCGCGGGGGGATTTGCCGCACGCAAGCCGACCGTGTTGGATTTGCTGTGGGGTTCGCAGTGGCTCGAGCGAAAACTGGCGCTGCAAGGGCTGCCAACTGCGCGTCATTTCCGCGGCGCGGAGGTGGTGACGATGCGCAGCGCATGGGATGATCCGGACGCGACGTTCGTCGGTTTCAAAGGCGGCGACAACAAGGTGAACCACGGCCACCTCGATCTCGGCAGCTTCGTGCTCGATGCGCTCGGGCGTCGCTGGGCGCTCGATCTCGGCGCGGATGATTACAACCTGCCTGGCTACTTCGGCAAAGGCCGCTGGGACTTCTACCGCTGCCGCGCCGAGGGCCAGAACACGCTCGTCATCAATCCCGGCGCGGAACCCGACCAGGATCAGAAAGCCGTCGCGCCGATCACGCGGTTCGTCAGCGCGAGCGAACGCAATTTTGCCATCGCCGACTTGAGCACGGCCTACGCGAAATCGGCGACGCGTGTGCAGCGCGGCGTCGAGTTGCGCGGTCGCGCGGTGCTCATTCAGGATGAAATCGTCGCACCGAAGCCGGCGGAGGTCTGGTGGTTCATGCACACGCCCGCTGAGATTACCACGAACGGCGCCACGGCGACGCTCACACTCGACGGCCGTAAGCTCACCGCGCGCATCCTCCAGCCGGCGGGAGCGAAGTTTGAGGTCATGCCCGCGGAGCCACTGCTCACTTCGCCCCATCCGCCGCGGCAGCAAATGAAAAGCCGCTGGTCTAAGGAAGGTTCCACCGGCGTGCGCAAGCTGGCAATCAAGCTCGCCGATGTGACAGACCTCACGCTCGCGATCACGTTCATGCCTGATGAAGAAGGGGTTGAATCTTCCCCGGCCCGTCCACTCTCGAAGTGGTGACGCAGCGGAACGCCGATCTCTCCCTCGAGTTGATCCAAGTCAAGGCAGGGCCTTGGCGTAACCTCCATCGTTCGTGCATGAAGCGACTTATCGCAGCGGTTCTAATTCTGGTCAGCCTTGCGGCGCCGTCGTGCAAACGCGGGCAGTTCGGCGCGACGGTGCGTGCGGAGCCACCGCCGCAGACCTTTGCGGTGCGGGGCTTCCTGCGCCAGATCGACTTCGCAGGACGCGCGGTGACGGTCGAGCACGAGGAGATCCCGAATTTCATGCCGGCGATGACGATGCCCTTCGATGTGAAGACCATGGCGGAGGTCGAACCGCTCAGAGCCGGTGATGCCATCGCGTTCACAATGATCGTCACGGACAAGTCCGCCTGGATCGAAGGCGTTAAGAAGATCGCCGCGAGCGAAGTGAAGCTTCCTGCGCGAAAGCAGGCAAAGGCAGGTTCGGCGACGAACGTCGAGCGGCTGAAGAAAGGCGATCGGCTTCCTGACTTTCAGCTCATCGACTCGCAAGGGCGGGCAATCACACGCGAGACGTTCGCGGGCAGGCCGCTGATCCTCACGTTCATCTTCACGCGCTGCCCGATCCCCAACTTCTGCCCGCTGATGACAAACCACTTTCGGGAAATCCAGCAGGCGCTCGCGGGCGCGCCGGGGACGGCGGAGGTGCAACTCCTCAGCATCTCGTTTGATTCCGAGTTCGATACGCCGGAAGTGCTCGCGCAATACGCCGCGCGCCACACGAATGACACCAACCAATGGCGCTTTGCCACCGGCACCGCGGCCGAGACAAAGCGGCTGACGCAGGCCTTTTCCGTCACCGTGCAACCGGAGAGCGGCACCATCGCGCACGGACTGGCGACCGCGCTCGTGGGAGCCGACGGCATCATCCGCAACATCTGGCGCGGCAATGGATGGACGCCGACCGAGATCATCACGGCGACGAGCGCACTATCGGTAAACAAGGTAATGCCTTGACCCACATCAAGGCACTCCGCGCCACCACCCATCAACTTATGAACAGCATGAAATCCAGCCTACTCACGATCATCACCATCAGCGCATTCGGTCTTCTCACCGCATGCAACAAGGCTCCGGAAACCGGCGACTCGACCGCCGAAAAGACTTCCACAAACGCCGCCCCGGCAGCGGAGGCACCGGACCCGAGTCTGCCGGAGAAGAAAGTAGAGATCACCGGGAACGATACGATGAAGTATGACGTGATGGCCATCGAGGCGAAGCCAGGGCAGAAGGTCACGGTCACGCTCAAAAACGTGGGCACAATCCCCAAACTCTCGATGGGACATAACTTTGTCCTGCTGGCGCCCGACATGGACCCGATCAAATTCCTCGAGGCCAGCCAGACGAGCATGGGCACCGACTTCATCGGGCCGGAGGTGAAGAACAAAGTC
>JBBQCM010000141.1:0-16645 GCA_038318725.1 Chthoniobacterales bacterium
CGCGGCGACTTCGCCCGCGATGTCCTCGCCGCGCTGCGCGCCAACGCCCCGACCTGCTTCGCGGCGACGCGCTACCACATCATCGAACCGTCCGACGCCTTGCGTACCGCGCAAAGCTCCGCGCTCGCCGGGTTCGCCGTCCACTGGTACCCATCGCTCGCCGCGCTGCCCACTTTCACCGGTGTGCATTTTTCCAACGAACTCCTCGATGCCTTCCCCGTCCATGCCGTCGCGTGGGCCGGCATGGACTGGCGCGAAACCCACGTCGCTTTTGAAGGTGGCCGCTTCACCTTCACCGATCTCGCCATCACCAGCGCCCCGTTGCGCGCCGCGCTCACCAAGCTCCCACCCGTCCCCACCGGCTACCGCACCGAGATCAATCTTACTGCGCTCGCCTGGATCGATGCGCTCGCAACCAAGCTCCTGCACGGCTTCGCGGTCATCATCGACTACGGCTTTCCCCGCGCCGAATACTACCGTCCCGAGCGCACCACCGGCACGCTCACGGGCTACGCGCAGCACCGCCGCGTCGATGACCTCCTCGCCGCGCCCGGCGAAACCGACCTCACCGCGCACGTCGATTTCACCACCCTAGCCGAGCGCGCCACCGCTGCCGGTCTGCGCGTCGCCGGCTTCACCGATCAGCATCACTTCATCGTCGCGCTCGGCGCGCTGCACTTCCCCGCCAGCATCCCCGACACCCCCGCCAGCCAGCGCGAACTGCGCACCTTCAAAACGCTCATGCACCCGCAAATGATGGGCCGCAGTTTCCAAATCCTCGCCCTCGAACATGCCGCCGCGCCCCACGTCCCACTCACCGGCTTCCGCTTCGCCCGCGAGCCCCGCACCGCGCTCGGGCTCACCGCGAGCGCAGCGAGCCCAACACCATCAACGCCGTCATTCTGAACGCAGCCTTTGGAGGCTTGGCGACAAAGGCGGAGTGAAGAATCGCTGACTGTAATGGGCGGAGCGGGTTGGTGATGGCGACGCGTAATCTCACCAGCCCGCCTCCGCCCAATTCTTTCAGCGATTCTTCATTGCGTTTCGCCCCCGCCTGCGCCCACGGCGAACCTCCGTTCAGAATGACAGTTTTTTGGAATTCAACCCGCCGCGATATTCCGCAGCACCGCGCACAGCCCGCTGATCTGCCGCGGCGTGTGCCGCGCGGAAAGCGTCACCCGCAGCCGCGCCGCATCGCGCGCCACCGTCGGGTAGCGGATCGCCGGCACGAGATAACCTTTCCCCGCCAGCACCTGCGCGGCTTCGAGGGCCGCCTCCGCCTTGCCCACAATCACCGGCACAATCGCACTCTGCACTTTTCGATCTCCCGAAAACAGCGGCGGCATCTCCGTCGCAAACTGCGCGAGATTTTGCCGAAGCTGCTGCCTCCGCTTTTCTCCCGCTGCCGACAGCATCCACTCCACCGCCGCACACCCCGCCGCCGCCACCGCCGGCGACGGCGCGGTCGAGTAGATGAAACTCCGCGCCCGGTTCACCAGCAACTCGATCAGCCGCCGCCCGCCGCAGACATAGCCGCCGCTCACCCCGAGCGCCTTGCTCAGCGTGCCCATGTGAATATCCACCGCGCCCGCCAGTCCGAGTTGCTCCGCCAGCCCGCGCCCGTGCACGCCGATGACCCCGACCGCGTGCGCCTCATCGAGCAGCAGCAGCGCGCCGTAGCGACGCTTCAGTTCCACGATCTCGCCGAGCTGGGCCCAATCGCCATCCATGCTGAAGACCGATTCCGTGACCACGACCACCCGCGCGTCGGGATAATTCTCCGCTGCCCATTGCAGATGGCTTTCCAGCTTGCCCATGTGGTTGTGCGTAAAGATGCGGAGATGCGCGCCGCTCAGGCGCGCGCCGTCGATCAGGCTGGCGTGCGCGAGCTTGTCCAAAATGATTACGTCATCCTTCCGGCACAGCGCCCCGAGCGTGCCGAGCGCCGTCGCGTAGCCGCTCGAGAAAACCAGCGCCGCTTCCGTGCGCTTGAACTCCGCCAGCTTCTCCTCCAGACGCACATGAGGCGACAGCGTCCCGCAAACCAGCCGGCTCGCGCCCGATCCCACGCCATACTGGTCGATCGCCTTCTTCGCCGCCTCGCGCAGCGCCGGCTCCGTCGCCAGCCCGAGGTAATCGTTCGACGAAAAATTGATCAGCTTTTTTCCCGCCAGCTCCACCGCCGGCTGCTGCGGCGAATCCATCTCCCGCAGCGAACGCAACAGCGAACGCGCGCGCAGTTCGGCGAGTTCGGCGGCGATCGTTTGCGGCATGGGCATCGGTGTAAGGACAACCGCCGAAGCGCAAAAGTCTTATCCGGCTTCAGGGTGGCCCGACTCTGCGGGCGTCCGGCAACCCAGAGGCTTGCACGACCTACTGCGACTGCACCCGGAAGAACGCCGCGTTATCCGGCACGGTGAACTGGAACTCCAGCTTGCCCGCGGCGTTGATCACCGTCGTCATCCCCACCCCATTCATCGGGAAGTCGATGAAAGGTTGCGTGAGGTTGGTCGTCTTCTTCACCCCAAGGGTCAGCTTGAACTTCCCGGTCGCCGCATCCTTGGTCAGAAGCGGCACGCCCACGTTCAGCGCCTGCACCTGCGCGGTGGTGTAAAGGCCTGCCCCATTGGCATTGGAGAAGTAGTTACTCACCAGCGCGGGCTGGCTCACCTCCCAGTCAAAGCCCAGCGCCGCCATCTGGAACTCGGAGGCGTCATTAATCCCGTCGCCATCAGTGTCGATCGTGAAGGAGAGCGGGGCGCCGGTCAGCGTGATGTCGAAATCGTTGCTGTCATCATTCAGGATACGCAGTGTCGTCGTGCGGCTGCCGGAGGCGGCGGGGGTGAAGGTGACGGTGAACGTGGTGCCGGTGACCGCGGGCACGCTGATGAGCATCCCGCTGGTGTTCACGCTGAAGTCGCCTGCGTTCCCACCGGTCACGCTCACGCTCGTGATTATCAGCGGGCCGTTTCCGGTGTTTTTGAGTATGAAGGTCTTCACATGGCTGCTGTTGCCCACTGCGCCAAAGGCGATACTCGCGGTGCCGCTGGTCAGGTCGGTCCCGGCGGGCTGCTCGACGGCGATCTCGGGGACGGCGAAGACGTAGGCCGCGCCGGATTCAAATTCGCCGCCTCCGAAGGGCGTGGTGTCACCGGGCGTGCTGTTCACGCCCGTCGTGCTGCTGTCCTCGCCGTTAGCCCCGACGACCACTGTGTCGCCCGAGACGGCCACGGACCGGCCAAACCTATCGCCCGTCTGCTTTAACCCGACGGCGGCCGGCTTCAGGTACGCCAGTTGCGTCCACGCGCCAGCGCTGCGCACGAAGACGTAGGCCGCGCCGGACTGGGCGGCGCTCTCGTTGGGCGTGCTGGTCACGCCCGTCGTGCTGCTGTCCTCGCTGTCAGCCCCGACGACCACCGTGTCGCCCGAGACGGCCACGGAGCGGCCGAACTGATCACCGGCCTGCGTGGTCCCGACGATGGCGGGCTTCAGCTACGCCTGCTGGCTCCAGGCCGTCCCGCTGCGCACGAAGACGTAGGCTGCGCCGGAGGCGGGGGCACCCTCGTTGGGCGTGCTGTTCACGCCCGTCGTGCTGCTGTCCTCGCTGTCAGCCCCGACGACCACCGTGTCGCCCGAGACGGCGACGGAGATGCCGAAGCCATCACCCGCCTGCGTGGTGCCGACGGCGGCAGGTTTCAGATACGCCTGCTGCGTCCACACCCCCGCGCTGCGAACAAAGACGTAGGCCGCGCCGGAGTCGGCAGCGCTCTCGTTGGGCGTGCTGTTCACGCCCGTCGTGCTGCTGTCCTCGCTGTCAGCCCCGACGACCACCGTGTCGCCCGAGACGGCCACCGAGCGGCCGAAGCGATCATCCGCCTGCGTGGTGCCGACGGCGGCAGGCTTCAGATACGCCTGCTGCGTCCACACCCCCGCGCTGCGCACGAAGACGTAGGCCGCACCGGAGTTGAAGACGATGCCTCCGCTGTCGTTGGGCGTGCTGTTCACGCCCGTCGTGCTGCTGTCTTCGTAGACAGCCCCGACGACCACCGTGTCGCCCGAGACGGCCACGGAATAGCCGAAGTTATCACCCGCCTGCGTGGTGCCGACGGCGGCAGGCTTCAGATACGCCTGCTGCGTCCATACACCCGCGCTTCGCACGAAGACGTAAACCGCGCCGGAGTTGGCGGCACTCTCGTTGGGCGTGCTGTTCACGCCCGTCGTGCTGCTGTCCTCGCCGGTAGCCCCGACGACCACCGTGTCGCCCGCGACGGCCACGGACCAGCCGAAGGAATCAGCTTCCTGCGTTACATCGACGGCGGCCGGCTTCAGATACGCCTGCTGGGCGATGGGATCGATGGTCAGCGGATAGCGCGCGCCGCGTTCCTCCACCAGGAGTCGCACGCCGCCCTCGGCTGGCGCAAAGTGAGAGGCGAGCACCTTGCCATCGGCATCCCAGACCTTGAGGCCAGTGTAGTTGAGGACGGTCGCGCCGGAGGCATCCGCAAAAAGCACGCCCTGCGCATCGGCGGAGACGCGCGGGCGCAGCGTGCCGCGGGCCGCGAGGAGGAGGTTGAGTGTTGAAGGTTGAGATTCGAGGTTTTGCGAGAAGTCCGTGGTGCCGTGGGGACAATTGAGAGTTTCGGACGGGCGCTCCTGCACGGTGAAGCCATGCTCCAGCCCGCGCAGGTCGTTGACGAACCACTCCTGCACGACCGCATCCCATTGGTAGGTGAGGCGCTGGCCCTCGGCCTTCACCGTCGGCTTGCCGTCGATGGCGCGCTGGTTTTCCCCGAAGCCGTAGCTCTTCAACTCCAGCCCCCACTGCCACCCGCCGTCCTTCGGCTCGGTGACAAAACCGCGCCCGTCGAACTTCGTGGTCCACTGCTGCCCCGGATTGCGCGCCTGCCATCCGCCCTCGGTGGGCTGGAAGGCATGCCGCCCCGCCTCATACGCCGCGCGGATGCTCTGCCAGTCCGACTTGGACAAGCCATCGGGCACCGCCTGCGGATCGCGTGGTGCGCCACCCGCCGTGGCGACGGCGCTGCGGCTCTGGTCGTTGACGAGTTGCGGCATCTGGGCGGAGGCCGGAGTGGCGAGGAAGGCGACGCCACAAAGCGCCACCGCGAGGGAGGAGAGGAGTTTCATGGTTCGTTTCGGCCGATGAACTACGGATGTCGCGAGAGCGCATCCCCAAGATCGATGGCCCTCGGTCAGTGAACCAGGGAAGCTGGGAACAAAGGGAAGTTTAGCCCAAATGCTGGGCAGCTGCGAGAACCGTTTGCCGGAACTTTATTCGGCAGCCGCAGCCTGCAGCGTGACTCTGGCAGTGCTCGCGCGGCCTCGGTCATCGAGGGCGGTGAGGTGGTACTCGCCCGGCGTAGGACGCCAGTGGAGCGGCTCGCGCGGGGAGGTCGAGCCGAGAAATGTTTTGCCGGCGAACCAATAGAGCTTCGCCACGTCTGGCTCCGTCTGAGCCTGGAGGGCGATGGTGCCGTGTGTCTCGTCGCCGGGGCGCAACGCATAGACCCGGCCCGCGACGGGCGAAAGGATCTGCGGCGGCTTGCCGGTGCGCGCGGTCATCTCCGCATCCGTGCCCGGAGCGAAGGGCGGCGGACGGCGGCGAGGCAGGCCGGCCTTTTCAAAAAGCGCGAGCAGGTCGGATGGCCAGAATTCATAGACCTCGCGGCGCAGGGTGAGGGTGCCGTCGTCCGCCGGCACGCGCAGGCCGCTCTCGGCCTCGACGAGGATTTCGCGATGCACTTCGCACGGCGTGATCGGCGAAATGCCGGGGATGAACCAGCCGGTGCAGCGGTGCGTGCAGGCGGCGGTGGGAAGCTGGCCGGTGACAGCGCAGAACTCGACTTGCTGGAGATTCGCGCCCGGTGGCGGCTGGAGCGGTCGCGGACGCGCGCGGCCCGCGGTGCGCAGCGCGTCGATCATTTGAAAAAGCAGCGGCCCGGCGCAGGTGCGGCCGACGAACGCGGCGTTGCGGCGACCGTCAAAATTGCCGACCCAGACCGCGAGCACGTAATGATCGAAGACCGCGACCGACCACGCATCGCGAAAGCCCATCGACGTGCCCGTTTTCCAAGACACGCCCTCCTCGCCCGCCGCACAGCCGAGGCCCGGACGCGGGACATGGCCGAGCATTTCCAGCGCGAGAAACGCTGCCTCAGGACTGACGAGGCGCACACCGCTTTCGGTCTTTGCCGGTAGCGTGCGCCGGAGCGGGCGCAGCCGCCCACCGTTGGCGAGCGCGGCGTAGAGGCGCACGAGTTCCTCCATAGTCACCTCGCCGCCGCCCAGCGGGAGCGCGAGTCCGTAGAACGCTTCTTCGTGCGGCAGCGCCACGCCGCCGCGTTTGAGAAACTCGTAAAACGTCGGTCGCGTGAGCTGCGCTGCGAGCGCCACCGCCGGCACGTTGCGGCTGCGCGCGAGCGCGTCGGTGGCAGAGATCGGCCCGGCAAATTCGCCGTCGTAGTTCTCCGGGTTGTAACCGCCGAAATGCCGCGGCGTGTCCACGACCATGCTGCGCGGATGGATGAGCCCCTGATCCATCGCGAGCGCGTAGATGAACGGTTTCAGCGTCGAGCCGGGCGAGCGGCGGCTGCGCGTGCCATCGACCTGGCCGGAGATCGTCTCGTCGAAAAAGTCCGCCGAGCCAGCCTGCGCGAGCACTTCCATGCTGCGGAAATCGACGAGCATCGCCGCGGCGTTGGTCACGCCGAGCCGCCGGTTCGACTCCACGTAGCCGGCGATGCGGCGCTCGATGAGCCGCTGCAGATCGCGGTCGAGTGTCGTCGCGATCTCGCGCTGCGCTGGGTGCCGGTCGAGCGTTCGCAGGACGAAATGCGGCGCGGTGAACTCACGTTCCGGTTTGCTCAGCACGCTGAACTCCTCCCCGAGCGAATGCCCGTCGAGGCGCGTGGATAAACGATTCGAGGCCGAGCGCAGCGCACTGTTCGCGGTGTCGAGCCGCGGTGTGCGGCGGGTCGGACTTTGCGGCACCACGCTGAGCGCGATGGCCTCGTGCCGCGTGAGCTTCGCGGGCGTCCTGCCGAAATACAACAGGCTTGCCGCACCCACGCCTTCGATGTTCCGCCCGTACGGCGCGAGGTTGAGATAGGCCTCGAGGATCTGCCCCTTCGAGTAGTGCCGCTCGATCTCCAGCGCGCGCCACATCTGCACGAGCTTTCCGCCCGCCGTCCGCGTGCGCAGGCCATAGCGCAGCCGCGCGAGCTGCATCGTGATGGTCGAAGCTCCGCCCCGTCCGCTGCGCCCGAGCGCGGCATGCCACGTCGCGCGGAGCGTCGCCACGGGATTGATGCCGGGGTGATGCCAGAAATGCTGATCCTCCTGCACCAGCGTAGCCTCGATCAGCTCCGGGGAAATCTGCGCCAGCGGCGTGTAGAGCCGATACCGGTCATCCACCGCCAGCGACATCCGCAGCAGCCGCCCGTCGCGATCCAGCACGCGCTGGGAATAGCTCACGCCGTCCAGCGGCGGCGGCGATGGCAGGAAGAACCAGCTAATGCCAACCAAAGCCAACAAGAGGACAAGCGAGAGCCCGGAAACGACGAACGGTCGGTGCCCGCGAAAGCCAAAGACCCGCCAGCCACGCAACCGCCGCCAACCCGCGCCAACGGCCCGCCGCACACGCGACCGACTCCAGCCAGCGCCAAAGGCGCGCCCCAAGCCAGCCCAGGGCAACGCCCTGGGTCGAACCGCACAAAAGTGCGCCAGCCCCAACGGGGCCACACAATATGCCGGGGACGGAGCGTGAGGTCTGAGGCCGCCCCGTTGGGGCTCCATTCCTTTGTCCTTCGAGACCCAGGGCGTTGCCCTGGGCTGGCTTGGGTGAGGCCGTTGGCCTCCAGTCGCAGCGGTCGGTCTCACGGTGTGTTGGTGAAGGCCGCACCACATGTTCTCCCGCTCGGCATCGTCGCGTCGGGCGGTTTCATGGCGCGTCGGTGACGGTGATCTTACCCGCGAGCGCACGGGCTTTGATGGCGCGGTCATACATCGACTCCGCGAAGGTCGGCGGGACGGTGAACTCGCCGCGGTTCGTCGGCTTGATCTGGTAGGTGACCTCGCGCACACGGGTGCCGATGGTGCCAAAAAACACGGCACGATCTTCGCGCACTTCCACGTAGTCGAACCCCGCCGAGCCGACGCCCGGTTGCAACGAACCCGCGGCAAACTCGAACCCGCCGGGCAGCAGATCAACGATGGCGACATTCGTCACATCCGCGCGGGTGAGGCTGCGGATGCGCAGGCGCACGGTGATCGGTTCGCCGAGCCGCGCGGTGTGCGTGACCGCACCTTTTGCGTCGATGAACTCGCGGAAGATCTCCAGCCCATCAGCGACGGGTTGCGTCGGCAGCGCGGCGTCATAGCCGGCTTCGACCACCTGATAGAAGGTGCCCATTCCGCGCGGCTGATTCTTCGCGGTGAAACGGAGCGCGGCGGCTTCGGGCGAAAAGCTTCCGCGTTTCAGCAGCGTCTCGCCATCGAGGCGCAGCGGGGTTTCGCGCTTCTGCCGCGTGATCTCGGCGATGCCCAACTCGGGCGCACTTTGCGCGAGCTGATGCGAGTAGCTTTTCAGCGCGAGTACGGCGTAGGCGGCGGAGAGCGTGTTGAAGCTGCCCTCGCCGACCGGGCGCGTGATGGCTTTGAAATCCTCGGCGGTGATGCGCTTGATCAAGTCGGGGAAATGGCGGGCGGCGATGGCGATGTATTGCGAGTCGGCGGCGAGCGCGGAATGGAAATCCCAGCACTCGCGCGGGTCGTGGACGCCGAGCTTGTAGGCTTTGATCAGCCGCTGCGCCTCGTCGTTCTTTTTCAAAAGCGCATACGCTCCGGCGAGATAGACGCCGGTCAGATCACCGGCCCATTGCTTCGCGAAGTTTTTGTCGAGGTAGTCGCGGAGGTTGAGGATGTAGTTCGTGGTGACGACGCCTTCGCGCGTCAGCAGATAGATGGCGTAAGCCTGCGCGCGGGCGTCGCGGAGGCTGTGCGGTTCCTCCACGGCCATCGTCTGCAAATGCCGCACCGCGCTTTGCAGGACATTGGCCGGGGGAGTGAACCCGGCGGCTTTGGCCTCGATGAGAAAGTGCGTGACGTAGGTGGAGAGGAAGTCGATGCCGTCGCTCTTGTCGGCAGCCCAGTAACCGAAGCCGCCCTGGTCATTCTGCCGCCGGCGGAGCGTGGCGAAGGTGCGTTCGAGCTGCGCGTTGATCTCGCTGCGACTGAGGCCGAAGTCGGCTTCGCTAGCGAGGAGCAGGCGGCAAAACGCGCCGCTCGTGATCTGCTCGGAGCAGCCGTTCGGGTAGTTCTTCAGGTAGGTGTCGAGGCCGCGGGCGAGGCCGAGCGGGAGCGCCGAGACGGTGGCGTCGAGCTTGCGGAAGTCGGGATGCAGCGGGCGCTCGATCTTCAACTCGACGCTGTCTTTCGTGAAGTTGCCGCTGCGCAGCGAAGTCATAAACGGCACGGCGGGGCGGACGCTGAGGGTCGAGCGGAGCTTGGATTCCTGGCCCGCAGTCGAGGCGCGGAAGACGAGGCTGGCGGAGCCAAACTTGTCGCGTGCCCGCACGCGGAACGTGGCGCTGACTTCGCGTCCTTCGCTGATTTGAAGGGGGTTCGCGGGCGACTTCACGATTTTCAAATGCTCCGACGGCTCGGCGCTCACGTGCACGGCGGCGTTTTCGCCGGAGCCTTCGACGCCGTTGGCGATGGTCACGCTCACGTCGAATTCATCGCCGGGCGCGGCGACGGTCGGGACATTGGGTGTGAGCACGAACGGGCCGCGGACGAGCGAGTTCATCTCGGCGGAACCGACGGCATCGGGCGAAACGGCGACGGCCATGATGGTGAGGGTGCCGCTGAAATAGTCCGGCACGTCATAGACGACCTCGCGGGCGCGCACCTCGGAATCGACGATGCCGGACCAGAAGACGACCGGCTTTTCCGTCACGCGCTTGAAAGGGTTGAGCAGTTTTTCGCCGTCGCCGCCGAAGGCCGACGCGGCGCGGAGGATCGAGTATTCGGGCAGGATGAGATCGACGATCTGTTTCGTCTGCACCATGAGCGCGGCCTGGCGGAAGAAGTGCGCGAGGGGATCGGGCAACTCGTAGTCGCTAACCTGAAGGATGCCCTGATCGACAGCAAAGATGGCGATGCGCGCGGGCCGGTCGGTTTGGTAGCTGATGCGCAGCGGCTCGCCGGGTCGCGACTTCTTGGCGGCGCGCAGGGTGATCGGCAGGCGGCGTTTCTCGATGTTCGCCTTGAATGGAATGACGGCGTAGCTGAGCGGCGACATGAAGACTTCCTTGGAGTCGAGCGCGCGGACGAAGCAGACATTGATGTAGCCCGTGCCTTCGAAATCGGCAGGCACGCGGATGTGCTGCACGGTGCTGGTGCGGTCGGCTTTGAACCAGGTGTGCGCATAGACTTTGTCGCGCTCGATGGTGATGAGGCCGCTGCCGGTGTAGGGCGCGACAATGCTGATCTCGATGTCTTCGCCGGTGTTGAATTGCGGCTTCGAGAGCTTCACCTGCAGCTCGGCGTTCTTTTCCAGCGAGCGCGAAACGGCCCCGCGTCCGATGACGGCGAACGACACCCGGCTGACTCGCGCGCCGGATTCCTTTTCGTACAGTTCGAGCAGGTAGTTGCCGGGCACATCCGTGGGAACCGTGTATTTGAGGCCATCGGCGGAGATCGCGATGGGTTCGGTGCGAACGCTGGCTTCGCGCAGCACGGACTCATAAACGTAGTTGCCGCTGTCGTTTTTGCTGAGCACGGAGACGTAGGTGTGTTCGATCAGCCGGCACTCCAGATTTTCGACGGCGATCTTCTGCAACGCGGGATCGAGAGCGATCCATTCGACGGTGTGGGCACTGCCCATTTTGAGATAGGCGAAATCGCCGTCGGGCTTCGCGCCGATGAGGTAAGGAAGCGCGGAGACGAGCAGCGAGTTGCTTGTGGTCACGCTGCGGCCGCCGTCGGCTTCGAAGCCTTCGACGTAGAAGTTCAACGCGTAGGTGGCGTCGGCGAAGCGTTCGAGATTCAGGTCGAAGTTCGCCGCGCCCTGATCGTCGGTCTTGGCTTCGCCTAGGTCGATGTTCTGCGTTGTCAGCTCTTTCTTCGTTTCGCGCAGGCGGTCGAAGAAAGTGAAGCCGCTGAACTGCTCGAAATGAAATGCGGCGGGCGAGAGCGTGAGGTGCGCCTTGAGGCGGCGGCCCGTCGCGGCTGTGCCATAAAGGTTTTGCAGCGAGATCGCGGCGCGCACACCGTCCGGAGTGACCCAGCCGGGGCCGGCTGGTTTTGACAGGCGCGACTCGATTTTCATCCGGTCGGGCAGGAACTCCTTCACGATCACGGAGGTCTCGCCGAGGAGCACGTCGCGCTTTCCGTTGCGGACGAGATAGACGTTGATTCCGTAGTTGCCGGTCGGGGATTCGTAGGCGGTCTGGTAGCTCGTCTCGGCGAAGCCCATGGGCGGCATCGCGAGCTTGCGAAGCTGCACGCTGGTGCCGCGCGCGTCGATGATTTCGGTTTCCACGGGCAGGCCGTCGAGTTTGCCGGCCCAGTCGCGCTGCTTGACGATGAGGCCGATGCGAATCTCGTCGCCGGGTCGGTAGATGCCGCGCTCAGTGAAGACGAAAGCGTCCAGCTCCGCGCCCGAGCGGCTCTCGACGCCGCCGACATCGAAGCGCGAGAAATCGAGCTGCCGGTCTTCGCGGGCGTACGGCATGAAGGCCACATCGCTCCCGCGGCGAGCGACGAAGGCGACGGGTTTCTTTTCGCGCGTGGGTTTGCCGAGCGAGGGAAAGTTCACGCGGCCATCCACGGCGGTCTGGCCGCTCAGCATCGGGACCCCGTTTTTGGCGAGCACTTCCACGGCGACGCCGCTGAGCGGATCGCCGGTCTTGATCGAGGCGAGAAAGACGTCGCGGCTGCCGTCGGCGTTTTCCTTCACGACCATGCCGAGGTCGGTGATGAGGATGAAGCGGCCATCGCTGACGCGGCTCGACTCGCCGTCCTCCTCGTCGCGGTCGTTGTCTTCCTCGCCGTAGGCATCGGGATCGTAATCGTCGTCGGCCTTCGCGTCTTCCTCCGCATCAGCGGCCTTTTTTTTAGGCGGTTGCCACTCACGAGCTTTGAGAAAAAAGAGACCCTGCATCGGGCTGCCGCCGTCGTCCGCGGCGCGGAGATGTTTCGAGAAATCGAACGCGGAGTAGTTCGCTTTGAATTTGTTTTTGAAGCTGATCGACTGCCGCTCGGTGGCGAGCCGCGCGATGTTTTCGCGGCCGAAGTGGTAGTTCACAAACTCCGGATTCTGGAACTCGCCGCGCGTCTGGCTGACGAGGTGATTGATCTGATCCGCCGGCACGCGGGCGATTTCGTATTCGATCTGGCGCACGCCCCGCGACATGATGGAAAGCTTGCGCTCGCCGTTCAGCGCGAGCACTCCGCCCTGGCCTTGGATTTCGATTTCGCGCGGCAACTTCGGCACCGCCAGCACGTTTGCGTAATCTTCGCCCAGCGCGAATCCGCCGAGCGCGCGGACGCCTTTGTCGATCGTCACGAAAAGCTGGCCGTCCGTTTCGAGGCTGATGCGGAAGCAGTGCAGATCGGTATTTTCCTTGCCGGAAGGCACGAGCTTGATCGGTAGCAGCACCGCCTTCTCGAGCACGTCTTCGTCGATTTCCTTGGCGCTGCCCCATTTCTTTTCGTCGGCGTCGGCGTCTTTGTCGGCGGGCTTTTTCGGCAGCAGGTAAACGTGCAGTGCTTTCTGGATGTCTTCGGATTTCGCCGCGCCGGTTGTCTTAATGAGGAGGAGTTGCTCGGGCTCGCCGTCGTTGTTTCGGACGATGGTACCCTCGACGGCGGTGATGCGGAAGAAGCTGTAGATGTCCGGCACCCGCACTTTTCTCTCGATGTCCTTCTCCGTTCCCGCGCCGCCCTGCGCAGCGCGCAAGCCCTTGGCGAGTGTCACGCGCATGAAGTCCTCGTGCTCCGGCAGCCCGAGCGCGCTGGTCCGCAGATATGCGAGGCGCTGGTGCAGCCCGGCGCTGAGCAGGAAGCGCGGCGCGCCTTTTTTGAATACATCCGCGCCGCCGATCATCGCGAGGCTGAGGTGTTTCTCCAACTCGACCATGTCCACGCGGTGGGTGAACTCGAATGTTGCCACGACCTGCTTCACTGCTGGATCGGTCGGGTCGGTGTAAAACTCGATCTTCGGCATCGTCGCCACGAAGGCCGGCGTCTGCGCTTCCACTTCGTAGCGTTCGAGCAGCGCGTGTTTGGGAAAAAGGGTGCGGTCGAGCGCGACGCGGTATTTCTGCCCTGCGGGCCAGTCGTTCTTCGGACGAAACATCAGCCGCGTGTCGCTCATCCATTTCCATACGCCCTCGACCGGCGGTTCCATCCGAATGCCCGACGTGACCGGCAAGCCCGCGTGGTCTTCGACTTTTGCCACCGACGCGCCGAAAACGATGTAGAGCGGCAGCGGCTGCAATTCCTTCTCCAGCTTCGTCACCCCCGGCGACTCCACCTTCACGCTGATTGTCACCGGCTTCGGCTGCCGCTGCTGCCAGTCATAAGCCCACCAGCCACCAGCCACGAGGCCGAGAATGAGGAACGCGAAACCGGTGCTCCGCCACGGTCGATGGCGCACGGCACCGCCAAAGCGCCTGAGCCAGACGGGCGGTTTCCAGGCAAAATCACCGAGGAGAGAAGAGACGCAGGAGCGGAAAGTGCGGGACATAAGGCGGCATACGCCGCTCCGCCCGCTGATCTTTCAGCGAATTTTCAAACGCGGTATTTTTCTTTCGCGTCGGCTGATATCCGCCAGCCAGTCACCGCGCTCTTCTTAGACTGTGTAAAAAGTCCGACGCGCGCCTGTAGGGGAACCCGTTGGGTTCCCTCGGTCCTCGCCGAGGATCGGGGGAAGCTGGCAGCTTCCCCTACAGAGGCCGCTCTTCTTACACGAGAATCTTATTGAGGACGTTTCCGTGGACGTCGGTGAGCCGAAAATCGCGCCCTTGGAAACGGTAGGTGAGCCGTTTGTGATCGATGCCGAGGAGATGCAGCATCGTGGCGTGGAGGTCATAAATTTCGACCACGTTTTCGACCGCGCTGTAGCCGAAATCATCCGTCGCCCCGTAGGTCATGCCGCCCTGGATGCCCGCGCCCGCCATCCAGATCGAAAAGCCCGCGATGTGGTGATCGCGCCCGCTGCCCTGCGACATCGGAGTGCGGCCAAACTCGCCGCCCCAGATGACCAGCGTGTCTTTCAGCATGTCGCGCGCTTTCAAATCCTGGATCAGCGCGGCGCTCGCGCGGTCCACCTCCTCGGCCTTGAGCTTGATGTCGTTCTTGATGTTGCCGTGGTGGTCCCAGTCCTTGTGGTAGAGCTGGATGAAGCGCACCCCGCGCTCCGCGAGCCGCCGCGCGAGCAGGCAGTTCGCGGCAAAGGAGCCGTCGCCCGGCTGGCAGCCGTAGAGGTCGAGCACATGCGCCGGCTCGCCGCGCACGTCCATCAGCTCCGGCACGCTCGCCTGCATCTGGTAGGCCATCTCGTACTGCGCGATGCGCGTGCCGATCTCCGGGTCATCGACGAGCGCATCGGTCGCGTGGTTGATCGTGTTCACCGCTTCGATGACATCGTGCTGCGCATCGCGCGAGACGCCTGCGGGATTCGAGAGATAAAGCACCGGGTCGCCCTTGCCGCGGAGCTGCACGCCCTGAAAGCGGCTCGGCAGAAAGCCCGCCGACCACTGGCGCGCGGCGATCGGCTGATTCTGCCCGCCTTTGCCATGCGAGGTCAGCACGACGAAACCGGGCAGGTTTTCCGCCTCGCTGCCGAGCCCGTACGTCACCCACGCGCCCATCGCGGGCCGGCCGGCGATCATCGTGCCGGTGTTCATGAAACAGTGCGCGGGATCGTGGTTGATCGCCTCGGTGGTCATCGAGCGGATGATGCAGATGTCGTCTGCGACCGAGCCGATCTGCGGAAACAGCTCGGAGATTTCCGCGCCGCATTTGCCGAACTTCTGGAAATCGTACTGCGGCCCAAAGCATTTCAGCGCCTGCCCCTGGAGCTGCGCGATCTGCTTCCCCTTGGTGATCGATTCCGGCATCGCCTGGCCATTGAGTTCGCGCAGCTTCGGTTTAAAATCGAAAGTCTCGAGATGCGACGGGCCGCCCGCCATGCACAGATAGATCACGCGCTTCGCCTTTGCCGGGAAATGCGTCGGGTGAATCAGCCCCGGCCATTTTCCCGGCGTGTCGGCCCCAAGCAGGCCGGGCTGGAGCAGCGAGGCGAGGCCCAGCGCGCCGAGCCCGCGCGAGGCGCGACCGAGAAAGGCGCGGCGGGTGAGCTGCTGGGCGTGGAATTGGGAGAGGTCGTCGTGGAGCATGGGAAAAAAGCGCCCGCTACGATGTCCCGGCCCGCCGCCGCTGGCAAGGGGCGGGCTTTCTCCTCCATCGCGTCTGGCCGCGCTGCGGTGAGTGCCAGATAACCGCGCGCTTGTCTCCCTGCCGCCGCTCAGCCACCTTGGCCGCGGCATGAAAGATCACCGCCTCATCGAAGAGCGCAGCCTGGCCCTCCATCGCGCGGCGGCGGAAAAGCTGCGCGCCCAACCGGCACTGCTCGGCCATGCCAAGGCCAACCTGCAACGCTGGGAGGCGGGCGCCTCGCCCCGCGTGCGCCCCGTTTTTGCCGAATGGCGCAGCCTGCTCGACGGCCCGTTTGACCAGCTTCTCGCCTTCCTCACGGCGGATGGACCGCGCGCCACGCGCCTCCGCCAGTCGAGCCCGTTCGCCGGACTGCTCACGGCAGCCGAGCGTTTCGCCATCCTGCGGGAATTCCAAGCGTATGACTCGCGCGCAGCTTGAGCACATCGTCCGCGCGGCGGCGGCCAACGCGGACACCAACGACATCGTGGTCATCGGCAGCCAGGCGATTCTCGGCTCGTTTCCCGACGCGCCGGACGAATTGCTCGAATCGATGGAGGCCGACGGTTTTCCCCGCGACCGGTCGGCCGATTCGATCCTGATCGACGGTGGCATCGGCGAGCTGTCGCCCTTCCACGAAACCTTCAGCTACTACGCGCACGGCGTGTCCCAAGACACGGCGACACTGCCGCAAGGCTGGCGCGAGCGGCTCGTGCCGATCCGCGACGACAACACCCGCGGCGCGACCGGCTGGTGCCTCGAAGTCCACGACCTCGCCGTGAGCAAACTCGTCGCCGGTCGTGAGAAAGACCTCACGTTCATTGCCGTGCTCTACGGGCAAAAATCCGTTAATTGCGAGGCAATCCACGCCCAGCTCGAGGCGATTTAGAGGAGAAAAGGCGTGGCTGGGCTTTACCGATACGACAATCCCAAGGACGCCTACGCGGAAGCCGAAGTGCTCATCGCCAAATGCCGAAAGGCTGGGGGACGGCAATTGAATTTATCCCGGATGGGCCTCCACACGCTGCCGCCCTCAATCGGTGATCTAGATGTGAAGTTTCAGGACGTTGTTCATGTGGCGGAGATTTGGGAAGGTGGGGTTGTGAAATCAACACCAACCCAAAATCCGCCACCACATGAACATCCACAGTAAGGCCAAGACGACGGCCCAAAGTCGAGCCGAGAT
>JBBQCM010000142.1:0-16246 GCA_038318725.1 Chthoniobacterales bacterium
CCCATGTCCGCGGCTTTCTGGATCACTTTGTCCGCATGCGCGAAGAATGCCTCGTTCGGTTTGGAGAAGTCATTGTCGCCTTCAAAAGGCAGTTGGCCCTCGCGGTTCTTCATGCCGAGAAAGCCGGTCATCATGATCTGAAGGGCCGAGAACCCTTTGGCTTTGCGATCCGCGAGATACTCCTCGGCTTCGGGCAACGTCAGTTGCAAGAGCAGCATCCACGGCGTGTCGGCCTGATAGAAAAATGGCTGCTCCGCGGCGTCCACGAGATGGCGGCCATCCGCGCTGACTTGCAGCGGAAAGCTAGTCTCCGCCGCGGCCTTCGCCGTGGGTTTCAGCAGATAGAGAAAGACTTCGGCCGCGTGCCAGGTGTGCGGAGCAGAGAGCTTTTGCTGCACGTAAACTGGGTCGAGAACCTTCAAGCCGTCGCAGTTCGCCTCACTCGCTTTTTGCTCCCAAGTGAGCGGGTAGTCACGGTTGCCAATCGGGCTTTTCTTCGTGCCGTGGAAATGGTCGCACGCCCAGCCGAGATAGGGGTAGGCACCGCGATCGTCGCTGTCCTTGCCGGACAGGTAAGTGTCTTTGTAATCCATCCAAAAGAGCGCCGAGTAGCCGTCCACGACGCGCGGCACGGTATAGGGATCGGGCAAGCCAAGCGCGCGCAGGCCGTATTTGAGCCACTTGGTTTGATAGGCCGGGTGCTCGTTGAAATCGGAGCGGCCTTTGATGTATTTGCCGCCCTCGCCGGCGACCTCGAAGCGCGGGATTTCCGCGAGCACTTTTTCCACGAGCGGGTGGGTTTTGTCGCCCACGAGCGAGATGAGGAAGAGCGCCTGGCCGAGGTTGTCGGCCTCTGTTTCGCCTTTGTTATTGCGGTCATAGACTTCGCGCAGGCCCATGATCCAGTCGCGGATGACGGCGAGATTGCCGGTTTCCCTGAGGGCGAGCGCCATCATCGCGCCGTCGCGATACCACGGCTTTTGATAGACAAAGAAATTCGGCACCGGCCCGGCGGGTGTGACGTTCACGAGCAGTTCCTGGTGGAGCACGCGCAGCACGCGCGGGAACTTTTTCCCGACAAACGCGGGCAGCTTCACCGCGGACCGGGTGCCTTCAAGCGCGGTGCGCTGCCCGCCTTCCTCAATCCACACGGCTTGCTCATCCTCGCGGATGACGACCTGCGCACCGCCCGCGGTTTGGAGCGTCACTTCGTAATCCGGTGGCACTATTGTGTCCGTGCCGAGCGGCCACTCACGCACGACTTTGCCGGTGGCGGCATTGAGGAGTTTGCCGTCGCGGTAGATGAACTTCGCGCGTTGCCCCATGCCAAGAAGGAAGAAGCGCACCTCGGGCAACTCGCGCGCGCCGCCAAAGGTTTTGCGGAAACTTTCCAGTTCGGCGCGGTAGGTGGCGAGCCGCGTCTCGGGCGAATCCGTTTGGCCCGCGTCTGCGCCGTGCGCGATCGCGGAGACAAATGCTAGCGCGCACAGCAGCGCGCCCACATTTCGAAGAGAAAAAGCGGGAGCGTTTTGGAAGAAAATCATTTGGCTGGGGCGGGCGTGATTTGGAGAAAGAGCACGCGCTCGCTGAGGGTGAGCGGGAAGCTCTTCGGATCGGCGATGGCGCGCTTCGACGGCGTCTCGGCGTCGAGCTTTTCGTGCGCGGTGACAGCGGCGAACTCGCCTTTCAGCGTCACGGTGCATTCGCTGTCCTTGAGATCGACCTCCTGCTTTTTCCCGTAGCCGCGCGAGTCGTCCCACAGCCCGTTTTTCAACCAGAGCGCGCGAGTGCCGGGAGGCTTTGGGTGAGATCATCATTGGAGTAGAAGGATAGTGTGCCGGTGCATCTAAACGTCACGAATGTTCGGGGAACCTTCCCACTTATCGTGTCCGCCTATGCAGGACAGCGTCTGCCATCTTGCCGGGATCGCCATTCGCCTCGGACGGAAGCTGACCTGGAATCCGGCGACCGAGCAATTGACCGGCGACGCGGAGGCGAACAGCCACCTCGCGCGGGAACAGCGCAAGCCGTTTTCCTACGATGGGGTGGTGGGCTGATCAGCACCGGCGCTCACCAGCGCGTTACTTTGAGAAAGGCGAGGAGGTCGGCGAGTTCCTGCGGCGAGAGCATTTGGGCGAAGCCGGGCGGCATGAGGGACACGGTGCCGGGCTGCGAGTCCGCGAGGTCGGCCCGCGGTAGGCGCACCTCGCTCCCCGGCGCGATGGCCAGCACGAGCGTGCCGGCGCTTTCTTCACGGATGATCCCGTTGTAAATCTCGCCGGTTTTGGTGGTCACAAAGGTCGGCTCGTAGCTGCGGACGAAGCTCGCGCTGGGATAGGCCACGCTTTCCAGTAGGTCGCGCTCGGTGCGGATTTGGCCGATGCGCGTGAGGTCCGGCCCGAGATTTCCGCCGAGGTAGCCGATCGCGT
This sequence comes from Chthoniobacterales bacterium, assembly GCA_038318725.1. Lineage (GTDB taxonomy): Bacteria > Verrucomicrobiota > Verrucomicrobiia > Chthoniobacterales > Chthoniobacteraceae > Chthoniobacter. Next base: position 2,430 of record JBBQCM010000142.1, read on the forward strand.
GGCAGGCCGAGCAGGCGGCTTTGGTTCCGTTGAAAAGTTCCAGTCCGCGGCGCATGTCGCCCGCGGGCAGCGAGAGCATCGTGAGCGCGGAAGTGAATGGTCGGCAGGGTCTGGCTCTCGCTATTTTCCGGGAAATGCCAGTGCGAGAGGCGCAGGTCATCGCCGGCGGCGAGGGACCACACCAACTGGTCGCCGATGGTGTTGTCGATCAGGGTCAGCGGTGCATCCAAGTCCGACCAAAACGAGAAGCCGGTGGCCGGGCCACCGTCGAGCGTGAGCCCGCAGACCTCGCCGCTCGCGCCCTCGGGTCCGAGGAGGGAGAAAGTGTGGCCGAGCCGGACGGGGTTGAGCTTCAGCCCAGAGGTTTGGCAGTTCTCCGCCATGCACGAAAAAATCGCCGCGAGGCAAAGGCCGGCGGCGAGGCACAATAGGAGAGTACGAGTTTGCATAGTGTTCATGGGGGGAATTTCTTCTGGCAGAGGGTGGCCCTCCGCCTTGCGAGCCGCTGGCGACGTGCGGAGGCTGCGCAAAAAATGCTGCGGGTCAACATTGGGTTTTTCCGCGGAAGAAATCTGCCCTCCCGTCCAGCGCGGCGCTTTCCTTCCGCGCGGGGCTTCGCTAAATCCGGGGCATGCCACCTCTCGCGCCCGCTGTCCTTTCCGCGCAACTCCCGTGGCTGGTTTGTGGGGCGCTCGGCGGCTACCTTCTGCTCATGCTGACGAATCCGGTGCGCCCCAGCTTGCGCGACGGATTCCGCTGCATCCGCCGCTACTCCACGCTCTGCATCACGCTCGGCGTTTTCGGGTTCGCCGGGGCGCTTTTTCAACTCGGACTGCGGCTCTATTTTTTTTCCGTCCTGCCGTTTGAAGAGAGGCCGGGCTTTGTCTGGATGCGCGCCGCGTGGCGGGATGCGAATCTGTGGCTCTACGGGACCAAAGAATCGTTCTGGTACCTGCCGCCGTTCGCGCTGCAGGACGCCATCCGCGAAAGCCCGCTGCCCGCGCTGGAATCCACCGCCGGCATTTTCAATTGCGTCTTCTCCACCTTTCCCATCGCCGCGCTCGCCGCGCTGCTCCTGCTCGTGAACTGGCAGGGGCATCATGCGGTGATGCTCCGCGCGTTGCGCAAACGCTTCGGCGGTTTCGGCTGGATCGTCTATGCCGGCGTCCTCGTCTGCGCGCTCGCGGCACTGGCCAAGCCCTTTCTTTATGCTGCTCCGCAACTTATCGTCGCCAACGGCGGCGGGTCCGCGGCGCAGCTCTGGTGGTTCCAGTGGGCGCCGGTGGCGGTCTGGCTCGGGGGCCTTTTTGAATACCTTTTCGGCGTCTGCATGCAGGTCTATCTCATCCTGCTCGCCTACGTCTGGGTGCGCGGGCTGACCTTTACCCACTCGCACCTGCTCGATTTCGCCATCCGCCGGTGCAGCTTTGTTTTGAAATGGGCGCTCGTGGTGATGCTGTTGAGCAGTCTCTTCATCGACCTGCCGCTCATCCTGAAAAACTTCGACGCCTTCCGGGCCTGGTTTCCCGACACGGCCGAAGTCGTCGAGGGCCGTCAGCGTCTCGCGCGCACGCTGCTCACCGGCATCCTGCTGCTCTGGGCGACGGTGCAGATCACGCTGATCTTTCACAGCGAAGCGCTGCTCAAGGCGTTGCGCGATCATCTCCGCTTTGTCGCGCGGCACGTCTGGCCGTTTGGCTGGTTCGTGATTATCGCGGCCGTGCATTTCTATTTGTTCCAAGTCGCGCAGGGGCTGGTGCTGCGCGGGCTGGGCGAGGAAACGGCGGCGGGCGTGGTGTGGAGCCTCGTCTCGCCATGGGGCAAAGCGGGGCTGGCCGCGTGGCTGCTCGCGAGCTGGGTCTGCCTTTTTAAACGCTGCGACACCGGTCACTCGGAGACCGAGGATCTCATTCAATTTTAGTGAACTCCGCGCCGCCGAACGTTCTTGAAATCTGCGGCGCCTCCCTGGCGAGCGGCTTCGGGCTGCCGATCAGCGCGGCCTTTGCGCCGGGCTGCTTTCATCTGCTGGTCAGCGATCCGGCGGGCGAAAGCCAGGCGCTGCTCCGAGTGCTTGGCCTGCTCGATTTGCCGGAGTCGGGTGAGGTTTTCGTCGAGGGGCGCGAGACCCGCGTGCTGGAAGAGGAACTGCGCGCCGGGCTGCGCGCGCAGCGGTTCGGGTTTGTCTTCGCCGCGCCGTTTTTGCTCACGTCCTTTTCCGTGATCGAAAACGTCGCCATGCCGCTCTTCAAAGTCTCCCAGGTCGGCTCGGAGGAGGCGCGCCGCCGCACCGAGCGCCTGCTCGCTTTCGCGGGGATGTCCGAGGCCGCCGAGGTGGCGATCGATGACCTAACGCTGCGCGCGCAGTTCCACGTCGCCCTTGCGCGCGGTTTGGTGAATGAACCGGCGGTGCTCTTTGTCGAGCAGCTCGACGGCGCGCTCGCGGACGAGGAGCTGGACGGCTTTGCCGCGCTGTTGCGCCGGGTTCCGGCGGAGTGCGGCGCGACGGTCATCGCCACGGCGTCGCCCGCCTTTGCGGTGCAGAAGGAAGATCGCGTGATCGAGATCGTGCGCGGCGCAGTGGTGCGCGACTCGGCGCTTTTGCCGGAGCCGGAAGCGTGAGCGCCGCGCCGCCCGACGCCCAGGCGATCACCCGCGCGAGCAAGTCCAATCTCGCCCTCGCCTTTGTCTCGCTCCCGCGCGAGCGCCGCGAGGACATCACCGTTTTCTACGCCTGGTGCCGCGTGATCGACGACATCGCCGACGACCCCGGCCAGACGGTCGAGCACCGCCGGGCCGCGCTGGACGTGTGGAAACAAGCGCTCGCCAGGCCAGTCGCCGGAGAATCCGGGCTGGGAGGGTCGGTGCGCGCACTCATCGAAAAGTACCGGCTGAATTGCGAACACTTCCTCGAAATCATCGCCGGCGTGGAGATGGATCTCGACGCCGTGAGCTACGCGACGTGGGACGACCTGCGGCTCTACTGCTACCGCGTGGCCAGTGCCGTCGGCCTCCTCAGCATCGAGATTTTCAGCTACCGGGACGCGGGCTGCAAAACCTACGCCGTCGAACTCGGCCTCGCGCTCCAGCTCACGAACATCCTTCGCGATGTCGGCCAGGACTTCGCCAACGGCGGACGTATCTACCTTCCGCGCGAAGACCTCGCCCGCTTCGGCTACACCGCCGAAGACCTCGCCGCGGGCTGCCACAACGACGCCTTCCTCGCGCTCATGCGCTTCGAGGCCGGACGCGCCCTCGCCTTCTATCGCAGCGCCGAGGCCGCGCTCCCGCCCGCCGACCGCCGCACCATGGTCGCCGCCGAAATCATGCGCGCCGTCTATGGCCGCCTGCTCGATCGCATGCAACACGACGGTTTCCGCGTTTTCACCCGGCGCTACTCGCTGAGCCGGCTGGAGAAAATCGCGTTTATCGTGACGACCACACTGCGCTGCAACTTTTCCTGAACAACCACCGCTTGCCTGCCGTCCGATTCCGGCAATAACTCCTCGCATCCCATGAAAAAACTCATCCCCACCGTTTCTCTCCTACTGCTGACCGCTTTCGCATTCTCGGGCTGCGAGACCTCGGGCCAGAATGCCCTCCTCGGCGCAGCCACCGGCGCGGCCATCGGCGGCGCTCTGCACGGGCGGGGCGACCAGGCGCTCGCGGGTGCGGCGATTGGCGCGGCGGGTGGCTATCTCATCGGCAAGGCTGTGCAACAGGACCGCCGCCGCGTTTACAGCGAGGGCTACTACGAGGGTCGCGGTGATCGCTACGACGCTGGTCGCGGTTCCTATCGGGAGGAGTCGCGCTATCCCGCCGGGCGGTTCACGGGCCGTTCCGGCTTTGTGACCAGTCCTTATCCGCCCTACAATCGCATCGATGTCCGGGGCATTCCGTCCGGTGCGCAGGTCGTTGATCCGTCCTGCAACAGAATCTTCATCAATCCGTAGTTTCGCGCTCGCCGACCGTCTCGGCGGGTTGCAGCGGCCCAAGCCGGCGGACTTCAGGCCATTTCCACGCAGTCGCCAAAACGACCAGGATGGTGCCGAGACCGCCGCCGACGACCGAAAGGACCGGGCCGAAAAGCGCGGCGGTGACGCCGGATTCAAACGCTCCGAGTTCGTTGGAGGAGCCAATAAAGATGTTGTTCACCGCCGAGACGCGGCCGCGCATCGGATCAGGCGTGAGGAGTTGCACGAGGGTGTGACGGACGACAACGCTGACGTTGTCGCACGCGCCGGTGAAAATGAGCGCGGCAAAGGACAGCCAGAAGGTTTGCGACAGACCGAAGACGATTGTGCCGACCCCGAAGCCCGCGACGGCCAGCAGCATCGCCTTTCCAGCCTGCGGCAGCGGTGGGCGATGGGCGAGGGCCAGGGCCATGAGCACCGCGCCGATGGACGGTGCGGCGCGCAGCCAGCCGAGGCCGACCGCGCCAACGTGGAGGATTTGATCCGCAAAAATCGGCATCAGTGCAATTGCCCCGCCGAGCAGGACGGCGAAAAGATCAAGCGTGATCGTGGCGAGGATGACCTTTGACTCGCGGACAAAGTGTAGCCCGGAGAACAAGTCCTGAAGCGGGTGCGGGCGGATCGCGGCATGTTCCTGCGAGGCGTGGATCGGCAGGACAAAGGCCAGGCAGGCGAACGCGCACGCGGCGTCGATGGCATAGGCGATGGGCAAGCCGTAGGCCGCGATGATGAGCCCGCCGAGGGCCGGGCCGACAATGCAGGTGAGCTCGAAATTACCGCTGTTCCACATGACCGCATTGGAAAGCGCGGCGCGCGGGACAAGGTTTGGGAAGAGCGCCCCGCGCGCGGCCCAGCCGAAGGCGCGGGTCACGCCGTTGACGAAAAGCAGCGCATACATGAGCGGCAGTGCGGGCTCGAAGACGACCCCGCTTTTCTCCCCGCACCAGGCGGCGATGGCGTAGAGCGCGCGCACTGCGGCGGCCAGCGGCGGGATGGCCGGCACGTCGAGATGGTGGAGGGCGAGCACGGTCAGACCGATGGACGCGAACATGGTCACGACTTGGGTCGCGAGGATGATCAATTTCCGGTTCCAGCGATCCGCGGCGAGGCCGGCCGGGATCGAGAAAAAGACGATGGGCAGCGCGCCCACGAGGCCGACCAGGCCGAGCGCGGTGGCGGAGTGCGTGCGCTGATAGATTTCGTAGCCGATGGCGATCCCGAGCACCTGCCGGCCAAAGGACGAAATCAGGTTGCCGATGGCGTAGCAGCGGTAGTCCGGTGAGCGGAACGCCGCATATGGATCGCGCTTTTCGGCGCGGGAGGCGTTCGGCTCGGAAGACATCGGGTGGCGCAGGGTTGGGGAGGGAAAGTGAAAGTGGAAGGGGAAAGTGGCTCTGGGCGGTTGCCGGCGGGCCAGTGGGAGCACTTTCCACTTTCCCTTTCACCCTCCGCTTCCCACATTCCGCGTCCGCTCGTTTTCTTATGAAATACCGCACCTACCTCATCTTCGGAGCGCCCGGCAGTGGCAAAGGCACGCAGGGCAAAATCCTCGGCGCAATCCCGCGCTTCTTCCACTGTGCGTGCGGCGAGGTCTTCCGCGAACTCGATACGCGGACCGCGGTCGGACAGGCCTTTCTCGAATACTCGAGCAAGGGTGAACTCGTGCCCGACGAGATCACGGTAAAGCTCTGGATGGCGCGCATCGGCGACATGGTGGGCTCACACATTTTCAAACCGGACATCGACTCGCTCGTCCTCGATGGCATTCCGCGCAGTGTGAACCAGGCGCAGATCATGGGCGACATGATCGAAGTGCAGCGCGTCTTTCACCTCTCCTGCCCGGATCGCGACGCCCTGGTCACGCGGCTGAAAAAGCGGGCGCTGAAGGAGAACCGTTTCGACGATGCGAATGAGGAAACGATCCGCCGCCGGCTGGAAACTTATGACGCGGAATCGAAACCGGTCCTGGCATTCTACGGGCCGGAGCTGGTCCAGAACATCGACGCCACGCAGACCCCGGTGAAGGTGCTGAGGGACATTCTGCAGGCGGTGAATGGGTGAGCGGATTTTTCCCTGATGCGCGTCGTCTTCATGGGCACCGGCGAGATCGGGGAGCCCGCCTTTCGCTGGCTGCTCGACTCGCCGGAATGTGAAGTCGTGGCCGCGGTGACGCAGCCGGACAAACCGGCGGGGCGGAGACAGGAACTGCGGGTGTCGGCGATCAAACAGCTCGCAGTGACGCGCGGGGTGCCGGTTTTGCAGCCGGTGAAAATGCGGGCGGCGGAGGCGGTGGCCGAGATCGTGGCGCTGCGGGCGGATGTAATTGTGGTCATGGCCTACGGGCAGATTTTGCCGAAGGCGGTGCTCGATGCCGCGCGGCTGGCGTGCCTGAATCTGCACGCCTCACTGCTTCCGCGCTGGCGCGGTGCAGCGCCTATCCAGGCAGTGATCGAGGCTGGGGATGCGAAAAGCGGCGTGACGGTTATGTACATGGCCGAGGGTCTGGACACCGGCGACATCCTGCTCGCGCGCGAAACGCCGATCCGGCGGCGCGAGACCGGCGGCTCGCTGCATGACCGGCTCGGGGTGATCGCCGCGGAGGCGCTCACTGAAGCGCTTCCGCTTGTCGCTGCGGGCCACGCGCCGCGAATTCCGCAGGATGAAGCGCGAGCGAATTACGCGCCCAAGCTAACTCGTGAAAACGGTACAATCGCCTGGACCGCGGCGGCGGCGGAAATAGATCGCCGAATCCGCGCCATGAACCCGTGGCCGGCGGCGCACACTTTTCTCCCGACGGCCGACGGGCTGCGTCAGCTCAAGGTTTTTTCGTGCATCCAGCATCGCCGTGGGACCGGGCCGACGGGTACGGTGCTGAGCGCGGATCGGCGCGGGCTCCTGGTCGGCGCGGGGCAGGGCGCGGTGCTCCTGCGCGAGATTCAGCTCGAAGGCAAACGACGGATGAGTGCGGGAGAATTTCTGCGGGGGCATCCGGTCGCGCCCGGCACTTTGCTCGGCGTCCAATGAGCAGGGTTCAGCGCACTCTCGATGAGCATGTTGCCGCCCTGCGCGGCTGCACGATTTGCCCGAAAATGCACCGTCCGGCCGTTTCCGGCGGGGCGGTCGTCTCGCGGGTCATCAGCGTCGGCCAGGCGCCCGGGGTGAAAGAGCCATTGCTCGGGAGGCCGTTTGCCTGGACGGCGGGAAAGACGCTCTTCGGCTGGTTTCAGCGGGCTTGCGGAATGAGCGAGGCGGAATTTCGCGCGACGATCTACATGGCCGCGGTCTGCCGCTGTTTCCCCGGCAAAAACAACGCCGGCGGAGACCGGGTGCCGGACGCGCAGGAAATCGTCAATTGCTCGCGCTGGCTGGAGGAGGAGATCGTCCTGCTGCGGCCGGCGTTGGTCCTCCCCATCGGCAAGCTCGCCATCCAGCAGTTCGTCGCCTTCGACAAACTCACCGACGTCATTGGCAAACAGCTCTCCGTGACCTTCCGCGGTCACTGCTTTGACCTCGTGCCGCTGCCGCATCCTTCAGGTGCTTCGCCGTGGCACCGCATGGAGCCTGGCAAGACGCTGCTCGATCAAGCGCTGAGGCTGATCGTCGCCCATCCCGCATGGCCGCAGCGTCGGAGTTGACGGTTTCGTCCCCCAGACTCCTCAGAGACTGTGAAAAAGTCGTCCCATCGGGACGAACGAGCGTAGCCGTGGGCTTCCGCCCACGGTCCGCACGGCAGGATTGGCCCTGTCGCGTAGTGACAGTTGCAGGCTTTGTAAACGTCGCTACGCGACGGCGCTGCGCTGCACCCCCTCCGTGGGCTGAAGCCCACGGCTACCATCGGGCGTCCCGGTGGGACGCGGCTCACCGCCGAATTTTTACACAGTCTCTAAACCAGTTCGCTTTGTCGCCAGCAGTAGTCGAAGAGCCCCTCAAATTCGACGCGCTGAAGCTTCACGAGTTGGGCCACGCTTTCCTCTGCACCGAAGCGCGCCTGCTCGCACTCGCCGGTCAGGAGGTAAGGATCCCAGTTGGGCTGCCGCGCCATGTCCGCGGAGAATTCGCCGGCGGCCCGGTGCAGCGCGGCAAAGCACGGCAGCGCGCCGGCCCGGCGGAACCAGTAGCGGGCGTTTTCGAAATCGCCTTCGCGCCGGTGCATCATGCCGTGCCAGTAGGCGCCGAGGTCACTTTTCGCGTCCTGGAAAAAGGCGTGCGCCTCGTGGATCGCATCGACGGCATAGAGCAGCCCGCCACGGACCAGCGTGAAATTCTCCCCGTGGCCAATGGCCTTCCCGCCGCTCAGCGTGGCGTCCTCGGCCCCGCGGATGCGGAGCAGCAACTCGTAATCCGACGGTTCCCCGGCGATGAGCTTTGCGAGCAGGCCATCCTGGAGAAAAATGCGGGCGATGAAGTCTGAGTATGTCTTCATGGCGCGGAGCCTCGCCGGGCGATGCAAAGGAGCCAACTATTTTCCGCCACTGGCAAGAGGGCTGCTTTCCACAGAGGAGCTTATGAAGACAAAAACGCTCTGCGCCCTTCTTCTCCCTGCCGTCGCCATTGGCGGCGTGTCCTTTCTGGCGGCGAATAGCAAGTCCGGCCTGTCCCTCCCTTCGCCCTCGCTGAAGCAGGCGGCCGTTGTCGCTCTCGCCGTTGCCGCCGCGACGACCGGTCCCGGACATGAACCTGCGGCCCCGCTTGTCGCCGCGATTCCGCCGGAAGAACTGGATTTGTCGAACGGCGTGCGTCAGGGCGTCTTCAAGGTCGACTTCAAGGGCAATGGCCGCGAGAAACTGCGCGCGCAGATTTTGAATACGGGCAAGCATCCGCTGACCGTGCGGGTGGCCGCGGGGCAGGTTTTGGAAAACGATCGCAACGCCGTGGTCGTCGTGCGCTCCGATCTGCTCGTGCTCGCCCCCGGTAAGAACGGCGAACTTTCTCTCCAGACCGCGGCACTCCGCTCGGGCAACAAGGTCAGGGAAACGGCCTTCCGCCTTTCGCCCAGCACCACGCCAAAGCTCGACGCACTCCTCAGCTACATCGGCGATCATGCCGAATTTGCGCCTGGGGCGATCCAGACCGCAGTGCTGGCCGCTATGGAAAACCTGCCGCTGAGCGCGGTCGCAAAATTTTCCTCCGGCGGCGGACAGTTGAAGAGCCGCTTTGACACCACGGCTTTTCGCGCAGAAACCGCGGACATCATCGCAGCACTGAACGCGCTGCGGGAGATCGGACTGAAGGATGAGAGCCTGGCGATGACCATCGACCCACAGCTTAAAATTGAAGCGATGATCGACCCGCTCGCCCACGCCACCGCCCTTCGCTACTACGGCATCACCGCCGAGACGGAGTGGGACTATTGGAAGAACGAACTGGCCACCGGCGACACCAGCACACGGCACTATGCGCTCTACGGCATCGCGCGGTTTTACCCCGAGGTCGCGCTCGACATGCTGCCCAAGTGGGCGCGCGAAGGGCGCACCAGCGCGATCTTCCGCCTCTCCGCGATCCAGGCGCTGGCCGACACCGAGCGCGCCGAAGCGCTGCCCATCTTGCGCCGGCTTTCCGAAGAACTCGGCCGCTACTCGGAGTTGGGCCGCGCCGCCACCAGCGCCGCGCAGTATCTCGACCGGCACCTCTCGAAAGTGGCGTCGAACTAAGTCGTCCCAGCGGGACGAACGAGCGTAGCCGTGAGCTTCAGCCACGGTCCGCGCAGAAAAAGGAACTTTGTCGCGGAGCGACATCCGAGCGCTTCATCCGTCGCTCCGCGACGGCGTGCTCGCACTTCCTTTCCGTGGGCTGAAGCCCACGGCTACCATCAAACGTCCCGCTGGGACGCGGCTCTCTGCTGACTTATTCCACAGTCTCTTGGGCGCTTTGCCGCATTGCTACCCGACCAGATTCACCGGCCGGCCCGCAGCGAAGGCCGCGATGTTTTCCACGGTCATCTGCTGGAGACGCGCGACGGCTTCGATGCTGTTGAAGGCGACATGCGGGGTGCAGACGACATTGGGCCGCGCGAGCACGGCGTCGCCGAGCATGAGTTCCTCGAGTTCGCGGATGCGGTCGGCGTCATGAGCATCATAAGCGAGCGCATCCGAGCGGAGGTGGGCGATGATGTCGCCAGCGATAATGTTCGAAGCCGGCGCGCGCATTACCCGCTCATCCTGCAGCACGTCGAGCCCCGCGCCACCGACCTGGCCGGAGTCCAGCGCCTCGCGCAGCGCGAGGGTGTCGATGAGCGAGCCGCGGGCGGTATTGATGATGATGACGCCCGGCTGGCACTTGGCGAGGCTCTCGCGGTTGAGGAGATGATAGGTGGCAGGCACGAGCGGCGCATGGAGCGAGATGATCTCGGCGTGAGCGAGCAGCTCATTGAGCGGCACGAAGGTGAAACCAAGCGCCGTGGCGACGTGCGCGGGCTGCTCGATGTCGCAGGCCAGCACATGCATTTCAAAGGCCTGCGCCAGCCGGGCCACGCGCTGGCCGATGTGGCCCATGCCGATGATGCCGAGGGTCTTTCCCGCCAGTTCGAAGCCGCGCGTGGCCTCGTAGGAAAAACGCCCGCCTTTTGGTGCCAGCATGACTTCACGCAGCCGGCGGGAAAGCGCCAGGAGCAGCGCGAAGGTGTGTTCGGCGACGGTCTTCTCGGCGTGAAACGGCACATGGGCCACGGCCACGCCGTGCGCCTGGCAAGCGGGGAGATCAACGTGGTCGGTGGCCGTGGAGCGGGTCGCGATCAGACGCAGCCGGGGATGCGCGGCGAGGAAGTCGGCGGTGACTTTCGCGTTGATGAAAGGGGCGAGGATTTCCCCGTCGTCGCCGACCTCGGCCAGCGTGGGCACGAAGCGGACATCGTGGGCGCTCAGCCCGTCGGTGTAGAGTTCCTGCTCTTCCGGTTCGGTTTCGACGAAGTAGATGATCACGACAAAAGGTTTCTCAAAGGCAGCGCGTAAAGAACCACACGCCGGCTGCGGAAGGCGACGCGGAAATTGCGCCACGCCACTTCGCCGGATGACAAATCGCCACCGGGATGCGAAGCAAGCCGCTGATTTATGCACTTGCACGCCGGGCCAGAAAATCACGATCACGATCACGGGCCGCGCCGGAGCCGGCTCCCGGGCATGGCCGCGCGCGCGGCCGACCTGCACCCGCCCAGGCACGACCACGATGATGAAGGCGAGTGGAAGATGCAGCTCGTGGCCAGCGCACTCAGCCTGGTCTTCGGTCTCGCGGGCTGGTGGCTGACGGGAGCGCACGAAGGTCTGTCGGTGGGTTTGTTCGTGGCCGCGTATCTCTCGGGCGCGTGGTTCACGGTCCAGGAGGTCTGGGAGCGCGTGCAAGTGCGCGTGATCGACGTGCATTTCCTCATGGTCGCCGTCGCGGCGGGCGCGGCGGCGATCGGCGATTGGGCCGAGGGTTCGGCGTTGCTCTTCCTCTTTTCGCTCTCCGGCGCGCTGGAGCACTACGCCATGGAGCGGACGCAAAAGGAGATCAGCTCGCTCATCAACTCCGCTCCGAAATCAGCCACGGTGCTCGATTCGGCGGGGGCGGAGCGCGTCGTGCCCGTCGCCGGGCTGCAGGCGGGGATGCGCTTGCGGATCAAGCCGGGCGAGCAGTTTCCCGTGGATGCCGAGATCGCCAAAGGCGAGACGGCGGCGGATGAGTCGAATCTCACCGGCGAGGCTGTGCCGGTGGAAAAGCGGGTGGGCGACGGGCTGCTCTCAGGCACGCTGAATCTGTGGGGTGTCGTCGAAGCCGTCGTCACCCGCCCGGCGCAGGAAAGCGCCTTGCAGAAGATCATCCACCTCATCCAAAACGCCCAGCGCAACAAGGCCCCCGCCCAGCGCTTCACCGACAAATTCGGCACGCGCTACACCTACGCGGTGCTCGCGCTGACGCTCGTCATGTTTTTCGTCTGGTGGTTGGTGCTCGATCATCGCCCGTTCGTTTCCGTGCCGGGAAATGTGAGCGCGTTTTACCACGCGATGACGCTCCTCGTCGTCGCCTCGCCGTGCGCGCTGGTGCTCTCGATTCCGTCAGCCATCCTCGCCGCCATCGCCTGGGGAGCCCGGCGCGGCATCCTCTTCCGGGGTGGCGCGGCCGTCGAGCAGCTCGCCGAGGTGAAAATCGTGGTGATGGACAAGACGGGGACGCTCACGACCGGCGATTTGCGCGTCGAGAAGGTCGAAAGTTTTCCGCCGGGCCGCGAGCGCGAGGTCGCGCAACTGGCCTGCTCGCTCGACCGCCACTCGAATCATCCGCTGGCCCGCGCCGTCACCCGCTACGGTAAGCGAGAGCAGCTTTCCCCGCTCGAAGTGACGGAGTACGAAGCCGTCACCGGGATGGGCAGTCGCGCAAAGATTGGGGGGGAACCCGTGCAACTCGGGCGCCGCAAGTGGGTGCTTGAGGGGCGCGCGGACACGGCCATCGCTGCGGTGCCGGAGACGGCGTTTGGCGTCTCGGAAGTGTGGGTGGCGAACCGCAAGACCGTCGGCCGCATCCTGCTGCGCGACGATCTGCGGCCCGAGTCGCGCGACCTCATCGGCCAGCTCCAGAACCGCGGCCTGCGCTGCATCGTGCTCACGGGCGACAAGCAGAGCGCGGCGGATTTTCTCAAGACGCAACTCGGGCTCGACGACGTGCGCTCGGAACTCAAACCCGAGCAGAAGCTCGCCGTCATCGACGGCTTCGCCAAAAGCGGCGAGCGCACGGCGATGATCGGAGACGGCGTGAACGATGCGCCGAGCATCGCCGCCGCGCACGTCGGTGTGGCCATGGGCGCGCGTGGCAGCGACGCCGCGCTCGAGCAGGCCGAGGTTGTCCTGATGAATGACCGGCTGGAAAACTTCCTCGCCGCCTACGAACTGAGCCGCCGCGCGCGGGCCATCATCCGGCAGAATCTGACGATTTCGCTCGGTGTCATCGCCGTGCTCGTCACGCTCGCGCTGCTCGAAAAAATCCCGCTCACCCTCGGCGTCCTCGGCCATGAAGGCAGCACGCTCCTCGTTGTGCTGAACAGCTTGCGGCTGCTCTTCTTCGGCGGAGCCGCGCCGCCGCGCGGTCGGCCGTTCGGCTAAGCCTCCCGCCGGTAGCCCAGGCTGTGTACCGTGAGCGGATGCACAGCTGCATTGGACGCGGCATGATTAGTTGCGCGAGCAGGGCTGCTAATCGGCTCCTGCCTCGGCGACAACACACCCATCAATGCTTCCTTCGTCACTAAGCTGCGCGACCACCGGGTGCGCCGGAGCACGCCCGCCGAGATGGAAGCCGCGCTCACCGGAGACTACCGGCCCGAGCCTGTCTTTGTGTTAGGTCAAAGCCTGGAAGCCTATCGCTTCTATCAAAGCCAGATCGAGCGCTGCGACCTGCAGATCGAAGGCGTCCTGCGGGAACTGGCCGAACGCGGCGCCCCGGCGCCCGAGCGGCCGCCCGTTCGGGCGGAGCGCACCGCGGCGCAGGAGCCGCCCGCCGCGCCCCGCCCGGCGAAGAAGCAGCGCCGTCCGCAGCGCAACGAACCGAAGATCGACTTCAGCGAATACCTGCGTCGGCTCTGCGGCGTTGACTTCTGCCAGGTCTGCGGACTGCACATCCTGACGGTCTTAACCATCATCTCCGAGATCGGCGTGGATAGGAGCAAATGGCGCAATGAAAAGGCGTTCTGCTCGTGGCTCGGCCTGTGCCCCGGCAACCAGATTAGCGGCGGCAAAGTCTTAAGCAGCCGCAGCCGCAAAGTCGTCAACCGGGCCGCCACCGCCTTCCGGCTGGCCGCGCAAGCGCTGAGTCGCACCGACACCTGCCTGGGCATCTTTTACCGACGAAAGAAAGCCCACCTCGGTCCCGCCAAAGCCAACA
>JBBQCM010000143.1:0-15789 GCA_038318725.1 Chthoniobacterales bacterium
CATCCGCGCCGGCATCCCCGGCATCGCCATCCGCACCACCTTCATCGTCGGCTTCCCCGGCGAGACCGAGGAGGAATTTGAATACCTCCTCGACTTCATCCGCCGCACCCGCTTCGAGCGGCTCGGCGTCTTCTGCTACTCCCAGGAGGAAGGCTCCCGCGCCGCCAAAATGGACGGCCAGCTCCCGCAAAAGGTCAAAGCCGCCCGCTACAAAAAGGCCATGAAAATCCAGCAGCGCATCGCTCGCGAAGTCAGCGAAGCCCAGGTCGGCCGCACCCTCCGCGCCCTCGTCGATCAACCCCTCATCGCCCGCGCCGCCGCCGACGCCCCCGACATCGACGGCCGCATCCTCCTCACCACCCCGGCCCCCGTCGGCCAGTTCATCGACGTCGAGATCACCGGCACGCAGGTCTATGATTTGGTGGGGAAAGTGGTGTGATTTAATTCCATGAGCCGAGTCGCCAAGGTCACTGTGTGCGTTCTCGGCGCGCTGGGTGTCGCAGTGATCGCCGCAGGCGTTTTCTTTCTGCCTTCCCAAGGCGCTATCACGACTTCCGCAAGCGAAATATCCGTCACTCCGGCTTACGCAGCGGATCTGCGATCTGCCGGATTTCCCATTTCAGTTCAGCGGGCGTTCGAGGCGGGTTACACCAGCGGATGGCACGGAGACGGTTCCGCCGTTACCGCATACCGCTACCCACCAGGGGAATCGCAAGCCATAATCGAGGCTCTGAAACGGAAGCAACCTGAGGTCGTGTGGACCGAGACTCGGTCGGGAGCCATCGACCTTGGCCCACTCCGAGACGTCCTTCCGAGCGAATTTGTTCCATCCAACGACTCATCGGCGCTGCTGGTCGGCCTTCCGGCAAAAGGTCCGCCTCTCATTGAGTTCATCGTCGATCGCACCCGCGGCATCTGGTACTCCGTCTCGAACACATTTTAGCCCCTCGTTCTGTTTCGCAGGCGGGGGTGTCGGGGGGCGGGCAGCCCGGAGGGCTGCATGGAGATTAGCCGGTGGTGAAACCACCGGACCCCGCCCCGCCAGCGGAATGCGCCCCGGAGGGAGGCGCGGGAATCTCCCTCTCCGGTTTCCCGCGCCCCGGCAGGGCACATCCCGCGAGGCGGGCGGTTTCAGGTGGTTCTCGCTTCGCTTCCACCACCGGCTTGTCTCCGTCATCCCTCCGGGACGCAGAGGCAGAGGCCCCGGCCCACCGGCCAATAAAAGAGCGCGGAATCCCGAGCGGAGCGCAGCGGAGGCGAGGGAGCCCGGCGGTTCGACCAAGTAACGAACCGCCGAGATCCCTTGACTGGGTTCCGCCCCACCTCTCGCCCACGACCAGCCCCCACTATTCGCCATCCTCCTCCTCGGCCCGCTCGGAGCTCCGCTCGGGATGACGCGCCGGGCTGAGGTCTGCGAGGTGAAGGAGTTGACCCCCGTCAGTTTCGCGCTCCGTCGCTCAATACGGATGCACGATGACGCGGCGGGTGGGGTCGGTCGCTCCCGGCGACTTGTAGATGCTGCCCGGCGAGACGGATTGCAGTTCGTAGCGCTTGAGCACGAATTCGGGGTAGAAGCCGTTGCTCGCGGGCTCATAGACGCGCTGGCCGGTGAAGGTCCCGTAGAGTTTGTATTCGTAGTTGTTGTCGCTGCCGATTTTCCCCAGCTCGCGGTCGGGGGCGAGTTTCTGGTTTTCATTCATCATGACCATGACGGCGGCGCTCCACGGCTGGCCGGGTTTGCGCACCCAGCCCCAGAATTTGTAGTCCACCTTGTAGTAGCGGCGTCCGATGAAGTAGTCGCCGGCCTCTTCACTTTTGATGGCCGCAGTCTGCGCCTGGCGGGAGACGCCCTGCGGGTCGGCCGTGGCGCAGCCGCCGAAAAGGGCGAAGGCGAAGATGAGAGGGAGGAGCGTAAAGAGGCGGCGCATGGGATGGAGGATTCAGGGCAGGCCGAGTTTGGCAATGAATGGCTCGATCCAGTCGGCGAGGGCGGATTCTTTGAGGGAATGCGGCTCGGGGATGGAGCCAAAGAGGCGCCAGCCTTCGGTGTGGCCGGTGCTCTCGCCGGGAGCGAGGGTGCGGAGGGGGCCGAGGGCTTCGATTTCGAGCATGTGGGTGTCGGTGAAGGTCTCGAAGTTGCAGCCGAAGTCGGGGTAGGTGGCGCTTTGGTCGAAGGCGATGGTTTTGATGAAGAGCACGCTGCCGGTGTAGTAGCCGACCCAGCCCATGCGGTGGCGCATGCCGAGCTTGGTCGGCGAGCTGTGCGGGGTCTGGCGCAGGGTG
Source organism: Chthoniobacterales bacterium (assembly GCA_038318725.1). Lineage (GTDB taxonomy): Bacteria > Verrucomicrobiota > Verrucomicrobiia > Chthoniobacterales > Chthoniobacteraceae > Chthoniobacter. The sequence continues at coordinate 2,284 of JBBQCM010000143.1, forward strand.
ATGAACTCGCGGCCCCAGCGCCAGCGGTCGTCGGAGGTGTCGGTGTAAGGCCAGAGGACGAGCATGCGGTCGGGCAGCAGGTCGCGCGGGTGTTCGCCGAGCGGTGGCCGGGGGATGATCTCGAGGCCGCCGGGCTCCATGACGGTGATGCCCCAGGTGGCGAGGGCGACCGGCTCCGTGCCAATATTTGTCGCCCGGTGCGCGAGCGTGACGGAGGAGGTCTCGGCAGCAAGGGTGATGGTGAGTTCCTTTTTGACGGAACCAGCGTGGTTTTCGAGGCGCACGCCGTCGGGGAGGAGTTCGTGGGTGACGGAAGAGTTGTCCGGCAGGTAGGTCAGCTCATTCTCCGGCGCGGTCCAGATGCGGTGCCCGCCGCGGGCGACGAAATGGTTCTCGCCGCTTGTGCCCAATTCCTCGGTGTTGGTCTTAAACACATTCTTTCCACCGGGCAGATGCTGGTACGAAATGATGCGCGGCCCGACCTCGAGCGTGATGATGAGTTCGGCGTGTTCGTTCGCCAGGCGGAGGCAATTTGCCCAGCCGCCAAATTCCGTTTTCTCAATTTTCATGGGTTTGCTTTCGGACCTTGGCCAGCAAGGCCGGTTGCCGCTCAAGATGCCGCGTCAGCGTCTCAATGGCGCGCAGAGTCGGAGGGCTGATGTGATGTTCCATACCTTCGACATCGTGATAGATGACCTCGTCGTCGAGGCCAAGGAGTTTGAGAAAATCCGTCAGCAATTGATGCCGCCGCGTGATGTTCAGCGCGAGCGCCTCACCCGCTGTGGTCAATGCGAGGCCGCGGTACTTCTCGTATTTCAGCAGGCCCTCGGCATCGAGGCGCTGGATCATGTTCGTCACGCTGGCCTGCGAAATTTTCAGGCTCTGGGCGATGTCCACCACGCGGGCGTAACCCTTGGTATTGATGAGTTCCAGGATGCGTTCGAGGTAGTCCTCGACCGCAGCGGAAGTGTGGCGCTCCGTCGGCATGGGCACAGCGATAGCCGCCGTGCGGAGGCGAGGTCAAGCGGCGCGCAAGATGCGGGACAAAAAGAAACTTAGTCTAGGCTAACTTTCGTGTTGCATGCTGATTCCGGGCGTGGTTTTCTGCCGCCGTGAAAAAACTCCCGCCCGCCCTCTTGGCGGCCATTAGTCCGGCGGTTCTGCTCGCCGATCGGCCGGCGCGCGAACCTGCGCCCGACAAATCCGGCTACAGCCTTTTCCACCGGATTCACGCGGGCGTCACCAAAGCCGCGCCGGATTTTAACCCCTTCGTCGGCGTCTCCATGCGCTTCTAAGTCTCGTTCTTCTGCCGCCTGTTATTTATGTCTCACCCACCGAATTTGGAAATAGAACCTCCGGGAAGTGAAGGCTGGCGCAGCCAGAGCGGGAACTCGCTTCCCGAGGTCTTCCGCTCCGTGCCTGTGCCGTCCGGCGCGTCGTTTTGGAAAAAGATCGCCGCCTTCGCCGGTCCCGGCTTCCTCGTCTCCGTGGGCTACATGGACCCCGGAAACTGGGCCACCGATCTCGCTGGCGGCGCGAAGTACGGTTACACACTCCTCTCGGTCATCCTCATCTCGAACCTGATGGCCATCCTGCTTCAGCATCTCTGCGTGAAGCTCGGCGTCGTCACCGGGCGGGACCTCGCGCAAGCCTGCCGCGATCACTATTCCCGGCCCGTCGCCTTTGCGCTGTGGGTGCTTTGCGAACTCGCCATCGCCGCGTGCGATCTGGCGGAAGTCGTCGGCTCCGCCATCGGCCTGCAACTCCTTTTCGGCATCCCGCTCGTCTGGGGCTGCATCATCACGGTGCTCGACGTGCTCATCGTTCTTTTCCTGCAAAACAAAGGCTTCCGCTACGTCGAGGCACTCGTCATCGCCGTCATCGTCACGATTGGCGGCTGCTTTCTCGCCGAGCTGATTTTCGCGAAACCCGACCTCGGAGGCATCGCCCTCGGCTTCATTCCGTCGGCGGAGATTTTGAAGAACAAGGAGATGCTCTTCGTCGGCATCGGCATCCTCGGCGCGACCGTCATGCCGCATAATCTCTACCTCCACAGCTCGATCGTGCAGACGCGCAACTTCGAGCGCACGCCCGCCGGCAAGACCGAGGCCATCAAGTTCGCCAGCATCGACTCGACCTTCGCGCTGATGTTCGCGCTCTTCATCAACGGCGGCATCCTCATTCTCGCCGCCGCCGCGTTTCACTGGACCGGCAACCAGGAAGTGGCGTCCATCCAGGATGCCTACCAGCTCCTCAGCCCCACGCTCGGCGTCGGCGTCGCCAGCACGCTCTTCGCGCTCGCGCTCCTCGCCAGCGGGCAAAACTCCACCCTCACCGGCACGCTCGCGGGTCAAATCGTCATGGAAGGTTTCCTCCGCATCCGGCTTGCCCCGTGGCTGCGCCGGCTCATCACCCGCGCCATCGCGGTGGTCCCGGCAGTCTGCGTCATCGGGTATTTTGGCGAGGGGAAAACGACCGACTTGCTCATCTGGAGCCAGGTCATCCTGAGCATGCAGCTCGGCTTCGCCGTCATCCCGCTGCTCCTCTTCACCGGCGACCGCACCAAGATGGGCCCCTTCGCCAACCCGCTCTGGATCAAGATCCTCGCCTGGACCTCCGCAGCGATCATCGTCGTCTTGAACGTCAAACTCCTCTTCGATTTCTTCGCCCCGCAATCGTGGCAGGACACGCTCGGCTTCTAAAAACCCACCGTCATGTATCGCAAAATCCTCGTCGCCCTCGACACCACGCCCTACGATCAGGAACTGCTCCCGCATATCGCGCGGCTCGCCGTTTTGGTCAAAGCCGAACTGCTCCTCCTGCACGTCGCCGACGGCTGGGTCGCCCGCAATTTCGACCAGCTCAATCTCGCCGAATCCGAGGAAATGACCGCAGACTGGCGCTACCTCGAAGACACCGCCGCCCGCCTCCGCACCGAAACGGGCCTGACCGTCACCACCCGCCTCGCCCTCGGCAGCCCGCCAAATCAAATCCTCAAGCTCGTCGAGATGGAAAGCTGCGACCTCATCGCCTTCGCCTCTCACGGGCACCGGCTCGTCGGCGACATCATCCACGGCAGCACCATCGAAACCGTGCGCCACAAAGCGCGCGTGCCGATCCTCGTCGTGCCCGCGAAGAAATAATCACCGCCTCAGCGTGAGCCGAACCGCAGCGGCCTGCTGGTTGAAACCGAGCACGGAAACGAGCGCGTCCGCGCTCCCGGAAAGCGCCGCCGCGACCACCTGGCAAAGCGCGCCCGCGCCCGGCGCTTCGCCCAGCGCCGTCTTGGTCCGCAGGACCGGAGCCGCCGGGCAATGCCGCGCGAGCACCGCACTTTCCAGCGCATCGACAAACGTGCCGTTCGCACTCGCCGCCACAAAACCCGTGGCCGCGCTCGCGCCCACTTCACTGACCGCGCGATCCAAAGCCGCGGCCGCTTCGGTGCGCCGAAAAAACGGCACGCCCGGATGCGTATGTAGCGTCCACTTCCCCTCGCGCTGCAGCACTACCGCCGCCGCGCCTTCCGCCAGCGGCGTGCGCGCCAGCCGCCAGTCGGCGTAGGCTTCGCAAAGAATCCAGTCGCACTCCTCCGCACCCACGACCACGCACTGATCAATCCCGCCGAGTTCCAAAAGCTGCGCGCCGAAGTGCAGCGCCGCGAGTCCGACCGACGAGTCGCCGACCAGGGTGTAGCTCGCGCCGTTGATGCCGAGCAACGCCGCAAGATGACTGGCCGGCGCATTATAGACCGTCTCTGGAAAAAGCAGCGGGCTCGCTGCATTTGCACCCTGCCTCACGATCTGATCGTAAAACTTCCGCGTGTAAATGACGCCGCCATTGCTGATCGCGAAGACCACCGCGGTACGTCCAGAGACCTCCGGCGTCATTTGCAGACCAGCATTTTCCAAGGCCGCCAATCCCGCCGCCACCGCGAAATACGAGATCGCGCTGGAGCGCCGAAGCCGCGGATTCCTCCCGAGCACCTCGACGGATTTCATCGGCACGGGAAAATAGGAATGCAGCCGCCCCGTTTCGGGATGCGCGACGGATTTTATCTCGGCGACATCGCCGTTCGTGATCCGTACGAACACTCCCTCCAAGCCTGTCCCCAACGGCGTGACCCAGCCCTGGCCGGCGATGTGCGCGCTCACCATTCACCCCTTTCCAAAACAACCGATGCATTCGTTCCCCCGAAGCCGAACGAATTCGACACCACACAACGCACCCGCGCGGCGCGGGCTTCATTGGCGACAATGTTCAGCGTCCACGCCGGGTCGGGCTCGATATAATTGATATTTGGTGGCAGGAATTGCCCTCGCAGCGCGAGCACCGAAAACACCGCCTCGATCGCGCCCGCCGCGCCGAGTGCGTGACCCATCATCGACTTCGTGGAACTGACCGGCACGCGGTCCCCGAAAAGCTGGGCGATGGCCGCGCCTTCGGTGGCGTCGTTGAAGGCCGTGGCCGTGCCGTGAGCGTTGATGTAATCGACCTCGCCCGGCGTGCGCCGTGCATCGGCCAGAGCCCGCTCCATGGCCTGCCGCGGGCCGATGCCGCTGGGATTCGGCTGCGTGAGGTGATGATTGTCCGTCGAGATGCCGTAGCCCGTGACCTCCGCCAGAATTTGCGCGCCGCGCGCCTTCGCCGACTCCATTTCCTCCAGCGCCAAAACCGCCGCGCCCTCACCGAGTACGAGGCCGGTGCGGCGCACGTCGAAAGGGCGGATCTTCTCCGGCGTCGATGCCTGGAGCGCATCGAAGCCCACGAAGACCATCTCTGAAAGCGCATCGTAGCCGCCGCACAGCACGCGTCGATGCAGCCCGGCGCGGATCAACTGAAACGCGTGACCCACCGCATTCGTCCCCGACGCGCAGGCATTGGCGATGATCTGGCTCGGACACGCCCACCCGCACGCCTCCAGCGCATCGAGCACGGCCTTCTGCGGCAGGTAGTTCGCCAGCCACACCGCGCGCTCCCGCGGCCTCGCTTTCGCCACCTGCGCGCGGAAAAACTGCTCTCCGTAACTCATCCCACCGCTCGTCGTCCCGACCACGCAAAGCTCCGGCACGAACCCCGCATCCTGCGCCCGCACCTCGCGCGCCGCCGCCATCATCATGTGACTCGCCCGATGCAGCCGACGCTCTTTCCGGTCCCCCTCATGCGGCGGGTTCACCACCTGCCCAGCCGTCTTGCACCGCGTCTTGCCGACGTCAAAAGCCGTGATCGCCGTCACGCCATCGCGCCCTTCGCGGAGCGCGCGCGCCGTTTCCGCCACGTCCGCCCCGAGCGGATTGACCACGCCCAGCGCCGTGATGGCGACCCGGAGGACTGGACTGGTAGAAGGAGCGGACATGAGCGGCAGGTTTTTCGATGAGCCGGCTGCAATCCGCAACCGGCATTTCTGTTTGTTGCCCGCGCGGCTTCTCCGTAAGGACATGCGGATGAAAGATCTCTCCGATTGCGAGCCTCCGAAGCGCCGTCAGAAAGCACGCGCCCGCTTCTTCTGGTTCCTCGCCGGCGCGTCAGTGAATTACCTGCTCATCGCCACGCCTTTCAAATGGCTGACGGCCAACACCGAGCTTTCGATCATCCAGAAAGCCGCCTGCAGCATGGCCGTCAGCGCCTCGTTTTTCTTTGTCTGGAATTACTTCATCAATTTCCGCACCGACTCCCGCAAACGCGACGCCCTGCGCCGCTACCTCACCGCCGTCATCTGCATGTGGTCGCTCTCCTCGGCGACTCTCGCCGCGCTCAAATATTTCAACTTCCACATGTCCTTCAGCGTCGGAAAATTCCCGCTCGATCTCGACATCGTCGCCACCCAGTTCTTCCTCGCGGGACTAAAATTCTTCCTCTACCACAAGTGGGTCTTTCCGCTGCCGAAAGAGCCGGCCTGATTCGGCCCCGAGCACCGTTATCTCACGCGCTTTCCCGCAGGTTTTTCCGGCACCCCGGGTGGGGATTTTTCCAGCGTTCGGACACCGGCTGGAACCTGAGATTTCCTGCGCTTGTCGGTCGTCAGCGCAGCGGGCCGCGCGATGACTGTTCGGCCGGGTGTCACGTCCACGCGCGTGATCGCCGCCGGCGGCGGCTCCAGGCTCGGCCTTTTCCACATCTCCGGCGATGCCAATTCACGGCGCGTCGTCGCAGGGGTGGGCACCGGCGCGAGTGTGCTCGTCGGTTCTGTCGGTGCAGGGGGCGGCAGAATGATCGACTCGGGTGCCACGACTGTCGCTTGCGCCCGCGGAGCAAGGGCCTCGGCGCGTGTGGTCGGCGTGGGGGCAGTCAGCGGACGTGGCGAAGGCCGGAGCCAGGTCGTCAATTCCGGGCGGAAAAAAAGCACTCCGCCCGCGCCCAGCGCGAGGAGGGTCAACCATCCGCCAACGGGCATCGCCGGACCGCGTTTCGGGAGCAACCACGATCCTGCCGGGCGCACGGACGCGGATTCGTGGCGCGGAATTCTGAAGACGTGTCCGCACACCGGACACGGAATGTTCTGTCCGGGCACCCAGTTCCGTTCGATCGTTTGCTCGCAATTTGGACAGACAGTTTTCATCGCGAAAGAAAAGCCGCTGGCAGGCTAGCACAGGCCGCGGCGGATGAGGCCGGAAAAATGCGGACGACGCGCGGCGCTATGCCGCCACGGCGACGCGGCGGAGTTTGCCGATGACCTTCGGCAGAATCTCCAGCGTATTTTCCACCTCGCCGACCGTGTTGAAGCGGCTGAACGAAAACCGCAGGCTGGCGCGGGCGCGTTCGTCGGAAAACCCCATCGCCTTCAGCACATGCGAGGCATGCACCGAACCCGTGGTGCAGGCGGAGCCGCTGGAACAGCAGATGTGGTTTTGATCGAGGAGCATCAGCGCGCCTTCGGAGTCGATGCCCTCGAAAACGAGGTTCGACGTGTTCGGCAGCCGGTGCTCGCAGTCGCCATTGACCCGCGCACCTTCGATGCGCGCGAGCACGCCGTTCTCAAACGCATCGCGCAAGCCGCGCACGGTCGTCGTCTCGTGCTCCATGAACTGCCCCGCGATTTCGCACCCTTTGCCGAGCGCCACGATGCCCGCCACGTTCTGCGTCCCGGCGCGTTTGCCGTTCTCCTGCCCACCGCCGATCAGATACGGCGCAAACTTCGTCCGCCGGTTCACATACAGCACGCCGACGCCTTTCGGGCAGTGCAGCTTGTGACCGGAAAGGGAGAGGAAGTTGATCTTCGACTCGCGCAGCGCGAGCGGGATTTTGCCGACCGCCTGCACCGCGTCGGTGTGAAAAAGCGCGCCCTTTTTCCGCACGACTTCGGCGATCTCCTGGATGGGAAAGAGCACGCCGGTTTCGTTGTTCGCCCACATCACCGTGACCAGCGCTGTGTCCGGGCGCACCGCGCGCTCCAGCTCCGCGAGGTCGATCTGGCCGCGTTCGTTTACGCCCAGCCAGGTGATTTCGTGCCCGCGCTTCGCCAGCGTTTCGCAGTGCTTAAGCGTCGCCGAATGCTCCACCCGCGTGGTCACAATGTGCTGCCGATCCCGATCCATGAGCAGCGCGGAATTGATCGCCGCGTTCGTCGATTCCGTGCCGCAACTCGTGAAGACGATCTCCGATGGCTCGCCCCCGACCAGCCCCGCGACCCGCTCCCGCGCGAGATCCAGCGCTTTCCCCACCTGCTGCCCGAAGCGGTAGCCGCTCGACGGATTGCCATACTGCTCGGTGAGAAACGGCAGCATCTCCTCGACGACGGCGGGGTCCACCCGGGTGGTCGCGTTGTTGTCGAGATAGATGATGACGCTCGGTTTCATGGCTGGCAGGAAAGGGCGCGCACTTTAGCGCAAGCGGCCAAGCGCGCCAACGGAACTTTGCGTCATAGCGAACGCGCTACGGGCGGCCCGGTGGTGGGCTCGTAAAAAATTGCCGTCGTTCTGAACGGAGCCTTTGGAGGCTTTGCGACAAAGGCGGAGTGAAGAGCCGAGTCCGCGAGACAGCGCGTGGGCGCAGGCGGGCGCAATCCTGACTGTAAAGGGCGCAGGCGGTCTGGTGAGATGTGGACGCATCCCTCCCGCCGCCTCCGCTCGCGTTTCTGTCAGCGATCCTTCACTCCGCGACGGTCGCAAAGCCTCCCGCCGCTGCGTTCAGGATGATGGCCGGTTTGGGTTTGCGCGCACCGCCCTTGGTTGCAGTGCCGGACGTTTTCCCATAAGCGGGAGGCATGTGGAGAAAACTGCGCGCCGTTCTTTTCGGCACGGTGCTGCTTTACCCCGCCGGGCATGCGCTGGCGGGCGGGCTCGACCAGTGGCGCGAACTGGTCGTCGCGGATGGCGGTGGCGTGCGGAAAACGGGCGGCATCCGCATCACCTATCTCGGCACGAACGGCTATCTGCTCGAAACCGGCGGGCGGGCGTTGCTCGTCGATCCCTATTTCACGCGCGTGCCGCTCTGGGATGTTGTGTGGAATGCGCCGATCTCCTCCGACTCGGAGCTGGTCGCCGACGGGCTGGCACCGCTGCCGCGCCGGATCGATGCACTCCTCGCTACGCACGGCCATCTCGACCATCTCCTCGATGCGCCGGAGATCATGTGCGCCACGGGCGCGCGGCTGGTCGGTTCCGCGAGCGCGGTGAATCTTGTCGCTTCGCACGGCCTTGCGCCGATGCGCTGCGCGGCAGTCGCTCCGGGAATGGTACTGCAGCTCGGCCCGTGGAAAGTGCGCGTGCTCGGCGCGGAGCACGATCGGCTGCTCGGGAACACTCTCTTTCCCGGCGAGAAAACTGCGCCCACTCCGCGGCCACGGCGTCCGGCTGATTGGGTGATGGGTGAGCCGCTCGCCTTCCTCATCGAGGCGAATGGCCGGCGCATTTACATCGACTCCGGCGGGATGCCCGGCGCGGAGCTGCCGCCTGCGGACGTCGCACCCGTGGACCTCGCGATCATCGGCGTGGCGCTGGGCGACAGCCGCCGCCGTCTCCCGTCGCTCGTCCGCGCGCTCCGCCCGCGCTATTTGCTGCCGAGCCATCAGGACGATTTCTTCCGTCCGCTCGCACGCGGATTTTCCTTCGGACCGCTCACGAATTTCCCGGGGGTGCTGCGGGCCTCTGCCGCGGGCAGGATTCCCGGCCAGCTCATCCTGCTCGATTACTACCGGCCATGGACGCTGCGCTGACGGATACCGAGCGCGAGCGGAAGTGCCGCAGCCGCGCCATTCTGGTCGTCGTGCTCGCGCCAGTGGTGCCGCAGATCCTCGGCAGCATCTTTAACATTTTTTACAACGCCACGGTCATCGCGCCGCTCCTGCGCACACCGGAAATGGCGCAGCGCTTCGCGCACACCGTCATTGGTTACAACCTGCTCATCTATCCGCTCGCGGTCGGCTGGTGGCTGCGGGTGGTGTTCCAATTGCGACTGCCCTTTCGCCAGCTCTGCGCGGGCGCAGTAGTGGAAAGCGACGAACTCACCTGCGCGCGCCGGCGGCTCATTCATCTGCCGTGGCGCGGGGCGCTCGTCTCGGGCGTGGCTTGGCTGCTGTGCATCCCGGTTTTCCTCATCGCGCTCGGCACCACGAGCGCGGGGCTCGGGTCGCAATTGCTTTGGCATTTGCCCACGTCGTTTCTCGTCGCGGCGTTCATCGCGGTGACGCACAGCTTTTTTCTTATCGAGCTTGCGAGCCACTGGGGACTCTATCCGGTGTTCTTCCGGGATGCGCGGGCGGATCGGATGCCGGGAGTTTTCGCCGTATCGCTGCGGGCGCGCGGCATCATGTGGGCGATCTCGGCGGGCATCTGTCCGATTGGCTCGCTGCTGCTGCTGAGCTTTGCGCCGGCCTCGCCGGGGATGACGCCGTGGTTCGCCGCGTTCGTCGGCACAGTGGGCATCGCCTTTGGGCTGGCGACAGCAATCCTCATCAGCCGTCTCGTTTCGCAGCCGATCGAACATCTCCGCCTCGCCGCGCAGGCTGTGGCCGAGGGGCGGCTCGATGTCGAAGTGCCGCTGCGGCGCGCGGACGAGTTCGGCCTGCTCATCGGCGAGTTCAACCACATGATCGTGGAGCTGCGCGAAAAGGAGCGCCTGCGCCGCACTTTCGGCCTGCACGTCGGGCGGCAGGCGGCGGAGCAAATCCTTTCGCGCGATCCGGGGCTGAGCGGCACGGAGGAAGTGATCACGGTGATGTTTGTCGATATCCGCGGCTTTACCGCGCGCAGCGCCGGGCTGCCGCCGCAGGAGGTGGTCGCCGGCTTGAATGAGTTTCTCGGCGCGATGGTCCACGTCGTCGAAACGCAGCACGCGGGGATGATCAACAAATTCCTCGGCGATGGTTTCATGGCGCTCTTCGGTGTGGGCGGAGTGCCCGGCCACGCGGACAGTGCGCTGCGCGCCGCGCGGGCGATCCAGGCCGCACTGGTCACGCTCAATAACGTCGCCATCGCGCGCGGCCAGCTCGCCGTCGGGATCGGCATCGGCCTGCACAGCGGGCCGGTCGTCGTCGGCAGCATCGGCTCGCCCGAGCGGCTGGAGTACACTGCCATCGGCAGCACCGTGAACCTCGCCTCCCGCGTTGAAAGCCTCACCAAACAGCTCGGCGAACCGCTCCTCGTCACCGCCACCACCCGCGAACTCCTGCGCGAACCCGCGGCGCTGCGCGACCTCGGTGCGCATCCCATCCGCGGCATGGCCGCGCCCGTCGCGCTCTTCGCGGTGGAGTGAAAAAGGCCGCCCCTACACCTCCACGAGCTTCGCTTGCAGCGCCCGGGCCTTCGCCTCGGCGTCGTGGGCGACGTTCGCGTAGGCGCCGAAGTCGTTGAACCAATACTTTTTCGACCAGCGATACATCCAGTGCTGCTCGGGGATTTCCTCGCCGGGGAGCCACTGGGAAAAACGGGGCTCCATCGCTTCGAGTTCGGCCATCGCGGTGCCGCGCATGGTGGTGTCGCGGGCGTTGTGTTTGATCACGAGTTCTTTCACCAAGTCCGGTCGCTCCAAGACGACACAGCCGCGGGTGTGCTGCGCGCTGAGTTCGCGGAAGTCTTTGAGAAAAGTGCTGTCGCGCATCGTCGCAAAGACGCCGCGCTCGTCGCGGATGTTTTCCGTCGCAAACTGGATGATCGGGCACGGTTCGATGTCGCCGCGCGGATTGACGTGATGCGAGATGCCGTTGCTCATCGGGCAGAGCGCCTTGCCCTCGCCGTCGTAGTAGGCGTCGATGATGGCGATCGGCACCTTCGCGCGCATCTCGACGACGAAACGCCGCACCCGCACAAGCTGCGCGGGCGTGAGCGCGAGCTGCGGATTCATCTTCGGCCCGACGGGGCGGTAGGTGTGAAACCAGCAGTAATGCACGCCCCGCGCGATCAGCTCGCGCAGCCACGATTCCGTGCAGAGGTCGTCGATATTCGTCTGGCAAACGCTCGTCGCCACGCCGGTCAGAATCTTCTCGCGCAAACACGCCTCCAGCCCGCGCAAGGTCCGCGCGAACACCTCCTTTTTCCCACGCCGCTCATCGCTCACGATCTCGCGCCCTTCGATCGAAATGAGCGGCGTCGCATTGCCCACCTGCCGCAGCTTCTTCGCGATCTTGTCGGTGATGAACTGCCCATTCGTGAACACCTGGAAATACGCGTCCGGATGCGCCGCGAGCAGATCGAGTAGCTCCGGGTGCATGAATGGCTCCCCGCCGAGGATGCCGAAGAACGCGTTCCCGTGCGCCTTCGCGTCGTTGATCGTCCGGCTCAGCGTCTCCAGGTCGATTTGTGTGCGCTCCGCCTCGACGTCCACCCAGCACCCCTGGCAGCGCAGATTGCACGAGTTCAGGATCGAGAGGTAAAGGAACGGCGGAAAGTATTCGCCACGCTTGATCCGCCGCTTGAAGCGCTCCACCGAGAGCATCCCCTTCACCCCAAAATTCCAGGCAAACTTCGCCAGGAGCCGCGGATCAGTCGTGCGGAGAATGCGGAGAGCGAGCGAGGGAAACATGGACCCGCACCGTAACGCGAAACCGCCCCCACGCCAGTCCCGCCAAGATTGATCGAGCCGGAATCGGCACCCGACGCGATCTCGCCATGATCCCTGCCCGCCGCATAGGCTCCCGCGCCCGTCATGCAAATTGCCCTCGTCCTCGGACTCCTCCTCGTCGCGATCATCCTCTTCGCCACCGAGAAGCTCTCTGTTGACATCATCACCCTCATCCTCCTCTGCATCCTCGTCGGCGCCGGCATCCTCACTCCCGTCGAAGCCTTCGAGGGCTTTAGCAACGAGATCATCATCATCCTCGGCGCCATCTTCGTCATCAGCGGCGCTTTGCAGGAAACCGGCCTGCTCGACCGCCTCGGCGCGCGCATCTCCCACCTCGCCGCCGGCGGCACCCGACGGCTCCTGCTTTTAATCATGGGCGTCTCCGGCGGCATCTCCGCTTTCATGAACAACACGACCGTCACCGCGATGCTCGTGCCCCCCGTCATCGGCCTCGCCCGCACCGCCAAGATCAGCCCGTCGCGGCTCCTCATGCCGCTCGCCTTTGCCTCCATGCTCGGCGGCACCTGCACCCTCATCGGCACCTCCACGAATGTCGCCGTCAATGGCTACCTCATTCGCTCCGGGCTCCAGCCCCTCGGCTTCTTCGAGATCACCCCCATCGGCCTCATCATCGTCCTCGTCGGCGGACTCTACATGGCCCTCATCGGCTACCGCTTTCTCCCCACGCACCACGCCGTACCGGGCGGCAGCTCCGGCTACGCCATGCGCGAATACCTGAGCGAAATCGTCATCCTTCCGAACTCCCCGCTCATCGGCCAATCCTGCTTTGCCTGGGACCTCACCGCGCTCGATTTCCGCATCCTTAAAGTCATCCGCGGAGAGCAGGAACTCGACCCCAGCCACGACGTCCGCATCGCCGAGGCCGATACCCTCCTCGTCGAGGGAAAAGTCGATAATCTCATGAAGGTCCGCACCATCGAAGGCATCGAGATCAAGGCCACCCTCGCCCTCGCCCAGCTCGGCGAACGCCACAAAAACACCCGCATCGTCGAAGTCCTTCTCGGCCCCCAAGCCCCCCTCATCGGCCGCACCCTGCAGCGCGCCGACTTCCGCCGCCGCACCGGCCTCACCGTCCTCGCCATCCATCGCCACGGCCAGGCCCTGCGCGACAAGATCGGCGAGCTCCGCCTCCGCCTCGGCGACGTCCTCCTCCTCGAAGGCGACGAAAAAAACCTCGGGTTCCTTCGCGAAACCACCGGCATGGTCATCCTCGACGAACACGCCCGGCCCGGCGCCCAGCTCACCCACGGCCTCTATGTCGCCGGTGCTTTTGCCACCGCCATCCTCGTCGGCGCCCTCGGCTGGCTCCCCCTCTCCGTCTCCTTCCTCGCCGCCGCCATCTTCTCCGTCCTCTGCGGCGCCATCAGCATCGAAAAAGCCCACGCCGCCATCGACCTCCGGCTCCTCATCCTCATCGGCGGCATGACCGCCTTTGGCACCGCCATGGAGAAGACCGGCGCCGCCCAGATGCTTGCCCACCACATCGTCGCC
>JBBQCM010000144.1:0-15681 GCA_038318725.1 Chthoniobacterales bacterium
GCAAGTGGGGAATCCACGGCGACCGCACTTCGTTTTTGTCGTGCATTGAAGGATCAGGAAATGACCGTGGGCGTGAATACTCAGGCCGCGCTAATCTTGCAAAGCTCCAAGTGTTGGTGTCGAGCGGATCCTTGAGCGCCGTTGTCCGCGCAAAGAGAAAAGAGCGTCACATCCCAATCGGGCGAGGCTTCCCTCTTTGGCGGTGTGTAATGATCTCCAACCTGCCCCAGTTCTACCGGTCGTTTTGGTTGGAAGTCTAGGGTTAGTGGCTGTCGAGGCGGAGGCCAGGGCAGCCACTCACCGAGCACGATGCCGCAGCGAAATCAATCCGAAGGCCAGGGGCTGTTCCTCGTGGGCACACCCGATGCTTGATCTAACCGGGTGGCGGAAAAACTAAAGCAGCGCATCCTCTCGATTGATGACGATCCCTGCATCGGAGACCTCATCACGCGCCTGTTTGGGGTCGTGGGCCGCTACACTGTGATGGTGGGAAGTAACCCCGCTCACGCCATTGAGACCGCCCGTGCTTTTCGGCCCGATCTCATCTTCCTGGACGTGAATATGCCCGGTCAGACCGGCATCCAGGTGGCGCAACTCCTGCGCTCGGAACCCTGACTGCGCTTCCGTCCGATCATTCTGTTCACCAGCCTGCCCATTCCTTCCGGCCTGCGGTGCGTGGCGATGGGCGATGGGCCGACGGAGTTTTCGCAAAAAGGCCTTCCCTTGAAGGACATCTTCGCAGCCGCGGATCGTCTATTAGGCGGGTCGGTCGAGCATCCGCCGCTAGTCTTGGCGACGCCGGAATAAAACACGGAGGCCGCGTTCTGAAGGCGGCAATGATCGGACGTTGCAATGCGCGGGACCGCCCAGGCATCCAGCCCAACGTCGGCCTGCGATGAATGGGCGAAGGCGCAGAGCTTCCAAGCTCCATGTGACCAAACAAAGACTCCGCGCCTTCACCACTTTCGAGCGCCGACACTGCGGGACGCCTCCGGGCGATACCTCCCCACTCGTCGGTGCTCGCCTTTTTTTTCGCAGCCGGCTGCGATTACGCAAAAACTGCCCTGGAAACCGCCGCCGAACGCACTTCGAGAAACGAGACGAGTTGCGTCCACCGCCCAGGAAGCCTCTGTTTTGATTGATTTGCCTCAGGTTTAAATCCTAGAAGGGCAGCCATTCCTCCTCCGGCCCCCGAACCTTCCGTGATGTCCAAGCCTCCCGCTTCCCGCCGCCGTTTCATTCGCGACGGCCTCGCCGCAGCCGCCGGTCTCGCCGCTTTGCGCCTTCCGCCCGCTCGTGCCACGGCACCGGGCTTTGCGCTGCTCGACACCCGCGTAATCAGCCCTCAGCCCGAGTATTACAACGGCTGGCCCACCGTCGCCCGGCGCGCGGATGGCGAGTTGTGGGTCGCATGGTCCGGCGGACGCGAGTCGCATGTGTGCCCGTTCGGGCAGGTCGTCACCATGACTTCTCGCGACCAGGGCGAAACGTGGACCCATCCGCGCGTGCTCCTCGACAGCGCGCTTGATGACCGCGACTCCGGCGTCCTCGAAACCGCCAAGGGGACACTGCTCGTCACCACCTTCACCTCGCTCGCCTACGAACCGGCGCTGGCGGGGCAACTCGCCGGCGGGACGTGGCCGGCGGAAAAAATCGCCCGCTGGAAGGCGGCGCACGCGCGCCTCGACGATGCCGGGCGCAAAGCGGAACTCGGCCAATGGCTAATCCGCTCCACCGATGGCGGCAGGACGTGGTCCACGCGCCTGCCCACCATCGTCAACAGCCCGCACGGCCCCATCCAGCTTCGCGACGGCCGCCTGCTCTACGCCGGCAAGGAACTCTGGACCGGGGGCCACCGCATCGGCGTGTGCGAATCCCTCAACGACGGGCTGACCTGGCGCTGGCTCGCGGAAATCCCGGCGCGCCCCGGCGATGATCTGATCAAGGATTACCACGAACTGCACGCCGCCGAAGCCGGCGACGGCCGCCTCGTCGTGCAGATTCGCAAGGAGAACAAAGCGAACAACAACGAGACCCTGCAAACCGAATCCGCCGACGGCGGCAAAACGTGGAGCGAGCCTCACACCATCGGCGTGTGGGGCCACCCCTCGCACCTGCTGCGTCTGCGCGATGGCCGCCTGCTCATGACCTACGGCCACCGCCGGTCGCCCTTCGGCAATCAAGCCCGCCTCAGCGAAGATAGCGGCCGGACTTGGAGTGAGCCGCTGCCGCTCTCGCAAGACGGCGCGTCCGGCGACCTCGGCTATCCCAGCACCGTCGAGCAGGCCGACGGCGCGCTGCTCACGGTTTGGTATGAATTGCCAAAAGGCAGCGACAAAGCCGTGCTGCGCCAGGCCCGCTGGCGGCTGGCTTAGCGGCGGGCGGACCACTGCCACAACCCCCTTGGGTCGCATGACGACGGTCGGTGGGTGTCACCAGCGTTCCGCGGCGGCGTGCCCGGGCCAGTGCCAGACCGCCCACTGCCGGCGCGGGCGAGCGTGCTATTCGCTCGGTGCGTTGTCAGGCCCTTGGTTGAGCCGTGGTGTTAAGTGAGTGAGGTAGCGGATCGTGGAGCAACGCCCAAAATGTGTAAATCCCGAGGGCCGTGCCGAAGGGAAGGTTGAGAAGGTGGAGGGCACCAAGCACCAAGACGAATGGGCGACCCCAGGCGCGCCCCGCGAGTAATGCCCAGCCACCGATGATGCCGGGCAGTGCAAGGACCGCCAGAAAACCGCCTAGCGCAACAGCCACGATGCCGAGAATGCCAGCCGCTTCACGCTCGCTCTGGGAGATGACTATGCCGCCCGCCATGCCCAGAAAGGCGAAGACGGCGATTGCGCCGAGAAGGGCAAGCGCGCCCATGGCGATGTGAAGTGCGGCGACGATCTGAACGTGGATTTTCATCGGGTGGTGTGTTGATTAGGATTGTCGTTACTGAATCGATGGTTCGTTGTCGGGCAGGCTGGAGGCGCGAAGACAGAAGAAATCGCTGGGAGCCGGCTCGCCCACAATGACATCAATCCATCCCACGCCCGGCGAAAGGGGCGCGAGCAGGAGCACGGGCGCTTCTGGATCGAGCCGCTCGCGCAGGGCTGCCTGCCAGAATTCCAAGCCTCGATGGGGAGCCTCGGGGAGCACAGAGATGCGCGCGACCTGGGCGGGGGGATTGGTGCGCGGACGGAAATCGCCGCGGTGAAAACTGGCCAGTTCGGGCAGGTCGCCGAGGTCCGCCGGTGCGGGCGGGCTTCCGGGGCGCTCGTCGGGTGCGGCGGCGGTGTGGCGCAGATCACCGAGGGCCTGGGCCACAAGCTGCCGCACGACCTCAGCCTGAGCGGTGTCGGCGCATTGGTGGTGCAGGGTTTGGAGAACGTTACCGATCTGCTCCGTTGTGGGTGCGGGCGGGCTCAGGATGTGGGCGCAGAGGATCATCGGAAAGTGCGCGCGGCCTTTGCCATCGCGCGAGGACCAGATGCGGCCGAGTAGGAATTGGTCTCCGCGCTGCCAGCGGAAAAGGTGGTTGAAACCCCGCAGGCGCGCGGCATCGTCGAGTTGCTCCCAGGCGCCAGTGGCGAGATTGCCGGCGATGCCTTCGAGGTAAAGGAGGCGCTTGAACGTAACGAGGCTGGGGGTTTCGAGACCGAGGTCGTCCATGTGGTCATCCCAGCCGGGATGTTTGCCAAAGGCCGCGAGATGCACCCGCGGCCCGCCGGAGCGCAGCCAGCCGAGGCCGTCGCGCAGAAAGCTTTTGTAAAAAGCGTTCACGGCGCGGATCAGCGCGAACCTTCGAGCCCGAGCGAGCGGAGGGTGGGCCACTCGTCGAAAGCGGGGAGCGACTCCTCAAAGCGGAATTCGATCCAGATTAGCTTGTCCGGGGCAGGGCTGAGGGCGCCACGCCAGCGTTTGCCGCCATCGAGCCGCGTCGCGTGCCTTTCGAAAGGGAGCAGGATCGCCGTCCAGCGATCGGGCGCGGGCATGTCCACGGCGGGTTGGGTGGGCGAATCGGTGATGGCTTTGTGGAAATGGAAATGGAAAGCCTCGAACATGGTGAAGCGCCCCAGCGAGATCTCGCTGGGGGAGTCTGTGGGCACAAGGCCAGCCGTGCCATACTTGACCGTTGCTCCGTGGACTCTTGAGCCGGCACGCATTTGAATGGCTTTGTAAAAGTCCATGCCGGTGCGCTGGCCGGAGAGTTCGAATTGGTCGCGGCGCGGCAGGAGTACGATGGTGCAGAGCCGGAGGCTGTGCTCGGGGGTGAAGAGGGCATTGCGGATGGGTTCGAGCGCGGAGATTTTTTCCCAAAACGCGACGAGCGGGGCTCGATAGACCAGTGGAATCGCGTTGAAATTCGCCGAGTGCAGATCGGCTTTGATCCTCACCAGCAGTGTATTCGCGGCGATCGCGCCCTCGGCGCTCATTCCTTCGAGATCGTTTGACCAGACGAAAGGGAAGCGCACGTCGGAGCGAATTTTTCTCGTGGCCTGGATGAGGTAGTTTTCGCAAAAAGCCCGGTTCTGAACCTGCCGCGCGTGGGTCAGGCAGTAACGGCAGATGGCGATCGCTTTTTCACTCAACTGACCGCGGTAGCTTTCCACCTCGGCGGCGGCGCGATCGACCCTTTCAAGGATGGCAAAGAGCGCTTTCCAATCTGCGCCGACAAGTTCTTCGGTCTTGGACAAATCCGGGTTGCCACCAATGCGGAGAACCTGTTCGTAGAGTTTCCAGCGGGAGCTGTAATGCGGTTTGCCGGCTTCGGCATCGAGGAGGTAGAGCTGGTCGAGTTGGCGGAGTTCGGCGACGTCGGCTTCGAGGGAGGATTGCTGGAGCCGGGCCTGTAATTCGCCGACGGCGGGCCGGAGCTTTTCCTGGATTTCCCGGAAGATCACATGGCTGGGCAATTCACCCACGACCTTTTGGAGCGCACCGACGACGACGGTGGCTTCGAGAATCGAGTTGACGGTCTTTTGCAGAGCGAGCGCGATATCGAGCTTGTACCGACCGGCTTGGAGCAACCGTTCGTACGCGGCTTGGAGGGAGGCTGGCCCGTCGCCAAAGAGCCCGGCCTGCCGGGCTTGAGTGAGTTTCAGGTCGAGGGCTTGCCGTTGGTCCTGCAGCTTTGAGAAGGCGACGAAATACTGCGCATCCACCTCCTTCTGCGGGAGCGTGAGTTTTGTCACCGAGTAAAGCTCGCTTTCAAACTGGGCGAATTTTCGCACGTCCGCGGTGAGCGCGATGAGCAGCGGGTAGCCGCTGGCCTGCTCGTTCACCGTGTCGCGGGCGCTGGCGATGAAGCGCGCGAGACCGTTATTGATCGCGGTGTTGCGGCTTAGGGTGGAGCCGCCGGAGACCCACGCGCCGGGCCATTTGCCGGAGTCTTCGCGCTGCGTGTAGAGCCAGTCCATCGTTTGCACGAGCGGCTCAGCGGGTTTTTGGGTCGCGGTGTATTGCACGAGCGGCACGAGCGCGTCGTCGGCACCGAGTTCGAGGGCGGTCCCAGGTTGCTCGCGGCGCTTCACGACACCAGCTTCGAGCCGCACCAGCGCGAGCAGCGCTCCCGCTTCGGAGCGGGCCTGATCGAGCGGCAGCCGGCCGTCGATGGGGAGCCCGGCCATCCGTTCGCGAGCGGCTCCAATGGAGGGCGCGACGACGCTGTCTTCAAAGACGATCCGCTGCGCCCGGTGGCGGTCGGCATCCACGCTGACGCCAAACTTTGAGACCAGCCGGAAAGCCCACGGAACCCGCAAGTCCGAGGCGCTCAGGTCGCGCAGATTCGCATGGTAATCGACCAGCGATAAGTCCCCCGCGCCGAAGAGCCGGCGCGTGACCGAAGTGACGCCGGGGCCGACGGGCTGATCACCGACATACCGGAACTGCAACGGACGATCCGGGCGGAGAATCGGGTTCCACACATTGCCGTCCCAGCCCTCGGAAGCGCGCGCCCAATACCCGCCCTGGCGTCCGATGCTTTCCCGCAGGCCGCGATACCCGAGGAATGAAAAAGCGAGCAGCGTCACGAGCGCCGCAGTGGCCGCGCCAAAGAGCGTGAAGCGCCGCCGCCGGACCAGCTTGCGGGTGTCACCAGCGGTGGTGACGAGGCCTTTTTCCTTGAAGGCTTTGGCGGTGAAAACATCGCGCAGGAAGTAGGAGCGCTTCCGCTCCCACGCACGGCCCTCGGGGAGTTGATCGACGGAGATGCCCATGGCCATCGCGAGTTCCTGATCGAGCGCCGCGCCTTCGCGCATCGAGGAGGTGAAATAGATGCCGCGGAGGAAAAGCGGGCGCGAGGTCCATTGGCCGGGCATGAAGAGCACCTGAAGGTAGCGCTGCAGATTCGTGCCGATGAGGCCGATGCTGTGCGGGAGCGCGAAGAGCCGGTCCACCTCGTCGGCACGGCGGGATGCAGAGCGTGCCACGGGATCGAGGAGCAGGCCGAGCCGGCGGCGGGTGAGCCGCTGGGCGATGGTCTGGATGTGCTGATCCACGAGTTCCGGGCGAAAGGGCTGGTCGAGCGGGTCGGGGTTCGACCAGCCGGCGATCTGGCAACCGGCGCTCTCGTCGGTCAGATCATCGAAAAATTCGCGAAAGCCGTTGAGGAGATCGCATTTCGAGATGACCACATAGACGGGAAACCGGATGTCGAGCTGCTTCTGGATGACCTCGAGCTGCGTGGCGATGCGGCCCGCTTTTTTGACGATGTCTTCGCCGCTGTCCTTGACCAGGCTTTCGGCTGGCAGGACGAGGAGCAGGCCGTTGATCGGGCAGTTCGGACGGTGCGTTTTGAGGAGGCCGAGAAACTCGCGCCACTCGCTCGTCGAGCCGGGCGGGACTTCCTCAAACATGAGGCGCCCGGCAGTATCGAGGATCACCGCATGATCGGTGAACCACCAGTTCATGTTGATCGTGCCGCCGACGCCCTGGAACTCGTCCTGCATGCCGGGCGGGAAGCCGATGGAACTGTGCCGGATGGCCTCCGTCTTTCCCGCGCCGGGCTCGCCGACGATGGCGTACCACGGCAGGTCGTAGAGATTCTTTCCCGCGACTTTGAACTTCTCAATGCCCGCCTGGAAGTTGCGCCGCAGGTCGTCGAGTTTCGCGCGCCGCGCGGGATCGCTGAGGGCGGCCGGCGCGCCGGTATTTGCCGCGTCGATGCCGCCGCCAAAAGCCGCCGCGCGTTTTTCCGCGCGCCGGTTCAGCCACCATTTGAAGCCGGCGATGAGTCCGATGACGAGAAAGAGACCGGCCGCAATAATGATCCCCACGACCGGAGTGAGGTAGACGCTGAAGCCGAAGATGCCGGCGAGCGAAATCGAGACAAACACCCAGCGCATCCAAGCGGGGAGACCATTGAAAGCACCGAGCAGTTGGTAGAGGACGTCCATGGCTAGTGGCGGGAAAATGGTGCGCTCATTTGGTCAAAGTGAGGTCGTGCGGGAGGATCAGGCGCAGCGACTCGGCGAGTGTGGCGGAGGCCTCGCGGAAGAGGTAGAAATTGACCCCGACGACGATGAAAAGAAGTCCGGCGAAAACGATGCCGAGCGTCACCAACTTCACGCCTGGTGGCTCGACGAGATCCCGCGTGTCGAGGTGCTCGTAGGCTTCCGGCGTGAGCCGCGCGGTCTGCTGACGGTCGATCGAACCTTCGAGACGTTTGGCGATGGCGCTCATTTTCTGCCGCAAATACTCCGGCTGACCGGCGTACCAGCCAGTGAAGCCGAGGCCCAGGCAGGTGTAGTAAATCATCAGCCGTTCGTCCGCCTCGGTGCCGGGCTCGGCGAGGGTTTCGTCGAGGAAATCGAAAAATTTCTCGTCGCCCGCGAGTTCGTCGCGCTCGTAGGCCATGCGGGTTTTGTGCCATTTCGGAGCGAGCGAGAGGGCGCTTTCGGCGATCATGGAATCGACGAAAAAAATCAGCGGCATCTCCATCCTTTTGAACTGCGCGCTGAGCCGCAGATCGTCTTTCGAGCGCTCCTTCATCCGATCGAATGCAAGCTTCACGGTTTCCCGGAGCCCCGCGTAATCCAGCTCCGGGCTCGGGGTGCGGGCCACGCGATTGACCATGCAGATGTACTGGAAAAGCTGCTCGCAGAGTTCCGGCAAAGTGATGGACGACGGGTTCGAAGTGCTCACGTGGAAGTCGGGGGAACGGTCATGTAAAGCGAGACATCGTAGTCCGTTTCCGGTCCGCTCCAAACCACGACGGCGGAGCCTTCGGCTTGAATCTGCTGCCAACTCCGGGCGCTCTCCTGGCGCTGGAGGCGGAAATAATAAAGCCCGGTCAGGGAAGGCAGTTCGAGCGGCGCAAAGCGTTCCTCTTTCAAGATCACGCCACGAATCGCGCGCGTCGCGAGGCTGCGCGGCATGAGTTTGAACTCGTCGGAGTTTTCCACCAGGCGGGCCAGCACGCGCGGGTCTTCGGCCGTTTTGATGCCGAGGAAATATTCGTTGGGCCGCGAGAAGTGCTCGGGCAGCAGCGTGGCGGTGAGGACGCTGTTGACGGGCGTGAAAGCTACCTTGATGAAGCTCGGCGCGACGGCACCGCGCAGGAACGAGCGGATCTTCGAGGAGAGCTCGCTGAAGCATAGATAGGGGTTGTCGTGATCGTACGCGGCGACCTCGAATTCATCGCGATCGGGGTGCAGCGCGGTGAGTTCGCCGAGCAGTTCACGGAGCTCGAGATACATCGTGAAAGGCGCGACGTTCGGGGCTTCGGCGAGCGCGGGCAGCTTGCCGGCGAAGCGGTTGAGCGTGCGCAGCCGCGAGAGTTGCTCGAATTGCAGACCGCGCAGATTCTCCAAACTGAAACCGGCGCGCGTAAGCTGGATGACGAGTTCCTGGCGGCTCGCGGAGACCTGGCTGGCGAGATCGCGCACCAGTTCGCGGAGCACCGGCGAGCCGCGGATCACCAGGCACGGGCTGACGTAGCCGGGATCCTGCCGCGGCGTGCCAATGTCCTCGCCGACACCGCGGGTGATGCGGAGCAGGGGAATGACATCGAGATCGGAGCGGTCGTCGTTTTCGAGGAGCAAGCGCGCATTGATGCGCCGGATGAGCACGGACTTCGGGTTGTCGCCGGTATTTTCGTCGGTCCATTCGGCCTCGTTCACGTTGTAGAGCAGCTTGGCGCGGCTATCGATGGACTTGCCCGGCGCGATGACATTCGCCCGCCGGTCGAACCAAAGCGGTACGCCGAGGTAGAGATAAAAACTGCCGGTCGTGGCGAAGGCCTGCTTGATGTCGAAAGATGGCAGGTCGGCATTGCCCGGCACGTCGATCTCGAGGCCGCCGGGCATGATCGCGTGAAAGCGGTCGAAGCGGACGCGCTGATTTTCGAGTTCGTCGGGAGAGAGCTTGGCTTCGATCACGCCGTACGGATAGGCCCACGCGAGCTGCCGGTCGGCGGCCACGGCGTCCCCGATGCTCTTTTGCAGGCGCTGAAGATGGTGTTGCTGGAGGAAGAGCCCCTCGTGCCAGTGGATCTGCGTGCTCATGGTTTTCGCGGGAAAGGTCGGGGGCTATTTGCTGGCCCGGCTTCCCGAGCCGGCGCCGGTGATGAGACTCTCGGTGTACTTGGCGACTATTTTGGAAATCTCCTGCTCGATGGCCACGCCGCTCGTTTCATTGAAAAGCGCGAGGTAGCGCCGCCAGCACTTTTGCTCCGGGCCGAGGAAAAATCCAGCCTCGGCATCCGCGGCGGCCTTGATCTCAACCGGTGAAAAGCGTGCGAGATATTGACGGGCAAAGGTTTCGCCGGTGGATCCGATGGCGGCGAGCAGCCCGGCAATGAGCTGCCGGGTCTTGTCCACCACGAGGCTGATCTGCGCGGTGGAGACTTCAGTGTCGCCGAGGAGATACGGCGCGGCGATTTTGCGAAAATCACCGGCTGCTCCCCCTTCGCGCCGGACGATGGATTGGGGAGCGAGGTTTTTCCACACGCTCCAGGCGAGATGGTCGAGCGTGACCATGAACTCGCTGAGGGCGGCGATGAGCCGCAAGACGCGCGTGCCGTCCAGCGCCTGGCCGGGCTCGATTCCGAGGCGTTTCTGCAATTCCGGGGGAATGCCGCCGACGTCCGTGGAGGGACGCGCTGCCGGCGCGCTGGAACTGCGAATCTCGAATCCGGCGGCGGCCAATTGGCGCGATAGTGCCGAACGGCCGGGGTCGGACAGTTCCGGCGCGAGGGCGGCCAGTTTCCGGACCAGTTCCTCCGGCGAATCGTCCGCGGGCGGAGGGGCGGCAACGACCGCGGCCGCGCCATCCCAGACGGGGAAACGCTCCGCCAGCGAGCGCAGGCGGGCGGCGCGGTCGCTGGGCGCGACTTCTTGGAGAGCCTGGTCGAGCTCTTCGGAGAGGTAGCGCTGGCGCTGGTCGGAGGCGTCGTCGGCAAAGCTGGTTTGGAGCGCGCGCAAGCGCGCACTGAGATCCGCCGCCCAGACGGCGTCATTTTGTGAGCGGAGGGTGGTGTCCATCAAACGTTTCGCGGAATGCGTCTCTTTCTCACTCTTCCTGCCCTGCTGTAAACTGCAAAGCTCGGCGAACTGCGCCGCCGGGAACGCGGACAGTTCGTGCCGGCGCGGCGAAGCGGCGGCGCACGGCGGTTTTTTCCCGATTGAGATTGCGTCCAACGGGCTTCGGGACAAAGAACGTCGGCATGGCTTCCGCCATCTCCCATTCCACCCAAGCAGTCCCCGAAGGTTATCGCACGGCACCTCTCCGCGCGCGGGACACGAAGTCTCCGCTGCGGGCGGCGCTGGTGGTTCAGACAAAGCCGGAGGCGGCGTTTGGCCCTTTCATCCGCCTGCGCGATGTTGCGGAGGGCTCGGTCTTTCTCGGCTGCCTGGAGGACTTCGGCGGGCGGGTCCACCGGTGGCTGGAGGTCTGGGTGCAGCATACTGAGAATCTCGGCGCCACGCGGCCGGGTTATAGCGCCGCCCTTTCAAATCACTTGCTCGATGCTCGGTGGACCGCAGCGGCCGGCCACGCCGCCGCTCTCGACCCGGAAGGTTCAATCGTCACGGGTTGGGAAACAACCCATCCGCTTCCGCTGCTCTTCGAGCCGGCTTCGGGGAGTTTTTTCAATCCCACCGACGCGGCGTCGAATGCCATGTGGGAACTGTGCCGCGACGACGCCCGGCTCATGGCGGCCGGGCTGCCGCCGTATCGCACTTCGCTAGGGCGCTACCTCGCGATGAATGGCGGCAAAGGCGACCGCTTCGTGCCGGTCACCGCGGATTCCCCGACCAACGAGCACACCATTTCCGCCGCTGAGCTGTTTGTCGGGATGGTGATGTTCAATCCCGGCGGATTGATGCGGCTGCGCTATCTCGCGCCGCTGGATTTCGAGGAGTGGATCGACGTGCTCTCCGGCCTGCCGTGGAATGGCGTTCCGCGCGGTCGGCGTCCCGTCGGAATCGGCGGGGTTTACGGGACTTTGGGTGACACTAATGCGATGCGCAATGGCGGCGGGCATTTTCTGCTCGGCCCGCGGGGCGCGGGTGGCCGCCTCATTGAGACGTGCCATCTCAAGCTCCAGACGCTCGCCGCCGCCTTTCGCTCGGTCGCAGCCGTGGTGCAGGCGACTCAGCTCCCTTTCTTGAACCTGAGCGCCACGAGCTTCGGCGTCAGTCTGCAGGCGCTTGATTCCGGCCTGCCGTTTCTCTGGGCGAGCCAGACTGCGCTCACGGTGCCGGGCGATGCGGTGGCGCTGCCCGTCGAGACCACGGAGGCCCGTTATTTTGTGCCGTCCGATTTCGGCGGGACTTCGATTTACCGGCCGGCCGCGGCGGATGTGCCGGTGAAAGGTGCCGGGGAATTTCGGATTCGAAAAGTGCTCCCGGAAAGCGGCGAGACCACGCGCCTCGAGGCCAGCCTGGTCACGCAGGAGCGAATGACGGCGTCCGGCAATGACCTGCTGTGGATAAACCTCCCGCTGTCCTCGGGCCGCCTGGCTTTATACGGGCGCATCACCGCGACGGCCGCCACGGGTGGCGAGGTCCGGTTTTTCGGCGAGCCGCAAAAACTCGCCGAGCCCGTGGTCGCCGCACTGCGTCAGGCAGAAGGCGCCCCGTTTCCAAATGTGCCTTTCGAGTTGATGCCGATGCTGAGTTCGCCGTGCGATCTTTACGCGCTCGGGGTGCTCGCCGTGCGCATGCTGCTCGTCGATGCGGGAAATACTTTGCCCATCGCGCTGGATGAAGTGCTTTCCCTTGCCCGCCTCCTGTCCAGCCCGCCGACCGGCGCGGGTTCGCTGGCCGAGCGCGCGGCGCAGGCGGCGGCCGAGGATGGCCGGTGGCGCGAGGCGCTCGGCCC
Source organism: Chthoniobacterales bacterium (assembly GCA_038318725.1). Taxonomy (GTDB): domain Bacteria; phylum Verrucomicrobiota; class Verrucomicrobiia; order Chthoniobacterales; family Chthoniobacteraceae; genus Chthoniobacter. Next base: position 12,304 of record JBBQCM010000144.1, read on the forward strand.
GCACCGGATGATGCATGACGCGCTGTCCGCCGAGGATGCGCTGGCCGCGTTCCCGCCGGCGCTGTGGTGGCAAATCGTCGCGTGGATCGTGCGGCTCTTTCCCGGAACCACGCCGGAGAGCTTCTGCCGCGACTACGCCGACGCTCCTGCCCCAGCGCTGGAAATGGCCTTTGAAGAACCCCGCGCCGAACTCGACGGGTTGCTCCTGCGCTCGCGCAGTGTGATCGTCTCCGATGTCCACGCGCACCGCGAAATGCGCGCCGTGATCGGCACGTTCCTCGGTGAATCCTAAAATCCATCTCCCGTGAAAAACCACCTCAGCCTCACGCGTTCCGGTCTCGCGGTTTTGCACGGGCTGACCGATGCGGACATCGACTGGATCCTCGATTCCGGCCTCGAACAGGAGATCCCGCCCGGCGGTCTCGTCGTCGCGGAAGGCACGCGGCCCGACGCGATCTTTCTCGTCGCCAGCGGGATGCTCAGCGTCTTCCTCGGGAGCGATGGCGAGGGCCGCGTCGCGGTGCTCGGTCCCGGTCAGATCGTCGGCGAGATGTCCTTCCTCGAAGACCGCCCGTCTTCGGCCAGCGTTGCCGCGGTGGAATACTCCAATGTCATCTGCCTGCCTGCTGCGCTCCTCTGGCCGAAGCTCGACGAAGACCCCGGCTTTGCCGCGCGGCTCTATCGTTCCATCGCGCGCCTGACTTCGCAGCGGCTCCGCGAACTGCTCGGCGTCTTCGGACGCTGGACCCAGGAAGCCCCGCCGGCGGCGCTGGCCGCGAGCGAAGCCTCGCAGGAGTTGGCCGCCGCCACGCAGCAGTGCAAGGAAAAGCTCATCGCCGCAGAGCGGGAGGAAAACACTGCCGCAGCCTCGCGCGAGCTCTCGGAGGTTCTCGGCGAATTCGCTGCGCTGCTCAACCGGATCATGGGGCCGGATTCGCCCGTCACACTCGATCTGCGCGACGACCTCGGGGCGCGGGTCCAGCAGGAATTGCTGCCGTTTTTTCTAAAATCGGAAGTCGCCGAGCGGCTCTACTACAAGCCCCGCGGGTATGCGCTCGATTTTCAAACCATGGAATTGATTGCCGACGACGCGGAGGCGGCGAATTCCACGCTCGATGCGGCGCTGCGTCAGATGCCGAGCCTCGCCGCGCTGCGCAATCGCGAGCGCCTGCTCGAAGAGATCATCATCCACCTGGCCCGCAGCCTGACGGAGGGCCCCTTCCGTTTCACGACCATCGCGGATCGCGCGGGGCGCACGGCTTTCTCCGCGCTCAGCCGCGCTACGGATCCCGAGCAACTCCAGGTGACGGTTTACGATTTCGACACCAAAGCGCTGGACCAAGCGGCGCAGCGCAGTGCCGTCGCCGGGCGCGCCGGACAGTTCACCTGCGTCAAAACCCACCTGCTTGCCCTGGTCGCGGGGCGCATCCAGGCCGGTCGGCGCGATCAGCATCTCGTTTGCAGCGCGGGGCTGGCGGACATGCTCGAGGATCGCTTCCTTCTTCGCGTCATCAACAGCGCCTATGAGCTCCTGGCTCCGGGTGGCCGGCTGGTCCTCGGCTTCTACCATTCCGGGCAACCGGACCGGAGTTTCCTCAGCTGCATCCTGAACGTGGATCTCATTCACCGCACCGAAGGCGAGGTCAACGATCTCCTGAACCGCTCCTACTTCGGGCGCTCCGCGACGATGGTGCGCTTCGAGACCGAGCACGCCTGTTTCCTCGCGGAATGCGTGAAGCCGGGACCGCCTCTCGGCGGCGGCTCATTTGGTTTGCGTCCGCCGCAACGCCGCGCGTAGTTTCCCCCGAAAAATGGCCAACCGCATCGGCAAGTGTACTAACTACGCGAGTTGCAAGCTCGCTTATCAAAACGCGGATATCGAGGTGGAGAATGATCTCGTCTGCCCGGAATGTGGCCAGCCACTGCGCGAAGCCGCGCCTGTCGCCGCGCCCTCGGGAGCGCCGAACAAGGCGCTGATTTTTGGCGGCATCGGCGCGGGCGTCCTGATCCTCGGCGCCGGCGCATTTTTCATTTTCAAAGCGCTGCTTCACCGTGGTGGCCCGCCGATCACGCCCGTGGTGGAACCGGCCACGCCTGTTCCCGAGACGCCGTCCCCAATCACCCCGGTGCCGATCACTCCAGAGCCGGCCATCACCCCGGCACCGGTGACGCCGAAACGGAAACCACCGGCGACGCCTGCCCCCCCGAAGCCGGAAACGTCCGTCCCTATTCCAGCGACGCCAAAACCGGAGGAGGAGGAAATGCCGGCAGCCACGGCGGTCATCGACCGGAATCCGCAGAGCGACGAGAATAAGAACATGCGCGCCGAAGTGCTCAAGCGCATTGACCATATCCCGAACCTCAAACCCTCCGAACGCTCCGGCATGTATGTCCGCGTCAACAAGGCGAAGGTGATGATGAAAGTGATCACCATCCCCTTTGCGATCGGGAAGCGGACACTTTCCCAGAACGTCGCGGAGAAGCTCTGCGAAGCGACCCATGCTCCGCAGGTTCAGAAGCTGGTCAAAGACCCCACCGTGGTCTTTGTCGTCCTTGGCTTTGCGGACACCATCGGGAGCGCCGATGCCGGCTTGAGACTCTCGACGGCCCGGGCCGATGCTGTGACCGCCTCGCTGCGCGACCACTGCAAACTCCTCAATAAAATGCAGCCCGTCGGCATGGGCAGTTCGGAGTTTTTCGGAGCCGACAATAAGGATAAGAATCGCGTGGTCGAAGTCTGGGCGGTCATCCCGTAAGCGCGGCGCGCACCCGCTGGTGCGGAGCTGGATGCCATCTTGATACAGGAGCGGACAACTACATCTATGTTTTCGGGCGCTCTGAGACTCGACCTGTGCGCGGTCGCAATCCTGTGCCCGGTCCTGTCTTTGGCTCAAACGACGTCGATAACTTTTATGATTACGTGCCAGTCATCAAGAGTTACTACCTTTCCAAGTTTGGAAGAATTGGAGGGAATGACCACGGCGGCATCGGCGATGGAACCGCTGGTAGTCCTTACGGGGATACGAAGATATTTGCCAACACGAACGGCGGTGCGTTTGGCTACCTTTGCACTCCGGGAAACGCTTACTTCGGAACTGTGTCGCTCAACTTTTGTGCTTACTCAGTTGGGGACGACACTTTTGCACACGAGTATGCCCACGTCGTCGCGCTTATAAGACTTTCAATACGGACGGAACTCCAAACTAACTATTGTTCGAGGCGGAGTCGGGCGCTCTGAACGAAAGCAATTCGGACATCATGGGTGTGGCCTGCCCCCGGTTTTTGATCCACTCGCTATGAGAGTTTTGGTTGGTTTTCGGGGTTTGGGTTGGTGGTGATGTGGTTGCTGGGAAGGGCGCAGCCTTGGGGCTGCCGGAG
>JBBQCM010000145.1:0-15341 GCA_038318725.1 Chthoniobacterales bacterium
CCGGGTCACCTTCTTCTTCCCGGCATATTCGGATTGCGCGAAACTCAGCTGCTTTTCCATGCACGGGACTCTATCAACCTTCGCGTCGATTGACCCGCATTTTCCCGCACTGAAACACGCTTAAATCAGTGATTCCCTAGTTCCTTGGAAGACGCGGTTGAGTCGCATCTGGCCTCAATACAATTCATCTTTAGGAATCGAGACGTCAGCTTTCTTGAAGAGTTCCAGCGCAACACGCCCCAACGCAGTCGCATACTTTGAAGAGCCGCGAGTAAATGCATCCTGGGTAGTGAAGGTGATGGAAAAGGAATTCTGCACAACAGTAATGGAAAGAAATGAACCGTCCAGTCGATCGTCAGGTTTGGTGGCGGCGAAGTAGGCTCGGACATCCGCATAGTTGAAGAGAGCTAGGGTGGATGCCAGATCCGGTCGTTTAATCAGCTTCACGGTGTGTTTCGTGTTTTGCTCGCGCTCGGCGTCGGTCATACCTCGCATCACATCGGTATTAAGTGCTATCTCGCCCGATGGTGAAAAAAAAATGACCTGCTTGATGACTCCGTGAAACGCTCTCCAGTATTCGACCTTGAGGCCCGTAATCTTTTCGAGCTTCTGGGCAAGCGCACCAAGCGGCAAAAACACAAGCAAGGCAACGAGGAGCGATTTCATAGGCCGTGGAGAGTGAGCGCCTAACCGGGTGATCGACGACTGGGAGGGGATGGCCAGCCGCCTATGGGGAGGGGTGGGGGCATGGGGATGGTCGTATATCGGGGGGCTGGGGGGGGTGGGAGCTTTTTCTGAGGAGAGGGAGTAGATTTCCTCCCGCGTCCCGAAGCTCCGGCTTCGGCACGTGGTCGGCGAAGCTCGGCTTCGCGGCGTCCGCGAGGGGGCTGCATCTCCACGACCGCGGGACACACCATCTATGCGGGGAACTACAACGCCTGGTTTCTGCATCTGAAAAGTCCCTTTGCCCAGCCTGCGGACGTTAGTGCCAGATTCGACACCGACTTCGGCAAGACCGGCAGCGCCACCCGTTACTTTCCCATCGACTTCGCCATCACGGAATTCAATGCCACGGCGAAGTGCGGCCGGTTTGAAGGCAAGGAAGTGGTGCTAGCTCTCACGGGCAAGAACGCTTCCATCGGTTCGTTCATCCTCCATGACGGCGGTGGTGGTTCGCAGGTAAAGAACATGACCATCTCCGGCAAGCTCGATCCGACCTGGCTCTCGACCCAGGGGCTCGCCGGCGACGGCGGCCAGCCGAAAGCTGCTGCGATTGCGCCGCTCCCCGCGGTCGCACCACCACCGCCCGCGGTGGGTGCGGGCGCAGCCACACTGCTGTCCGCCTTTTTGCCCGGAACGAGATGGGCCGCTGATCCGGCAGGCGGTTTCATCAAGGCGCTCGCCTTCACCAACGATGGGAATCTCGTGCGCACCGACTCGAACAACAACACGCTCCGGACCGCCTATCAGGTGGGTGGCGATGGTGGCAGCGTGAGCTACAAGAAGGCTGATGGCAACGAGGTGACGTTGCGCTTTTCGCCCGATCGCCGGGCCTTTTCGGTCGGTGCTCAGACGTTCAAACAACTGCCTTAACAGATCAGGTGCTGCGGCGGGGCGGAAGGGGCCAGGGGCAGCAAGAAATGCGGTGCTTTGGTCAAACGACGGCGAGCACGCCCAAACGGTGCCGGCGGGGAACGGCGGGAGTGGCTGCGCACACGGCAGACGAAGGCGCGCGTCACCAACCGATCAGCCAGCCCCGAGTGGCGGGAAACTACCCGAGCACGCCGGGGATGACTTCAGTGTCGCCCTGAGCAGGCACGCCCCGCGGCGGAAGCACCACAACGCACCGAGCAGACACCCACCCGCGAGCAACCCGTTGCCCCAGACCACCCTTCCGCTGCGCAGCTCCGTCCGCGCGATGACCGCGGGCGGATGCCACCAGCGCTCGTCCGCGGCCGGCCTCGGCCAATAGGCCACCGGCAGCCGCTGGCCTTCGAGCTCCCCTGGTCGCGGATTGCGGCCCCAACGGTCCCCCGGCCCCTCCCTTTGTTTCACCGACACATCGCTATCCCACGCCACCACGCGCGCCCCGCCCGGATGGATCACCCCTTCGATATATCCGCGCGAATCACTGCGGGGCGACCGGCCCACAAACTTCGTCACCTCCAGCTCCGCCGCGCCATAGCGCCCGGCATGGAGCCACAGCCGAATCTGCCGTGCCGCCACCAAGGACCACACCGCTCCGATAAGCAGCGCGAGAAGACCGAGAGCCATCCACTTCATTCCGACCCACGGGGAAAGCGCCATAATGGGATGCGGCAATACTACCCGAGCACGCCGGGGATGACTTCCGCGCCGCCAGCGATGCCGGTGAGGCGCTCGGGGCGGCCGTGGTGTTCGTAGAGGAGGTCATCGTGCCGCAGGCCGAGGGCGGCGAGGATGGTGGCGTGGAGATCTTTGAACTGCTGCGGCTGCTCCACCGCCATGAGTCCGAGCGCATCCGTGGCCCCGATGCGCGCGCCCGCTTTCACGCCGCCGCCGGCCATCCAGATGGTGAAGCCGGCGGCGTTGTGCTGGCGGCCGAGGTCGCCCTGCATCATCGGGGTGCGACCGAATTCGCTGGCGCAGATGACGAGCGTCTCATCGAGCAACCCGCGCTGCTTGAGATCGCCGATGAGGGCGGCGATGGGCTGGTCCGTCTGGCGGGCGAGCGGCGGATGATTTTTCGCGAGCTTCGAGTGGGCGTCCCAGCCGTCCTTGTCGAACATATTGTAAATCTGCACGAAGCGGACGCCGCTCTCGACCAGCCGCCGCGCGAGCAGGCATTTGCGGGCGAATTTTCCGACCTGCCGGTCCTCGTGATCGAGGCCGTATCTGGTGCGCAACGCGGCGCTTTCCTTTTCCAAATCGCCGACCTCGAGCGCCGCGGACTGCATGCGGTAGGCGAGTTCGTAGCTGGCGATGCGCGCGTCGAGTTCGGTCACGCCGGGGCGGGCGGCGCGATGTTTGAGATTCAGCTCGCGAATGAGATCGAGGGAAGCGCGCTGGCCGTCGGCGAGGGCGTCGGGCGGCAGCAGGTCGAGCACGGGGGTGCCTTCGCCGCGCAGGCGCGTGCCCTGGAAGGCGGCGGGGAGGTAGCCGTTCGAGTAGTTCGGCGAGCCGCCGAGCGGGCCGGCCTCGAAGAGAAGGACATAGCCGGGGAGGTTCTGGTTCTCGGTTCCGAGGCCGTAGGTGATCCACGAGCCGAGGCTGGCTTTGCCGGCGACGCTTTCGCCGGTGTGGAGCTGGTAGCTGGCGGGCGCGTGGTTATTGCTCTCGGCCTGCATGGAATGGATGAAGCAGAGGTCATCTACGCGCTCCGCGAGATGCGGAAAAAGCTCGGACACCCACAGCCCGCTCTGCCCGTGCTGCGCGAATTTGAACGGACTCGCCATCAACTCGTCCTTGCAGCCCTCGAAGACATTCGCGTGCCGCGAGTTCTTCAGCGCCTCGCGGAAGGACGCCGGCACCGGCTTCCCGCCGAGCTTCTGCAGCTCGGGTTTGTAGTCAAAGGTGTCGATGCTCGACGGCGCGCCGACCATGTAGAGAAAGATGACCGACTTCGCCTTCGGCGCGAAATGGGGGGCGCGGGGGAGGAAGGGATTGATCGGATCGATCGTCACCGCCGGGGCCGCCGCCCGCACGTTTTCCCGCAGCAGCGCGCCGAGCGCGAGCGCACCAAAGCCGCCGGTGACGGTGCCGAGGAAATCGCGGCGGGTGTGCAGCGGGCGGGCGAACATGGGCGCAGTCTTACCCGCAAACGGATTTGGTGCCAGCGGGTTTCCTGTTGTAGAAACGCCCATGCGTCCCGCCCTCCTCACGCTCCTGCTCGCCGTGCTCGCCGTGACGGCGGGCGGCGCGGAGCTGTCGGCGGAGCAGCGTTTTCAAACGGAGGTCTGGCCGCTGCTGGAAAACACCTGCCTGCGCTGCCACGGCCCGGAAAAGCAAAAGGCCGACCTGCGGCTCGACTCGCGCGAAGCCGCGCTGAAAGGCGGCGAGAGCGGTCCGGCGCTCGTTCCCGGAAAGCCCGGCGACAGCCTCCTGCTCAAGCTCGTGCGCCACGCCGAGGCCGATCGCAAGATGCCGCCGAAGGACAAACTTCACGACGGCGAAATCGCCAGCATCGAGCGCTGGATCGCCGATGGCGCACCCTGGCCCGCGCCCGCCGCCGTGCCCGCCGCGGTCATCGCCACCGGCGAAAAACTCGGCGACGCCTGGAGCGACACGCGCAACCCCATCGTGAAAATCTTCGCCGGCCAGCGCCTCGATCTTTGGTCGCTGAAACCCATCGCCGATCCGCAGCCGCCGCCCGGCGGAAATCCCATCGACGCACTCTTCCCTGCGAAATCCGCTGCCGCCGACGCGCGCACGCTTTGCCGCCGCCTCTACTTCGACCTCACCGGCCTCCCACCCACGCCCGAGGAAATGGACGCGTTCCTCGACAAGTCTCATTCATCCTACGAAGCGCTCGTGGACACCTTGCTCGCCTCACCGCGCTACGGCGAGCACCTCGCCCGCATGTGGCTCGATGTCGTCCGCTACAGCGACAGCAACGGTTACGACTGGGACGAGTTCCGCCCGCAGGCCTGGCGCTTCCGCGACTACGTCATCCGCTCGCTGAATGCCGACAAACCATTCGACCGTTTCCTGCGCGAACAACTCGCCGGCGACGAACTCCTCGCCGCCGCCCCGCGCGACGCCGCGGAGCAGGACAGCCTCATCGCCACCGGCTACCTCCGGCTCGGGCCGCATGACAACAGCGCCGCGCAATTCGGCGAAGGCCCACGCGTCCGCGCCGCGCTGATGAACGATCTCGTCGAGACCACGGGCGCGGCGTTTCTCGGCCTCACGCTTTCGTGCGCGCGCTGCCACAACCACAAATTCGATCCCGTCTCGCAGGCCGACTACTACCGGCTGCGCGCGTTTTTCGAGGGCGTCAAATTCCGCGACGACCTCCCGCTCGATCTCGGCCCCGAACAGGACACCATCCGCCGCGCGAACGAGGAGAACGACGCGCGCCTCACGGAAATGCGCAAGCTGCGCGACGCCATCAGCGACCCCGTGAAAGAGCGCCTGCGATCCGAGCGGCTCGCCAAGCGGTCGGGGGAAGAGCAAGCGCTGATCAGGCTTCCCGAAGATCAGCGCGACAACGCTGCGAAGAAGAAAATCGCCGCGCTGGAGAAGAAGATCACGCCTTCCGAGGAAGAAGTGAAAGCCGCCCTCAATGACGATGAGAAGGTACGATACGCCGCTGCGGACAAGGAGGTGGAGGCCATAAAAAAGCAGACCCGCCTCTTTGCCACCGGCCTGCTCGCGACGGACGAGAACTCCACGCCATCCGCGACGCACATCCTTTTCCAAGGCGACATCACCAAGCCGCGCGAGGTCGTGCCGCCCGGCTTTCTCTCCGCCCTCGATCCCAACCCTGCGCTGCCCGCCAAGCCCGCGCGCGAAAACTCCACCGGCCGCCGCACCGCGCTCGCCGACTGGCTCGTCTCCGAGCGCAATCCGCTGACCGCGCGCGTGCTCGTGAACCGCGTCTGGCAGGGTTGCTTCGGCGAGGGCCTCGTCGCTACGCCGAATGACTTCGGCCTTGCCGGCGCGCGACCATCGAACCCCGAACTCCTCGACTTCCTCGCCCGCGAATTTGTGCGCAGCGGCTGGTCATTGAAAAAGCTGCACCGCCTCATCGTCACCAGCGCGGCCTATCAGCGCGCGGCCGCGCCGCGCCGGCTGACCGCCGAGGCCCTGCGCGATTCCATGCTCGCCGTCGCCGGCCGCTTCACGCCCTGCGCCGGCGGCCCGCCCGTCTGGCCGGAGCTGCCCGCGGAAGTCCTGCAAGCCAGCCCGGCGATCCTCGACGACAACGCCGAGAAGACCAAAGGCTGGTATCCCTCGCCGCCGGAGAAACTCGGCGTGCGCAGCATCTACCTCGTGCAAAAGCGCGGCCTGCGCGTGCCGTGGATGGAGACATTTGATCTCCCCGACAACGCGCTCTCCTGTCCGCGCCGCACCGTCTCGACCGTCGCCCCGCAGGCGCTCACGCTGCTCAACAGCCCCTTCGCCACGGACATGGCAAACGCCTTCGCCACCCGCCTCCAGCGCGAAACCGGCAACGATCCTGCCGCGCAAATCGACCGGGCCTTCGCCCTCGCCCTTCAGCGCCCGCCTGATGACGAGGAGCGCGCGAGTTGCCTCCGCTTCCGCGCGCAGCGCAGTCTCCCCGAAATCTGCCGCGCTCTGTTCAACCTCAACGAATTCGCTTACCGCGACTAGGCGTGGTCCCGCCGTTCACTTCGCCCGGACGATGCGCAGCGAATCGAGCGCGAACCAGACCTCGCCTTTCTGCGCGCGCAGTTCGGCCACGAGCGGGATGTCGCCGCCCGGGGTCTCGAATTCATAGCTGAGCTGCTTCCATGCGGTGTCACCCTCGATGGTGTTCAGGCGTTTTGCTCCGCCGGAGATCCGCAGGCCGGCGCCTTTGCCCTTTTCGTCCTCGGCGGGGACCACGCCGCGGGTCCGGGCCTGGGCGTCGAGGCGATACTTGCCGGCATCGAGATGCACGACCGCACGCCACGAGGGCGAGCCACCCTCGGGAGTGGTGAGGTGCAGGCAGTCTCGGCCTTCGAGTTTCACCTCGCTGCCGAAGCCGCCACCGCTCGGTTCGAAGGTCCAGCCTTTGTTCAATTTGACCGCGCCAGTAAGGTCGAAGACCGCCGGCTTCGGCAGGATTCCGAGCTGCTTGCCGACGGTGGAGATGCGCGACGCCACCCGGTTGCGCGCATCGTTGATGACGTTCTGGTATTCCTTGGCCCAGCGCCCGTCCTTTGCGGCGATGGCATTCTGCACGCGCTTGCCCTCAGCGCTCACGCGCGCCGGCCAGTCCTCCTTCAGCAGCACGTTTTCGTGGAGGCTGGCGATGCGCGCCTTGTACATCGCCGGCCCCTGCGGGCCGCCCATCACCGCCTTGCCGACCATCGACGGCCAGTCGCGCATCACCGGGAAATTCGCGTCGCCGAACGTCTGATCCATCCCGTGCAGAAAAAAGGCGAATTTCCCCGAGTCCGGATCGCGGTAAAAGCGGTAGTTGTTCCGGTTGAAGTTATACCCGTCCCAGTGGCAGAGGATGTCCTCCATCGCGCAGTAGGTGATGAACTTCTCCACGTCCAGCACCTTCCCCAGCCGTTCCCACCGCTTCCCCGCGTCGCCCTCCTGACAGGCCGCGATCAGTTCCTTCAGCGGCGCCTTGTCTTGCGGATCGCCCTGATCCCGCTCCGAGTTTTCATTCACCTCCTGGCAAAACCCCCCGTCCCACAGATCGCCCTCCACGTTCTTGTAAAACGGCTCGAGGAAATCCTTCGTGAACGCCTCCTTCACCACATACAGCCCCAGGTCGCGCCCATTGATTTCCACAAACGCGTGCGAGCACCGCGACGCCGGCACCCCGGCCATCCGCGCCATGTCTCCGGCGATCAGCTCCATGAGGTATGTCCCGTCCTGCGCCCCGTTGTTGAGATGGATCTTCTTCATCCCGTGAAAGCGATCCGCGCCCTTCTGCTTGTCAAAACTCAGCGTCAGCCCCGGCTTCCCGTCCAGATGCTGGAAACTCCCCGCCGACCCCTTCAGCTTCACCGACACCTTCTGATAAATCAGCGGACCCGCCGGCGTCGTCTCCGTCACCATCGCGTCCGCATAATTGCGCTCATCCTTTTTCAACCGCTCCAAATCCTCCGGCGGCAGTTCCACTTTCAACCGCGGAATCTCCCCCGCGAAAAACGCATTCGCGGCCCGCTTGTGCTTCTCGCCCTTGTCTTCCTTTGGCACCGCTCCCAACGGCGCGCTGCGACCCGCCGGCAGGAGCGCGGAGAGCAGCAGGGCGGAAAGGATGGCGTGTGGGATTTTCATGCGGGCAGCGCGGTGGGAATGCCGTGCAAAGTGTCCTGACTTCCTGCCGCTGACAACTCCCCGCAGTCCCGGAATCTTAGAACACCGCCGCCTTCACCTCCGCTCGCGGCACCGTGTTACCCGACGTGTAAAAGAAAAACATGCGCGGGATCCCTCGCTGCTGCTCCACATCCGCAAACGTGATCGGCAGCGTGGCTTTCCGGGCCGCGTCGGTGACTTGGAAATGGAGATGTGGCGCGAGGCTGCGCCCCACATGGCCGCTGCGAGCGATGATCTGGCCTTGCCTGACACGCTCGCCGGGCCGCACGAGGCTCCCGTCTTTTTGCAAATGCAGATACCAGCCCACCGTCCCGTCGCCATGGTCGATGGCGATGAAATTGTTCGGCAGGCGCAGCCCGTGGCCGTCGTGCCGGACGACCACGCGCGTCACCACTCCGCCGCGCGCCGCGGAAACCTCGGAGTTCACCGGCATATTGAAATCGTACGCGTATTCCTCCCAGCCCCGATGGCTGACCACGCCGCGGTTGCTCTGGCCGCAAAACCACGTCTGACGCGCGGGCCAGGGCAGGCGGTAGGGCGAACCCTCCCGCTCCGGATACCGCCCCCGATCACGCGGACCCGTGCAAAGCGCATACAACACCGCCGCCAGCCCCAGCAACACCAACCCGCTGCGCCCCATCCACCGGCGCCAGCGCCTCGCCCGCGAGGGCTCCTCGGATTTCGATGCAAAACGCAGCTTCATCGCGAAATTTGCCCCACCCCGACCAGAAACTCCAACCTTTGGAAAAAGCACCGCCCTTTGCCTGACCGGCGACGTGGAGCCCGGTGCCGGTGCCAGCGCAATCCCCGCAGGTATTGAGCGCAATTGGCGCAGAGCCTTGCAATTCATTCTTCCCGGCTGCCGCCTTTATTTCACTCGCACGAGGCGGAGACCGTCCAGCGGGAGAAGGGCTTCGCCTTTGGTCGCGCGGAGTTCAGCGACGAGGACGACTTCGCCGCCATCGTCGGGCGCATCGAATTCATAAGCGAGGGGCTTGTTTTGTTCGTTGCCGGTGAGCCATTCACCTGCGGGATCTTTGCCCGAGATGCGGAGCCCCGCCCCCGTCCCGGCGACCCCCTTGAGCTGCACCTTCGCTTCGAAGCGGTAGCGTCCTGGAGAAAGCTGGATCGGGCAGCGCCAGGAGGCCTGGCACTCGCCATCGGCAAGGATGCGCAGATTCTTTTCGCCGACGCGTTCGAGCGTGGCATCGCCTTCATGTTTGGTGGTCCAACCCTTCGTCAGGCGGGCGATATTGCTTTTGTCAAAGTGCAGTGGCTCCGGCAGTTCGCCGAGGGCTTTGCTGATGTAGGCGAGGCGTTGGGTCACGAGATCCCGCAACTCCTCCTGTTTGCCGCGCAGCTCTTTGGCAAAGGAGCCGTCGCGCTTGGGCAAAGCAGCGAGGACTTTGGCACTGGCAGCGCTGACCTGCGCTGACCAGTCGCGGCTCTTGAGGAGTTTGGCGTGCAGTTCGGCGACGCGCTGGCGGTAGAGGGCGCGTCCTTCGGGGCAACTGATGAAGGCTTTGCCAACGATGCTGTCGGGCTGGCGCTGGATGGGAAATTCAACTTCGGCGAGGGGCTGATCCATGCCGTGGGGGATGAAGGAGACGAGGCGCGTTTTGGGGTCGTGGTAGAGGCGGTAGTTGTTGCGGAAGAAGTCGTAGCCATCGCCGATTCCGAGGAGGGCTTCGAGGGAGAGGAAGGTGGCGAAGCGTTCGACATCGAGAATGGCGCGGAGCTTCGGCCAGCGCTGCGCGGCATCGTCCTCGCGGCAGGCGGCGAGGAGCTGCTCAATGGCGCGGAAGTCCTTTTTGTCGCCCTCGTCTTTGGTCAGATCCTGGTCGATATCCTTGACGAAGCCGCTTTCGTAGAGATCGCCGGCGGGATCGGCGAAAAAAGGGGCCAGCAAATCCCGGGTGTAGCCCTCGGTGAGGACGTAGAGGCCAAGGTCGCGGCCATTGAGGGAAACGAACGCGTGCGTGCAGCGCAGGGCGGGGATGCCAGCGGCGCGGACCAACTCGCCGCAGAGTTGCTGGCGAAGGAAAGAGGGGTCTTCGTTGGCGTTGTTGAGGTGGAGTTTTTTGAGGCCGTGGAAGCGCTCGGCGCCTTTGAATTTATCGAGGTTCAGCGTGAAGCAGGGCTTTTGATCGATCGGCTTGAAGCTGCCGTCGGCACCTTTGAGTTTGAGAGCGACCCCCTTCCACGTTTCATCGCCGACTTTCATCACGGCCTCGATGTAACGCCGGGGGTCTTTGCGCAGGGCCTCGAAATCGTCGGGCTGGATCTCGAAGGCGAGGGTGAGAATGGGGCCGCGGAAGAATTCCGTCTGTGCGGCGCGGTGCCGGGCGTCTTTGGTGGGGGCGTCCGGTTTTGCGGCAAAAATCGGAGCCGACAGCGCCAGGAACGCAAGCATACGGAGAAGCTTCATTTTGCGAGGTCGTAGCAGACGAGGTGGTCTTCGTCGCGCAGATAGAGTTTTTTGTCCGCAAGGACGGGCGCGGCCCAGCAGGGGTAGTGCAGCTGAGGAACCTGCCAGCGGGCGAGCTCTTCGCACTTTTCTCCGCTGGGTTTGAAGAGGCCCAGGAGGCCGGCTTCGCCGAGCACGATGAGTTTGTCGTCGGCCAGGATGGCGGAGCCGCGGCCAAAGACATCGGGCGCTTTTTCGCCGGCCTCGAGTTTGGCGTGACCGCCGTTGGGCCAGCCTTCGTCGCGGTCCCAGAGGACTTCGCCGGTGGCGAGTTCGACACAACGGAAGTGGGCGTCGGGTTCGTTGCGGCCGGTGAAGGCGAAGAGGTGGCCGTCGTGGAGAACAGGCCGGGTCCAGTGGATTTCGAGCTGGAGTCCGCGCCAGACTTCCTCGACGGAGCGGCCGTCTTTTTTCACCCGGAGGCAGACGCTGCCGGTCTTGTAGTAGGCATTCGAGAGAAAGATGAGGTCGCCCTGCACGACGGGCGTCATGCCGGTGACGGTGGAGTCCTGGCGGGCGCGGAACCAGAAGGAGAAATTCGCTGCGCCCGTTTTCGGATCGAGTGAGATCAGCCCCTGCCGGGTGCAGACGAGGATGTGGCGCTGGCCGTGGATGGTCGCCGCGACCGGCGTGCAGTAGCTGGCCTGTTTTTCAAAGCGCGGGTCGTTGCGATTCCACTCGACGATGCGGCTGCCCGGCCAGCCGGTCATGGGCACACCGTTCCAGTTTTTTTCACCACCTTTTTCCCAGACGGTTTTTCCGGTCGCGGCATCAAAGGCGACGACGGCCGAGTTAAGCTGTCCGCCGACTTGCACGATGAGCAGACCGTCTTCGAGGATGGGCGAACTGCCCACGCCGAAGAAAGCTTCCGGCACGTCGAAATCGACCGAGGTGCTCCGCTGCCAGACCTTCTTGCCCGTCACCAGATCGAGGCAGAGCAGCACGCCCTCTGCGCCGAAGGTGTAGCAGTGGTCTGCGGTCAGGAGCGGGGTGCAGCGCGGGCCGTTATTGTAGCCAAAGGGGTCGCGGTAGTCGGAGGGATAGGCGTATTTCCAATAGGTCAGCCCGGACTTTGCATCGCAGGCCTCGACGATCTCCTCGCGCGCCACGCGATGGTGGACCACCAGCGTTCCTCCGCGCACGCTGGGTGCGCTGTAGCCTTTGCCCACGGCCTTTTCCCAGACCAGCGGCAGGCCGCCCAGCGGCAGGGTATCGGTGAGACCCCGCTCCGCGGAAACATGGTCGCGCTTTGGCCCCATGAACTCCGGCCAGTCATCGCCTGCGGCAGATGTGGCAAAAACCGCGAGCAGGGCGAGCAAGAGGAAGCGAGGCACGCGCACACGATGCCCGGCCACAGCACCGATTCAAGCTCGACATCCCGGCGTCGTCCGCTCAATCACAACGCCTGCCAAGGGTCCTTCCGGCGAGATCTGGCGGCGCTTTGAGGCATTCGCGTAAAAACCAAATACCAAAACCTAAACACTCATGAACAAATACATCGCAGAATTTATCGGCACATTTTGGCTGGTTCTCGGAGGTTGCGGCAGCGCGGTTATCGCCGCCACTTTTCCGGGTGTCGGTATCGGCTTGCTCGGCGTCTCTTTCGCCTTCGGCCTGACCGTTTTAACCATGGCCTACGGACTGGGCCACATCTCGGGCTGCCATCTCAATCCTGCGGTTTCCATTGGGCTTTGGGCCGGGGGACGTTTTCCGGCGGCCAAACTGGCTCCCTACATTATCTCGCAGGTCGTTGGCGGGATTGCCGGAGCAGGCGTGCTCTACATCATTGCCAGCGGCCAAGCCGGCTTCGACGTGTCCGCCGGTTTCGCCTCGAATGGTTACGGCGAGCACTCGCCGGGCAAATACTCGATGGTGGCCGCTTTGGTGACGGAGATCGTCATGACGATGATGTTCCTTTTCATCATCCTCGGCTCGACCGACAAACGGGCTCCGTTGGGTTTTGCTCCGCTGCCCGTCGGCCTGGGATTGACCTTGATTCATCTCGTCAGCATCCCGGTGACCAATACCTCGGTGAACCCCGCGCGCAGCACCGGCGTCGCGTTGTTCGTCGGGGACTGGGCGGTCGGACAGTTGTGGCTTTTCTGGCTGGCGCCCATCGTCGGAGCGCTTCTCGGCTCGGTCATTTACCGGTTTGTTTTCGAAGACAAAGAAGCGCCGATCGCCTGAGCCCGCAGCGCGCCCCGTCGCCTTAACGGCGGAGTTTTGCTGATCGGGCGGAAACCATCTTGAGCAGTTCACCGGCGGCTCGTCCGAGCGGTCGTTGCTTTGGGTACAGGGCGACGATCCGGCGATCAGGGCGCGGCACTGATAGGGAACGATAGATCGGCGCGTCGGCACCCGGGGCCTGCACGGCCATCGCCGGGATGAGCGAAATCCCCAGCCCGGCACGAACCAGCGCCTGGATCGTTTCCAACTGCGCACTGCGAAAACTGATCTTCGGATGCAGGTCCCGGCGGTCGCAGAAACGCAGCACTTGGTCGCCGAGACAATGGCCGGCCTGCAGGACGATCAATCGCTCGCCTTCCAAATCCCCAACCCCGATCGTGCGTTTCCTCGCGAGCGCATGCCCAGGGGGAAGCGCGAGGAGTAGTTCCTCGGAAAATATTTCGCGCACTTCGAGCCGATCGTCCTGGATCGGTTGGCTGGCGAGGGCGAAGTCGATCTCGTAGGCGTGCAGTTCTTTGAGCAAACGCGAGGTGGTGTCTTCGTGAATGACGATTTCCACGCTCGGAAATCGCTCGGTGAATGCGGTCAGAATCCGGGGCAGCAGATACGGCGCAATCGTCGGCAGCACGCCCACCGTCACCGTGCCGCGCGCGGGGGAGCGCGTATCGCGGGCTTCGCGTTGCGCAGCGTCCACTTCCTCCAGAATCCGCAAGGCGCGCGGCAGAAAGGCTTCCCCCGCGGCGGTGAGCTTTGCGCCAGCCTTGAGCCGGTCAAAGAGCCGCTCATCCAAGTCATCCTCCAGCTTCTGAATCTGCTGGCTGAGCGACGGCTGGGCCACGCGGCATTGCTCCGCGGCGCGCGAAAAACTGGCCGTGCGGGCGACGGCGACCATATAGCGGAGTTGGCGGAGTTCCATAGGCAGTGACTATCCGGTGAGTAGGGAATAAGTATTTCAACTATCGTCAGGAAAACGGCTACAAGCTTTCCCGAACCCGGCGTTGCTTTTTGCGGCGCCCAACCACTCACCATCATGCCGACCGAAACCGCTACCGCTCCCACCTCCGAATCCCAATGCCCTTTCAACCACGGTGCCGCCGTTAACGGTGCCGGCACGACCAACCAGGATTGGTGGCCGAATCGGTTGAAGGTCGAACTGCTGCACCAGCATTCGTCAAAGTCCGACCCGTTTGAACCAGACTTCGACTACGCGAAGGAATTCCAGAGCCTCGACTACGCCGCGCTGAAGCGGGATCTCGCCGCGCTGATGACCGACTCGCAGGACTGGTGGCCCGCCGATTTCGGCCACTACGGCGGCCTCTTCATCCGCATGGCCTGGCACAGCGCGGGCACCTATCGCACGGGCGATGGCCGCGGCGGCGGCGGGCGCGGGCAGCAGCGGTTCGCGCCGCTCAATAGCTGGCCGGACAATGTGAGCCTCGACAAGGCGCGCCGTCTTCTCTGGCCGATCAAACAGAAATATGGCCGCAAGATTTCCTGGGCCGATCTGATGATCCTCGCCGGCAACGTCGCGCTCGAAACGATGGGCTTCAAGACGTTCGGTTTCGCCGGCGGTCGCGCGGACACTTGGGAGCCGGATCAGGATGTTTACTGGGGTCGCGAGACGACGTGGCTCGGCGGCGATGTGCGCTACGCCAAGGGTTCGCCCGGCGTCGAAGGCGACAACGTTCTCGTCGGCGACGACGACAGCGAAGTGGACCACACGCGCGATCTCGAGAATCCGCTCGCCGCAGTGCAGATGGGCCTCATCTACGTCAACCCCGAAGGCCCGGATGGCAATCCCGATCCGCTCAAGGCGGCCTACGACATTCGCGACACCTTTGGCCGCATGGCCATGAACGATGAAGAAACCGTCGCGCTCATCGCCGGCGGCCACACCTTTGGCAAGACCCACGGCGCCGGCCCGTCCGACAATGTCGGTCCCGACGCGGAAGCCGCGGACCTCGAGGAGCAGGGCTTCGGGTGGCATAACCGCTTCGGCTCCGGCAAGGGCGGGGACACCATCACCAGCGGTCTGGAAGTGACCTGGAGCACCACGCCGACGCAGTGGAGCAACGGCTTTTTTCAAAACCTCTTCGGCTACGAATGGGAGCTCACCAAGAGCCCCGCGGGCGCGCAGCAGTGGAAGCCGAAAAATGGCGCGGGCGAGGGCACCGTGCCCCACGCCCACGACTCGTCGAAGCGGATCGCGCCATCGATGCTGACCACTGACATCGCCCTGCGCGTGGACCCGGCGTACGAGAAAGTTTCCCGGCGCTTCATGGAAAATCCGGACGAATTCGCCGACGCTTTTGCCCGCGCGTGGTTCAAGCTCACGCATCGCGACATGGGCCCGCGCTCACGCTACCTCGGACCCGAGGTACCCGCGGAGGAACTCATCTGGCAGGACCCCATTCCCGCGTTGGACCACCCGCTGATCGACGCGCAGGACATCGCCGCGCTGAAGGGCAAAATTTTCGCGACCGGTCTTTCCATCCCGCAGCTCGTCGCCACCGCGTGGGCCTCGGCCTCCACCTTCCGCGGCTCCGACATGCGAGGCGGCGCAAACGGCGCCCGCATCCGTCTCGCCCCGCAGAAAGATTGGACCGTCAACCAACCCGCCCAGCTCGCCAGCGTGCTCGCAAAGCTCGAAGCCATCCAAGCCGACTTCAATCAGATAGCCGCCGGCGGGAAGAAAGTCTCGCTC
>JBBQCM010000146.1:0-15244 GCA_038318725.1 Chthoniobacterales bacterium
GGGTCACCTTCTTCTTCCCGGCATATTCGGATTGCGCGAAACTCAGCTGCTTTTCCATGCACGGGACTCTATCAACCTTCGCGTCGATTGACCCGCATTTTCCCGCACTGAAACACGCTTAAATCAGTGATTCCCTAGCAATTTACGCGTCTATCGGGTGGTTCCAGCTCAGATTTGGTGACCTGTGCAGCCGCGACCGATGACGCCGTCTTTTCTGCAGGTGTGACCAGTAGTTCATTTTATGGTCAGGCGAATGCAGGTTCGGGGGACGGCTTTTTGATCAAACACGACCTTGCAGGCAACCGACTCTGGACTCGATTCCTAGGCACCAGTAGTTCGGATCGCATTTCAGGCATAGTCACGGATCCATCCGGCAATGCCTACGTCACAGGTTATACCAGTGGGAATCTTGACGGACAAACAAACGCTGGGCGCGAAGATTATTTTGTTGCGAAGTATGACAGCAACGGAAACCGCCTGTTTTCAAAACTCTTCGGCGACGCCGGTCGAAATGAAACTTCCGGCATTGCGGTGGGACTCGACGGGGCCATTTTTGTGACCGGACTGACCGATAGTTCGCTAGGAGGCAAACCATATGCGGGAGCAAATGACGCCTTCGTCACCAAATTGGACAATGCCGGCAACGAGCTCTGGACTTCACTCTACGGAGCCTCCACTTCGGAAAACAGCGTGGGCATTGGGGTCGATGCCGCTGGTCGCGCTTGGATCGGCGGCGATGTCGCCGAACTCAATGGCAGCCCTTTTTTCGTCGATCTCTTCGTCGCGGTTTTCGATGGTAACGGGACACTTGTCGATGACGTCATCTTCGGCAGCAACAGCACGGAACAGATTCGTGGGCTCGCGATTGCACCGGATGGTGCCTATGTCGCTGGCTACACTAATGGCAATCTCGGAGGGCCGGTGAATGGTGGCCCCGATGCCTTTGTCGCAAAGATCATTCATGAGCCTCCTGCAAGCCTTCTTTTGTTAAGTGCTCTGCTCATCTTTCAGCTAGGAGACGGCACCTTCCTTCGGCGCGCCATTGCAGCGGATAGATCCGAGAATCTGGCCGCCGCTTGGTTCATTTCCTTCTGGAAAATTCCGCGCATTTCCAACTCCTCAGGCAGTCTCTCCCGTCCGTAGTAGTGAAACGCAGCCATGCTCACCACGCGGCCCATTGCACGGCCTGCTCGTCGGTGGTGAAGCGGATGAAGCCGCGCCCGCCGGGGCGGCCATTGCCGGAAGCGCGCAGGCCGCCGAAGGGCAGCGTGGAAGGCGAAAAGGTGGTGGGCAGATTGGCGTAGAGGTTGCCCACGGCGAGCCGCTCACCGAGGGCGCGGAAGGTGGCCGCGGAGCGGGTGAAGACGGACGCCGTGAGGCCGAAGGGCGGGGCGCTCTGGAGGCGCACCGCGGCGTCGAGATCGGCGGCGATGAAGACGCTGACGACGGGGACGAAGCTCTCGGCGTCCGCCGCGCCGTTGTTGGGGCGCAGCACCACGGCGGGCCGGACGTAGTGGCCGCGGCGGCCCGCGACCTCAGGTTCGACGCGGCCAGGCAGCAGCCATGCGCCGGGCGTGGCGGCGAGGAGCCGCTCGTAGCGGGCGACCGCGGCGGCGCTGATGACGGGGCCGAGCCGGGTCGTGGCGAGCAGCGGATCGCCGGGCTGGAACGGGGCGAGCGCGGCTAGAAAGCGGCGCTGGAATTCCGCGGCAACGGAGCGCTCGACGATGACGCGACTGGTCGCATTGCAGCGCTGACCCGCAGTCAGGCATGCGCCCTCCGCCGCGGCGCTTGCCGCCTTTTCCAGATCGGCATCGGCGCAAACGATCAGTGCATTGCTGCCGCCGAGTTCCAGCGCGAGGTCTTTGGAAAAATCCTCCGCCAGCGCCTTCGCCAGCGCCTTGCCCACCGGTAACGAGCCGGTGAAGCACACCGAGCGCACGCGCGGATCGAGGCAGAGCGCCTCGCCTTCCGCTCCCCCACCCTGCACGACTTGGAAAACGCCGGGCGGAAACGCGGGAGACATCAGCTCGCCGTAACGCGCCGCCACATGGGCCGCGAGCGGCGACGGTTTGAAGATTACCGGATTGCCCGCGAGCAGGTGCGCCACATTCGCGCCGTGCCCGAGATGCAGCGGAAAATTGAACGGCCCGATGACCGCCGCAGGCCCGCGCGACCGCCGCCGGATTGAGGCCGGATGCGGCCCGCCGAGATCCCCCTCCTCCGCCAAATAACGCTCCGCATCGGCGATCGTGAGATCGATCTTCGCCACCACTGCACCGACTTCGCCGAGCGCCTCGGTGATCGGTTTGCCCGTCTCCAGCGCGATGCCGCGGGCCAGCTCGTCCTTCGCGGTTGCAAGAGCGGACTGCGCCACGCGCAGCCGCGCGATCCGCTCGGGCAAAGGCGTGCGCGCCCATGCGCCCGCTGCTTCGTCCGCCGATTCCCCCGCCGATGCGACGTCGCCGGCCGTGATTTCCGGCAGCTCGATGGAGAGGTCGCCGGGACTGCGATTGCGCCAGCTTTGCAAATGACCGTTCATTTTGAAAACGCAGAGACGCAGAGACGCAGAGGGCGCAGAGAAAGGCTGCAGATTCGAACCGTCGGAAAAGACCGGCCCTTTGCGACCTCTGAGTCTCTGCGTCTCTGCGTTAAAAATTCACCCGCCATAAACCTGCCGCCACGCTTCAAATGTGTTGAGATGCACGCGGACGACTTTGCTCACGTCGCTCGTGTAGCCCCCGGCGAGCACCCATGCGACGGGAATCGCGTGCGCTTTGGCAAACTCAAAGACCCGCCGGTCACGCGCCAGCAGGTCGTCGTGATCGAGCGCGAGCGGCGAATACGGGTCTTCAAAATACGGGTCGGCCCCGGCCTGGTAGAGCAGCAGGTCGGGCTTGCGGTCAGCGATCAGCGGCAGCGCGTCTTCCATCATCCGCAGCATCGTGGCGCGGTCGCAATTCTCAGGCAGGGCGAAGGAGCGATGATTTTCGCCGTCCACATGGCGGCGCTCCGTCACGTCTCGAAGGCTGTAGTCGTCCCAGTAATCCTCGCCATAGAGCGACAGCGCGAAAAGGTGCGGACGCGAGGACGCGAGTTGCGCCGTGCCGTTGCCATAGTGCAGGTCCATGTCGAGCACGGCGGCCGTCCGAATCTCCCCGGCGGCGACGAGCGCATCGAACGCGACGATCAAGCCATTGAATGTGCAAAAGCCTCCGCCATTGGCCGCGCAGGCGTGGTGAAAGCCGCTGACCAAGGCAGCCGAGACGCCATCCAGCAAAGCTTGCCGGACCGCGGCGAGACAACCACCGCTGGTGAGGCAGACCGAGGGAAAAAGCTCGGCCGACCACGGAAAACGCTGCGACTCCGCGAGCGGCCGCGGCCTGCCAGTTTGCACAGCCGCGATGTATTCGGCGGCATGGACGCGGCGCAAATCTTCCAACGTCACCGGGCTGGGCCCGACAAGCCGCACGTCTGCCGCGGTGCGCAAACCATCGGCCACCAGACCGAATTTGCGGATAGGCATGATGTGCGCGCCAATCGGAGCGGCGTATCCGGGATGGTAAAAAGCGGTCAGCATTGCGTCGTTGGGAGCAGCGCGATCACCGCGTCGTCCGGGGGAAAACGGTCGAGTGCGAGCAGCGGATGCGCAAGATCGGCGGGGCGAAACTCCGGCGCGAAGATGGCGTAAAGCGCGCGCACCAAGCCGCGCAACTCGCGCCCCGATATCGTGGGCTCTTCCTCTCTGCCCAGCCGCCGGACGACTAGCTGAAAGGGTAGCGGCCGCGCTCCGCCGGTGGCGTCGATAATGTCGAAAGCCCGAAAATCCGGCTGATAGTATTGCACCACCACCGGATCCACTTTCCGAAAGCCGCCGTGCTCATAGGCCCGCAGGCGGATGCCCCGCGCTGGATCCTCCTCCGCAAGATATTCCATCTCGGCGATCAGCGTCACTGGCGTATCGTCCCGCGCGCCGCTGGCTGCCAGACATTCCCGCGCCGCCTGAATCGGCCACGTCCGCAGCCAACCGGCCAGACCGGTGCGCCGCGCGGCTGGCAAAACGAGATTGTGAGAGAGATGCACGACCGCCCCGCCGTCGGCGACAATCGCCGTGTGATCCCGCACCGCGACCAATTCCCCTCCCCGCCGCACGAGCAGCATTTCGTAGAGGATGCGCGGCGCGAGGCGAAAGCGCAGGTCCAGCGTCTCGCGCAGTTCCATCTCGTCCTTCGCGCCAAACTCCGCCCACAACAGCGCGTAGGCTGTTTCAAAAAGCGGGTGCGCGACCGAGCGGATGCGGTCGATGCGATAGGCGGAAAGATCGACCGCGGCAGACTTGGCGTCGCCGGGGGCAAGGTCGGCGGTGGATGAAACTATCTGCGCCATGCGTTTGCGGTGGGGCGCAGATTTATGGTTCATTGCGCGCATGGCAAGCACCCCGACTCCTCTCCAGCAGCTCGACCGGCGATTTCATCTGCATCCCTTCACCAACCACGACGAGATGCACGCGCACGGCACGCACGTCATCGTCTCCGGCTCCGGAGTCTTCGTGCAGGACGCGCTGGGCCGCCAGCTCCTCGACGGCCTCGCCGGACTGTGGTGCGTGAACGTGGGCTACGGCCGCACCGGGATCATCGACGCCGTGGCCGCGCAGATGCGCCAGGTCGCCTTCTACCCGTCCTTTTTCAACACCACCACGGAGCCCGCCATCCGCCTCGCCGAGCGCCTCGCCAGCCTCGCGCCCTCCCGCCTCCAGCACACCATTTTTTGCAACTCCGGCTCCGAGGCGAACGAGTCCGCGCTGAAAATCATCCGCGCCTACTGGAAGCTCCGCGACCAGCCGCGCCGCACGAAAATCCTTACGCGGCATTTCTCCTATCACGGCGTGACCATCGCGACCACTAGCATGACCGGCCTGCCGGGATGCACCGCGCCGTTCGATCTGCCGCTTCCCGGTTTCATCCACGTCCCCGCACCGCATGCCTACGCCGCCGACCGCGAGGCCGATCCCGTGGCGTATGGAAAATGGTGCGTGGAGGAAACCGCGCGCACCATTGAGCGCGAGGGCGCGGATACCGTCGCCGCGATGTTCGTCGAGCCGGTGCAGGGTGCGGGCGGCGTCATCCCGCCGCCCGCCGGCTATCTCACCGCGCTGCGCGCACTCTGCCGAGAGCATGGCATCCTCTTCGTCGCGGATGAAGTCATCACCGCCTTTGGCCGCCTTGGCGAATGGTTCGCGAGCAGCTTGTGGAATCTCGACCCGGACCTCATCACCCTCGCGAAAGGGCTGACCAGCGGCTATCTCCCGCTCGGCGCGACCATGGTCAGTGACGAAATCGCCGCCATGCTCCAGCACCACGGCTACTTCGCCCATGGCTTCACCTACAGCGGCCATCCGACGACCTGCGCCGCTGCGCTCGCCAATCTCGACATCATCGAAATCGAGGGCCTCATCCCGCGCGTAAAATCGAACATCGGGCCCTACTTTCAGGAAAAACTCCGCGCCTTCGCCGGACATCCGGCGGTCGGTGAAGTCCGCGGCGTCAATCTCATCGGCGCCATCGAACTGGTGCCGCGCGGCGGAAAAGCGGCGCTCACGCCGACGATGATGCTCGGCGTGAGAGGTGCCGCGCTCGCCCGCGAAGAAGGCGTCATCGTCCGCGGCATCCGCGACATTATCGCCCTGGCCCCACCGCTCACGATCACTCGCGAAGAGACCGACCAGCTTTTCGAGGCCGTGCAGAAAGCCGTGGATCGGATTTGGGAATGAAGCAATACAGAACACGCCGTCATTCTGAACGGAGTTCCGGGAGGCTTTGCGACCGGAACGCAGTGAAGAATCGCTGACTCTAAATGGGCGAAGGCGGTGGGAGTGAACACGCGTCATCACTCTCGCCGCCTCCGCCCGCATTTCAGTCAGCGATTCTTCACTCCGCATTTGTCGCAAAGCCTCCAAACGCTGCGTTCAGAATGACGGCGTGGGGAATTGCCAGCCACCACCCGGAATCCACACTTTCACCGCATGAAATCCACCACCCCACCCTGCCGTTGCGCCTGGGCGCGCGGCGAACTCGACATCATCTACCACGATAGCGAATGGGGCGTGCCGCAGCACGACGACCGCATGCTGTTCGAACTCCTCATCCTCGAAGGCGCGCAGGCCGGGCTGAGTTGGTCCACCATTTTGAAAAAGCGCGAAACCTATCGCGCCGCCTTCGATCACTTCGATGCCGCGCGGATTGCCAAATACGGCGACGCCAAAATCGCCCTGCTCCTCGCCGATCCCGGCATTGTGCGCAACCGTCTCAAGGTCGCCTCCGCCATCCTCAACGCCCGCGCCTTTCTCGCTGTGCAAAAGGAATTCGGCAGCTTCGACCGCTACATCTGGCAGTTCATCGGCGGCCGTCCGCGACAGAACGCCCGGAAGTCCCGCGCCGATCTGCCGGCGAAGACCGCCGAGTCCGACGCCATGAGCCGCGACCTGCTGAAGCGCAGCTTCAAGTTCGTCGGCTCGACCATCTGCTACGCCTTCATGCAGGCCACCGGCATGGTCAATGACCACACCATCGACTGCTTCCGCCACGCCGCGCTCGCGGGCAAAAAGCGAGCTTGACGCAAACGCCCGCTTCCCTCCGCGCAGCCGTTATGCGATAAGCGCGCGTTTTCCATGGACGAACCGCATCTCGAGCAAGCCACGTTGGAGGACCTCCCGCAATTGACCGATCTCCTTTTTGATCTGTTCACGCAGGAGGCGGACTTCGCGCCCAACCGCGCCAAACAGATGCGGGGCCTCCGCCTCATCCTCGAGCAGCCAAGCCGCGGCCGCGTTTTTGTCCTCCGGCAAAATGGGACGATCCTCGGGATGATCAATCTGCTCTTCACGATCAGCACTGCCGAGGGCGGCTTCGTCATCATGCTCGAAGACGTCATCGTGCATCGTGAACACCGGGGCCGAGGCATCGGCGACAAATTGCTGATGCACTCCATCGAGTATGCGAAGAAAAAGGATTTCCTGCGCATCACCCTCCTCACCGACCGACTCAACGACCAAGGCCAGCGCTTCTTCAAAGCGCATGGTTTCATCGAGTCCAAGATGATCCCGCTGCGCCTGATCCTGAGCACGGGCGGAACGCCCGCCGCCTGATGCCCGACGGCTTCGTCGATCTCGGCTTTGCCCGCGTCGATAGCGACCGCGCCCGGCGCTGCGGTTTCCCCGAAGTCATTTTCGGCGCGGGAAAAACGCCTACCGAAGTGCTCGCCATCGGCCGCAGTATCCTCGCGCAAGACCGCGTGCTCCTCGTCAGCCGCGCGAACGAGGAGCAGCACGACGCGCTCGCTGCCGAGTTTCCTGCCGCGCGCTGGCACGCCCGGGCGCGCTGCATCACCATCGAAATCGAGCCGCTGCCGAAGATCGGCGGCACTGTGGGCGTGCTTTGCGCGGGCACCTCGGATCTGCCGGTCGCCGACGAAGCCGCGGTCACCCTCGAAATCTTCGGCAACCGCGTCGAACGCTTCACCGATGTCGGCGTCGCCGGCCTGCACCGCCTGCTCGCCGTGCGCGACCAGCTCGAAACCTGCGCCGTCCTCATCGTCGTCGCCGGCATGGAAGGCGCGCTGCCCAGCGCCGTCGCCGGTCTCGTCAGCAAACCGGTCATCGCCGTCCCCACCAGCGTCGGCTACGGCGCGAGTTTCGGTGGTCTCGCCGCGCTCCTCGGCATGCTGAATAGCTGCGGCAGTGGCGTCACCGTCGTGAATATCGACAACGGCTTCGGCGCCGCCTACGCCGCCGCGCAGATCAACCGCCTGCTTGGCGCACCAGCAAAGTAGGCCGGACTCGAGGAAGGCGCGAGTGCTGGGTGCTACTCATTTGAATCAAAGGTTTCCGACCGCTTCCGGTCATGCTCCGGCCATGCCGCCTAAAATCGCCGCTCTTCCTCCGGGGCTTTCCTCCATCTGCCTCGCGGCATGGATCATCGCATCGGCTCCGCTCGTCATTCCGACGGCGGCCGTCGCGGCATCCGTGCCCAACCTTCCTGCATCCATGCAAAATGGAGCGCCCATGCAGTTCGAGCTTTGGTCGTGGGGCGACAACGAAGCGGGGCGGGCTAAGATTCGCGACTTGAAGGACGGCGACAAAGTTCCCCTCGAAGGCTTGCCGGACGCGGTGCAGTTCCGGTTTCGCATCGGGGCGGAGCACCAGGGCGTGGCGTTCAAGGCGCGGTCTGTGGATGGAGAGCATCGCATGGGCTGGTCCGAGGATGATTTGAAGCCCAACCCCGGCGAGCTTCCGGCGCAACGGCTTTATCGTGCGCAGGCGGGTGGGTGGTTTCCGCAGCCTTGCCGATATGCGCTGGAAGTGAAGGGTCTGCGAAATGGAGCCACGGTCAGCGAGGCGGTGATCAATATCGAGTTTGTGAAAGCTCCGCCGAAGCCACTCGTGCGTCCGCCTACTTACGCGGGCACGGTGGGGCGAAAGGCGCCGCTGCCGAAGCCCATGCACGCGGGCGCGGCTATTCAGTACGAGCTTTGGGATTGGGACAAGAAGGCGGGGCGGAAGAAGCTGCTCGATTTGAAAGACGGCGCGGAGGTTCCCATCGAGACGCTGCCGTCGAGCCTTCAGTTTCAGTTCCGCGTGAATGCGGACTTCGACACGATCACCTGCCGCTGGCAGTCCACGGACAGCACGCCGGAGTCCGTGTGGACGCTGAAGGATGTGACGTCCGAAAAGTCTGGGTTTCAGAATCCGTATCACTCGAGCAACCTCGGCTTTTATCCGCAAGTCGGCCGATACGCGCTGGAGGTGAAGGCGGAGAAAGCGGGTGCCGTCGTTTCGCAGGGATGTATCACGGTCGAGATCGTGAGCAGCAAACCTATCCCGACGAACACCTCCTATCTCGTGGGAAAGAAAGACTGGACAGGAAACGACATTACGACTTCCAAGCCAGTGAACCTGGGCGCGCTCAATGAGACGCCGATTTTGAAGGACAACGACTACCCCTTCGCGCCTCAAAAAGCGTTTTCGGTAATAAACTGGGAGCGTTTTCCGCCCTTTCGGATGCACCCGCGTTTCCCGCTCGTCTGGGCTTCCAAGCGCTTCTCGGATGAGGACAAATTTGGCGGCCCGCTGAACCGCGGATTCACCACCCTCGCGAATATCGACAAGAAGCAGGACAACTTGCTAATCCCGGCGCGCGGGTGGTTTCACTATCCGGGCGAGATCATGCACATGATCGATGAGATGCTCAAAAATGACCCGGTGAAGTATGCCGATGTGCAAGGCTACAAGGACTGGCGCTCCGCTTTCATCTCGCCCGAAAGCGCCACCATGCTGGGCCGGATGTGCTACGCAGGCTGGGGCGTCGCGGGCTGGGCACCCTACGACGCCGGGATTTACGGATGGGATGAGGAGGAGATGTTTGCACCGCTGGCGACGAAGATGATGAAGAAGCATCCGGAGCAACTGCCGGAGCGCTTGCAGAAGTATAAAGACAAGGTGCAAGCGGGCGACGCCGTCGCGATCCACAGCCTCGAGCGGGAGTATGACAAAGCAATGGGCGAGTTTGTGGGTAACACTTACAAGGGCGCGCGGGAGTCGGCAGCGGAGCGCGGTCGGGCCTTGAAGATCTGGCACTACGGCTCGCACTCACCGGGCCGGGAATTGTTCGTCAACAAGCTCGATAAAGAAGGAATCAACCCGGCCACCGGCAAGTATCGCTACGAGGAAATCGACGGCGTGTATGATTGGTTCAAGCGCGGGAAGTCCCTCGACTTCAACGCCACGAGTTACGCGCGGGAGATCGACTACTTCCACACGGATTTCTATTTCCACATCGCCTTTCCCGAATCCGCCTCGATGTATGTGCGCGACAAAAACGGGTATGTGCTGGATGAGAAAGGGCGGCGGAGAATCCGGGAGGATATGATTTCCGAAAGCACCTATGCGCAGCCGACGCAGATCGGGATGGAGGACTACCAATGGGCTCCAGTGTTCCTGAAAACCTTTATCGCGAAGGAGGAGAACAACCTGTTTTGGTTCAATGGTGGGAAGTATTTCAAAACGCCCGGCACGCAGATCACGGACAAGCAGATGCCGCCGTTCATCCGCCCCGGCACGCAGGAGACATTCGGCCAAACTGCCAAGCTCGGGTCGCGCCCGGTAAATCCGTACCTCGCCGAAGCAACAACGATCCTGACTTTCATGATCGGCGCGGAGGGGCTGTTTGTTTGGGATGAAAACCGCCCGACGACGCCTGCCGGCACGACGACCAAGGAGAAGAAAGAGATCTTCGGCGATCTGGAGTTTGCCGTGAAAGGCCTGCACCGCGTGTCGCAGTTCAATCGGCTCTTCGACGGCTCATATTCCTTCATCCGCCCCGTGCGCCACTATGATACGCACAATCGCGATC
Organism: Chthoniobacterales bacterium; assembly: GCA_038318725.1. GTDB lineage: Bacteria > Verrucomicrobiota > Verrucomicrobiia > Chthoniobacterales > Chthoniobacteraceae > Chthoniobacter. Next base: position 10,407 of record JBBQCM010000146.1, read on the forward strand.
ACCCCATCATCCGCGGTCTGGTGAATGGGCAATATCTCGTGCTGGCGATGCTTAACCCTTACCTCGACCCCGGCGAAAAACAGGAAGTCGAAGTGTGGTACGACAGCCCCTACGCCTCACGCGGCGTGGGCAAGTGGGCGGGCAAAGCCATGATCAATGCGCGCAAAACCCACCTCTACCAATGCAAGCTCCCGCCGCTCCCCGCAGGCCAGCAGTATGACCCGGACAAGCTCTACTTCCACTACAAGCTGGAGGACGGGAAACATACCCAGACCTTCACCGTGAGCGGGACTTACGACGTGAAGTATCCCTACCCGGATTGAACCTGACTTCTACAGGTCCAAAAAGTGAACTTAGCGTTAGCGCGGAGCGTCCGGCAGTGGCACCTGCTGCTTTTGCCGGAGGTAGAGGAAAAGATCGCGCACACTTTCTTCATCCATCGCCGTGAGCAGGCCCTCGGGCATCAGCGAATTCGGGCTGACCTCGACGGACTGAATGTCCGCACGCTGTACGGTCACGGAACCGGCCAGCGTCTTGAGCATAACGGCCGTGGCATCGTCGGCCTCGACCACCCCGCTGACGATCTGCCCGTCCTTGGTTGTGACAAAGGTCTGCTGGTAGTCCTTCCCGATGATCGCATTCGGATCGAGAATGTTTTGCAGCAGGTAATCCGTATCCTCAAATCCGCCCGGCAGCTCCGGACCGATTTTCGCGCCGACCCCGTGCAGGGTGTGGCAGATAGCACACGTCTGGGTGAAAAGCGCGCGTCCGTGCTGGGCATCGCCGCGGAGAATGGCATCGGTGCCGAGAAACTCTTTGAACTTGGCGATCTCCTTTTGCTTGTCCGCCGAGGTCGTCCGCACCACGCCCCAATTCTTTGTCATCCACCCGTCAATCTCCGGGTCGTGCAGGCTTTGCAACTGCCGCGCCGCGGGCGCGCTGATCACCGCGCGCTCCAGCGCTTTTGCGTCGATCGCCGCGAGCAGCGCACGGGCGCTGGCCGGACGGGCGAGGAGTGTGTTCACCGCCTCGCGTTTTTCCGCGGCGTCGAGCTTGGGGAAAACGGCGAGGATTTGTCCGGGAATTCCGGCGTCATTGTAGCCAGCCAGGCCGCGCAGGGCCAAGGGGCGCAGCGGGCCAGGCTGCTTCAAAAAATCGAGCAGCAACGGCAGCGTCGCCGCATCCTTTGCCGCGAGCAGCGAATCGAGCGCGGCTTGGCGCGCCTCTGAGGGAGCGGTGGCATCGCCGAGTGTCTTGCGCATTTCATCGAGCGCTCCACCGCCGCCAAACGTCGCCGCGAGCGCCTGCGCCTGCTGGCGCACCTCTTCATTCGGGCTGGATTTTAGCTTCTCATACAGCGCCGCCCAGGCGTCCGGGACGGCCACCCCACGCCGCCCCTTGAGCGACGCATTCATGCCGCGGAGGATGTTCGCCTGGGTCTCGGGATTTTCGATTTTGCCCAGCGTTTGAATGAGGACGTTGAGCGGGTTTGGCGTGGCGTCCTGCGCAAAGGCACCGCTCCCAGCGAGGCCGGCGATCAGGGCGAAGATAGCGAGTCGCTTCATGCTCATTTCAGTTCGCGGCTGTCGCCGCCATCCGCCGGGTGATGAATTCCTGCACCTTCGGAATCTTGCAGGTGCCCAGCAGTTCCGCGCCCTTCGCGAGGTCCGCGGCGACCGCGGGTTCGGCGGCGTACCAAAGCATCAACGGGAGGTTGTGATCTTTCGCGTCCTCGGCGTGCGAGGCGAGGCCGGTGAGGATCGGCCAGCGTTGCGCGACCGGGATGCGCTGGGCGGCGGAGGCGAGGTAAAGCCGCACGACCGGCGAAGGATCATCGGCCGCCATTTTCGCAAACGCGGCCAGCTCGGCGGCGGTCGGCGCGCCGTCTTCGCAGACGAGCTGAATGGTCCACGCGCGCACATATTCCATCGGGCTTTTCAGCGCTTCGAGCGCGACTGCCTCCGTCAGGCCCTGCGTGCCGTGCAGCGCCCAGAGCGCACGCAGCTTGCGCGTCTCATCGGGATTTTCGCGCAGCATTTTCACCAGCGCCGCGTTCACCTCCGGCTTCGGCCCGCGCTCGGCGAGCAATCGGCGGGCGTGGCGGACGTACCAGTCGTTTTCATTGAGCTGCATCTGCACGAGTTCGGCGTCGGTGGCCTTCGCCAAATCCACGCTCACCGGTTTCACGCCTCCATACACGATCTTGTAGATGCGTCCGTTGCTGCGATCGGTGAACTCGCGCTGCTGATGACACGGCACCTTGTCATACCAGTCATTGAGAAAGACCGAGCCGTCCGGACCGTATTGCGGGCTGAGGCCGCGATACCACGCATCCGGCGACACCATAAAGTCCGCCTTTTTCTCGCTCTTTACCCCCGAGCCTTCGCGGGTCAGCTTCTCGCAGCGCAGTTTGTTAATGTGGATGTCATTGAAGAAAAACGTGTCGCGCCATTCCTTCGGCCACTGCCCGCCGAGATAGACCATCGCGCCGCAATACGCGCGCTTCTCGTACTCGAAATTGGCAATCGTCTTGATGTCCTCGTAGGTGTGCTTGTTCCAATGCTGCCCGGACTGCCGCTGATAGCGCGCGCCCTGGATGCACTGCCACATGTGCGGGATCACGCACGCCTCGAAGAACGCCTGCCCGCGATCATCCCAATCCACGCCCCACTGGTTGCTCGCGCCCTCGGCATACAGCTCGAATTTTTTCTTCACCGGATGATACCGCCACACGCCCCCGTTGATCTTCACCCGCTCGCTGTCCGGCGCACCGGGCTTGCCGACATTCGAATTCGTGAAGATGCCCTGCGTCCCATAAAGCCAGCCATCCGGGCCCCAGATGAAATCGTTCAGCGTCTCGTGCGTGTCGTCATTGCCCCAGCCATTGAGCACGATCTGCGGCTCGCCCGCGGCTTGGTCGTCGCTGTCCTTCAGCGGAAAAAAAAGCAGGTTCGGCGGCGCACCGACCCACACCCCGCCATGGCCCACGGCGATGCCCGTCGCAAAAGTCAGCTTGTCGTAAAAGACCGTCCGCTTCCGCGCCTTGCCCGTCGCATCGAAGTCCTCGAAGATCAGAATCTTGTCCTTCGGCGTGCCGGGGCAGTTCGGGTAGTTTGTATTTTCCACCACCCAGAGCCGCCCGCGGTCGTCGATCGCGTAGGCGACCGGCTGCACCACCTCCGGCTCCGCGGCCACCACCTGCGCGCTGAAACCCGGCGGGAGCTTGAACTGTTTCGCCGCCTCCGCCGCGGGCAACGCCTCGCTCGTGGCGACCGGCCGGCCTTTGTCTTCCAGCGGACTGGCCGCGAGCGCGGATGAGACGAGAGCAACGAAGAGAGGGATGAGTTTTTTCATGGAGGTAGGTGGTGAGAAAATCGCACCGGGCCGTGCCTCTTAGCCGCGGCGCAGTGCCCGTGTCAAACCCGGCGGCGAGGAACTCCGCGCCGCGCCCGGATTTCACAAAACCGCTGCGCAAAAATCTGCCCACATTTCGCCGTCGGTGCTAGCCTCGCCCACCTATGAAACAAAAAGCATCCGCAGTCTGGCAGGGCAGCCTCAAGGAAGGCACCGGAACCATGTCCACCGGCTCCGGCGCACTCGTCGCCAAGCCTTATTCCTTCAAGACCCGCTTCGAGGGCGAGCAAGGCACCAATCCCGAGGAACTCATCGGCGCCGCGCACGCCGGCTGTTTCTCCATGGCCTTCTCGATGATCCTCGGTCTCGCCGGTTTCACGCCGGAAAAGATCGAGACCACCGCCACCATCACCCTCGAGCAAAAGGACGGCGGCTTCGCCATCACCGCGAGCCATCTCGACATGTCCGCGAGCATCCCGGGCATCGACGATGCCACTTTCCAGGATCTCGCCGGCAAGGCCAAAGCTGGCTGCCCCGTTTCCAAACTGCTCAACGCGACGATCACCATGGACGCGAAGCTGGCCTGAGTTTCCGCGGGGATGAAAATCGCCCTCGGCTCCGACCACGCGGGCTTCGAGTACAAAGAGCGCATCAAAGCACTGCTCCAAAGCCTCGGCCACGAGGTGCGCGACTTCGGCACGCACAGCCGCGAGCCCGTCGATTACCCGGTCTTCATCCGGCCCGCCGCAGAAGCCGTCGCGCGCGGCGAATGTGAGCGCGGTATCGTCCTCGGTGGCTCGGGCAATGGCGAGGCCATCGTCGCCAACAAAGTGCGCGGCATCCGCTGCGCGCTCTGCTGGAGCCACGATACCGCCCGCTGGGCGCGCGAGCACAACGACGCCAACATTCTCGCCCTCGGCGAGCGCACCGTCACGCCCGAGCTGGCGCTGGAACTCGTGCGCCTTTGGCTGGAAACGCCGTTCGCCGGTGGCCGGCACACCGCGCGCGTGCAGCAGATCGAAGGGTAGGCTTCTTACCTCGCGCAGTCCGCCTCATCGGGCGGCCATGCTTTGCCGGCGAGTTCCGGCGGGAGTTGCGTCGGGTTCTGCGGGTAGATGAGCGAGAGGTCCATCTGGGATTTCGAGCCTTGGAGGAATTCCAACTCCTCCGGCGCGCCGACGATCAGCCAGAGTGTCTCGGCGTCCGTGTCGTTGAAGACCTGCCGCAACTGCTCCGGCCCCACGAGCACCCCGCCGTGCTTCGGCACCGTCAGCGTCTCACCGCCCACGCGCATCCGCCCCACGCCTTCGAGCACAAAGTAAAACTCCTTCTGCCGAATGTGCTTATGCAGCGTATTCGCACTCCCCGGCGGCAACCGCCACAGCCGCGCACTCAAGTTCTCGCTCCCCGTCCGCTCCAGAAAATCCGCGTTCGGAATGCTCATCAAACTCGACGGACGCCACTGCAAGTCGTCCGGCCGGATG
>JBBQCM010000147.1:0-15213 GCA_038318725.1 Chthoniobacterales bacterium
AAATCATTGAGCATGATGAAATCCTTGATCGTCAGAGGCAGCCACAAGCTCCGCCGATCCGCATACCAAGCCACGGCCCACGGCATGTCGGAGGCGATGATCTCCTTTTCGGTCGTCCATTGCCCGAGGATGGCAATACCCGGCGCAACATAAGGCGGCCACTGAACCAGGAACTGAGGCCCGCCGATCAGTAAGAGAAAATTCTGAATGAACGGCAGGGATGAAAGGACAAAGAGCAGGGTCAGAAACCCGAGCCGGATGAGCTTGATATTGATTTCCAGCCGGGTCCACAGCACTAGGACGAAGGCGAGGCCATAGCCGATCATCAGCGGGATGAAAAGGACATGGAGGTCGTTTGACCGTACCCCTCTGGGCTCAGGCAGGCCGAAGACGGACATGCCGAAAAGCGCGAAGAGCCACATCGCCAGGATGGCCCAGCGAAAGTGGGAGGTCTCGGGACGTTTGAAAAGATGGAGCAGCGCGATGAAGAAGACCGGGGCCATGAGCGCCTGGCCGAGATAATCGTAAAGGCTCTTCATCTGTTCGAGAGTCTGGCCTTGGATCTTGTTCCGAAACACCGTCGGCGAGACCCCTTCCAGAGATACATCGAGCGAGCGCATAATCGTCGTCTCGGTGCCCCGGATCTGATACAGGCCGGAATACCAGCCGAGTCCCACCGGCGTGCCGCTGACCTGCTGGTTCCGCACCATCCAAGGCGTATAGATCGCCAGGAAAATCACGGCCATAACCGCGACATCGCGGCCCAGCGGACGGAAATAGAATCCCGAAAACACCAGCGCGCCGGCAAACATCCAGATGGTGATTCCGTGGGTCAGCGCGAGTAGTCCGAAGAGCGCGGCGGTCGCCGAAAGCCAGCCGAGCGCGGAGCGGTTGAGATTCCTGGCCTCGACTGCGCGGAGCAGCGTGTACATGGCGGCACTGAAGAGAAAGAGCATGAGCATCTGCGGCAGGCCGGACACGGCGAAGTCCCAGAACCGCTCGCAGACCAGCATCATGCAGGCGGCAAAGGCCGCCAGGCGCGCATCGAATAAACGATGCACGATGAAGTAATTGATGACTACCGCGAGGAGAAAAAACACCATCTGCACTCCGGCCAGGATCTTGTCGTAGGTATAGACGAGCTGCTTCGGCGAAAGCTTTTTTTCGTAGGTGAACCACGAGAAAAACTCGGCTTTGCTGCCCGCCGTGCGCAGCAAGTCGTCGATGGTGTCAGTGACCTTGAAGACAGCCGCATTGAGGTAGGGATTTAGCGGGGCGTGGTAGATGTCGGGCTGCCGGTCGAGCGGAAACTTGCCCATGTTTTTCTCAAACAGCCAGAGCGCGGCGGGCCGGATCATCTTCGTCGTGAAACCGTGACCACGGGAAATCTCGCGCGCGATCTGCGCCTGCTCCATGGCCCGCTCATGGGCCAGGCCCTTGAAGCCTGCGGTGCTGAAAAACCACAGGTAGTTGAGGAAGGCGATGGCCGCGAGGATCACCGCAATTTTGACCACTTTCACCCATCGGCCCTCTTCGAGATTGTGGACGATTTCCTGAATCTTAGTGGCGTTCGACATCTTCGGGGATCTTTAGGTCTTTGATTTTGCGGTGGAGGGTGCGCCGGCTGATGCCAAGCTTTTTCGCGGCCTTGGTGATGTTCCCGCCGGTGTCTTCGAGGGCTTGGAGGATTAGCCGATGCTCGGTGTCGTGCAAATTGAAACGGCTGCCTCTGAGCGGAATGTATTTCTCCGAGCCGCGTCCCGCATCCGCCGCCGCGCCCTCGCGGACAAACGCCGGCAGGTCGCGCAGGGCAATCTTTCCGCTCTTGGTCATGACTACGCCATGCTCGATGGCCGTGCGCAACTCGCGCACATTGCCCGGCCAGTCGTAGCGCAGGATCGCCTGCATCGCGTCGGTCGTGATCTCGGGGACGGGCTTCCCGTTTTCCTCGGCGAACGATTTCAAAAACGCGGTGACCAGAAGCGGGATGTCCTCTTTCCGCTCACGCAAAAGCGGCATGGTGATCGGCACCACGCTCAGCCGGAAAAAAAGGTCGTCGCGGAATTTTCCTTCGCTCACCAGCTTATCGAGATTCTTGTTCGTCGCCGCGACCAGCCGCACATCCACCTTGATCGGTGTATTGCCCCCCACCCGCTCAAAGCTCCGATCCTCGCCGAGCACGCGCAGCAGCTTCACCTGCGTCGCCGCGTCGATCTCGCCGATTTCATCGAGAAAAATCGTCCCCCCATTGGCCTGTTCAAAGCGCCCGATGCGCCGCTCGACCGCGCCGGTGAAAGCTCCGCGCTCGTGGCCAAAGAGTTCGCTTTCCAAAAGCTGCGGCGAGAGCGCCGCGCAATGCACCGCGACAAACTTCGGCTTTGGCCGTCCGCTCAGCGCATGGATCGCCTGCGCCACCAGTTCCTTGCCGGTGCCGCTCCCACCCTGGATGAGCACCGTCGCCCGCGTCGGCGCGACCTGCTTGATCGTATCGAAGACTTCCTCCATGACCAGCGATTCGCCGATCAGCCGCTCGAGCCCGAATTTTTTGTCCACCACCTGCTTCAGTTCGACGACCTCCTTCTCCACCTTCCGGCTGCGCAGCGCCCGCTGGATCAGGATCTCCAGCCGGTCAACGTTCAGCGGCTTGGTCACAAAATCATACGCTCCGTGCTTCATCGCCTCGACCGCCGCGTCCACCGAACCGTAGGCGGTCATCATGATCACGATCGGCGAATGCGGCAGCGCCAGCACCTTGTCCACGAGCGTCATTCCATCTTCGCCGCCCAGCCGCAGATCGGTCAGCACCAGATCCACCGTCTCCCGCTCCAGCACACTCAGCGCCCCGCCAATATCCGCCGCGATATAGACCTCAAAGCTGTCTTCCAGCGACGCGCGCAACCCTTCGCGGGTGTGCTTTTCGTCGTCAACGATGAGGATGGTGGGATTCACGGGAAATCGGGAGCCGGGACATGTAGCCGCCGGCCTTCGCACTGGCAAGGCCACTCCGCCGGAACGCGCCGACCCATGGACGGCTTTCTCCGCCGTCCACGATCGCCCGGAAAACCGCGCCGGGGGACTACGGCTGCACGACGACGGCTGAACTCCTGAACATCACCTGCAGGATGATGCTGACCACCAGCAGCGCCGTCCAGATGAGCATGATGTTCTTGATATTCAGCCGTGCGGATTCCATCCAGCCCCAGACGAATGTGTAAAGTCCGCAGATCAAACCAAGGATGCCATGCAGGACGCCTTTCTCCTGAAAGAGCTTGATGAGCACGATGATGAAGCAAACGAGGGAGCCGATACCGACGGCCGTGAGCAGGATGGGAATCATATTGAACGATGGGTGTTTCTTGAGGTGGGGTGGTGGGTGAAAGCTCAGTTTCGTAGCGGGAGGAAATGCGGGCCGTCGAGTCCTAATCGCACCACCCAGTAAATAAGTATCGCCACCGCGAACGCCGCGGCGCACCGCGTTCGCTCCTCGCCTTTGGCGACTGCCGAAAGCAGCGCCGCACGCTTTGGTTCGGGCAAGACACATCCGGCGAAAAGCACTCCCATCCCGGCGAGCACGACCGGCGCGAAGGCGTGCAGCCGCAGCGCCCGGCCCACCTCACCGCGGAGCAGCGCGGCACACGCCAGCCCGAGCCCGCAACCGGGACACGGCCAACCCATCGCCGCGCGAAACGGACACGGCCATCCACCCAGCTCCGACGCGGCCAGCGCCACATGCAGCGCCCCAGCGCCCACCAGAAATGCACATATCTTCCGCGACTCCAGGATCGAGCTGAAAAGAGCGCGCCGCGGTGCGCCCGCGCTCACCGCGTCCCCGCCTCCAGCATGCGCGCCGCCTGATTGCGCAGCGGCAGGCGGATCGTGAGCGTCAGCCCTTTGCCCTGATCGCTCGCCAGATCGATCTCGCCGCCATGCTCGCGCACGATCCGGCGCACGATGAGCAGGCCGAGACCAGAGCCGCTCGCCTTCGTGGTAAAATAGGGCTCGAAAATCTTGCTCATGTTTTCCTGCGAAATCCCCCCGCCGCTGTCGGCAAAATTGATTGTCAGAAACTGCTCATCGAGATTCGTCCGGATGCGCAGGATGCCCCCGGATTTCATCGCTTGAAAGGCGTTCTTGATGACGTTGTAAAAGGCCTGCTTGAGCTGATCGCGATCCACCTCGAGGAGCGGCAGGTCCTTCCGCAGCTCCAACTCGACGAGGATATTGCGATCCTCGATCTCCGGCTGCAAAAACGCCACCGACGCCGCCACCAGCGCGTTCACATTCTCCAGCTTCTTTTCCAAATGCGACGGCCGGATCGCCCCGAGGAACTGCTGCACGATCGAATCCAGCCGCGTGATTTCATCGCGCGCCACGCCCAGCGCTTTCTGCAGATCCGCGCGCGGTCCCGCCGGCAGCTTGCGCAGCTTCCGCTCCATTAGTTGGAGATGGATGTGCAGCGAGTTCAGCGGGTTGCCGATCTCGTGGGCCACGCCCGCCGCGAGCAGCGTCAGCGCGGTCAGCTTCTCGCTCTGGATCGTCTCCTCCGTCGAGCGCCGCGTCTCCGTGATGTCGCGCAAGATCACCGCATAGCCGACCATCTCTGGCTGCCCGCCCCGCTTGCCCGCCGGCGCGTCGAGGCTCAGGGGCACGACGTAAAAATTCAGAAACCGGTGCAGCGGATAAAAGACCTCCATGTCCCGGCTCACCACCTTCTCCGCCTCGACCAGCTTGTCCCACTCCAGCCCGCGCAAGCGCGCACTCAGCGGCTCGCCCATGCACTCCTCGCGCTCCAGCCCGAAGAGTTCGCACGCCGCGCGGTTCAGGTAATTGATCCGCCCCTGCAGATCCGTCACGATCACCCCCTCGTGGATGGCGTTGAAAATCGTTTCGAGAAAACCCTTCTCATCCGCCAGCCGCAGCAGATAGCCCTGCACCTCCTCCGGCCGCACCCGGCTGATGCGTTCGATGAGCTTGTCGAGAAAGCCGGAGTTCATGGTGCAAACTGCGTCACGCCCGGAGCAGTGCGCTGCTGCAGCGCATGGTTGGGCGACGTTGGTGTTGTTTTCATTTGGCCTTCTCAGCGTAGATTACCTTGGCTACGGTAACTCCAACATCGGCAGCAAGAATCTGGAAGTGCTCCCCGTCGGACTCGATGGAAAACCGCCGTCCATCGTCACAGGGACCGGCGTCTCGGAAAATCGGGTCGCGGAAACATGTGGGACAGTTGATGTGCGCTACTCCTGTGAATACCAATTCGATGTCATGGTAGTAACACAGATCAAAGCTGCCAACGATTGTGAGCGTAGATCCGTCAAAAGAACGCAAAGCGAATTCGGATACGCCCGCAACCGCGAGTTCGTTAACGCTTTTAAAGGCATCCATGGTATGCGAAGTCGCCTAACTTCTTACTATACGACTGGCAATAACCGGCTGCCGGATGGCGCGGGGGAGATTGTCTTCATGGGCGGGTGCCCGTCATGTAGCGGGTTGGGGCAGCGGGGTGAACTTCTTTCGCTCTGCGACGGCGGGCGGGGCGGCACCTATGGCCCCGGTTGGCGGGACGACGGCCAGAGGAGGCGCGCCGACGTGCCGGGGAGGCAGGTCCCGGCGTGGAGATTCACCGCTTTGGGCTGCACGAAGAACTCGTCCAGCTCATCGAGCGCGCGACAAACTGCGGCAGCACTCCCTCGAACCAGTTTTCGGGATCATCAAGGAGACGCTCGGCTTTCGGCGCTTCTCGCGGCGCGGCCTGGGCAAAGGGTCCTTGGCATGGACGCTGGTGAGCGTGGCTTACAAGCGCAAGCGACTCTTCCACCTGGAAGCGAAGCCGGGGGCTGCCTGCAAGCGCCCCAACCACTCCCCGCAGCCACCCGGCAACGTTGTTGAACTTGCTTCCAGCTCCCCCTCCTCCGCGCTGAGGGCCAACTATTTGGCGACGTGCCAGCTATTGACTCACCCGCGCAAACTTCGACCTCCCGGCTAAGTCCGCCGGGCGGCTAGCGCTGGGCGAGTTTTTTCGCGCGGCGAAAGGCTTCGAGGGCCTTTTTGTCGTCGCCGATCTTCGCGTAAAGGATGGCCAGGTGCTGCCACGCCTCGGTGAAGCCGGGGTCGATCTTCACGGCTTCCTCAAAGGCGGAGATGGCTTCGGCGTCCTTGCCCGCCTCCATGCAAAACTGCCCGCGGGAGAAAGCTTCGCCGACGCGCTCGACCGTGCTGTCACCCGGCAACTCCGGCTCGATGACGGGCAGGTGCCCCACGGCGGTCACGCTGCCGGGCGGCGGCGCGGGCATGCGGACCAGCTCGGCTCTTTTGGCGAGGGCGATCTTTACCGAAGTTCCCGGCGGCGTATGCACGCACGCACCCAGCGCCAGGGCGGTGACGGCGAGCGGAACGAGCGGGTGCGGTTTCATGCTTTGGAAAACTGACCTTGGGAATAGCACGATCTTTGCCTTGGGCTCGATATTTCTACTGACCGGCCTGCTCGACAGTTGGCTGGCGGACGGTTCTATTCGCCGGCCATGACCGGCCGCAATCTCGCCAAACCCTTCGCCATCGCCGGTTTCATCCTCGGCGAAATCTACATGCTCGGGACGGTGCTTGGGCCGTATGGCCGCGAGACACGCCCCTTGCCGCTGCCGCTGCCGGAAGTGGTCGCTGTCGAACCGGGCACGCCGCCGCCGACCGGGGCAAAGGTGACGCGCGTCGTGCTCAGCGCGCTGTTTTTCGGGCCGTTTGGGGCCATTGCCGGCACCGGTCTGGGCCTGCTGGCCAGCGGGGTGCGTGGCGATTTCCGGCGCAAAGCCGCGCCGCCGTCCTAGGATTTCACGTCGCGCAGCGCGACGACCGCCGCCTCCAGCCGCGCGGCGATTTCCTGCCAGCCAGCGCGATCGTTTTCCACCCCGGCGAAAACCAGCGGCGGGCCGATGCGCAGCGAAATCGGTTTGGGCTTGGGCAGCTTCGCCTCAGGGCGAAAGGCGTGGAAGGCGCCGTCGATGAAACATGGCAGGACAGGCACGGGCGCACCGGCGATCATCATGCCCAGGCCGGGTTTGAAGGGGCTCATGGAGCCGTCGCGGCTGCGTTTGCCTTCGGGGAAAAGCAGGTAGATCGCGGGGTCGCCAATGAGCCGGTCGCGCAACTCCTGCATGGCATGGGAGCCGCAGCGTTTGCGCCACATGGGCAGCGCGTTCAGCATCATCGCGGAGAAGGCGGAGACGGCGGGCGTTTCAAAGAAGACATCGCCCGCGGCGATGGGAAAGGCATGCCGCCGCAGCCGCCACGGCAGCACCGCGCCGAGCGTGAGGACATCGAGATGGCTGCTGTGGTTCGCGATCATGACGAACGGCGGCTTGGCCGGAATGTGCTCCGCGCCTTCCACCCGCAGCCGGTGGTAGCCGCGCAGATACGCCCGCACCGCCAGACGCCACGCGGACTGCGTAATCGTGGCGATGAGGCCGGCCTCGCGCTTGAGGCTGCGAAAGCTTTCATGCGGCTTCAGCCCTTGATCGCCCGCGGGGCGGTATTGCCACTCGTCCATCAGTGCCCGGTGAAAACGCGCACCGGCTGATCCAGCCCGACGCCGATGAAATAGCCGATGTAGTGAAACATCGCCGGGCCGACGAAAATCAGGCTGTCGAAACGGTCGAGCAACCCGCCGTGACCGGGAATCGTCGCGGCCATGTCTTTGATGCCGAGATCGCGCTTGATGCTGGACATCACGAGGTCGCCCCACTGGCCCGTGACCGAGAGGAGCAGCCCCAGCGCGATGAGGTGGAGCGGGCGGTCGAGGACCGTGCCGCAAAAGACGAAATGCCCGAGCGTGGCGAAGAGCGCTGTGGTCAGCACCGCCGCACCGAGCGCGCCGCCAATGGTTTTGTTCGGGCTGGTGTTGGGCGAAAGTTTGCGCCGGCCAAAAGCCTTGCCGGTGCAGTAGGCGAAGACATCGTTCAACGAGACGCAGACGAGGATCGAGAGCTGAATCGGCGGGCCGAGGCGGTCATTGGCAAAGTAGGAAAAGTGTCCCAGGCAAAGACCGAAGAGCACGAAGGCAAGGATTCCGAGCGCCACCCGCTGGATGTAACCTTTCGGCTGATCGGCAAAGAGTGAAAAAATGACGATGGCCGAGGTGGTCAGCGAGGCCAGCGCCATGAAAAAGCCGTACCAATGATCGGCCACCGCAAACGTGATCAGCAGCCCGCCGAGCCCCACGGTGGCGCTGACGAGGTGCTGGCGGAAAAGCCCCGTCGCCCGCGCAAACTCGCGGTAGCACAGCGCCCCGAGCAGACCGACGCCGAGGATCGCGGGCAGCCGTCCGGCGACGAGTGGGACGACCATCAGCGGTGCGAGCACGAGCCACGATTTGTAGCGCGTCCACATATCGCTGCTCAGCGAGGGGGAAAGCTTCCCGGCCTTGCCAAGCACGAGGAAAATGAGCGGCGTGATCGCCAGCACCGCGGCGATGCTGACGACAATCCAGAAGCTGACCGGGTGCAGGCCGAAGATCATGGGTGCGATTTTTTCCGCAGGAAATCCGCAATGAAAGCCAGCCGCCGCCACGCGGTCACGACGCCGCCGAGGATGACGATCCAGAGGGCGAAGGAAACTGCCGTCATTGACACTCTGCCGACGGAGATGATGTAATAAGTGTCGTGAAAATACAGTGTCCGCATGCTTTCGGACACCGAGTGGTTCCAGTCGCGAGCGACCGCTTGCGGAAAGATCGCTCCGAACACCGCCAGCGCGGTCATCAGCGCCATGCGATGCGGCTTGGCTTGCGGACCGAGGAAACATTGTCCTGCGCCCACGCTCGCACCAAGCGCTCGAATGTAGGCCACAAACACGGCGACCAGCGCTGCAGCCCAGCCGAGCGCCGGCGAGCTCCCGCTCGCATAGCCCGCGCCGATGAAAATCGCCGCATCGGAAATGCGGTCCGGAGCTTCATTCCAAAGATCTCCCGTCGGCCCGCCCTTGTGACCTTCCACGGCGACCATGCCATCGAGCAGATTCGCGATGAGCCGAAGCTGGATGCTCACGGCCGCGCCGAACCAGCACATCCGCAACGCCCAGCCATCCACATACGCGGTGGCCGCGAAAGCCGCGCCGGCACAGCATCCGAAGACGATGCTCGCCGCGGAAATGCCATTCGGCGTCGCCCCGCCACGCGCGAGGGCAGCGGCGAGGTTTTTGAAAAAGGGCCATTCGCGCGTCTTGAGCGGCCGACGTCCGGTGGGTTCGGTCGGCATCGGTCAGCGTCCGAGGAAATACATGCCGGCGATGAGCAGCGCCATGCCGCCGACATTCGCCGCTTTGATCGGCGTACCGTAGGCCCAGAGCGCGATGAGCGCAGCGAAAATGAAGGTGGTGGCATAGACCGGGTAGAGCGTCGTCAGCGCACCGCCGCGTTTGAAGGCGGCGACAAAGAGGACCATCACCGCGATATAACAGGCGACGCCACCGAGCAGGCGCGCATTGAGCAAATAGCTCAGCAACCCGCCCGTCGCGCGCTCCGCGCCGGACTTGTAAAGAAACTGCCCGAGCGCGCCGAAGAAGGCCGCGAGGAGAAAGAAGACGACGGAAAGCAGCGGTGTTTTCATCGGATGAGAGCGCGCAACGTATCGACCGCAGCCACCCGCTCCCAGTCCTAACCGATGGCGTCCGGAGCCTGACCGAGCGCCACTTTCAGGCGCGCGATTTCGTCGCGCATCTGGTCGCGGCGGGCTTGCAGGACATTGACATGCTGCTTCGCGCGTTCGAGGCCGGCCTTGACCGCTTCCAGCTCGGACTTGAGCGCCTCGCGCTCGGACTCGACGGCGTGCAACTGGTCGAGCCCCTGTTCGAGTTGAAGCTCGATGGAACCGGCGGACGACTTCACCACTTCGCGCTCATTGCGCGCCTGGCGCAGTTGCTCGGAGACGACGCCGAGCTCGGTGTTGACCTTGGCGAGATTGGCCGAAAGGCGATCGCGTTCGCCGGCCAGCGTGCTGCTTTTTTCCTCCGCGACGGCGAGCGCTTTCTCCGCGTCCTCGAACCGTTTGTGCAACACCTTCTCCTGCTCCTGCACCTGCGCGACTTGGGCCAGCGCCCCGCGGATCTCCGTGTCCTTGGCCGCAAGCTGAGTGGCGATCTGCTCGCGGGCGCCGCCGGCGGCCTCGGCGGATTGCCGGAGGACGGCGAGTTCCTTCTGCGCCGTCTCGTGCTCCACAGCGAGCGTCTCCGCGCGCTGCGCGGCTTCGCTGGCGGTGGCCTGAAACTTTTCGCTGACCGCTTGCAGTTCGCGCAACTGCTGCTGCGCGCCGGTGACCGCCGCCTCCTTCTGCGCGAGTTGCTCGCGAAGTTCAGCCTTCTCAATCTTGCCCGCGGCGAGCGCCTTGGCGGCGTCGGCGACTTCGCGTTCGCGGGCGTGCAGATTGTCGAGCAGGCTGTCCACCCGCGACTGAATGTCCCTGGCCTCCTCGGTCACCTCGGCGTGGGCGCCTCTGGTCCTGTCGTGCTCCGCCGCGGCCTCAACGGCATCCTGTTTGAGCCGGGCCAGTTCGTTTTTCGCGGCCTCCATGGTGAGCGAAGCCTTTTGCAGAGCCTCCTCGCGGTCAGCCACTTGCTGGCGCGCTTCGTCGCGCTCGGTATGGATGGCCTCCAGTTTCTGCCGCATTTCCGCGAGGTTGTGCGCCGCCTGTCCGGATTCCGTCCGGGCCGTTTCGAAGGCCTTCGTCGTGGCGTCGAGTTCACCGCGCAGTTTTGCCACCTCGTTTTTCAGGTTTCCGAGGGTTTCTGCCGCCTGGCCGGAATCCGTCAGGTGCTCGCGGAGTTCCTCGCGCTCCCGCTCCACGGCAGCCACGCTCTCCGTGAGCTTTGCGGCCCGGAGGCGCTCCACCTCGAGGTTCCGCTGGGCTTCCGCAAGTTCCGCGCGCAGCTTTTTCAACTCCGTCTCCGCCAGGTCGAAATTGCTGCGCAGACTCTCGCGCTCCGTGGTGAGGGTGGCGGCCTGATCCCCGACGCGGGTAAGCTGGCCTTGCAGTTCGTTGAGCTGAGACACGGCAGCCTGCGCTGCGGTGAGCCGCGCCTTGAGTTCGCCGCGTTCCGTTTCGCCGGCGACCAGGCGTTCCTGCAGCACACTGTGGCCGGGCCCGAGAGCCGCGCCGCCTTTCGCAGCCTGGGCGGTTTTGGCCAGATTCTTGAGTTTGGCGTCGGTGCGCGTGCTGGTGGCTTTCAACTCATCCCGCTCCGCACTGAGTTTTGCGAGCTGCTCCCGAAGACTGGCCAGCTCTTGATCGGCAGGGGTGGGCTGCGGACTTTCGCCGAGCCGCTGACTCAGCGTTTCCCGTTCCTGCCGCTCGCGCGCCAGTTCTTCGCGGGTCTTTTCCAGCTCGATCTTAAAATGATCCTCTGCGCCCTTCAGCCGGTTCACCTCCTGGCCCGTCTCCCGCAGGCCGTCGCGTTCGCGCGACGTCGCGGCGAGATCGTCGCGCAGGCGGTTCACTTCGGATTTCGCCTTCTCACTTTCCGTCCGCAACCGCGCCGCCTCGTCGAGCGCCGTGGTGAGTTCGCGCTGGGTCCGATCGAGTTCCTCGTAGGCGCTGCCCCCGCCAGCCGCCACCGGTTGGCGGCGCAGGGTCACCAGTTGGGCCGTGGCACCGGCTTCGGCCGGGATAATGATCGCGCTGCGGCAACTCGGGCAGTCGATCTGCATCCCCGCGGCGCTTTCGTCCACGGCGATCCTTTGCGGACATGCGGGGCAATGGAACTTTATATCGGCCATAAGATTGTGTCGGAGGAGAACTGGCAGGGTTTGCTACCAGCGAACGCCCCGCGCGACAAATGAAAAGGCGTCCGTCTGACCCGGTCGCGCGACAGCCGGGCCGCACCCAAGCGCATTGCGCCCGTTTCTTCGTGCCGCCGTGTTTCCCCGCTTGCACGCAGGGAAAAACCGCACACCTTCCCGCGCCGTGTCCGACAAACCGATTTCCGCGCCCATCCTTGCCATCCCTCCCGGCGATTTCGCCGCCTACATTTTTGACTGCGACGGCACCCTCGCCGACACCATGCCCACGCACTACCGCGCCTGGTGCAGCGCACTCGGCGAGCATGCGCGCGATTTTCCCGAGGCGCTGTTTTATGAACTCGGAGGCGTGCCGACAGCGCGGATCGTTGAGATCATCAATGAGCGCCACGGCTACAGCATGCCCCTCGCCGAAACCGTCGAGCGTAAAGAGGCGCTCTTCCTTACCATGAGCCACGAGGTCGCCGCCATCGAGCCGGTGGTCGCGCTGGCGCGAAAGTATCACGGGGTGAAACCGCTTGCCGTCGCTTCCGGCGGGCATCGGCGCATCGTCATGAGCACGCTGCGCGCGCTCGGCATCGCGGATCTTTTCGACGCGATCGTCTGCTCCGAGGACTACCACCGCGGCAAACCTTCCCCCGATCCCTTCCTCGAAGCCGCTCACCGGCTCGGTGTCTCACCCGAGCGCTGCCTGGTCTTTGAGGACACCGCCACGGGCATCGCGGCGGCCACCGCGGCCGGGATGCAGAGCGTACTCGTGCCCCCGCCGCAGCGCTGAGCTAAAGCGGGATGCCGACCTCGGCCTTCAGCAAATCCTCGACCGTCTCGCGGCGCGAAATCATTTCCACACGCCCGTCGGTCTCGAGCCAGAGTTGCGGGGCGCGGCCGATGGAGTTGTAGTTGCTCGACATGGCGTAGCCGTAGGCGCCGGCGTCGCGGATGGTGAGGAGATCGCCGGCCACGGGGCGCGGAAGCAGGCGCGGAGCGAGGAGTTCGCGGTCGTCGCGGGTGAAAATATCCCCGCTTTCGCAGAGCGGCCCGGCGATGACGATGGGCTCCCGCGGCATGTTCGGGTCTTCGTCGTCGCGGCCCACAATGTCGATCGCGTGGTAGCTGCCGTACATCGCCGGGCGCACGAGATCGACGAACCCGGCATCGACCATCGCGAAGGTCGCGCCGCTGCCCTTTTCGTTGGTGCGCGTCTGCTTCACGTCAGTCACGCGCGTGACCAGCGTGCAGCCCGGCGCGACGTAGTAACGGCCCGGCTCGATTTCCACGCGCAGCTCGCGCCGCGCCGCCGTGCTCAGCCGGCGGTGACAGGTGTCGAAAAGTTCGTGCAGCGGCTCCATCGGCACCTGCGCGCCGTGGTCTTTGTAGTTGTGCGGGATGCCGCCGCCGAGGCTGACCGCCGTGAGCTCGGGGAAATGCGGGAGCAGCGCGACAAAATCCGCCGCCAGCCGCGTCAGGTTGTCGTGCAGTTCCTGAAACTGCGGCCCGCTGCCGATGTGCGCGTGGAGCATGGTCACCGGCAGGCCCGCGGCGGTCGCGGCGTCTTTCGCGGCGAGCAGCTCGTCGTGCCAGATGCCGTGCTTCGAGCTGGGACCGCCGGTGTCGCAGGAATTCACATGACCGTGGCCAAAGCCGGGGTTGATTCGCAACGAGATCGGGCCGCGATAGCCCGCGCCCTCGAGATCGGCGATCTGCCCCGGGGAGCCGATATTCGGGAGCACGCCGTGTTCGAGGATCACCGCCAGCGCGTTGTCGCGAAAGACATCCGCGGTCAGGCAAATCACCGGCGGCGTGTGCCCGCCCGGATGCCCGGCGTGGAGCGCGCGGAGGACTTCATTGCCCGAGACGGCGTCGATCCAGATGCCCGCGCTTTTCATCTCCCGCAGCACCTTCGTCGCCGGGCACGCCTTCATCGCAAAGCGCGCCTGCACGCCCTCGGTATCCGTCAGAAACTGGATGTCCGCGATGCGCTGCCGGATCACCCGGGCATCGTAGAGCCAGTAGGGCGTGCCGACCTTGGCGGCGAGCGAGCGGAGAAGAGCGGGCGGATGGTTCATGGAAAAAGGGCGGGATACTGCGCCACCCCGCCGCCGCGATCAAGCGCCGCGGCACGCCCGCCCCCCGGTACGGCCAGCCGGGAGCGAAATTCTCAAGCTGACTGCCCCTCCTTTATTGAACGCGACGGGGATGCTAGTTGCTGCCGGCATGAAGACTTGGCTGCTTGTTCTCTCCCTCGTCATGTCTAGCGCGACCCTCGCGCAGACACCAATGCTAGAGTCGCAAAAGGAAGCGATCCGGCTTTACCCGGATCTGGCTGACAAGGAATCAAAGTTCAACAAGCTCTTCGTTCAACGCATCTCCGCGAGAAAAGTCAGCGACCCCTCTTTCCTACAGCGCGACGACTGGCCACTGAGCGTCGCGAAACGCGTAGCGGCTGAACTCGGCGCGGCAAATATAACCGCCCCGGCCCCGGCGGTGAACTCGCAGGTCGCGAAGATGCCTATCGACCCCGCGAACCGGCTCGGGGTCAGCGGTGAAGTCATTCAGCGGTTGACCGAGGGCACCCTCGTAAAATCGAGCGGGGTCGCCGTCGGCGGATGGCGCGGCTTGCGCGGCGTGGTCCTCGTGCGCGGCCACGAAGCCACAATGGGCGAGAAGGTGAAGCTCACCGTTTTCCCGTCAGGGACATTCACCTATACCTCGACCGATGGCGGCGAGAATACGAAATGACGCCGATTGCTCGCCGAGTTGGAAAAACGTCCTGTCCTGTTGAGCGCAGCGCAACATCTCTGACTATTTCCGGCGCTCACTCGTGCTGCCCAAAGAAGAAGCAGAGAGGGAGAGTTTCTTCGCTGCGCTCAGAAGGACAGGGAGTTTTTTTCAAACGGAGCCACGAACAAGTGTTGCGGTTCACCCTCTAAGGACGCTCCCGTGATCCGCGGACGCAGCGACGTCGAGAGACGCCGGCTGGGTGGGTCAGTAACCGAAGTTCCGCATGTCCTCGAACCCTCGACCGCGGTCGCCGCCGCGCTGCTGGAAAAAACCGGACTCGCCGGTGCCGGATCGATTCTGATCGTCACGACCGCGGTGCCGATCCCCGCGCCGTTGGTCCCACGCGCTCAGGGACGCGCGAAAGAGGGCGCGCAGCGGAGCTTGCCGCGCGGCGCGAGTCCGTTAGCTTCGAGCGGATGAAACGTCTCCTCCTCGCTTCCCTCCTCGCGCTCACGCTTCCCGCCTTCGCCGCCGATCCGGACGGCGGCTGGGTTCCATTATTCGACGGCAAATCGCTCGACGGCTGGAAGGCCAGCGACAAGCCGGGCACCTTCTCCGTGCAGAATGGCGAACTCGTCGTCCGCGGCGAACGCTCGCACCTTTTCTACGATGGGCCGGTGCATAATCATGATTGGAAAAACTTCGAGGCGAAGATG
>JBBQCM010000148.1:0-15179 GCA_038318725.1 Chthoniobacterales bacterium
TAACACTCGCGCATAGTTCTCACTGTGGGCGGCACGGCTTCGCGCTGACCGTGCGGCGTCTGCAGCATGTCGAAATCAAGCAGCGTAGCGTCGTCAGTCGCGTTGCGCGCGCTGAGGCGGCCGATGCCAGTGGGGTGAATCGTCACCAGCCTGTGGAACGGATCCGTTTCGCGGACGTAACGCATCACTTCGGTCCAATCCTTGACCTGCTTGCGATCGTCGTAAGGAAATCCCTTCGCGAGATACCACGGCAAATTGGCCTCGCCGGCGATGCACCACACAACCGGCAGCGCGCCGTATCGCGCAATGAGATTCCGCCAGTGCTGCTTCGCCTTCTCTACGCCCATCCACGGAATAAAATAGCCCCACGCGCCGACGATACAGGGCGTGAAACCCTGGTCCACCAAGTACTGGATCCGTGTGTCCGCCGCGTCGAAATATTCGGGCCGGATGCGCGCGTAATCCTTCTCCCCCGGAAATCCCGACTCGTTCGCGCCGCGCGGATCGAACGGGTGCATGTCGGGATAAAGGCCCGCGACGATCTGCACGACATTGAAGCCCTTCGCCTTCCGGTCCGCCGCGAGCCGCGCAAATTCATCGGGAAAATGCAGCCGGTGACAAAGCCCCATCCACCACGTATCGCCGAGCCAGAAAAACGGCGTGCCGTCCGCGTGCTCAAAATGCCGCCGGTCCTCCGCGACTCGCACCGGGCCGTGTTGAAAAAGCGGATTCTCGCCCGCATACGCCGCGACTTCGATGGCGCCCGCGAGCCCCTGCAGCCCCGAGTCCTGCGCATCGTTGCACGCGCTCTTCCACCGATGCGCGCCGGTGAGCGGCGAGGCGTAACGCGCCTTCCACCGGTCGCCGCCCGCCCAAAATGCCGGCACCTTCCGCGCGATCCCAGCCGCGTCGGTGAACGTCACATCGGGCGTGATTTCATTGAACGGGTCCGCGTGCGGACGCTGCGCTGTGAAGGAAATTTCCACCGGCACATTCGCCTGCGTGCGCACCGGCTCCGCGGCACGGAGCACGAGCGGAAAAAGCAGCGCGAGGATGATGGCGTTGAGATTCATTGTTCTGTCTTCAGAGTTTTTTTGCTCAACCATTGCCGCCATCGGTTCTGACGCTCACGCCAGCACCTGCTTCACCACATTTCCAAACACATCCGTGAGCCGGTGGGCGCGGCCCTCGAAGTGGCAGGTGAGCTTTTTGTGGTCGAAGCCGAGCGCGGCGAGTGTGACAGCATACGTTCATCGTTTTCAATCGTGGTGATTGAATTGCAGGGCCAACTTCACGGCCCGTCGGCGCGGAGTTCCAAGCTCGCGATGCTTGGTGGTTCCTTGGCTCCGGGGGCGCTGTGGAGTTCCAGCCGGATGCGCGCATACCGGGCTTCGGTTTTCAGTGCATAAGTTTTTGCCGCGGCGTTGAGCACGATGGTTTCCGTGGCGGCGACGCGGGCGAAGGCGTCGTTGGAAAACTCCACGATGGCCGCCGCGCTGCCTCCATTCATCGCGCCGTTCACTTTGAGTTCGCGCGTGTGCACCGGCGACCCCCAATCGCAGACGGCGGACGGCAGGGGTGTCCGGGGTGAAAGGGCGGCCGATGGCGAGATTTCATGCGGGTGGCAACGGAGCCTGCACGCGCCAGGTCATTCGCGTGGAGGCGTGAAGGCGATGTCGCCTGGCTCGACGGTGACTTTTCCCTCCGCGATGCGGATGTGCTGGCGTCGTCCTTTCCACACGACTTCGGCGGAGACCTCGTGCCAGTCCGCGGGAAGCGAAGGTTGCACTTCGAGTTTTTCCCAATTGGGGCGGATGCCGAGCAGCCCCTGCACGAGCGCGGCGGGGACGACGACCATGTCCGACAAGTAAGGCTCATCGCACGCGCCATGCCCGATCTCTCCGCGCATCGTGAACCAGTTATTCCCACACCAGCCTTGCCGCGCGGCGCCTTCCGCGAAGCGTTGCAGCCGCCGCCACGCGCCGGTGGCATCGCCCGCGCGGGCACGCCCGACGATTTCCCAATAAGTCTGCGCGAGAAACGAGCCGCCGTTCATGTAGTTGCCGAAGCCCTGATTGGCCGGGTGCGTGTTGATGTGCGCGGGCACGGGCCAATAGGCGGAGACCGACGCAGCGCCCGTGTAGCCGTGCTCTTTCTCCAGCTCCGCGGTGCGCCGGTCGAGCGTGGCGACGACTTTGCGCGCCTGCTCCGGCGACGCGATGCCGAGGGCAAGCGGCGGCCACTGGCATACATCCGCCGCGTAGCTCACGCGCTCGCCTTTGTCCGAAATCCAATCGCAGTAGCGCGCCCCGTCCGCCGCATCCTCCCACCACAGCACGCGATTGATGGCTGCCTTTACATCGGCGGCGAGCTGGTCGTAACGCGCAGCCTTTTCCGCCGAGCCCGCCGCGCGTTCCATCTGCGCGAGGTCCAGCAGCGCGTTGTAGAAAAACGTGTTGTGATAGGTGTTCACGCCGCTGGAAGGCATGGCATCGTAATACCAATGCTGCACCGCGCCGCCGTCGTAGAGGCCGTCTGCATTGCGGCGCGCGATGAAGCCATCCAGCAGCCGCTCCAGCGCGGGGAGTTGCTGGCGGATGAAGGCCGTGTCGCCGGAATAAAGCAGGTAGGCGCAGCAGCCGATGACGGTGTGCAAATTGTCGTCCACGAAGTCGCCGCTGAAGTTGTAGCCAAAGCGCGTCCGGCCATCCGCGCCAATAGTGCCGAGGATGCGCGCAAGATGGCCGCGAAAGGCCAGCGGAAGCGGGTGCGGTTGGCTCGCGAGCGGCTCCGGCGCGGGCGCTCCCGCGAGCAGCGCAAAGCCCTTCATCCACGCCGAACCCGCGTAGTCCCAGCCATCCACTTCGTTCCCGAAGCCATAGTTCACCGGGTCATTCACGCAGCCGCCGTTCAGCAGCGCGCCGTAGAAATTTCGCAGCGCCGCCGCCGTCCTTTCGTCGGAGATGTGCACCTGCAACTGATGCCCGCTCTCCCGCGCGGCGACCGCTCCCAGCGTCAGCACGCCGCGCTCTTTTTTTCCGGCGTGAAAACCGCGCGGCCACTCCGTCTCCGAGTTCGCGCCGAGTTCGCCGATCCATCCGAGAAAACCGCGCCGGTAGAGAAACGCATCGTCCGCCGCGCAACGCAGATCGCGCTCGTGCGGCCAGTTCGTCCAGAGCTTCGCGATGGCCCACGCTCCGCGCTTGGTCACCCACAGCGCGTTGTTGCGCGAGAGTTTGTAGCCATCGTGAAACGCCGCCGGGCGATATAGCGGCTCGAACTGCGCGCGCAGAAACTCCGGCGCGATCCAGAGCGTGGTGGCGGTGCAATTTTCGAGAATGGTCGAAGGCGTGCTCTGCCACGGACGATGGCTGAAAAAGAGCGCGGGCGTGCCCGCGAGACGACACTCGAAATCGCGCAGCCACGTCCGCTCGACCGTCCAGCGCAGCCCTTCGTCCGTGCTCTCCAGCGTCCAGTCTTCCCGCGCCACGGGAGGCTCCGCTGCCGCCGCCGTGAGCCGCACGCCGAGCACGCGCAGCACGTTCGCTTTTTCCTCCACCTGCTCCGCCGCGACCGCGCGGCTTTCGTATCTGCGACCGCTGGTGTCCACCACATAAGTGTAGCCTCCCGTGCCCCAATCCGGCACTCCGCGCAGCCACGGCTTGTCCGCCGGAGAAAGCAGCGACTGCGCTTCGAGCGCCCCATCGGACTTCCGCAAAACCAGCCGCGTCAGCCCCGGAGCGGAGGGAGAAAACTCCGCGCGTCCGAAGGCTCCCTCAATCACCTGCGCGGTGGCGGTGCTGGCCACGGACGCAGCCAGTAGCAGGGCCGCGAGCGCGAGGTCCGGAACATTGCGATGGAGGTGCGGGCGTGTGTTCATTCGTCGATGTTCGTGGCGGCTTCCACTTTTCCCTGCCCGTGATTGGTGAGTTTCAAACCACCGAGAAAGCGTGTGCCTGTAACGAGCGTGCTCTTGGATTTCGCACCGAGGACGATGTGATTGCGATTGAAGCCGGTAAAGTCGCAGCCGCTCACGGTCAGTCCGTTGCCGTCGCTGTAGATGACGGGATGCCCTTCATCCTTGTAATCCTTCGGCACGAACGCGCCTTCCGGTTGGTAGAAATGGCAGCCGATAAACGTCGCCCGCCCGCGACCGCGCAACAGCACGTGGCTGGCCCTAACCTCGTCATGATTGAGGAAGGGCAACATCGGCTGCGTGCCGGTGCCGAAGAGACCGCAGTTCATGAACTTCACCGGGCCGAGGCTTCCCTCGTTCACCTGCACACCGGCATTAATTTGGCAGTTTTGAAACAGGATGCCGGCATGAACCTGACTCCAATCCACCTGCACGCCGACCGCACACATGTCCGGCCCGGAGTTCACAATGAGCGCATTGCCCGCATCGTGAGCGACGGCGGTGAAGTGAAAGCCTATTTTGTAGCCCAGACAAAAGCACCCGCTCAGCATCTCCCAATCGGTGCGGGCAAAGCGAAAGGCGACGGCCTCCTTGGTGGTGAAGGGCAGGACCGCCTCGCTCCAGAACGGCCAGAAATGCACGTCCTCGATGCGGCCAACGTCGAGGCACTGATCCACGAAGATGCCTGTATTCAATGGCTGCCCATGGAGTCCACGAATGAGATGCCGACCGCAGGGATGCGTGCCGAAATCCACCGCGCCCCACGGATTGATCATGAGCACATCCAGCACCGTGCAGTTATCCCCCATGCCCCGCACACACCACGGATACGCCACTGGCATCGCGGCATCCTGCTCGGGATAGAAAATAGTCACGCCTTTTAGCGCGGAGTCCGCATGGAGCGTGATGAAAGGCTCCCCGGCTGCGCTGCCTCGTCCTTCCACGGCACTGAGCGTCGAGCCGCGATGCTTCGAGCGGGCCGTGGGCGCACGAAAGACACCCTCCAGTGTGACGAAGGACGGCACGCTGAGATGCCCCTTGATGAGATAGTTCCCCGTCGGCACCGACACCACGCCGCCGAGAGCCTTGCTACAGGAATCGAGTGCCTTTTGAAAGGCCGCCGTATCGTCCGTTGTCCCATCGCCCGTGGCCCCGACGTCACGAACGCTGAGTGATTCGGCAGCGATGCTGGCGCCGACAGTGAGAGCCAGCGAAATAAGGCAAATAAGCAGCTTTTTCATAGTTAGTTTTTCGCCAGGAGCCAGCGACGACTCGATGGCGGATGGAAATCACATCGTGACAAGGAGGACCGTGCCGTCGCAGCCTTACTACTTAAGCTCGAAGTCTGTTCGCCCCGCTCGCGCACCTGGTCGAGGACGGGGAAATGCAGGGCCGCCAGCACGGCTATGATCGCGATGGTGACCAGCACCTCAAGAAGGGTGAAAGCACGGGTGTAGATTGCGGCGTCACTGCTGGAATGGCGTGGTGTATTCATGGCACGGCTGGCGGGATTTGTTGCTTCAACCCGGATGACGCACACTCATTGGGCAGTTTCGCTCCGAGAGCTTTTCGCGGAGGAAATATTCCATCAATCCGCCGGTCCAGACGTGGTCGGCGGATAAGTCCGCGTGCGGGCCGACGGGCATTTCACTACGGCACCGCCCTTGCCCGTGGGCGCGCGGTCAGTAATTGATCGCTTGTTAGCGCGAGCAGCCATCGGCGGTCCACCTAAACGAGCACCTCACCCACGACCTTCCCAAACACATCCGTCAGTCGCTGATCGCGACCGCCGTGGCGGAAGGTGAGCTTGGTGTGGTCGATGCCCATTTGGTTGAGGATGGTGGCGTGGATGTCGTGGACGCTTGTGGGATTGACCACGGCGGCGTTGCCGAATTCGTCGGTCTCGCCGTAGGCCGTGCCGCCTTTGAATCCGCCACCGGCGAGGAACAGTGAGTAACCATTCACATGATGGTCCCGACCGCAGCCATCGGCCACGGCGGGGGTGTGCGGGGTGCGGCCCATTTCGCCAGCCCAGAGGACGATGGTTTCTTCCAACATCCCGCGCTGGTGCAGGTCGGTGATGAGCGCGGCGACGCTTTGCTCGGTAATGCGGGCATTCTTCTCGTGGTTCAGCTTGAGTTGAGCGTGCTGGTCCCACGGGGAATTATTGCCATCGAAACTCGGGCAGGTGATTTCCACGAAGCGCACGCCGGCTTCGACGAGGCGGCGGGCGCGCAACGCCTGCGTGGCGTAGAGTCGCTGGTGTTCATCGGTGGAGTCGAGGCCGTAGAGTTTGCGGATGTGCTCCGGCTCCCGGCTGATGTCCGCGATGTCCGGCACGGCGGTCTGCATGAGAAAGGCGGTCTCGTAATTGGCGATAGCACCTTCAATGGCGCGGGCATCGGACGATTGCGCGGCAAAGGCGGCATCCTGCTCGGCGAGCAACGCTAACTTTCTGCGTTGCACGGCGGCGGTGTCGGCGGGGGTGATGTTGTCCACCGGCGTGCCCTTGGCCCGCATCATCGTGGCTTGATGACTGGCCGGCAGAAACGAACTGCCGAAGTTTTCCAGTCCGCCATTTGGCACCCAATCGTTGTTCAGCAGCACATAGCCGGGCAGGTTCTTATTCTCCGTGCCGAGTCCGTAGGAAACCCACGCACCCATGCTCGGCGCTTGTCCGGTGATGCGGCCCGTGTGCAGCAGGAGATTCGATTGCCCGTGCAGCGGCAATTCGCCGACCATCGAACGCACCACGCACAGATGGTCCGCCACACCGGCGAGCTTCGGAAAAAGTTCACTCACCCACAATCCGCTCTGCCCCCGCTGCCGAAATTCCCACGGACAGCCGAGCCAAACGCGCCCCGCCGTTGAGTCCGATTTTTTCGACAGCCAGCGCGAGCCGATGGGCTGGCCCTGATGCTTCTTGAGCATCGGCTTGTAGTCGAAGGTATCCACATGGCTCGGCCCGCCGTCCATGAAGCAGAAGATGATGTTCTTCGCCTTGGCCGGGAAGTGCGGTGCGGCGCTGGCCTGCCTGGAAAAGAGTCCATTGAGCGCCAGCCAGCCGAAGCCTGCGGAAGCTTGCTGGAGAAACCCGCGCCGCGTGAGCGATGGCGTGATGGAGCCGGGGCAGTGGTGAGGTTTCATGGTCATAGTTATTCGGTAATGGAAGGGGAATACGGGAAAATGGGGAGGAGAGTGGAACTGTAGCCGGAGCCCTCACCGGTAATCCGTTCGCCTTGCTGACGGCACCTGAATAGTTACGAAAGTTCTCCATTTGCCCAGATGCGAACTGCGAGGATAGGTGCCGCATGATGTCACGCTGTGCATTTTTCCTCCTGACTGGAGTCCTGCTGCTGGGCGGCAACCTGACCGCTTCCGCGGCGGAGCCGGGACATTTTACCAATCCCTTGCGGGAAGGGGCGGATCCCTGGGTGATCCGGGATGAGGCGGGACAGCGCTGGCTGTGGTGCTCGGCACCGAATGCGGAACGGATCGTCATCCGGACCACGCCGACCCTGACGGCAACCGGGACGGAGCACGAAATCTGGAAGGCTCCTCCCACAGGGCCTGCTCGTGCCCAGATCTGGGCTCCGGAACTGCACTTCCTCGCAGGCCATTGGTATTTGTATTTCGCGGCTTCCGATGGCCGGAATGAAACGCACCGCGCCTTTGTGCTCCGAGCGGATTCCGCCGACCCGTTCGGGTCTTGGACGCTGCACGGTCCCCTCCCACCGGAGCAGGCCCCGATGGCAATAGTCCGCCGATCTGGGCCATCGATATGACCATTCTCGACCATGGCGGAATCCGTTATGCCGTGTGGTCCGGGTGGGATACGCCGGACAGCGACCGCCAGTTTCTCTATATCGCCAAGATGGCCACGCCGCTGGCCCTTACCGGCCCGCGCGTCCGGATTTGCCGGAACGATGACTATCTGTGGGAGCGCACCGAAGAAACCGCCGCGAGCAAGGGTTTGAACGAAGGCCCGCAGGTTTTGCAACACGCGGGCCGCACCTTTCTGCTCTACTCCTGCGGAGCCGCTTGGCTGCCCACCTACAAGCTCGGCTTGCTGGAATTGACCGGCCGCGATCCGCTCGATCCCGCTTCCTGGCGCAAACACCCACAACCTGTCTTTCAAAGCACGGAACAAACTTTTGGCGTCGGCCATTCGTGTTTTGTAAACACCACGCTGCTCCCGATACCTGCCATCAACAGCAGCCCTGCCCCCTCCGAAATTCCAACTTGGTGGCACATCTACCATGCCAAACGCGACCGCTCCGCCGGTTGGCCCCGCGATCTTTTTCTCCAGCCGTTTCACTTCGATCCCACAGGTTTCCCGGACTTCGGCCAACCCTTGGCCCCCGGCAGCCAACTCCCGGTTCCAGTCCAAAGCGGCATGCAAGTTACGAAGTAATCGCATGACAGGAAAATGAGGAGGAGGCGGTAGCGCAGTGCTCATGCTGGAAATGCCTGTCTTCATCTTTCTGTCTGGAATTTTTCTATCTGTCATCGGTAGTGGATGAATTCAGCGGTGTTGAAAATGGCGTGGGCGAGTTGGGTCCATGCCGTTTCGTCCTGCATCAAGTCGGCAGTGGTTGCGAAGTCGCGGAGGGCGACGGTCCAGTTTTGCAACTCGGCGGGTTGGGGTTCGCGGGAGTAGGCGGCGTTGAACATTTGCCGGATGCGGTCTTCGGGAGTGGACGCGGGAGCTTTCAAAAGCTGCGCGGCCCAGTGTTTGGCCAGCGTGCTGACGAGCGGGTCGTTGAGCATCACGAGCGATTGCGTGGGCACGGTGGTCACATTGCGTTTGCCGCTGGGGAGTTTAAGGTCGGGCAGGTCGAAGACGGTGAGAAATTTCGGCGGAGCCATGATGGACATTTGCAGGTAGAGCGAGCGTCGTCCGTGGCCGTCGAGCGGGCCGGAGAAGAGCCGCTTCTGCGCGTCCTCGGCGGGGCGCGGGGGATTGATGGGACGTCCGTAGAGCGTGGGGTCGAGTCGCCCGGAGACCGCCAGCATGGCATCGCGGATAACCTCAGCTTCCATGCGCTGCGTGGGGTAGTGATGGCGCAGGCGGTTGGCCGGGTCGCGGTCGCGAGCGGCGGGGTTCACAAGGCCGGACTGGCGGAAGGTTTCGCTGAGCGCGAGACGTCGCACGAGCTTCTTGGTGGACCAGCCTGCGCGGATGAATTCACGCGCCAGCCAGTCGAGCAGCGCGGGGTTCGAGGGCTTTTCGCCGAGGCGCCCGAAGTCATCCGGCGTCGTCACGAGGCCCGCGCCGAAGACCCATTGCCAGACACGATTCACATAGACTCGCGCCGTGAGCGGATGCTCGGGATGCAGCAGCGATTCGGCGAGTTCACGGCGTCCGCTGCCTGTGCTTTTCGCCACGTCGTTGCGGCCGGAGAACATTTGCAGAAAGTCCGGCATCACCACGTCGCCCATCGCATCCACGTTGCCACGGATGTTGAAATGCAGGCCGCTCTTTGCGACCTCGCGTTCGTCCATGCTGTTCACGGTGCGGGGAAAGGCGATGCCCTGCTCGACGCGTCGATACTCCGCCAGCAATGCTGCGAGCGGGCTGCCCGCCTCGGCTTGATTGGGTAGAAGTTTTTGCGTCAGCAGCCAGTCGAGAGTGTGGACATCGCCCGGCTGCATTTTGCCGTCGCACCAGCGGCGGATGGTGGCGGAAAACCATGCGGCGACGCGCTGATTCGCTTCTTCCACGGTCTTTGGCGCGGGCCCGTCGTAGAGCGTCGCGAACGGCTCCAATGTGTCCTGCGGGGTGCCGCCGGCATCGTGGCTCACGATGCCGGTGATGCTGATCCAGCTTCGTTTGTCGTAGCCGAGGTCCGTGTTGGGCAGGCCGGGCACGAGGCCGACGCGGGCGGGAAAATTCGGATTCAGCGACGCCGTGGCAAACTCCACGGTCACCTGCGTCACCCCGTTTTTCAGCGGCGTATCGCCGAACGTGCGCCAGGCAAATTTGCCATCGCTGAGGCACGTCACGCCTTCATTGAGAAACGTATTCTGGTCCACGGTGAGATAGCCGCCAAACTCACCAGCAGCGAGCTGCACGCTGGCAAATTGCCCCGGCACCTTGTGCTCCGGCGGCATCCGCAGCGCGCCGGGGAGTTTCGAGGAAAGCGCGTGGGTGTGCCAGCCGCGTGGCAGCACCTTCGCAATCACCGCATCGCCATCGAGCGCGATGAGCGGCGTGCCGTCTTCCACAAAGCCATGCGCCATGCCATCGCCATCCGCGACCCAGCCGGGCGGGAGTTGGGCTTTGGAAAAGTCCGCCAGCTCGCGGAACGCTTCGTTGGACTTCAGCCGCGCGGCACGCGTGTCGTTCCATTCCTTCGCCAGCGCAGCCCATGCAGTCTCGATGCCACCTTCCGCTTTCATCAGCCGCGCGAGCGGATAGGCGATGTCTTCCGGTTTTGGCACCGGCGCATCCTTCACTTCCAAGGGCGCCCGCCATGCGGACGGAGTCACGGCCACGGCCTGCCAGCGCGTCGCAAGTTCGGTGCGGATCGCGGTGCGGAACTCTTTTAGTTTCGCGATGGCCGCATCGTTTTTGCCCGGCGCATCCACGGGGCGGCTCGTCCAGCGCGGCGTCATGAACACGGCACCGAGCGCGTAGTAGTCGCGCTGCGAAACGGCTTCGAGCTTGTGGTCGTGGCAGCGCGCGCAGGCGACCGTGGTGGCGAGGAAGACTTTCGAGAACGCATCAATCTTGTTGTTCACCATTTCCTGATGCACGCCGTTCGCCGCGAGACTGCTGCCGTGGCGATGTTCCCCCAGATGATAGAACATCGGCCCGATAAGGCTCTCATTGATGCCCAGCGCGGCATCCGTCCGTGGCTGCTCCAGCAAGTCACCGGCAAGTTGCTCGCGCAGAAACTGGTCGAAGCCCACATCGCCATTGAAGGCGCGGATGAGATAGTCGCGATACTCATGCGAGCCTTTCGCGGGGTAATCCCATTCGTAGCCGTAAGTGTCCGTGTAGCGCACCGCGTCCATCCAATGCCGCGCCATGCGCTCACCGAAATGCGGCGAAGCCAGCAGTGAATCCACGAGCTGCGCGTAAGCCGTATCCGCGTCCGTTTTACAGGCCGCGAGAAATGTGGCGCGCTGGTCTGGCGTGGGCGGCAGCCCCGTGAGCACGAGGGCGAGACGACGCAGCAAAACCTCCGGCTCCGCTCGTGGCGCAGGCGGCAGCCGCGCGGCATCCAGCGCCGCGCGAATGAATTGGTCCACCGGCTCTCGCGACCATGCGGCATCGGACACGGCGGGCGGCTCCGATTGTTGCATCGGCTTGAGGCTCCACCAGTCGAGACGCTTTTGAAATTCCGCCGCCCAGACATCCGTGGTCGGCTGCGCCGCTTGCGCGGCATCTTTGCGCGGGTCCACGGCACCTTGCCGGACCCATTCCACCAGCGATGCCACCTCCGCTTCGCTCAACTGTTTCTTCGGCGGCATCTGCAAATCCTTGTCTCCGTATCGCACTGCCTTGATGAGCAAACTCTCGTCCGGCTTGCCCGCCAGCAAGGCCGCACCGGTGTCTCCGCCCGCCTGCCACGCGCCCCGCGAATCCAGCCGCAGCCCGCCTTTCTGCTTCTTGTCGCCATGACATTCGGTGCAACGCTCGACGAGCAGCGGACGAATTTTCGCTTCAAAAAACGCCACCTTCTCCGCCGACTCCGCACCTGCATCCACTGGCGGCGCATAGACAAATTCCGCGCCGTGCGCAGCCGTGGTGAACACGATGCTGATGGGCTTTTTCATCTCCGCCCCGCCGATGACTCGCACCGGCGCGCCCGCATTTGGCGCATCCGTTTTCCACGCGGTCACCTGCCCGCTGAGGTTCGCCGCGTAGAGCATTCCATCCGGCCCGAGCGCCAGCCCGAGCGGCGTATTCAGCCCGCCGCCCGCACCCGCCCACTCGACGATTTCTTTTCCATCCGAGCGCAGGATGCGATTCGCCGACGTGCTGAAATAAGCGCGACCCTCGCCATCGAAAACCAATCCCCACGGCGCATTCCCCGCGCGCTGCGCCCACACTTCGCTCATCGTGCCATCGAGCTTTTCCGAGGCCCGCCGCACCGCCTGCGCCGCGAAGTCCGTGATAAACACGCGTCCGCCGTGCGCGGCGATTTGCGTCATGCCGCCCGGCGAAGCCAGCGCGCTGTCCGCCAGCCATTCGCCCGATGGATACGCGTAGCGTTTCACCTTCCCATCGCCCTGACTCGCCACCAGCAAATCCCCCGCAAACCACGCCATTCCCGTCGCGCGAAAAAGCCGCCCGCCATAGCCCTCGGGAATGTCCAGCAGCGTCTCCATTTTCCCGCCACCGCGAGCATCGTAGCGCAGCACCGTCCCCGGCCCGCCCGGCAACCCGGTCGAAATCAACAGCCGTCCTTCGGCATCAAACAGCAGCACATTCGAAGGCGGCAGTCCACTGAGCAACGTCCCCACATGCGCCCCGGTCGCCGCGTCGTAACGCTCCACGCGTCCCGCCTCGCTCATCAGCACGAGCATGCCCGATTCAGCCGCTGCCCCTCCGCAGAGTGCGAGCATGGCGGCGACGAACCAAAGGCAAAAAGAGTGACGCAAGCGGCACATGACAAAACCATATCCCGCCGCCGCAGCCAAAGCTATCGCTCGACTGCTAAAGAATGGTAATATCCTCTCACGCATGACTCGCAGTCTCCAACGGACCTTCTTTCGTCAATTGGCCGACAGCACGCAAATGCTGCAGGCCATCGAACACCTGCCCGGCACCCTCTTCATGGTGAAGAACCTCGAGTCCCGCTACATCTACATGAGTCGGGCGCTGCGCGAGGCCATCAACCTCCCTCCCGGTCAGGAAGTCGTCGGCAAAACCGACTTCGACCTCTTCCCAAAAATCATCGCGGAGAATTTCCGCCAGAACGACCTGCTCGTCTTCCGCCACGGCAAGCCGCTGGTAAATGAAGTTCATGCCACCGGCTTCTTTGCTCACGCCCCAAAGTGGAGTTTCTCCAGCAAATACCCGCTGCACGACCGCGCCGGAAAAATCATCGGCCTCATCACCATCAACCGCCCCTACAGCGACGTCATGGGCCGCGAGTCCGAGTTGAACCGTCTGCTGCCCGCGCTGGAACACGTCTTCCGCCACTACGCCGAACCCATCACCATCGGTCAACTCGCAAGGCTCTGCAGCTTCTCGCAAAGCCACTTCATGCGCATCTTTCGCGAGCGGATGAAGATGACCGCCCAAGTCTTCATCGAGCAGGTGCGGATGTTTCACGCCCTCGACGCCATCAAGAACACCGCGCAACCCATCGCCCGCATCGCGCAGGACAACGGCTTTTACGACCACAGCTCATTCGTGAAACGCTTCAAGAAATTCACCGGCATCACCCCGCTCGTCACCCGCCGCACACATCAGGCACAAGTCAACGTGGACCGCGCCATCGTGCTGCCGAAACCCGGCTGAAACCGGAAGCCGAAAGGAGCATGTGCGAGGAAGCGTAAATGTTCCGTCGGACCGAGCCTGCTACTTATGCAGGAAGCTGGCGTTCGTCACGAGAGGATGTTCTTGATCACATGCCCATGCACATCCGTCAGTCGGCGATCGATGCCGCTGTGGCGGAAGCTGAGCTTTTCGTGATCGATCCCGAGCAGGTGGAGAATCGTCGCGTGGAAATCGTAGCTCGTGGTGACATTCTCCACCGCCTTCCACGACCACTCATCGCTCTGCCCGAAGGCGGCCGCGGCTTTCACGCCCGCGCCGGCGAACCACGAGACGAAGGTGCCGCCGTTGTGGTCGCGGCCCGTGCCGCCCTGGCTGAAAGGCATGCGGCCAAACTCGGTCGTCCATATCAGCAGCGTGTCTTCGAGCAGGCCGCGTTGCTTGAGGTCGGCGAGCAGGGCGGCGGCGGGCTGGTCCATGCGGCGGGCCATGGCGCTGAGTTCAGTGGCGATGTTGCCGTGGTTGTCCCAGTTTCCCGAGCCGCCGCCGTTTCCGCTCCAGACCTGCACGAAGCGCACGCCGCGCTCGACCATGCGACGGGCCAGCAGGCAGCGTCTGCCAAAGTCGGTAGTCTCGGGTTGGTCGAGGCCATAGCTTTTTTTCGTGGCGTCGGTTTCCCCTGCGAGGTCGAGCAATTCCGGCGCGGCGAGCTGGAGACGTGCGGCCAGTTCATAGCTCTCCATGCGGGCGGTGAGCTGTGAATCATCGGGACGTTCGGCGGCGTGGGCGGCGTTCATTTCGCGCAGCAGCGCGAGGCCGTCGGCGCGGCTCGCAGGCGTGATGTGCCGTGCCTCCGCCGGCGGCTGAAGGTGCGTGATCGGCCGCGGCGCAGCGGCCTGGATGACCGTGCCCTGATGATTCGCGGGGAGGAAGCCGGAGGTGAAAGCGCTGCGTCCGTTGTAGGGCAGACCGCTCGCATCCGGCAGCACCACGAAGGCCGGCACGTTGTCCGCGAGACTGCCGAGCGCATACGAAATCCACGCTCCGGCGCAGGGAAATCCGGGAAGCAAAAATCCGCTGGTTTGCAAATATGCCGCCGGTCCGTGGACGTTGGATTTTGACGTCATGGCCATGAGGAAAGCCATGTCATCCACCTGCTTTGCGAGATGGGGCAGCGCACTGCTCACCCAGCGTCCGCACTGCCCGTGTTGCGCCCACTCGAAGGGGCTTTTCATCACCGCGCCGGGAGTGCTGATGCTGGCCTCCACTCGTTCGCCGGGACCGGGGTCAAATGTCTGCCCATGCCGCGCGATGAGTTGCGGCTTGTAGTCGAAGAGGTCGCACTGACTCGCCCCGCCATTCATGAAAAGCTGGATGACGCGCTTCGCCTTGGGCGCGTGATCCGGAATCACGGCGGCGAAAGCATCACGCTGCATGAGCGACGCGAGCGCGATGCTGCCGAGACCGGTGCCGAGTGTGCCGAAAAAATCGCGGCGGGAGTGAATGGACGGGGGACTTTTCATGGGTTCTCTATCTTTATTCGTAGCGCAAAATGAGCACCTCGTGGATGTCGTTGACGGTGGCTTCGACACGGGTGGCACGATGTTGCAGCGCCGTGGATTTGTTCAACGCCTCACCACTTTGCAACGGGCGGCTGGTTTCGAGGACGATGCGATACATTGGCGCTTCCTCGATGGGCATGGGCAGAACGTAGGGGCGGTCCTTCGCGGGCGTGGTCTGCGGTGGCGAATTATAGCCGAGCAAGTGAACGCGGAGCGTGCGGGCCGCAGGGTCGTCGGTGATGACGGC
>JBBQCM010000149.1:0-15095 GCA_038318725.1 Chthoniobacterales bacterium
GGCCAATAGCGTCGCCGCTTCACGCAGCTTCTTGATGATCTCTTCGGGTGTGTGTCGTTTGCGTTTCATGTTGAGAGTTCGGCGGCGCTGTCGCGCCGCCAACTCTCATAGCGCCTGGATCAACTTTCGGGGAGCAGGCCAAAACAACCTTAGAGATTATTGGGATTTGAATCTTGATGCCGCCGGTGCGGGAACGAACCCCGGCGGCACTGTCTCCTCCGGCAAGCAATAACTCCCCAGACGCCTAGCACGACCAGTAACCCCGTGGATGGTTCAGGAACGATCTCCACAACCCCGAATTGGTCACCAGGAGAAGGGAAGTCATTATAGTCATTCCAGAAACCCGGTCGATCCCGTCCTGCGTTTAACACACCCACACGCATTGTAACGTAGTCTTGATCCCCTCCTATGTTGTTTGGCTGACCAATATCCCAATGAGTGAACAGAACAGGTTCGCCATTTGCCCAGCTAAAGGCTCCTTCGACGGTGGCATCGTTTAGACCCAACCAAAGATTTGGAATATAGTGCCCCGGAGGCCGCAGAGACTGAACTAGCGGTCCGAACGTATTAAAAACCCACTGGTTTTCAGCTAAGTCGTTGATCGTCACCAAATGGCCCCCGAGCGAAATCGCTTCGCTCTCTGAATCAAGCCATCTGTTTGCTGCCAACAGGTAATACCAAACACAGTTGAAAACCGACACCTTCCAAAGTCCGAGAACCGAAGGAAATCGCGCAACGCACCGATTCGTATCGTCCAGTCTTCAACTGAGTTTGGTATAATAGCGATGCCCGTTAGTAGGATAATCGAACGGCCCTGCGAGAATTGCTGCGTTTGCAGAGACAGCCGACAGCTGAAGGAACAAAAGAGCCGTGAAGCGGGAAGCGCGCACTATGTTTCGAGGTGAGATCTCAGTTTGAGCATTCGGCGCGCGGAGCATTCCGGTTCTCGCGTCAACGATTGGGAGCCGGAAGACGAAGGAGAGGACGCCACGGAAGGCGTGAAACCAGCTGGGACACGGAGTTCGGGGGACATAGGATCGGACCACCTGCTGAGGGAGAGAAGTGCCAAAAAACTGCTCCATCATGCAACTTATTATTTCAATCGTCCCCCATTGAAGAGACCGGGACATCAGTGCTATGGAGCTGCCAGAGTGCGGGACGCGCTTAATCCGTGACCGCGCCGAGGCTGGCCGTGCTGACCTGCCGGGCGTATTTCGCCAGCACGCCGCGGGTGTAGGTCGGCTTGGGGGCTTTCCACTTCGCGAGGCGGGCGGCGAGGTCGGCTTTCGGCACGTCGAGGGTGAGCGTGTGTTTGGCCGCGTCGATGGTGATGACGTCCCCGTTTTTCACCACCGCCAGCGGGCCGCCGAGCGCCGCTTCGGGGGTGATGTGTCCGACGACAAAGCCGTGCGAGCCGCCGCTGAAGCGTCCGTCGGTGATCAGCGCCACGTCTTTGCCGAGGCCTTTGCCCATGACCGCGCTGGTCGGCGAAAGCATCTCGCGCATGCCAGGGCCGCCGACGGGCCCCTCGTGGCGGATGACGATGACGTGGCCCTTTTTCACCCGCCCGTCGAGGATCGCGGCGAGGGCGTCCTGCTCGTTTTCAAAGACGAGGGCTTTGCCTGAAAAGGTGAGACCTTCCTTGCCGCTGATCTTCGCCACGGCGCCGTCGGGCGCGAGATTGCCGCGGAGGATAACGAGGTGGCTGTCCTTTTTGATCGGGTTGGTGAGCTCGCGGATGATCTCCTGGCCTTTCGGGTAGGCTTTCACGCGCTTGAGATTCTCGGCCATGGTCTTGCCCGTCACCGTCAGGCAGCCGCCGTGGAGCAACCCGGCCTCGAGGAGCGTGCGCATGAGCGGGGTCTGCCCGCCGATGGCCACGAGTTCGCTCATCAGGAAGCGCCCGCTCGGTTTCAAATCCGCCAGCACCGGCACGCGTGCGCCGATGCGGGTGAAGTCGTCCAGCTTCAGCGCCACGCCCGCGCTGTGGGCCATGGCGAGGAGATGGAGCACGGCGTTCGTGGAGCCGCCGAGAGCGATGACCACGGTGATGGCGTTTTCAAAGGCCTCCTTCGTCATGATGTCGCGCGGGCGGATGCCGCGCTTGATCAATTCGACCACGGCGAGGCCCGCGGCGCGCGCGTCGGCGGACTTCGCAGGCGAGAGGGCGTTCTGCGCGGCGCTGTTCGGCAGCGACATGCCGAGCGCCTCGATGGCGCTGGCCATGGTATTGGCCGTGTACATTCCGCCGCACGAACCCGCGCCGGGGATGGCGTGCTCCTCGATGAGCGCCAGCTCGCGGTCGTCGATCAGCCCGCTGGCATGCTGCCCCACGGCCTCGAAGCAACTCACGACATCGAGCTTTTTGTCGGCGAATCTTTCCCGCCGGTCGCTGCGCAGCCGCTTTTCCGCGAGCACGCCGGTGATGCAGCCCGGCAGAATGGTGCCGCCATAGACGAAGATGCTCGGGCGGTTCAGCCGCGCCATGGCCATAACGCAGGCCGGCATGTTTTTGTCGCAACCGCCGATCGCCACGAGGCCGTCGAAACCCTCGCAGCCCATCACCGTCTCGATGCTGTCGGCGATGACCTCGCGCGAGACGAGCGAGTATTTCATACCCTCGGTGCCCATCGAGATGCCGTCGGAAATGGTGATCGTGCCGAAGATGACGCCCTTGGCGCCGGCGGTGTTCGCGCCCGCCTCGGTCTGCCGCGCGAGCTGGTCGATGTGCATGTTGCACGGCGTGACCATCGACCACGTCGAGGCGATGCCGATCTGCGATTTCTTGAAGTCCTCCCGCGCAAACCCGACCGCATGGAGCATCGCCCGGCTGGCCGCCCGCTCCGCGCCATCGACCACGAGCTTCGAGTGCGCGCGATGCAGGCTCTCCGCGCTGTTCACGGAGGATTTTTTGGAAGGGGCTTTGGCGGTGGTGGTCATAAACGGGGGCGCGAAGCTAGCGGGCCACCCCGACGCTTGGCAAGGCCGGGCCGCTTACTTCCCGCCCTGCGCGAGCAGCCAGTCCAAGGCCGCGGAGAGCGGCGCGTCCTTCGGCGCCAGCGTCAGCTTTTTCTCCGCACCCGCGCGGCGATAAGCGGCTTCCGTCAAAGCCGGCGCGGTGTCGCCGATCAGATAAAGCGGGCACGGGGCGGCGAGTGCGAGCGCGCCGGGCAGGTCGCCGTATTTCGCGCTGGCGGGGAGAAAAGCGGCGTCACGCCAGTCGGTCACGTTTGCAAAACGAAAACCGCCGGTGTCGATGACCGCAGCATCTGCCGCGGTCGGTTCGGTCGCGAGCGCCGCGGCGGCGAGTGGACCTGCGCCACCCGTGGCGAAAAGCGTGACGACGCCCGCCGGCTGCGATCCTCGGGCGAAGCGCAGCGCGCCGAGGACATCGTGAACGCGCTGGGCGAAAAGCGCGCTGTTGTAGCCGTAGGTGTAGGCCGGAGCTTCGCGCGGATTGGCGACGGTGCGGTTGGCCGCTGCGCCTTGCATTAGAAAATCCATTCCGAGCACGACACAGCCGGCGTCGAGCAGGCGCGCGACTTCCTCCCGCGGTGTCCCGTCGCCATTGAAGAGCGCGGCTTTGCCCCGCAGGTCCAGCCAGAGCACGGTGCGACGGGTCAGTTTTTCTGGTTGCAGACGAATGAGCGGATTCAGCCCGTCCTGCCCGAGGTTCCACAGCATGCCAGTCCTCTGGAGGAATGCGCCGCGCTCCGAACTCTCCGCATGCGGTTCGCTCGTCAGCATGACCACCGCGCCTTCCCTTTGCCCGATCATCGCCCGCCAAGCCGGGCGCGCGAGCTTCTCAAAATCCTCCGGCGATTTCGCCATCTGCGCCTGTGCGTCATCGTGCCACCACTTGAGGAGCTTTTTCTCAAACTCCGGGCCGCCCGGCGGCACGGGATGCGCCGTGTCCCAGACGGTCATCTGCTCCTTGGTGAGCAGCGGATATTCACGCTCGGCGAGCCGCTCGGCGGGCAGACCGAGGTGGAAGTGCTCGTTGAACCACGCGTAGATCTTCTCGCGGCTGATGATGTTGTAGTTGTGCCCGAATTGCAGATGCGGCCAGAGCACCACGTTCTCCGGCGCGCCCATGAGCGAGTAGAGTTTTTGCAGCTCGGGGAAACCCTTCGTCTCCATTTCCTTCGTCCAGTCGTCCGCCGCGGTCAGGCCCAGCGGCTTCGGGGCAAAGAGCGCGGCGATCTCGACGTTGCCGGTGCCGATGCGGAGCAGACTGGCGTTTTCGCAAGTGCAGCCGCCCTGCATCGCCGTGCTCACCATCACCGCCGGACAGGCCACCGCGAGCCGCGCATCGAGCGCGCCGAGGATGAAGGTCTGCGTGCCACCGCCGCTCGCACCGGTGCAGCCAAGCCGCCGCTTGTCCACGTCGGGGAGTGTTTCGAGAAAATCGAGAGCGCGGATCGAGTTCCACGTTTGCAGACCCATGACGCTCTGGGCGAGCGCTTCGGCGCGCGGGCTGAACAGACCCCAGCCATCGGCGGCGTTCATGTCGGGACGCTGCTTCGCGAATTTGTGGGCGATGGCCATGCTGATCTGCTGCGAGTCGCAGTTGCCGAGCATATCGTAGTTGAAAGCCACGATGCCCATGCGCGCGAGTTGCACGCCGAGCGATTGGAAAATGCTGCGCCCGCCTTCTGCCAGGCGCTCGCCGCCGCTCTCGAGTTCCTTTTTCATCTCCGCCTCGCCGCGCACCCACCAACGCGCGTCTTCCCAATGCCCGTGCGGGCAAAGCACCGCCGGATGCGGCCCCGGCGTGCGCGGCCGGTAGAGCGTGCCGGTGACGAAGAACCCCGGCATCGACTCAAAAAAAACTTTCTCGACCGTGAAATCCTCGCGCTCGATCCGCCCGTGAATGACGGCGTGCAGCGGCGTCTTCGTCGGTTCCGGCCAAAGCCCAAGCGCCACGCGAAGCTGCATCCGCACCTCGTCCGCGCGCTTCGCCCAAGCCTCGCGCGATTCCGGCAGGGTGAAGGGGAAATAACCGTCGAGATCCTTGAGCGGCCCGAGCCGCGCGTCCTTCGGCGGAACCGGCTGATTGTCCAGGGCGAAAAGCGGAGCGGCAAGAAGAAGCGCGGCGAAAAGGACGGGAGGAAGTTTCACGCCGCGAAACGTAGCAAGGATTTCGCAAATCCCGCACGAAAAACAGTTTTCCACGCTGCCCCTCGCGGTGCCCTTCAACCGGCCAGGCCGCCCGCCCTACATCTCCCGCGCCCACGCCGGCCGGTCGCGCAGATGGTAGAGCATCTCACCGGCTTTCGGCACGAGAAGCACGCCCTCGTCCTCGCGGTTGGCGTAGTCCTCCACGCGGATCGTCGCGGGGTCGCGGTAGCCGAGGTTGATCTCCTCGCAAATCTCGCGCGGGATGCCGGTGGCGAGCGTCACCTGCACGCGGCATTTTTCCACGCCATCCTCGTACGTGCCGATGCCGCGGACATGCGTGCTGTGGGCAATCGTGCCCCAGGCGATGTGTTTGAACTGGTCCCACTGCTTGAGGAAGTAATCGCGGCAATGGTAGCCGATCTGCCGGATGAGGTGCCCGTGGGTGAGGCTGATCTCGTGGATGTGCGGCGCGTAGATGATCAGTTCGCCGCCGTCGGCCACCACCGGCTCCAGCTTGTACATGCACTTTCCGCCGACCCACAGCTCGTCGTACATCTTCGGCGCGCAGGAGAGGACGGTATGAAACGGGCGCTCCTTGTATTCGATGTGCAGCCGCTTCGAGAGATCGCTGGCTTCATCCCACGCGCCTTCCGGGCTGCCGATGAAAAGCCCCGCGAGTTGCGCGTGATCCACGACCATGCACAGGCAGAGCTTTGGCACGGTGACCATTCCGCCCACACGATCGACCACGCGGCGCACCGGCGTCCACTTGTTGCCGATGATCATCGGGTTCGTGACCACCGCGCCGAGCCAGTGGAAAAAGTTCAGCACCTCCGCTCCGCTGATGCCGGGGAAGAGGTATTTGTTGCCGCCGGAAAAACCGACGACTTCATGCGGAAAGACCGGCCCGCAGATCACGAGTTGGTCGTAGTCGAAGATCCGCGCGTTGATCTTCACCGGGACCTCCATCTCGAGAAGGCCGTCGGTCAGCGCACGGGTGTCGTCGAGCGTCAGATCGCCGATCTTGCGCAGCGCGGCTTCGTTGTCCCACTCGTGGTTGAAAAACCGCACGCCCGCGTAACTCGTCCGCCGCTCCTCCGCCGTGATCTCCAGCCGCTCGCAAATCGCCTCCTCGCTCATCGGCTGGTGCGTGCCGAGCGCGA
This sequence comes from Chthoniobacterales bacterium, assembly GCA_038318725.1. GTDB lineage: Bacteria > Verrucomicrobiota > Verrucomicrobiia > Chthoniobacterales > Chthoniobacteraceae > Chthoniobacter. Next base: position 6,285 of record JBBQCM010000149.1, read on the forward strand.
TCATCACGTCGAAGTTTTTTACCGCCTCACCGATCTGCGCGTGCAGGCCGGCGAAGAGCATGCCGAGCGGGCACGTGCGGGTGGCGTCGGGCACGATGAGGAGGATTTTTTTGTCGCGATAATCCTTGGCCGGGCAAGCCTGCGCGATAAGTTCGCGCGCTTGGTTGGCGTCGAGAAAAGTACCAGCGGGGGGAATGTGAGAGAGGGTGCTCATGGGAGGACACTACGGCCACGATGCGCCGTTTCGCGATGCGGAATTTCAGTCCCCGTTATGTGACTCGCCCGCGATTTTCGTGAAAATGACGCCGGACGCCGTCCTCTCCGCGCCGGCTTGTTCGTCGAAGGCATAGAACCACGCACTCCCACCGAAACCACTCATCATCATGTGCCCCGTCTGCCTCGCCACCGCCTTTACCGCCATCGCCGCGGGCTCCACTTCCGCCGGCGGCCTCGCGGCGCTCGTCGTGAAATGCTGCCGCGCCCGGCGTCTTTCTCACCAAACCTCAAACCACTCGAAACAACCATGAGCACCACTGCCAATCGCACCCCAATAATCGTCAACCACGAAGAATGGCTCGCCGCCCGCCGCGCCCTTTTGCGCAACGAAAAAGCCTTCACCAAGCAGCGCGAAGCCCTGACCGCCGAGCGCGGCGAAATGCCGTGGGAGCGCGTGGAAAAGGAATATGTCTTCGACGGCCCGGACGGTCGCGTGACCCTCGCGGAGCTCTTCGATGGCCGAAATCAGCTCGTCATCTACCACTTCATGTTTGGTCCTGGTTGGGGGGAAGGCTGCGTCGGCTGCTCCTTCCTCTGCGACGGCATCGACGGCACCCTGCCGCATCTCCACGCGCACGACGTCTCCCTCGTGGCCGTCGCCCGCGCCCCGCTCGCCGAATTCGCACCCTTCAAAAAGCGCATGGGCTGGAAATTCCCGTGGGTGTCCGCGCAGGGCAGCGACTTCAACTACGACTACCACGTCTCCTTCACCCCGGAAGAAATGGCCAGCGGGCGCGGCATCTACAATTTTGAGGAAGGCCCCGCGGAGATTGACGAACTTTCCGGCAGCAGCGTTTTCGTCCGCAACGCGCAGGGCGAAATCTTTCACACCTACTCCGCCTACGCGCGCGGCAACGAAAAACTGCTCGCCGCCTATCACTTCCTCGAGCTGACGCCCGCAGGCCGCAACGAGCACGGCCCGCGCGGCAACCTCAGCGACTGGGTCCGCCATCACGACCGCTACGACGCGGGCGGCACCGTGGCCAGGACCGGCCGCTACGTTCCGGCGCAAGAAAGTTCGCCCGCGGTTTGCGGCTGCGGCACCGAGTGAGCCATCTTCCATCCACCACCGCCATGCACTCCGAACATTCCGAATTCATGCTCATGATCGTCGGCTACGGCTGGAACGAAGCCCTCCCGCCAGACGAAGCGCGCCAGGCCATCGACCAGATGATGGAGTGGTGCCACGGCCTGCAAAAACAAGGCACCGTCACCTCCTTCAGTCCCCTCGCCCGCATGGGCAAGATCGTCTCCGGCAGGAAAGGCAGCGTCGTCCTGGATGGCCCCTTTGCCGAGGCCAAGGAGGTCGTGGGCGGTTACCTCATCGTCCTCGCCGGCAGCCTCGAAGAGGCAACCGCCATCGCCCAGCAATGCCCGATCCTCGAACACGGCATCACCATCGACGTCCGCCCGATGGTCAATGAATGCTCCATCGCCCAAAAGCTACGCGAGGAAGCCGCTCTCCTTCCCGCCTAGAGCTGCGCACCGACCAAGGAGCCCGCTCACCCAAGCTCGTTCCGCTCGCACATTTTCAAATGCTCCAGGAGCCGCCGCTCCGTGTGCCGCTTTCCGCCACCGCTCGCGGTCGCTCCGCGCCACCACGGCGGAGTTTCCCGAGAACCGCTTTGGAGAAGCGCTACGCGACGCGGGACCGCGGGCAGGGCACGGGATACTTTCGCATTACCAAGACCGCACCCACCGTCAGGACCCCGGCGACGCCCATCACGATGAGTTCGGCCGGGGTCACCACCTTGGAGAAAGGATCGCCGCTGCGCGTGAGCAGGAGCCCTGTTGTATTCTGCGCCGCGTGGCAGAGCATCGACGGCCAGATGGAATCGCAACGCCACGCCACCACTCCGAACCAAATTCCCAAAGGCGTGACCGCGAGCACATGCGCCGGATCAAAGTGCGCCACGAGAAAGAAGACGCTGCTCGTGGCGATCGCCGCCACGGGGGGCCATCGCCGCAGCAGCCGGCCCTGGAGGTAGCCGCGGAAGAGCGTCTCCTCCGCGAGCGGAGGCAAGATGCAGATCATGAACACCACCGCCGCCAAGCCCGGGCCGCTCGCTCTTTGGAACATTCCCGTGATCAGACGCAAGGAGGTGCCGGGATCGTCGAAAATCTGCTGCGTGATCAGCACGCCGACCCCCGCGCAGAAATACGTCCCCGCGAGCAGCAGAGGAAACGCACGCCACGGAAGGATACTCGGTACCAGCCTCAGCCGGGGCGCGAGCCGTTCCGGTGAAAGCCGCGCCGCCAGCAGCGCCGCCCCGAGCATCGCGAACTGGCCCGGCAGGATCAACGCCGCTGGCCCCCAAGGCTCCTCCATCGTCCGCTGCACCGCCGCCACCGCATCGAAGGACTTCTGCCCGGGTTGAAACGCCCCGACCGCCACCATGCCCACGACCTGCACGATACCTCCGACAATCGCTGCCGCCAGCAGGCTCAGCGCGGGCACCGTCAGCGCGGGCCAGATGCGCGGTCGCGGCGCAGGCGACGGTGTCAAAGCCGGCAGCGGAGGCGGGGAAGAAATGGGAGGAGCGTCAGGCATAAGACGCGGCATCCTTCAAGATCTCCCCTGCGCGGGAAAGCCCTATCACCCGCGCTGCGGCCGCCGCACGGCACCATCGGTGAGAATGGATAGGATGCACAGCCTGCGGTGCAGGCACACGGGCGCGCGATGCGGTCTATGAGATCCAGGCAAAGGATTCTTCCTGGCACATGGGTTGAGGGGTGTTTGCGCCGGACGTTGTCTGGGGTTGCGCCAGCGGCGTGGAGCGTCAGATCGTCTGGCTGAGATACCCGCCGTCCACGCGGATATCGGTGCCGGTGATGAAGCTGCTGGCCTTCTCCGCGGCGAGGAAAACGCAGGCACCGATGAGTTCTTCGCTTTTGCCGAAGCGGTTCATCGGGGTGTGGCCCCAGATGGCTTTCGTGCGCGCGCTTGGCGAACCGTCGTCGTTGAAGAGCAGCTTGCGGTTTTGCTCTGCGGGGAAAAAGCCGGGCGTAAGCGTATTCACGCGCACGCCATTCATGGCCCACTCGCGGGCGAGGAACTGCGAGAGCGAAAGCACCGCCGCCTTGCTCGCCGAGTAGGCGACCACGCGCGAGAGCGGCAGATGCGCGCTGACGCTGGCGATATTGATGATCGAGCCTCGACCCCGCGCGCACATCCACGGCCCAAATTCCTGGCACGGCAGCAGCACCCCGCCAACGAGATTCAGGTCGAAGTTCGCCCGCCAGTCTTCGAGCGCGATCGCCTCGATCCCGCGCTCCTCCGTCACCGTGACTCGCGGGTCATTGCCGCCCGCGGCGTTGACGAGGATGGACGGCTCGCCGAGCGCGCTGCGGATCGCGGTGTGCGCTTCGGCGAGCGCCGCACTCTCCATCGCATCCGTGCCAAAGAACTGCGCCGCACCGCCCGCCGCGCGGATCGCCGCCACCCGCGCCTCACCGCGCTCCGCATTGCGACCCACGACCGCGACCTGGGCGCCCGCCGCGGCCAGCCCATCGGCCAGCGCCCCTCCGAGCACGCCCGTCGCGCCGATCACCACCGCCACTTCATTTTCGAGGTTAAAAAGGTTCGTCATAAATTTTTTGGAGAGCGGCGAGCACACCCAAGCGCCCGCCCTTTGGCAAGCCACTAGGGGCTTCTCGGTAAACGGAGCAGCGTGCTCCGCTACCGCGCGACGCCGAGCTGCCGCAGCTCTTCCAGCCCCACTTCCACGGCGAGACGGCTGTCGGCGGGTGTGAGGCGTGGCGAGGCCTGGCCGGTATTGATGCTGGTGGCGAAATCGTCGAGCTCGGCCTGGTAGCCGGAGGTTTCGTCGAGCGGCACAGCCTCGCTTTTGCCATCACGAAGCAGGAGCAGCGCGTTGGCATCGGCGGCGATATCGTGAACCAGCGTGGCCTTTTCCATGACGAGCCGAAAGGCATGGCGGAACGCGCCGCCGTTCCGATCCCACGCGCCGTGCAGTTGGACGTGCGGGCCGTTTTCGTAGCGCCACGCCGCGTCGATGACCAGCGGCAGCCCGTGCGTCGCGAACCCCGTGGCCGAAATCGCCTGCGGACGCCCGAACCACCACAGCGCCACATCGACATCGTGAATGTGCAGGTCGAGCACACCACCGCTCTCCGCGCCCTTCATGTACCAGTCATCGCCACTCCAGTTCGGGGCGGCGCTGCTCCGGTGAAAGTGCGCATACTGCGCCCGGCCAAACTCCCCGCTCGCGAGCAGCGCCTGCGCCTTCACGTATTGCGGCCAGTAGCGCAGGCAGTGGCCGACTATGAGCTGCCGCCCGGTTTCGCGCGCCACCTGCTCCATCTCCGCGCAATCGGCGAGCGAAAGCGCCATCGGTTTTTCGCAAAAGACATGTTTCCCCGCGCGCATCGCCGCGATGGCCAGCGGCGCGTGGAGCGGCGTGGGCATGCAAATGTCCACCGCCTCGACCTGCGGATCGGCGAGCAGATCCTCGGCGCGCAGATGGCCGGACACGCCCGTGAGATCGACGTGCTGCGCGGCCTGGTCGCCGATGTTGAACTGCTTTCCGCTCCAGTCGCCCGCGAGCATCCGCGGATTGCGGGCGCTGACCGCCACCAGTTCGGCGACCGCGCTTTTCCGCCAGCAGTCGAAGTGCATCCGCCCCATCGCGCCCAGCCCGATCAAGCCGATCCTAGCCTTATTCATAAAGTCGGGCGCATTACTTCGCGACGGGCGCTTCCGCCGCGGCCTTGGCCTTTTCCGCCGCGGCCTTCGCCTCGGCAGCCGCCTTCGCTTTGGCTTCCGCCGCGGCCTTGGCCTCCGCCTCAATCGGCACCCACGCGTCCTGAGCTTTCTTGAGCTGCGCCGCATCCAGACCAAAAGCCTGGAGGACACCCGTCGCCATCAGCTTGTCTCCTTCCCTGTTCATATGGACGCCGTCGCCCGTCAGCACCTTCTGACCCGGCTTGTTCGCCGCCTTTATCCCCTCCTGAAACATCGCGTTCAGGTCCGCCAGCGGCAGCTTCTTGGCCTTGGCCAGCGAGCGCAGATACTCATTGAAAGGCAGCAGCTTCGCATTCTCCGGGCTCTCCAGATTCTCGTGGATGACCGTCGCCGTCAGCATCACCACCTTCACCCCCGCGGCCTGCGCCCGCTCCACGATCTGCGCGATGTTTTTCTCATAAGTCCCCCGCTCCACCACCTTCTCATCATACGCGCCCTCGACCGCTGCCGCCGCGTCATTCAGCGGCACGCCCTTCTTGCCGTGCCACACGTCATTGACGCCGCAACTCAGCGTCATCCATTGCGGTTTCTTGGCAAGGACATCGCGCTCCAACCGAGCCAGCATGTCATTCGATTTGTGGCCGCTGATGCCCGCTGGCACCGCCTCCGCCTGCACCCCGTTCGCCACCAACCCCGCCATGACCAGCTTCACATAACCCGTCGCACTGCTCCATCCACCAGCCGTGATCGAATCCCCAAGGAACGCGATCTTCTCCCCGCTCTTCACGGCAATCTCCGCCGCGGCGGTTTGCACGAGAACAGCGGAACAGAGCGCGGCGACTGTCAGACGCCAGTGGCGGGAAGTGCGAGGGGAAGTGCGGGAGGAGGAGCGAGGAGAATTCATGCGCTCGTTGTCCGCAAAAGCGGCATCCCAGCGCAAGCGCCAATGACGGGATGCGAAGTGGGTCAGAGCCGGATGCCGAGCTTCGTGTAGGCCGAGCGAATCTGTTTCATCAGCTCCGCCTCGCTCCGGCCATCGAGCAGGATTTGCAGCGTCTTTTTCTGGAAAGCCGTCCGCGCTTCCGGCGTGGCCAGCGTGCTTGGCGGCTGCGGCAGCACGAGGTCCGTGCGATAGGTAAAACTCCCGTCGGCCTGCACCGTCACGCCCGGCTGTTTCTTAAAAGCGTCCATCGCTTTCGCGTGTTGCTCGGCCTCCCCGCGCACCGTCCCAACCTCGCGGAAGTAGCGCGCAAAGAGATGCCCGTCGCCTTTGCTGTCGAGGTGCATGAAGTAATAGACGAGCAGGTAAGAGGTGAAATAGAGCCGGTGTGAAGCCCGCGGATCCTGCGCGAGAACCTCGTTCCACTCCTCATTCGTGATCGGAAAAAGCTTCTCCAGCGGATACGGCTCCGGCACCCCTCCGACGGTCCGGTTCTTGAGAAAGTCGATGTAGTCTTTCAGCCCGTTTTTGGCCGCGGAGACGCGGAAGTGTCCCGTGCGCAGCGGCAGCGTGCCGGTGTATTCCGCGGTGCCTTCCACCACCCACTGCGGCAGATACCGCATCCAAAAATGCATCATCTGATGGGTCAGCTCGTGAACCATCGTGTGCGTCTCAAAGTTCTCGTCCTTCGCGTAACTCTTCCCCACCAGCTTCACCCCGATGCTTTCAAACGGCACCATGAACATCGCCTCGCGCGAGCTGTACACGCCGCCGCTTCCGGTCAGCCCTCCGCCGGCCAGATACGCGTCGCGGTCCTTGAAAAGCCGCGCGCGGAAATACTCGCCCGACGCCGGCTTCGGCTCGATGCCCCATGGCAGCACCTTGAGCAGCTCGAACGTCGCCTCGAAATTCCGCGCCACCTCGCGGAGTAGCGACTGGTTGAATTTCCCCTGCGACTCAAACTCGAAGTGCGTGGTGCGATAGACATACTTCTGCTCCACCGCATCCTCGCTGACCACCTCCGCCTTGATCTGCGCCGCGTCCACGCCCACGGAATCCGGCATCACCACCTTGATTGGTTGCTTCTTCTGCCACTCCGTGAGAAAGGCCTGATCCTCCGCGCTCAATTTCGTCACGGGGGCTTGCGCGCGGGAACCGTTCGGCATCTTCAGCGTCACTGTGGTGCCGTCAAAGCTCACCACCGACGCCTGAAAAGCCTGCCCTTCCGCCGTTTTCCAGCCTCGCGGCGGATCGACGGTCGGAAGCTGGCCGAGCGCCATCGAGGCTGCGCCGACGAAAACCAACGGGAGGAACAATCGCTTCATTCCGTTCATCTACCAAGCGGCGCGACCGTGGACAAGCACGGTGCGATGGAACTCCCAAGCAGTGCTCCGCTGGAAGAGAAAACGAAATAACTCCGCGCCCTCGCTCTTGCGCCAGCGGTTGAGATGGTCAGGCATTAGACAACGCTTGGGTTGGGGCTTAGGAAAAAGGAGCGAGCCCCAACCCACCCGCTCCCCCCATGAAACTACTGCCCTTCCCCCCGCACGCATCGCCAGCGATGCGTCCTTTCCTCTCGCACGGACAACGCCGGATCGGCGTCAGTCTCTCCATCATCGCCTCGCTCGCCGCGCTCCTCACAGCAAGCCAGGCGGGCGTTTATTCCTTCACCAACATCGCTGACAGCACTGGCAGTTTTTCGACAAGCTTCGGCATTCCGTCGATCAACGCGTCGGGCCGGGCTGCCTTCACCGCGGAACTCGACGGCGGCGGCAATGGCATCTTCACGGGCGCGGGCGGCGCGACGACCACAATCGCGCTGAGCAGCGGTCCCATTTTCAGTACACTGCCTTTCGATCCGGCGATCAACGCCTCGGGGACGGTCGCTTTTTTGGGAGCGCTCGATGCCGGGGGCAAAGGGATTTTTTCCGGCAGCGGAGGTGCGATCACGAGCATCGCCTTGAGTACCGATCCACCCTTCAGCGGCTTGGATTTTGGCGCAGCGCCCTCGATCAACTCGGGCGGCACGGTGGCGTTTCAGGTGGGGATTTTCCCGATCTACAGCGATGTCCTCATTGGCAGCGGTGGCCCGCCGGTGGGTGTGGTTCTGAGCATCGACCCCACTTTTAGCAGTGCGGATTTACCGAGAATCAACGATGCGGGCACGATCGCTTTTATTGGTGATCTCGATGCGGGCGGCCGAGGCGTCTTCACGATCAGCGGTGGTCTGGTCACCCCGATCGCGTTAAGCACCGGGCCCGTCTTTTCCACTACAGGTTTCAGTGCGGCAATCAACGCAACCGGCACCGTGGCCTTCACCGCCGACCTCGACGCCGGCGGCATGGGAGTATTCACCGGCAGTGGCGGCCCGACTACGACCATCGCCTTGAGCAGCGGTCCCATCTTCAGCGCCTTCGGAGGCACGTCGATCAACGCCGCGGGGCAGGTCGCCTTCTTTGGATTTCTCGATGCCGGCGGTTACGGGCTCTACTCCGGCCCGGACGCGGGCGCGGACAAGATCGTTGCGGTGGGCGATTCGCTCTTTGGCTCCACCGTCACCGGCGTGAACCTTTCGACCGGCGCCCTCAACGACGCCGGCCAGATCGCCTTCGACTACTCCCTCGCTGACGGCCGCAGCGGCATCGCTGTGGCCACGCCTGCGCCTGAGCCCACAAGTCTCGCGCTCCTGTCCGGTAGCGGCGGACTCCTCGCCACTCGGCGGCGGCGCGCCGCTTAGTCCGCGCCTTCGCTAGATGTGAAGTTTCAGGACGTTGTTCATGTGGCGGAGATTTGGGAAGGTGGGGTTGTGAAATCAACACCAACCCAAAATCCGCCACCACATGAACATCCACAGTAAGGCCAAGACGACGGCCCAAAGTCGAGCCGAGAT
>JBBQCM010000150.1:0-14917 GCA_038318725.1 Chthoniobacterales bacterium
AAGAGGAGCGGTCCAAACGCGGAAAAGAAGGGTGTTTTCATCGCCATGCCGTTCTCCGATCCTGACCGGAAACATCCCTTGGACTCTTTCGATCAATACCCGAAAACCCCATCCCATTTCGGTCTTATTTAAGTGCCATTCTCGTACGACAGCTTGTGCCGCATCAACGACCGATCCACGAAAGCGGCATTCAGCACCCATTGCGTCGATGGGCGCATCCCCAGCCACTGGGCCGGGGCTGCGAGCGTCAACCCGTAGGACTTCTTCTCGTAACCCTGCGAAGACGCGCCGTGGATGCGCACCATACCGGTCACCGCTTCCGGCTCGCCCGCGGCACCGGCTGGCAGAACCATCCGCACCATGCAGGCAACCTTGCGTTCCGAGACAATCGGCTCCTTCGCATCGAGTTGCAGCACGGGCAGATTCGTCCCCGCCTCCACGGCCACGGCCTCGGCCCGGCTTGGACCCTCCGCGGGCGACGGCGTGGCGGTCAACCCGAGCAGCGATGCGACAAGAAGCGAAAGAAATTTTCTCATCGACGGCAACGGCTTTCCTCAAAGCCGCGCGGTGGCAGCGCATCGGCAAACGGCTGCGGATCGAGAGGCGGAGGCACGGCGAACGCCTACGCGAATTGCGCGAACCGGGCGAGGGGAAAGCGGGGCTACGGCTTCGTGATCAGCACGCGATAGAAACGCGTGGCGTCGGTCGCATTCGGATCGGTGACGGTGCGCGTCTCGGCGTCGTCGGAGAAGCTGGTGCCACTGAGCGGATTCCATTGCCCGGCAGTTAGGCTCAGGCGTGACTCGATCGAATAAATGCGGTCAGCGAACCGCGGACTGAAAATCAAATTCGTTTGCGTCGCCTGGCCGGGGACGCTTTCGATGAGCAGGCGAAAGACAGCGTTCGGATCAGTCGGGTTGAGGCCGGCGATGTATTTGAAAAGGTTGGTCTGTCCAGTGCCGCTGAAGTCGGCGTCCGGGGCGGCGTTCGCATTGGGGGGCGGGCCGAAGTATTGCACCTGCCAGTCGTCGCCGATGCCATCGCCGGCGTAGCCGCCGAAGTTATCCGGAATGCTGTCAAGCACGGCCAGATCGAGTGTGCCGGACAGATCGCCGAAGGTGCCGCGCACCGTCGCCAGCGTGTCTTGATAGACCAGGTCTGCGGCGGCCACGCCAGCCGGCGAGATGCCGGTGATCGGGCCGGCGAGAACGTCCCACGTCACCGCATTCGCATCGACGGCAAGAAACGTTACATCGTCGAGCAACTGCCATGCGCCGAGCTGCACGAAGTCGCTTTCTGCCACGACCGGGTGTACGGAATTGACGACAAGCCCCCCGATCTCAAAAAGCTGCCCGGCGTAACCGGCTTTCGCGATTACCGCCTGTCCGTTACCTGCGGAGATTCCGACCACCGCCGCGACGCTGCCGTCGTTGGTGTAACTTGCGCTCTTGGCGCGCAGTCCGCCGGCGTCGATGATTTCGGAAACGATGGAGTAATGGGCGCTGCCGCGCAGGGCTGCCATGGCTGAGTGCGCGACTAACATTGCGAGAGTGGCAGGGATTACAGATTTCATAAGTCAGTGTACCAAGGCTTCGCCCTGCCATGTGTCGATGGTAAGTCGTTTGTTCATCGTGAAGGGCGGCGGGCTCTCGGGATAGTTGCCGGTGACCGTGATGATGGCGTCGCCATTGAACGCCGCGTTATGTGCGCTCGTCACGGTCGTAAAGGGCGCGTTGAAGGTTCCGTTGTGAACCGCGCCTCCGTAAGCCTTGTTCACATAGAGAACGCTCGGGTAAAAACTATAGTCAAAGCTCATCGTCGCACCCGAGGCGCTGATTCCCGTGATGCGGTTGGTGCTCGGGAAAATGTTTCCGCCTTGGTAGGCGTCGGTGCCGGGTGTGGTGTTCATGCCGAGTTGCGTGGCGTTCAGCGGCTGAAAGAGATCACCGGAGTCTCCTCGCTGTGAGGCAACGCTGTGGCTCGTGCGCTCCAGGTCATAGTTCCCATCGGCCTGTAGGAGCGCGACCTTGAAGTGATTGCCATTTCCCGGCCATCCGGGCTGGCCGGGATAACCTTCGCTTTTATTGTCGCCCACGTTTTCGTCGATGTGCCAGATGGCAAGGCCGCCGCGGGGAATGTTCTTATCGAAGCCGGTGGGCTGGCGGTTTTCGATCAAGAGATACTCTCCGGGTGGATAGCCCCAGTTTACCTTGTAAATTTGATCATTTGTTTCCGACTGCCCGATGAAATAAGTGCCAGGCGTGGTCAGGTTGGTGGTGCTGACCCATCCCAGGAATACCTTGCACCACGCGCTAAAATGGGGCGGGTTGAGTTGATCGCCGTTGAAGCCCCAGGAGTTTGCCATCATGCACCAGGAGCCGATGCCATCGCTGCTCCCGTCGGTGTCATAAAGGTCGGGCAGTCCAAAGAAATGACCGGTTTCGTGGCAGATCACGCCGATGTGGAGGATGCTGTTGCCGCTGGTTCCCCAGAGCGCGGGCTCGGTGTGAAAGTTGTTTACTTTGACCTTCACTCCGTTGGCGTTGTTATCGGCGCTAACCCAGTCGTTCGGAAGGCTCCACTTGACCGACCAAATGCTATTGGCCGGCGCACCGCCCTGCTCGGCTCCATAGCCGGAGTGAATGATGTCGATAGCATCAATATAACCGTCCTTATCCGTGTCGAACTGGCCGAAATCGACCAATGGATCCACCAAGGCCAGCGCGTCCTCCACCATTTTTTGGGTGTTATTGGGATAACCCGTGGGATTGGCGGGCGGCGGGGGCGTTGGGTTGGGAGACTGGCCATTGTTCGTGCCCGCATAGTAAGCCATCGTCTGTGGCAGTGTGACCCAGGTGACGACGGTGCTGTTCAAAGTCACCAAGCCATACGAAAGCTCCGTGTAGGCATCCTTCACGCTTCCGGTGGGCGCGAGGACCGGGTCGCCGCCGCTCTGGTTGAAGAGAGTATTGTAGTCACCTTGCGGCCGCGCGTTGGCTGCCACTGTGTGGTCGCTGAACAGGCAGAGGATGACAAGATTCTTTACCGTGCCATTCGCGGTGATATTGGAGCTGTTTCCTTTCGCCTCAGCTTTTGCCGCCCAGGGTCGGTAAGGTTTGAGCGCTTTGTTGAGGTTTGGCGGGCGAAGGCTGCGCGGGGTGACTTGTCCGGGGGCCAGCCCGACCGTGCGCGGGTCCACTTTTCCCGCCAGGTATTTGGTCGGTCGCATCTGTCCGGTGGCCGGGTCGAGCGTGGCATAGACAAAGCGGTCGCCATCGCGAACGACCGTGAAGCCCGCCATGTCTTCGTGCCAGTGGTAGAACTCATCCCCGCGCAGACGCAGTCTTACCTTGGTGCCATCTGGCTGGATAAAGTCGAACGGACGAGGATCTGCTGGCATGGCTGATCCGGACTGGAGCGAGGGAAGCCATAGCAGGAGCGAGAGGAGCAACACGCGCAGGCTTCTGAAACTGGAAACGGAATGGGTTGGCGTTTTGATCACGGCAAGGTGTTCAACGGTTTCATTGCAGGGTGACGAGGACGAGCACGGTGCCCGTGGTTTCATCGAGCGGGGTCATCGCCTTGCCGAGGATGGAGCCCTGCGCGCGCTCATGATCCGCCGCCTTCATGGCTTCGCCGGGAATGTTCGAGGTCGTGAGCAAATCGCCGGGCTTGATCGCGCCGCCGCTCGTGTTCGCTTTCACAAAGACGCGCCCGCTGAGTGCCACGTTCTCGCCGGCTTCCAGCGCGTCTTTTTGAATCATGGAGATGCCCGCCTTGATGCCGCCGGCACCAGAGACAATGCCGGCTACTTTCCGATCGTAGGCCGCGGCGCTGCGCCGGAGCTTGCCGGGATTCTCCTCGTCGATGACGACGACCATCCCCGGCTCCACGCCGCGCTGGCTCATGGCGAAGGGTTCCGCGAGGTCCGCGCCACCGAGGATTCGCAGACTTTTTACCTCCGTCACCTCGCCGCCGATCGTCGTGGTGCCCCAATCATTGCCGAAATTCACTACCAGCGATGTGCCCAAGTCCACGAGGGCGCGGCCTGGCGAACCTCGACGCCCCGGCGCAGTGGACCCGAGAAAGAAATCGGCGGCCCGTATTGTCGCAGTGAATTGCTCCGTGGTATCGAGTTTGTTCAGTTTCCCGACGTAAGTGACATCGCCGTTCGGTTGGATGGAAAACTGAGGCCCGCCTCCGCTTCGGGCGAAGTAAAACTGGTCGCCGTTGAAACCACGCGAGGTCCCGATATTCCAATCACCATTGAGATTGCCAAATTGGAGCAGTGTCTGGGCGTTGGTGCCGCCGCCCGTCTCGATGCGCTCGACGACCGAGTTGGCGTCGTAAAGATCGAGCTTGGCCACCGGATTGTTTCTGCCGATGGCCACGGAGCCGTTCGGCAGAATCGAAAACAGCGCTCCTGCACTGCGGGCCACGTAGAACTGGTCGCCGTTCAAACCGCGCGAAGTTCCGATATTCCAATCTCCACTGAGATTTCCGAATTGGACCACCGTGCCGGCGCCGGTGCCACCACCCGTCTCAATGCGCTCGACGATCGAGCCGATATCGTAAAGATCGAGTTTGGCCACTGGGTTGTTTCTTCCGATGCCGACAAAGCCACCATTGTAGTAAGCGCTCGTGCCATTCAGCCCGAAAACGCTGTCGCCGCCTCCGCCGCCGGACCCGCCCCAGACGAGATTGGCCCCATCGAACGAGAGCACCTGACCCGCTTCCGGCGGAGCGGCGGTGAGGAGCAGGGTGGAATCCAGCGAACCCGCGGCGAGTCGATCACCGGTGATCGCGCCGGGCGCGATGTGGCTGGCGTCGATGGCCTCGGGCGCGATCTTCGCGGCGGTGATCGACCCATCGGCCACATCCGCGGCGACCATCGCGTAACCCACCGCCGCGATGCGTTGATCGGGCGTGAGCAGTTGCGCGCCATTCACGCCGTCGTCGAACCAGACCCGCAGGCGCACGTCGGGATTGGCAAAGACCGACGGCGGCACCGGGAGCATGTTGGCAAGCGAAACGTCGTCCCCGAGGAGCACCGAGTAGAGACCCTTCGCGACTGGCAACGGCACGGCGGCAGTGGGCTCGTCGCCGATCGTGCTCGTGCCATCGTTGCTCCAAAAGGTTTCGGTCCCGTCGCTGTTCACGAGCGCGAACTTAAACTGGCCGGTGCCGTCGAAATTGACGCCACCCACCGCAACGCGGCCCTGGTAGTTCAGGATTTGCGGCACTTGCGCCTCCGAGGCGAATGTCAGTAGCAAGGTGGCGAGGATAGAGGGCAGGAGTTTCATAAATGATCTGGGTGTTTCGATGTATGGGTCCGCATTCGTTGGCGCGGATTTGTTTCCACTGTCTCCTTTTTGGATTTCCGAAAATTCGTTACGCTAAATCGGCAAACTTTTCTTCAGCACGTTTGCCGTAACGAATCAGCGCTTTTCCAAAATCAGGAGAGTGGCGCGTATCGTCGCACTACCGTAATTACCGAACGAAATGAGCAGCACTGAAACCGACCGCGTGGTCTGCGTTCGCTGTGGCCGCGGGGTCAGCACCGTGGTCGCGGGTGGGCTTTGCCCCGCGTGTGTGCTCGCCACGGCGCTGGTCGGCGACGATGTGGAGATCGCGGAGGGTGGACGGAGCTTTGGGAGATATGAGCTGCTGGGCGAACTCGGGCGCGGCGGAATGGGGGTGGTGTACCGGGCACTACATGGGCAACTCGGTCGGGTCGAGGCGCTGAAGATGGCGCTGCCCGCGCAAATCGTCTCGCCGGCGGAGCGGGAGCGTTTTCACCGGGAGGCGGAAGCGATCGCGAGCCTGGAACATCCGCACATCCTGCCGATCTACGAGGTGGGTGAACATCGCGGACAACCCTTTTTCACGATGAAACTTTGCGTGCGCAGTCTGGCCGAGGAATGGCGCTCGGGCGGGCCAGGGCGCACGCCGGAGGAGGCGGCGCGGCTGGCGATGGGGCTGGCGCTCGCCGTCCACTACGCGCACGAGCGCGGCATCCAGCATCGCGATTTGAAGCCGAGCAATATCCTGCTCGATGCGAATGGCTGCGCGTTCGTGAGCGACTTCGGGCTCGCGCGTTTTCGCGACCGAGACTCGACGCTGACGCACTCCGCCGCGGTGCTCGGCAGCCCGGCTTACATGGCTCCCGAAGTGGCGCAGGGCCGCCGCGATCTCACGAATGCCGCCGACATCTACAGTCTCGGCGCGATCCTCTACGAACTGCTCACGGGGCACCCGCCATTCACCGCCACGAGTGTCGTGGAGATGCTTCGTCTAGTGGTCGAGAGAGAGCCACAGCCACCGCGCCGGCTGGTCCGCAGCGTGCCGCGCGATCTCGAAACCATCTGCCTGAAATGCCTGCGCAAAGAGCCCTCCGCGCGCTACGCCTCTGCGCGGGAGCTGGCGGAGGATCTCGCCCGTTTTCTCGCAGGCGAATCCGTCCGTGCGCGTCGCGCACCAACGGCGGAGCGGTTCTGGCGCTGGTGCCGGCGGCGACCGGCGGTGGCGGCTCTGCTTGCGGTACTTGTGCTGGGATCGGTCGCGGCCGTGTGGCAGATCGATGCGGCTCGGCGCGCGGAGGGTCGCGAAAAAGTCCACGCCGAAGCCGTGTCGAGCCAGTTGCGGCAATCGAACACGCAACTCGACGAAACCAACTCCCGCCTCGGCGAGATGATCGATCAAGTGGAACTCCAGCGCGCCGAGGATTTGTTTCACGAAGGGGAATCCGGGCGCGCGCTTCTCTTTCTCGTGCGCGTGCTGGAGCGCCATCCGGGGCATCCCGTGGCCGCTCCGCGTCTCGCGTCCGCACTTTTTCACGGCGAGTACGCACGCCCGAGCGGCCTGCCTTTCGTGGTGATGGGAAAAGTCATCCACCTCGAATTTCTCGATGACGAGACGCTGTTCATCTGCCCGCGCAATGGGGCTCCGGGTTTGTGGAAGGCGGCCACCGGGGAGCAACGGCTCAGCTTAGAGTATGACGGTCTGGCGTGGCTTCACGCGCGCCTTTCGTCCGATCGCTCCACTGCGCTGGGAATGGCCTACCTCGGTGCCGGAGCCGTTTGGAATGTCGCAACGGGGAAGCTGCAAGCTCCGCGCATCTCCTCAGAATTCGGTGGTCACTGGGTCGTCTTTTCGGCGGATGGAAAGCGCGCGGCGAACTGCCGGCTCGATGGGTTGATCCGATTTTGGGACGCCACCTCCGGCGAAATGATCGGCACGCCGCAGAGCAACGGTAAGAATTTCTCGCTCGCGACGATGAGCGCCGACGGGAGGCGCATCGCGGTGGAGGAGGATGGCCGCGTGGGCCTGTGGGAGGTCGAGTCGCAGCGGAAGGTGCGCGATTTTCCCGCGCTGCTCCCGCCGGTGAAACGGCTCGCGTTTTCTCCCGATGGATCGGTTTTGTGCGCGGCGGCGGGCGATTTCGCGGCGCACCGTTTCGCGACGGAAACCGGCGCGGAAATCCTTCCGGCGCTGCAGCACGAAGGGAAGATAGAGGACTTGCAGTTTGCCAGCGATGGGCGGCGCATTCTCACGGCGAGCGTGGACCGGACGGCGCGGCTGTGGGACGCGACCACCGGCACGCAGCTCATCCCGCCGCTGCGCCATCGCGATTGGGTAAACACGGCAACCTTCTGCCCGGACGGGCGGCGGATCGCGACGACTTCGGGCGATCTCACCGCGCGCCTTTGGGATGCCGCGACCGGGCGGCCCGTCTCACAGCCCATGGCGCATCTCCAGCAGCCGCTCGCTGCGGTGATGTCGCGCGATGGGAACACACTCTACACCGGCGGCGCGGATATTTTTGTGCGCCGGTGGGACCTCCGCCCAGTCGCCGAACCGCCAGCCATTTTAGGAAGCGGCGTGGCAACGATCGCGGCCGAGTTTTGCGCCGATGGTCGATCCGTTGCAACGGTTGCGGACGATGGTAGCGCAAGCCTGTGGCGGATTGACAAGCCCACTCCAGTACTGGCGTGGCGGGGTGCTGCGCCCGTCGCGCGCAGCCGGGTCGCAAGCTTTTCGCCGGACGGTGTTTTGTTCGCGGCGGCGGAGGGCGCGGCGATCATGGTGCGCCGCGTCGCGTCGCCGGAGGAGGCGCTCGTTTCCATCCCGTGCGAACGCGCGGTGCTCGATGTGGATTTCAGCGCGGACGGGCAGCGACTCGCGGTGGCGCAGGACGATGGCGCGGCCCGCATCTGGAACGTCGCCGACGGGACGTCCGCGACGCCGGTGCTCGAACACGCCGCACCCGTCGCGCACATCCGCTTCAGCCCCGATGGCGGGCGCGTGATGACGGCGGAAAGGCAGGCGGATTTGACGAAGACCCTCGGCCGCACTGCGCAGATGTGGGATGCGCGATCGGGGAGCCGAATCGGCACCGCCATTCTCGATGAAGAAGACCTCCACGATACCACGATGAGCGCCGATGGCAGGCTCGTCGCCACGGCGAGCAACAAGGATCAGGCTCGCGTGTGGGACGCCGCGACTGGCTTGCCCGTAACGCCGCCGCTCCGACACCCGCGCGCGGTGCAGGCCGTGATTTTTAGCGCGGACTCGCGGCTCGTCGCGACTGGCTCGCTCGATGGCACGGCGCGGGTGTGGGATGCGCGTACCGGGCAGCCAACCGTCGGCGCGATGCAGCACGATGACCATGTGCTCGGCGTCGCGTTCAGCCCCGATGGCAAGCGCCTCGCCACCGCTTCGCGCGATGGCACGGCGCGGCTCTGGGATGTGGCGACCGGGCTGCCGATCACCGAACCGTTGCGGCATCCCTCGGCGGTGCGCGCCGTGCGTTTTAGCCCGGACGGCCAGCGGCTGCTCACCGTCAGCGAAGGCTGTGCCGCGCGCATCTGGGCAGTCCCGCGTTTCTCCGGCCCGCCGCCCGCGTGGCTGAATGCGGCGGCGCGCGTGCTGGCCGTGGATAAATCGGTGGCAGGCCGCGAAGATGAAATCATCGGATCGCTCTCCGAGTTCGCGAAATTACAGCGGCGGGCGGAGGCCGATCCTGGCGCTGGCGACTGGGCGCGTCTTGCACGCGGATTTTTTCCCCGCGAGGTGGCGGACAAACTCATCACTCCGCCGCCAGCTCGCTGATACCATTTTGCAAAAATAACCGGACGGAGAGGACGAACCACGGAGGATACGGAGTTTTGGATGGGAGAGAAAATCTCAGCCTCTCGTTCGAGGACACTCGTGTCAGCCGATCACCGAGATTGAAACTTCTGCGACGGGCCACCTATTTTGCGCGTCGATGTCAGCCCCCGAAGAATCCCGCGCGAGTCGCCATCGTGGCGGAATTTTTGCCACGACGCGATGGAGCGTCGTCTTGCGGGCGGGGCAGGATGGTGCGGACGATGGCTCGCAGCGGTCCCTCGAATTCCTCTGCCAGTCTTATTGGTATCCCATCTATGCCTTTGTTCGCCGGTTCGGGAAATCGCCTCACGACGCGCAGGATCTCACGCAAGGTTTCTTCGCGGACATTCTCGAAAAACGAGTCATCGGCAAAGCGGACCCCGCACGCGGGCGGTTTCGCTCTTTCCTGCTCGCGACCCTGCGCAACTATCTCGGCAACGAATGGCAGAAAGACACGGCGGCCAAGCGCGGCGGCAACACCGCGCCCATCTCGCTCGATGCCGTGCTGGCGGAACAACGCTTCGCGATCGAGCCAGTCACCACGGACGATCCCAGCTCGATCTACGAACGCGCGTGGGCCGTGTCCGTAATCGAGCTCGCGCTCGATCGGCTCGCGCACGAGCAGGCCGAAGCGGGAAAGGCGGCGGAGTTTGAAAAGCTGCGTCCCTTCCTCGCGGGCGGACACGAAAATAGTTATGCCGACTTATCCGGCGAACTCGCGACGACCGAGGGTGCGCTGCGAGTCGTGGTGCATCGGTTGAGGCAGCGTTACCGCGAGTTACTCCGCGCGACGATCGCCGAGACTGTGGAAGACCCGAGCGATGCCGAAGCGGAGTTGGAGCATTTGAGGCACGTCTTGAGTCGGTGAGAGCCACAATGCTTTGCGGCTTCGTTTTTTCCTCGTCACTCGCGCCACACGCGGCGCTTTTTCGAGCGGGGTCCGGGCTCCTGTAGAGCGGCGTCCTGACCATCTGCTCGAACTGTGTGAAGAACATTCCATCCTTCAGCCGCCCTTGCGTCGCCTTCGCCACGCCGAAGTCGATACGGCCTCGCCGTCGTTGATCGTCACGAGGATGTTCAACGGTTTCAGGTCGCGATGGATGATCCCTTTTTGATGCGCGTGCTGCACCGCCTGACAGACGGAAATGAACGACTCGATCCGTTCGCCGGTCGTTAGACCCTGCTCGTCGCAGTAATCTGTGATCTTCACCCCGCGCACCAATTCCATCACAAAAAACGGCCGTCCAAACAGCGTCGCGCCCGCATCGAAAACTTTCGCGATGTTCGGATGATCCATCATCGCCAGCGCCTGCCGCTCCTGCTCAAAGCGCGCGACGACCTCTTTCGTGTCCATGCCCAGCTTGAGAATCTTCAAAGCCACCCGCCGCCGCACCGGCTGCTCCTGTTCGGCCATCCACACCACCCCAAAGCCCCCTTCGCCGATCTGCTGGAGCAGCTTGTAAGGCCCGATCCGCTCACCCGCCTCCTCCGGCTTGAGCCGCGCCAATTCCGCTTCAATCTCGGGCGTCAGCAGCGCGCTTTCCAGCAATCCACTCGCGCCTTCGTGCATCTCCAGCAGCCGGCGCACCCGCATCGCGACGGCGGGATCGTCACCGCATTCCGCCTCGAGAAACGCGTCGCGTTCCTTGCCAGGCGTTCGTTCGAGCGCAGCGTGGAAGATCGTCTCCACAGGGTCGTCAGACGGATTCATGGGCGTGGTCATCGTGCTGTGACATGCGCAAAGCCGCGAGGAAAAGGGCCATCGAATTAGTCGGTTGCTCAGCAATCAACCTCATGGCGATGCAGCCGCTTCGCCGTCCGCTCGCTGATCCCCAATGCGTCCGCCGCTTCCGCAACGCTGATTCCAGCGAAGTAGCGTAGCTTCACCAGTTCGGCTTTTTGCGTATCGTGTTCCGCGGGGCGGTCGAGGGCATCGTGGAGGGCCAGCAACTCGTCATCCGGTGCGGGCGCCGCAATTTCGATTTCATCCACATCGAGCGGCTTCTGTCCGCTGCCCCGCCGCGCCGCCTGCTTGCGGCGCGCAGCGTCCACGAGAATGCGCCGCATCGCCTCCGCGGCGGCGCCGAAGAAGTGCGCGGGGTTTTCAAAAGACTGCGCACCCAGCCGCAACCACGCCTCATGCACGAGCGCCGTCGGCTGGAGCGTCTGGCCGGGCTGCTCGCGGGCCATTTTCGCGCGGGCAAGCTGGCGCAGTTCCGCATAGACGAGCGGGAGCAATTCTTCCCCCGCACGCGGGTCGCCGTGCTGGATCGCTTCGAGAAGGCGGGCAGCTTGCGCCGAAGCGGGCCGAGGGTGAAGCAAAGTCGCGCGCCGGGCGCCGCCTACTACTTCTTTGCGTCGTATTCCTTCCAAAACTCCGCGGCGGTCATACTCGGGGGGCCACCCTTGCCGACCGCTTCGTCGTAGGAAAGCTCGGTGAGAGCCGGCGGGGGGCGGAGCGGCTCGATTTCCCTGACGCCGCGGGGCAGCACGATCCACTTTAGGGTCCGGCACTGGAGCAACGGGCCGAGGTCGTTGACGAGACCGTCCTGGAGCGTCACTTCCTCGATCGGCATGCCGGTGACCGCGGAGAGGTCGGCCTCCTTCGTGCGGGTGATCTTGAGTGTGCGCAGACTGTGCCGCGGAGCATTTCGAGGCTGTCGAGCGCGTTGTCGGCAACATCGAAGGTTGCGAGATTCGTGCAGGCGGCGAGGGGGGTGAAATCAGTCGCCTTGATTTTCCAGATCAACAGGTGTTTCAGCGCGGTGCAGAGCGGCGGCGAACGGAGAGGGGTGAGATCGGTGACCGGTGGATGACGCGATGATGCGGCACAAGATCGAATACCTCCATAACAACCCAGTGCGCCGGGAATGGCGGGCCTTGCCCGAACACTGGCGCTGGTCCTCCGCCCAACAGGGTGACAGCTTGTCCTTCTATGAATCTCAAAAAGGAAATATGAAAAATAGCTTGTTGATGTTGATGTTTCTGCTCGGCCTCTCGGGCCAGGTTTTTGGTCAAACGTCGGCGAAAGGCTTTGAAGGTTCGTGGCAAGGTATGCTTGAAGCGGGCGGTGCGAAGCTTCGCGTGGCCCTGATCGTGACGAAATCGGAGACGGGCACCTACGCCGGTAAGTTTGACAGCCTTGACCAAGGCGCGACCATCCCGATGGACACGATCACGGTCAATACTGATGCGGTGCGCCTGGAGGTGAAGTCGGTCACGATCGTCTTCGAAGGCGTCCTGAACAAAGAACGGACGGAGTTAGCGGGAACGTTCACTCAGGGCGGCCAACCGTTCCCGCTCACCTTCAAGCGCGGCGAGTCGGCAACCGCGAGCGCGCAGACTGCCGCGATCCCGCCGAAGCGGGACTACTCCGCGCCCGCCGACGCACCGTACACCGCGGAGGAGGTGGTGGTGAAGACGCCGGCCGGACACACCCTCGCGGGTACGCTGACGCTGCCCAAAAGCGCAAGTCGCGCGCAGTCCGTGGGCGCGATCGTCACGATCACGGGATCGGGACCGCAGGATCGCGATGAGAACATCGGGTTGCCGGGATTTCTCCCCTTCCGCCAGATGGCCGATTCGCTGGCGCGGCGCGGCATCGCAGTGCTGCGGATGGACGATCGGGGCACCGGAGCGTCGGGCGGCCAGTTCAAGGGCGCGACCAGCGCTGACTTTGCCGAGGACGTGCGCGCCGGTCTGGCGTATCTGCGCACGCGACCGGAGATTCGGGCTGACCGTCTCGGAGTGCTCGGCCACAGCGAGGGGGCCGTGATCTCGCCGATGGTGGCCGCGAAGGAGTCCACGCTGCGGGCCATTGTTTTGCTCGCTGGCGTCGCGGAACCGGCGCGCAGCGCGCTGCACTTCCAGATGCAGAACGGTTACGAGCACAACACCAAACTCACGCCGGGCGAACGCGATTCGCTCATCGCCGCGATCCCGGCGAAAATTGACGCCATGATGGCGAAAGATCCGTGGATGAACTTCTTCCTCACGTACGATTCCGCGGCCACCATGCGCCACGTAAAGACACCGGTGTTGATCCTCACCGGCTCCCGAGACCAGCAGGCGGTGCCCAGCCAGGTGGCACTGATGGAAGCCGCGTTCAAGGCCGCCGGTAACCCGGACATAACCGCGCGCGTGCTCCCGGATCTGAATCATATCTTCGTGCATGACACCGACGGCTTCCCGGAAAACTACGCGAAACTTCCGCCGCCGGTGATGATGGACGCCGAGGCGGTGCGAATTGTCACCGACTGGCTGGCGCAACGTCTCCGGTGACGCCGGAGGCTGATGCGAGCGTCGATCGAACTGCGGTCGTCTGTGCCTATTTGATTCCGCAAGCGGCGTTGGAGGCGGAGCACTTCGACAGGGGAGGTTTGCTCGTGACCCGACGTTTCAGTTCGCGATTCAAACTATGGTTCCGTGAAGCCGGCCGGCACGTTCCGGCGTCTGTAGGTTGAGATTTCATTCCATCACGAAATCATTCGGCGGTGCGTCGCCATCGGCGCTCAGGACCACTTGCGCACCTCGATTTCCGCTTTGGAAAAACGACAGTCGCCATGGTCGCCCGCCGCCACAACCCCCGTCTCAAAGCGTTCACCGACCGCCTCGCCGCCGCCGGCAAAGCTTAGATGTCCGTCCTCATCGCCGTCCTCCACAAACTCATCAAGACCGCCTTCGGCCTCCTCAAAAACCAATCCACCTACAGCCCAGATCACAACGCCTTCCTCACCGCTGAAAATTAAGATGGTGTCTAATTTCCCATGCGTCTCCCGCGCATTTCGATGCCGCTTATTGTTGCCCATCCCACGGTCTCATCAGTAACTAACTAATGATCTCCTTGATCGGCCCGTTGCCGTCTTCGACGAGCTGCGACACCGGACCAAGTTCGGGCACGAACATCTTGGTGTGATCGATGCCGAGCTGATGAAGGATCGTCGCGTGGAGGTCGCTGTAGTAATGCGGGTTCTCCTCGGCTTTGTATCCCACTTCGTCCGTCGCGCCGTGTACGATGCCGCCTTTGATGCCGCCGCCCGCCATCCAGGCGGTGTAACCTTTGGGGTTGTGATCCCGGCCGGTGGTGTTTTGCGACCACGGAGTGCGGCCAAATTCGCTGGTCCAGACGACCAGCGTTTCGTCGAGCATTCCGCGCTGTTTCAAATCCTGGATGAGGCCGGCGATCGGCCTGTCCGTGGCGCGGCAAAGGGGTGCGTGCGTCTTGATGTCGCCGTGGGCGTCCCAGCCGCCGTTGCCGCCTCCCGCGTGGCAGATCTGGATGAAGCGGACGCCGCGTTCCGCCAAGCGGCGGGCGATGAGGAGTTGTTTGCCAAACTCCTCGGTCTCCTTTTCTCCAATGCCATAGAGCGCTTTGATGTGGTCAGGTTCCGGCGCGAAATCGACGGCTTCGGGCGCGGACAGTTGCATCCGCGCGGCGAGTTCGTAAGCCTTTGCCCGGGCCTGAATGTCCGAGTTGATCGCATACTGCTGGCGAAACTCTTCGTTCATCGTTTGCAGAAGTTGCATCTGCCGCTCACGCTCGGCGGCTGATCCACCCTTGGGCGGATAGAGATTCGGGATGGGCGTTTCGCCGGCTTGAAACGGCGTCGCCGCGACGGATGCGCCGAGGTAACCGCCGGTGAGTTGCACGGGCGAGGAAGGCCGCCCGATGTTCACGAAGGTCGGTAGATTCTTATTGGCCGTGCCCAGCGCGTGAGTCACCCAACTGCCAAACGAAGGATGATCGAAGGCCCGCCCGCGATGGCCG
>JBBQCM010000151.1:0-14762 GCA_038318725.1 Chthoniobacterales bacterium
ACGCGGGCCGCGGCGATGAAGGGCCGAAAAAGGTCTCACCCGCAGGGTGAGGGCAAATCTCCCGCAAAGACGCTGGCATCCCCAACCACACCAGCTTCTTGCACAAAACAACAGCGTTCTCCAATCACGCTTTTAGGATAATTCGTGAACACTGCCTAGTTGGTGACCCGCGCGCGATAGAAGCGTTTGGTCACGCCCATCGTGGTGTCGATGACTTCGATCTGTGTGCCGTCGGAGGTGCCGCCTTGCAACAGGGTCCAAGTGGCGAGGTCGGTGCTCCATTCGATGACGTAAGTGCGTCCGGTGGGCAGGGTGGTGCGCAGAGTGGCGACGGTGCGATCCGGGCCGGTGAGCTGCTCGACAGAGGCGGGGGTAAGCAGGAGCGGCATGGTCTGTACGGTTGTGGCTGCGGAGGCGGTGGCGGCTCCGGCGTCGTCCACGGCGGTGGCCGAAAGGGTATGCACGCCGAGCGCCCGCGGGCCGGGCCAGCTCCAGACGTAGGGCGAAGAGGTGGCGGTGCCGAGTTTCACACCGTCCGCCCAGAACTCGACGCCGACGATGGAGCCATCGGAATCGGCGGCGGTGGCGGTGAGGAGAAGCGCGTCGTTTGGCAGCGACGCGAAGCCGGACACCGGCGCGTTCAGCGAGATCGTGGGCGCGACGTTCGGCGGCTTGATGAGGACGGAGACGGGCTGGCTGGTATTGACGGCTCCGGCGGCGTCCGTGGCCCGCGCGGTCAGGGTGTGCGTGCCCTGCGGCGGAGCACTCCAGAGATAAGCGTACGGGGCCGCGGTGTCCGTGCCGACGACGACCCCATCGACCAAGAACTCAACTTTCGCGAGCGCCGTATCCGGGTCGCTGGCGAGCGCATTGAGGGTCACGGACACTGGCGCGTAGAAGCTGCTGCCGGTGATCGGATTCGACACGGCGACGGTCGGCGCGATGTTCGCCGCGACATCATAACTGGTGATCTCGACGAAGCTGATTTTTGCGTTCGCCGCGCCCGCGCCAGGGGCGATGGTGAGGCGTCCGTCGGTGACGGTGCGGGTGCCGGTGGCGTCGAGGAAACGATTGGCCGCGTTGGTCGTGCCGTTGATCAGCGTCGCGCCTTCGACCGTGAGGACGTGCGTGTCGAAGTTATCGGGATCGCCGGTCACGATCCGCACCTGATAATGCGCGTTCGGGACGGCCATTTCCCACGCGCTCGTCGTGCTGCCGCCGCCGTGGTCCTTTTGGAAATGGACGAACGTGTCGTAGCGCTTGTCGGGCGAATTGACGCTGTTGCGCTCGCGGCTGTCGGGTGTGTTGTCGCGGCTCCAGCCGTAGTTCAGCCCGCTGCTGCGCAGGCCGAAGGGCAGGCCGGAATCCATGAGATAGCCCGCCGGGACTGCGGCAGTGTCGGTCTGGAAATTCACCTTCACCGCGTAGGCCGGGCTGCTCGCGCTGACGAAGGCGACATTGTCCAGCACGCTCTCGCTGAGCTGCGTGTTATTATGCGAAGTCACGGCCACGCCCGCGTAGATCGTCGCGCCCATGGCGATGGTTTGGGTGGTGCCGGTCTGCGTCCACGTCACGCCATCGGGCGAGCGGTAGGCGCTGAAGCTCGTGCCCGCGCGCACCAGCCGCACCCAGTACGGCGCGGCGATCCCGCCGACCTGCGCGGGCTGCGTGGCGTCGCCGCCCGGCGTGGCGCGCATCTGGTAGGACGTACCGTTTTCAGCAGAGATGATCGAGAAAGCGTAGCGCGCGCTGGCGTCGAGCGTCTCGCGCATCATCACACCGGCCTTGGCCCAGCCGTCGGTATTTTGCAGCGAAGCGACCCTCGCGATGACCTCGCCGTCGCCGGTAAAGACGCGATGGACGAAATGGAACGCATCCGCGGTTCCCCAGACGTCGTCTCCGGAACCCGTGACGGTGAAGCCGTTGTTTTCATAAACCGCGTCGCCGGCCAACGCAGTAGAGCCGATATCCGCGTGCAGCCACGGCGCGGGCAGCGCACCGCCCTGCACGTTGATCGTCGCCATGGCGGAGGTGGTGTTGTTGCCGATGCCGTCGATGGCCAGTGCGGTGAGCCAGTGCGGGCCTTGCGCCGCGCCGTCCCATGCGAGCTGGTAGGGCGCGGTGAAGTCTTCGCCGATCTTGTTTGCACCGTCATAGAACTCGACTTTCTGGATGCCGTCCGCGTCGCTCGCGGTGGCGCTGAGATTGATCGTGTCGAAGGGCAGATAGACGGCGCCATTGGCCGGTGCGGTCAGCACGACGACCGGAGCCGTATTGGTCGGCAGGGAATTGATCCACTCCGCAAGCACGGCGAGACCCGCCTGGTCGATCATGTTTTTGGCCAACGGGGGCATCTGGATGCCGCCGCCCGCGGTGTTGTCGCGCCGGTAAAGGATCGAGTGGTCGAGGCTCTGCGGCACGATCACGCGCCCCGTCGGATCGCCGAGCGTGTTGCCCACGGCCCCGTAGATCAGACCCTGCGCGTTGAGCGGCGTATCGAAGCGCGCATCCCAAAAAGCCTGCGCGCCGCCGGGCCGGTGGCAGCTCGCGCAGTTCGCATCGAGGTAAGAGCGGGCGCGCTTCTCGAGCGTCGCCGTCGTGTCGCCGAGCGCGGCGAGTTTGTCGAGATTCGGGATGCTGGCCTCGGCGGGCGGGCTGTCGAAAAGGCCAACGTGCGCCCACGAGCGGAGCTGGTTGTCAGTCACGGCGTTCGGGTAAAGCAGGTTGCCGTTGAGCTGGCGCGTCTTCGGCCCGAGGACGCCGCCGGAATTCGGCGTGTGGCAGGTGATGCAGTCGCTGCGGCTCGGAAAATACCACGGCTGGAGCCGCGTGCTTTGCAGCAACACCTTCGCCGTGGTCTGCGCACTGCCGGTGTGCGAGGTCGCGGCGATGCCGAAGAAAACGGTCGCCGGCAGGCTCATCGTCGTCCGCGCAAACTCGGACCACCAGACCCCGTCCACGCTCGAGTAGCTGATGAAGACATCGCCTTGGCGTTGCAGGCGCAGCCAGGTGTTCGGGTAGTTCACGGTCGGCTGCGGCACCGCCGGGTAGATCGCCGCGGACGCGCCGTTGGTCGCGGTGCGATACTGGAATTCGTAACCGCCGTTGTTGTTGTTCCGCGCCGCATTGCTCGGGAAGACCATCGCGAAAACATGACGGCTGCCCGCGGCTAGAGACTCGCGCGCCATCAGCCCGACCTTGGTATAAAGATCGGCCGGCGTGAGTGAGGAGACGCGCACCGAGATGTCGAAATCGCCGGTCCGCGACTGCGACGTGAAATAGCCCTGATCGCCACTCCCCCAAATGTCCGTGCCGCCGGCTACGACGGTGAGTTCGTCGCCCGCGCGCGAAACAGAGCCTTGCTGCGCCGGCGCGAGCGTCCCGAGATTTGCGCCCGTGAAGTTTCCCGGCGGCGTGATCGCGATCGGGATGTTTTCCGTGATCGCGCTGTCCATGAGGTCCGCGTTGCTGTTGTCCGCCCGCCATTTATAGCTCGCGCCATAGACTTCGCCGTTCGCCATTTTCACGAGCAGCCGGGTCTCCAGCCGTTTGCGGACGGCCGGGTTGGTGTCGTCCACAGGCAGCTCGAAATGTTTCACCAGCACCGAGCCCGCCGGCCACGTCCACTCGCCCGTGGCGTTGAAGCCGATGGTCGTCAGCGTCGGCGAGGTGGGCACCGTGGCCCAGCGCGTCTTGACCGCGCCGTCCGACCAGAACGGCTGATTGAGCGCGTAAGGGATGAGCTTCGCACTCGGCGTCAGCGTGGTGAGATCGTCTTCGAAGACGTGCGTATCGAAAAGCGTCGGCGGCAGCGCCGTCGGTGCGGGGCCACCGCGCTGGAGCTTGTAGATTTGCCCACCGTCATTCGGCACGCCGCTCGCGCCGGTGCCCAACTGGCAGATGTAGAGTTCGTTGTTCGCATCGTGCCCCCACGAAGACGGGCCGAGGTAATCACTGCCCGAATTCGTCCCCGGCCCGCGCGGGATGGTGGTCAGGAGGACTTTGCTCGCGGGCGTCGTCGAGGTCAGCGTGGACTCATCCATGTACCAGATGCGCTGGGTGACGTTGTCGCAAAAAAGGTATTTGCCCGCGAGTTCAGGAAACGCCGAACCGCGATAGACATAACCACCGATCACCGCGTTCCCACCGGTACCGCTGTGTGAATAGTCGAGAATCGGTCGCTTGTTTACCCCGATGTAAGTGCCGGGAACCATGTCGCCGTTGTAGCCCTCGCGCACGGCCCATTGAAAATTCAGCCCACCGGGATCACTCGGCTCGATGACGTCGATTTCCTCCCGCGACCCGCCGCCCACGTCGCCGATGAAAATGCGGTTCGTGACCGGGTCGATGGTCATGCGGTGCGGGCTGCGCAGGCCGAGCGCGAACATTTCCTCCAGCGCGCCAGCCACGCCAACAAACGGGTTGTCGTTTGGCACAAAGTACTGCGGCCAGCCCGTGCTCACCTCCTCAAAGGAGCGCTTCACCGGCGCATGGCTGATCGCGCCACCACGCTTGTCCACGTCGATCCGCAGCACGCCGCCGAACAAACCTCGGTTGATGATTTGATCGTTGCTGCCGTTGTCGTCGTTCCCGTTGGTCAGGTAGAGGAAGCCATTCACCGGATGGAAAAACATGCCGCCACCATTGTGCCAGGTGTTGTGATCGGTCTGGTCGATGATGGGCAGTTCCGACACGGGGTCGAGCAGGCCGGTTGCGGGGATATAAGTGAAGCGCGCGAGCCGCTGGTGGGTGCTGGTGGCATTTGCTGGGCGCGTCGTTGGGCTGCCGACGACCGTGCCGGGCGTCACCCAGTTGTACCAGACATAGACGTATCCGTTCACCGCGAAGTTCGGATGAAACGCCAGCCCGAGCAGCCCCTCGTCGTCCCAGCCCTGGCATTGTTTGCTGAGGTTGAGCATCAGCGTCTTTTGTGCGTCGGTTGCCACATTTTTATCGAAGGAGTAGATGCGCCCTTCGCGCTCCCAGACCACCAGCCTGTTTGTGCCCGGCAGCGGGAGCAGCCCCATCGCGTTGTCAAAATGGAGGCTCGGAAACGCGACTACGGCGGACCAGCTTGTCGAGACAGCTGGCGGCACCGGAGGCATGACGCCATCGAGATACGCGCCCACGCTCGGGCGCGAGGTCAGGCCGTAAGCTTGGGCGCTGGCCGTTTCGCGTCCGAGGAAAAGGATCAGCGCGAGGAGAGCTAAGATATGGCGGCGCATAAGGTCGGGATGAGAGCGACGCGGAATGTTCTCGCGCCGTTTACTTGTAATCCGTTTTCCTCCGCTTGCATCCCCACGTCGTTCAATCCTTTGTGACATTCCCATGACTAAACCGCTCCTCGCTTTCACCCTCACCCTCCTCGTCTGCGCGCCTTTGGGGGCGCAGGAAATCAAATGGGACAAGACCGACCTCGGTCCGTTTCACACCGGCTGTTTCAAGATCAACGGCCAGGTCACCGCCAAAGGCATCGCGATCAAAGCCGGCGACAAGGACAACCCGGCGACGATCCTTTTCGACCCGGAACTGCTCCGCGTGAGCGCGGCCTGGACGGGCGGCTTCGTCAAGTTTCCGCGCGGGCGTGGCGGCCTCGAAGGGCAGATCGGAGCGGCCGGCGAGGTGAAATTTTCCACGCCCTACCTGCCGGGCTGGAGCGCGGGCGAGATCGGCGACGACCCGCGCGAAAAGCATCAGGGCCATCTCCCCAATGAAGTCGCGAAATACCGCGGCCTCTACGTGCATGGCGATCAGGTCATCCTCAGCTACACGGTCGGAAAAACCGCCGTGCTGGAGATGCCGGGCGCGGAGGCGAAGGATGGCGCGCTCATCCTCTCTCGCACGATCGCGCTCGGTCCCGGACCGGCGGTCACCGTGCTGCTCGGCGGACCCGGCGCGGAACTTTTGACCACCGTGGACGGCGCATCCGGCGCGAAGGTCGAAAAGGCCGCCGACGGCAAGGCCGTGCTACGCCTGCCGCCGCGCCTCCAGGCCACGACCTTTCGAGTCGTTTTTGTGCCGGGCAAGCCGGGCGAAACGCAACGCCTCGAATCCTCCAAAACGCCCGTCCCCGACCTCGTCGCGCTGTGCAAAGGCGGACCAGCCCACTGGGGCGCAGCCCTCGAGACGCAGGGCAAGCTGGGCACCGGCGACGGCCCGTACCTCGTGGATGAAATTACCGCGCCCGACGACAATCCTTACAACTCCTGGCTGCGCTTCGGCGGCCACGATTTCTTTCCCAATGGCGACGCTGCCGTGGTCAACATCAGCGGCGACGTGTGGCTCGTCAGCGGGCTCGACGACAAACTCGAAAAGGTGACTTGGAAACGCATCGCGACCGGCCTTTTCCAGCCGCTCGGCTGCAAGGTCGTGGACGGCAAAATCTACGTCACCGGCCGCGACCAGATCACCCGGCTGCATGACCTCAATGGCGACGGCGAGGCGGACTACTACGAAAATTTCAACAACGACTGCGTGGTGACGGAGAACTACCATGAGTTTGCGCTCGATTTGCAGACCGACAGCGCCGGCAATTTTTACTACGGCAAAGGCTCACCCTGGGAACCCACGAACACAAGTCCCGACCAGGGCACGATGCTCCGCGTGAGCAAGGACGGAGCGAAAATGGAGATCATCGCGAACGGTCTGCGCGCGCCGAACGGCCTGGGCATGGGGCCAAAGGATTTTCTGACGTGCAGCGACAACCAGGGTCACTGGATGCCGGCGAACAAGATCAACATCATCAAGCCCGGCGGCTTTTACGGCATGACGCCCGCCGCGCACAAAGTCCTTCATTTCAAAGCGGCCGACGGCACCGAGTTCGACGCCAATCCGAGCAGTGAAGAGGCGCGCAGGGAATTCAAAACGAATTTTTGGGGCAACGCCCAGACCCCCATCCCGACCGCGGGTTTTGACCAACCGCTCGTCTGGATGCCGCAAAACGTGGACAATTCACCCGGCGGCGAGGTCTGGGTCAGCGGCGGCAAATGGGGCCCGTGGGAGGGCCGCATGCTGCATCTCAGCTACGGCCACTGCCTGCTCTACGGCGTGACCATGGAAACCGTGGATGGTGTCGCGCAGGGTGCGGTGGTGAAGTTTCCCTTCAAGTTTCCCAGCGGCATCATGCGCGGGAAGTTCCATCCGAAAGACGGCCAACTCTATGTCACCGGCCTGAACGTGTGGCAGAGCGACGCGGCGAAATTCGGCTGCTTCTCGCGCGTCCGCTACACCGGCGCACCGGTCACGATGCCGGTCGAACTCCGCGCGCTCAAAGACGGCGTGGCGCTGCAATTCACCAACCCGCTCGATGCCGCCTCCGCGACCGACGTGCAGAACTACGACCTCACTCGCTGGAACTACCAGTGGACCGGCAACTACGGATCGCCTGACTTCAAAGTCAGCGACGGCACCAAGGGCAAGGATACCATGACCGTCGAAAAGGCGGCGCTTTCACCCGACAAGAAAACGCTGACCCTGACGCTCGCCGACATGCAGCCCGCGATGACCCTGCGGCTGAAATTCAAAATCCAGTCCGCCGACGGCAAGCCGGTCGAGCAGGAAATCCACAGCACCATCCACCGCGTGCCGAAATGACCCGCGGGGCTTCGCTCCGCAACTGTAGGGGAAGCAGTCTGCTTCCCCTACAGTTGCGGGCGGGCCCTCAGAGAACCGGGGGAAAGCTGGCAACTTCCCCTACAGCCGCCGGCGTCCTACCGCTGACGCATGGCCCAGCCGCCGCGCCTGGCCACGATCCTCCTCCCGCTCGACGTGCCGGTGACCTACTCGGTAACGCTTTGCGTGAAGCGTCGCCAGCGTCCTCGCCAACGCCGACACCTTCGCAGCGATCACGGCGACGATCATGGACCTGCGCCGCTGGTTTGTCGTCTCCGCGGTCGTCATGCCTGATCATTTCCACGCCCTCGTCTTGCCGAGGGAGGTTCGCGATCTCCCGGTCGGCGATTTCTTCACCGGGTTCAAACGGGTGCTCCGGCAGCGATTGAAGCATTCGTGGGATTGGCAGCGAGGTGGGTTCGACCGGCTGCTGCGCAGCACGGATGCCGCGTACGAAAAGTGGCTCTACATGCGGGAGAATCCGGTGCGCGTGGGGCTGGCCCGGAGTTGGGCGGACTGGCCGTACTATTTTGACTACCGGGAGAAGCCGGGCGAAGCGCGCCCGCATCTGTAGGGGAAGCAGACTGCTTCCCCTACAGGCGCGTGGCTGAAGCCCCGCGTTAATTCGCAAACGCCGCCGCCTTCTCGTCCCCACCGCTCGCGAGGTAGGCGAGGAGGTCGAGGATTTCGTCTTTGGTCAGGACGTTGATGAGGCCGGGCGGCATGAGGGAGACCTTCGAGACTTCACGGCCGGCGATGTCCGCTTTGCGCAGCGACTCCTTTTTGCCGGCGACGGGATCGGTGATGAGGCCCACGCGCGCGTCGTCCTCCTCGGCGATTTGCCCGGCCAGCGTGACGCCGTCTTTCATGGTGAGGACCACGCTCGCGTACTGCTCGCTGATGACCTTGCTCGGCTCGACCATCGCTTCGAGCAGGTCGCGCGCGTTGAAGCGGTTGCCGACGGCGCTGAGGTCGGGGCCGACGTTGCCGCCGTCCTTGCCGAAGTGGTGGCAGGCCGCGCATTGCGTGCTCGCGAAGATTTCCTTTCCGCGAGCGAAGTTGCGGCCCTTGGCGGCTTGCGGGAGATCGGCGTCGAGGTCGGCGACCGTCCAGGTTTTTTGAAAATTGCGCGCGACGGCGGGCGGCGGTGGCGTGGTCGCGGCGGGCTTGGTTTCGAGCATCGCGGCGAGGCGCGGGCGTTCGTCGTCGGGCACTTTTTTCAGCGCTTCCTCGCGGATGCGGAGGATGAATTTTG
The DNA here is from genome assembly GCA_038318725.1 of Chthoniobacterales bacterium. Lineage (GTDB taxonomy): Bacteria > Verrucomicrobiota > Verrucomicrobiia > Chthoniobacterales > Chthoniobacteraceae > Chthoniobacter. The sequence continues at coordinate 8,867 of JBBQCM010000151.1, forward strand.
CCGCGCTGTTGCCGCCTTTGTATTCCGCGGCGGAGTTGAACCACGCGAAGTATTGCTCGCGCTGCGCGGGCGTCCACTGCTTCGCCTCGCGGAGCACGTTGGCATACCAAATCTGCTCCGCGTGCTCCGGCGTGCGGCGCAGCAGCGCGAGCGTTTTCTCGACGACATCCGGCGCACCGAGCCAGACGAGGAGTTGCGAAAGTTCGCGGTTCAGGTCGAAAGATTTCGCGGGATACTGGCGGCTCAGTTTCTCGACGGCCAAGCCTACCAACTCATCACTTGGGCGGCCTTGGCGGATAAGACTCACCTCAATGACGCGGAGCTTTATCAGCTTCAAATCCTCGTCGAGCGAATCGAGCGGATACTGGCCGAGTGCTCGGAGCAGGTCTGGTTGTGTAGAAGTATCGCCGACACGAGCAAGGGCGAGCAAAGCCATTAGTCCGTCGAGAGCACGCAATCGCTTCGAATCCTTCTCACCATTGGAGAAAATCTGAGGTAGCAGGCCAGTCGTGCCGATTGAAATACGCCCCGACGCTGTCAGCGCGAGTAGCCGCAATTCGCTAAGCGGCAATTTCTCGGCGCGTACTCGGGCCGCAAAAAGTATGAAACGGTCGTTTTCTCGAAGAGCGCGCGCACGTTCCGCTATCAGGTCAAACTGTGGTTTCTTGGGATTTGTTTTTTCCGCTAGCACATCGCTCCCATAGGCCTCCATCTTTTTTTCCCAAGCTCGTGTGGCGGCAGCAACATCGGCGTAACTCCGAGCCTCCAGATCCTTGCGAAATGCTCGTGCGGATGCAGCCACTTCATCGCGAGCTGCAACAGGCTCATTCTTAGGCGGCCCGACGTAGCTCACCCGATAAAGCCCCGCCTGCGTCCCCCGGCCGCCGACGGTGAAATACATCGCGCCGTCCTTGCCGAATTCGAGATCGGTCACGGGCAATCCTTTGCCCGAGACGAAAACCTCCACGTCCTCGCTCGCATTCGGCTCGTCGATGTCGAAGCGCGACGGCTTCGGGTTGCTCGCGGTGTAGCTCGCGCCTTTCGGTTGCATGTGGACGGCGAGGATTCGGCCATACGTCCAGTCCATGACGAAAAACGCCGTCTTGTAGCGCTCGGGGAAGTTGCTCTTCGTGCCGAACTTCACGCCCGTGGGCGAGCCGCGGCCGATGTCCACGACCGGGCCGAGCGAGTCGGCGTAGTAGTCCGGCCATTTCGACGCGCCCTCGCGGAAGCCAAACTCCGCACCGGGGATGATGTGCAGGATGCGCGTGTGGCGGTACCAAGGCAGGCCCACGTCCCACTCCATGTCGCTGTCGTAGGCGAAAAGCTCGCCGTCGGCGTTGAAGTCGATGTCGTAGGTGTTGCGCAGGCCGCCGGCGAAAAGCTCCCACTTTTTCCCGTCCGCATCGGTGCGCAGGATGTGGCCGTAGGGGATTTTCAGTTTGTCGAAAAAGGTCGCGACCGGGTCTTTGATGCGCGGGAGGAGGTCGTCCTCGGCGTAGGACTGATAGGGCGAATGGGTCGTATCAATGCCCTCGACGGGCGGCGTGGAGTTGCCGTGCGCGATGTAGATGTGCTTGTCCGGGCCGACGACCATCGCGTGCGCGCCGTGCTCGCCGCCGCCGCCGGGCACTTTTTTGAACAGCTCCGCCTTGTCGAGATCGCCGTCGCCGTCCGTGTCGCGCAGCCGGTAGATGGCCTGCCCGTCCGGCCCCTGCCCGCTCACGTAAAGGCTGTCAAACGCCCACAGCATCCCCATCGCCGCGCCTACTTTGAGCTGAATCCAATCCTCCTTCGCGATGTGCCCCGCGTCATCGAGCGTGAGCCGCAGAATGCCTCCATCTGGCGCCTGATTCTGCGGGGAAAGGTAGAGCCGGCCCTTGTCATCCACCGCCATCGAAACCCACGAGCCGTCGCGCGGCGTCGCGGATTTCAGGAGCTCGATCTTGAAACCCGCCGCCACTTTCAACTCCTCGGGCGGAGTCGCCCCGGCGGGCTTCACGTTGAAGACATTGCCCCACGGCTCCGCGCCGAGCTTGGCGACGAGCGTTACATTCGTCCACGTCGCGTCCTTGAACCCCTGCTGGTTCCAGCCCTCCGGCGCGCTCGCGCTCGAAAGCCACGAGCGGTCCGTCATCACCACCTGCCGCTTCCCGTATTCGTGCTCGATGTCGAGCACCACGACCACACCTGCCTTTCCGCCCGCGACCTTCGCCTCGACGGCGAGCGTGTTGTCGCCCCAGTTCTTCACGTCCCTGGTCACGTCTATTTTTACCGGCTCTTTCCACAAACCGCTCTTCGCAACTTCTTTGCCGTTGAGGAAAACCGTCACCGGCCCATCCGCGGCGGCATTGAGCACAGCCTTCGCCGTGTTGCTGCCGACGTTGAAGGTTTTGCGAAACCAGCGCACTTCGCCGTCGGCGGGCTTGCCGCCCCTGGCATCATGCCAGACCCATTCGGCGGTCTGGGAAAAAGCGGGCGCGGTGACGAACAGGACGGCGGCGAGGAGAACGCGAAATTTCATAAGCGGAGGAGGCGGAGAAGCGAATGGATCGCACGCCGCCGGTAAAGCGCAAAGTGCGCTCGGAGTGCACGCTTGACAGGGGCGACGGCGCGGACGTTTCCTCACAAACGGTTATGCCTGCGGGAGAAACAGAGATTGTTTTCATGCGCGACGGCGAAGAAATCCTTCGCCGCCAACTCCCGCCGGGTTCCTACACCATTGGCCGCTGGCAGGAGTGCCATCTCCACGTCCTCGGCGACCTCGTCTCACGCCAGCACGCGCGGCTCGTCGTCGAGGAAGGGCGTGCCTTTCTCGAAGACCTCGGCTCGAGCAACGGCACCTTCATCAACGGCCAGTCGATCACCGAGCGAACGCTGCTCCCGCCGGGCGTCCGCGCGCAGATGGGCGTGCTCACGCTCGAAATCCCGAGCCGCGAGCCCACGACCGCCGAGACGCTCGCCCGACTGCTGCCCGAGGAGTTCATTCGCGAGAAAAAATACGACGTCGGTCCGATGATCGCGCAGGGCGGGATGGGCGCGATCCTCGATGCGCGCGAGGCGACGATCCGCCGGTCGGTGGCGATGAAAGTGATGCTCACCGAGGGCACCGCGGACGACCTGCGGCGGTTCATCGAGGAGGCGCAGATCACCGGCCAGCTCGAGCACCCGAACATCGTGCCCGTGCATGAGTTGGGGCTCGATGCCGACGGGAAGCTCTTTTACACGATGAAGCTGGTGAAGGGCATCACCCTGTTGAAAATCCTCCAGCTTCTCGCGCAGGGCGTGGCCGAGACGGTGGAGAAATACCCGCTCGCCGAACTGCTCACGGTTTTCCAAAAAGTCTGCGATGCCCTCGCCTTCGCGCACAGCAAGGGTGTCATCCACCGCGACCTGAAGCCGGAGAATGTGATGATCGCGCGCTACGGCGAGGTGCTGGTCATGGACTGGGGCATTGCCAAGCTGGTCAAGCCGGTCGGCGCGGCCAAGGATGGCGCGAAGCGCGAGGTGAATGTGAAATCGACCTTCATCCAGCTCCCGCGCGACGGCGGCAATCCCTGCGCCACGATGAGCGGCGCGATCCTGGGCACGCCCGGATTCATGTCGCCCGAGCAGGCTCGCGGCGAGGTCGATTCACTCGACGCGCGGAGCGACATTTTCGCCCTCGGCGCGATCCTCTACACGATCCTCACGCTCGAGTTTCCCTTCGACGGCACGACCGCCGAGGAGATCGTCGAGAAGGTCAAAACCGCGCAACCCATCCCGCCCACGCAGCGCGTCCTCGGCACGGGGAAAGGTGGTGCACAGGCCGTGAAGGGAGCGTCCGGCAAGACCGGCAAAGGCAAGCTGCATCTCCCCGGCGGACGCGTCCCCGAGGCGCTCAACGCCATCACCATGAAGGCCCTCGCCCGGCGCCGCGAGGACCGCTACCAGACGGTCGAGGAATTTCAGGCCGACCTCGCCGCCTACCAGGGCGGCTTTGCCACCCGCGCCGAGCACGCCGGCGTCGGGCGCCAGGCCTGGCTCCTCGTCCAGCGCAATAAAGCCGTCGCCGTCGCCGCCGCCGTCCTCTTCGTCCTCATCGTTGCCTTCGGCGTCACCGTCCTCCTCTCCCAGCGCCGCATGGCCGCCACCCTCGCTCAACTCCAGAGCACCGCGCCCACATTTTACGCCCAAGCCCGCAGCCTCGTCGTCGATGGCAAACTCGACGATGCCCTTGAAAAAATCGCCTTTGCCAATCAGCTCGCGCCCGCCAACGCCGACTACCACCTCTTCCGCGCCCACACCCTCCAGGCCGCCCAGCGTCTCGCCGAGGCCGCCGCCGCCTACCGCCACGTCCTCACCCTCCGCCGCGGCGACGACTCCGCGCAGAAAAACCTCGCCCTTTCCACCCAGCTCCTCGCCGAAAATGGCGGCCCCGGCCCCCTCCGGCAGGAAGTCAAAGTCCGCCTCCTCGAGCAGCTCAACGCCCAACAGCGCAGCGTCGAAGGCTCCGCCATCGCCGCCCAGCTGGGCGTCGTCAGCCGCAGCGCCGAACCCGCCATCCGCGCCCGCCTCCGCGAGTACGCCGCCCAATCCGGCTGGAGCGACACCCGCCTCCGCTACGGCCCCACCGGCTTCATCCTCGACCTCAGCCGCTTGCAAATCGGCGACCTCGCCCTCCTCACCGACCTCCCCATCGCCGAGCTGAAACTGGACGACGCCAGCCTCTCGAGCCTCGCCGGGATCGAAAAACTTTCCGTCACCTCCCTCGACCTCACCGGCACCAAAGTCGCCGACCTCAGCCCCCTCCGCGGCCTGAAAATCCGCCGCCTCACCCTAGATAGCACCAAAGTCACCGACCTCACCCCTCTCGCCGGCCTGCCCCTCACCAGCCTCCACATGAATGGCGTCCGCGCCACCGACTTCACCCCCCTCCGCGGCCTCCCCCTGCGCAGCTTTTACGGAAACAATACCCTCCTCACCAATCTCAGCCTCATCACCACCCCGGCCCTCGAAACCCTCTCCCTCGAAGGCACCCGCGTCATCGACCTCACCCCCCTCACCGCCGCCACCCAGCTCAAATTCCTCAGCCTCGAGCGCTGCGCCGCCCTCTTCGACATCGGCCCCATCGCCCTCCTCACCCAGCTCGAGGAACTCCACCTCCCCGAGCAATCCATCGACTGCGCCCTTTTGAAAACCCTCCCCCAACTCACCCGCATCCACCTCGACCAGCGCACCCAAGGCGTCATCCCCGCAAAAACTTTTTGGGAAGAAACCGCCCCCCGCTTTGCCCTCGCCGGACCCGTCCGCACCGCCCTCCAGCGCGCCAGCACCAAACTGCTCCCCCCTGACGCCGTCGAGCAAAACGACGCCGGCCAGCTCGAAATCCACATCAGCGGAATGCCCATCTCCGACCTCAGCGCCCTCCGTGGCCAACCCATCGTCGAACTCCGCGCCAACAACACCTCCGTCCACGACCTCACCGCCCTCGCCGGCGCCCCCCTCCGCATCATCCACCTCTCCAGCAGCGGCTTCTTCGACTGCAAACAACTCACCGCCTTCCCCACCCTCGAGGAAATCTGGCTCCCTACCAAAACCAATTTCATCGATTCCCTCCGCGCCCTTCCGAATTTGAAATACGTCAGCACCGACTGGGACCCCATCAACCGACGCCCCGCCAAAACCGCCGAAGAATTCTGGCTCACCCGCGACCGCTAGAGCAATTCAATAAAAAGTATAGCCATTACCTTGGGATTTTGGCAGGTTGTGGGTGTGCGTAATCGAAAGACGACTGCGGTGGATTTAAGGGAGCGGATTCTGGCGGCCTATGATGACGGGGAAGGCACCCGTGAAGACATGGCCCGGCGCTTCCGAGTCTCGTTGGGAATGGTCAAAAAGCTCCTCCAGCAGCGCC
>JBBQCM010000152.1:0-14701 GCA_038318725.1 Chthoniobacterales bacterium
GCTGGTGCTCCCGCGCCCGTTGCGCACTGGCCTGTTTGCTTTCCAGCTCTTCGGCGAGTTCAGGTCGCTCAAGTTGAAACTTCTTTGCCATCCACCTCCTCTACCCACTTATAGTCCTCTTTTCAAGTGTGTTTGGTATAACACATCCGCCTCACCCACGGCGTCTCGCAAGGCTGGGCGCGGAAACGTCTCGATGAAATCGCCGAAGTGAACCGCGCAACTCTGCCGAGCAACTACGACGGCGAAATCGAATACGTGGACATCGCGTCGGTTGTGCCCGGACAGATTAACGAAACGACGATGTTTGCATTTCGAGAAGCGCCCAGCCGGGCGCGGCGAGTCGTTTTACACGGCGACATCATCTGGTCATGCGTGCGCCCCAATCGCCGCTCGCACGCGGTCATTTGGAATCCGCCCGACAACCTCATCGTCTCGACTGGCTTTGCGGTCATCACGCCCACCGCAGCACCGACTACGTTCATTTATTACGCGACGACGATGGATGCGTTCGCGGGCTACTTGGAAAGCCATGCGCGAGGCGCGGCTTATCCTGCGGTGGTCGCAACGGATTTTGAGCGAGCCTCAATTCTCGTACCATCAAAACGCCTGCTCGAATCTTTCGATGAGGTCGTCGAGTCGATGTTTTCGCAGCTTCATAACCTGCGACAGCAAAACCAAAATCTCCGCGCCGCGCGCGACCTGCTGCTGCCGCGGCTGATGAGCGGGGAGATCGAAGTTTAGCGATGCCGGGCACCTTGGTCGCGGCAACCGGCGAGTTGCCAGACGCACGCGCCGCGGGCACTTCGCGGAATGAGCACGCTGGTTGAAATCGAAAAAGCCGCGACGGAATTGTCCGCCGACGAGCAAAAGCTGCTGCTGCGTTTCCTTCTCCGCATCATCCCGGCAGACGACTCGGCGCCGCCCGAGCCGCGGCTTTTTTCCGTTGAGCAGCTCCGCCAGTGGATGGATCAGGACGAGGCGGCGATGCGGGAGTTTGAACGCGGCGCGACTTAGGGTAGGAGCGCCGCCGGGTCGAGGCCGTGGTGGTCGGCCACCATGCGAATCTGCACGGCGGTCAACTGGCGCTCGCCGCGCACAAGGCGGTAAGCGAGCGAGGCATCGATGCCGAGCAGCTTCGCGAGGTCGGCAGCCTTCTCACCGCGCTCCGCGAGCACGAGGCGGAGCAACTCCGGGCCGCGCGCCCTGTGGATGGGGAACTGTGCGCATTCCCATTTTTCGTAGAGGTCGCTGAGGAGGTCGAGGTAATCGGTCTGCTCCGTATTGAGCTTGTGTCCGGCGAGAAGGTCGATCATCTCCGCGGCGTTCTCAGCATCCACCTGGTCGTGGATTGGGCGGAGCAGGTGCATGGCCATGAGGCCCGCATAGGTCTTCGGGATTTTTGGATAAGGCGTGGCGGTTTTGACGGTGGTTTTCATAGGCGGCTTTTCCAGGTGTCTTTGCTGTATTCAGCGTGGGTGAGGAAGTTCAGGGCGAAAACTTTCCCGCGGTCGTAGTGGATGGCGGTGACGAGGCGGAAATCGTTGCCGCAGACGCTGAAGATCGTGACGGTTCTTCCGCTTTTGACCTTTACCTGGTCGGCGTGGGGAAAGGTCTTGCGGGTGTCCACGAGGTTTTTCCAGGCGGCGGCGAGCGTGAGCCGCCCCCAATCTTCGAGCGGCGTGGCCGCTTTCGGAAAGCGCCGGACGTATTCGCGCAAGGGGGTTCGTTTGATCAGCCGCACAGGGAGGACAATATGTCCACACACGGGCTTTTATGTCAACCGGATGGATTTCGGATTTCATGGCGCCGCGCCGGCCCGCTACGCTACGCACCGCGATGGCCTGCACCGACATCAACAGCGAAGACCGGCTCGTCCAAAAGACGTTTGCCGATCATCTGCATGATGTCCTTGGCTGGGAGAGTGTGTATGCGTTCAACGACGAGACGTTTGGGCCGGATGGCACGCTTGGGCGCACGGACCCGCGCGAGGTGGTGCTCATGCGGGATCTGCGCGCGGCGATCGCGCGGCTGAATCCGCAGTTGCCGGCGACGGCGGTGGAGGAAGCGGCGGCGAAGATGGCGCGGCACGATTTCTCGCGGTCGCTGCTCCAGCACAATCAGGAGTTTCACGGGTTCATCCGCGATGGCGTGCCGGTGAGCTACACGGATACGACGGGCCAGCGGCGGGAAACGCGGGCGCGAGTGATCGGCTTCCAGAACAGCAACGGTGCCGACGGCAAACCGAACAATCGCTTCGTCGCCGTGCGTGAGTTGAAGATCACCGGGCTACGCTCCCCGAGCTACAATCGCCGTGCGGACATCGTGTGCTTTGTGAATGGGCTGCCGCTGGTCTTCATCGAGCTGAAGGCGGTGTATAAGAACATCCATGCGGGCTTCGACGGCAACCTGCGCGATTACCTCGACGAGCACGTCATTGCGCATGCGTTTGATCACAACGCCTTCCTCATCGTGAGCAACGGGCACCGCGCGCACTACGGCTCGATCACGAGCGGATGGGAGCACTTCGCGGAATGGAAGCGCGGATGAGAGCGACCGCGGGAGCGTGGATGCGCAGGTGCTGCTCGACGGGATGCTGGCCCACGACCGGCTGCTCGACATCATGGAGAATTTCATCCTTTTCGACGCGAGCAAGCCCGGCGCGACGCGCAAGGTGGTCGCGCGGAATCATCAATTCATGGGCGTGAACAAAGCTGTGGCCTCCGTCCGGCGGCAGGAGGAACTCAAGCGGGAGTTTCCGCCGGAACGCCGGCTCGCGTATCGCGTGGTAGAGTTGCCGCGCGAGGAGGCGACGGACGCGGATCAAGCGGCACTGCTCGGGCCGCAGGCACCCGCGATTCACCGATGAGGAAAAGCAGGCCGTGGCGAAGAAAGTCTATGAGCACGTCTGGCAGCAGAGTGCCAGCGGGTGTTTTGGATCGGGCGAGGCCGCTGCCTGACGCGCCGTCCGCCGGCTGAAAACGCTTCCTCCAGGAGCCTCTGCGCTCTTGCGTGCGCGCCGCGGGGGACGGCAGTATCTGCGCCCGATGCCATCCATCCGCGATCTCCACGAAGCCTGCCGCGCAGCCGGCCGGCCCGCCGTTTCTTTCGAGTTCTTCCCGCCAAAGACCGACGAGGGCGATCGCAACCTCTTTGAAAAAACGCTGCCGGCGCTGCTCGCGCTGAAGCCGGACTACTGCTCGGTGACTTACGGCGCGGGGGGCAGCACGCGGGACAAAACCATCGGCATTGTCGATCGTATCCAGCGCGAACACGGGCTGACCTCGATGATGCATCTGACCTGCGTGAATTCGACGCGCGAGCAGCTCGGCGACGTGCTCGCCGAGGCGGGCGCCCGCGGCGTCACGAATATCCTCGCCCTCCGCGGCGACCCGCCCGGCGGCACCGGCGAATGGATCGCGACTGAAGGCGGCTTCCAATATTCCAGCCAGCTCGTCGCCTTCATCCGTGAACTCGGCGGATTCACCATCGGCACCGCTGGGTTCCCCGAGGGCCACATCGCCCAGACCGCCGGCAAGCTCGCCGACTGGGACTTCCTCGCGGCGAAGATCGAGGCGGGCGCGGACTTCGTCATCACCCAGCTTTTCTTCGACAACGAGGATTTTTTCCGCTTCCACGATTACATCGCGAAAAAACTCGGCCGGCCTGTGACCATCATCCCCGGCCTGCTCCCGATCCTCTCCGGCAAGCAGACCAAAAAATTCACCGAGATGTGCGGCGCGCGCCTGCCCGCACCTTTCGTCGCCCGGCTCGATGAACTCGGCGACGACGACCCAGCAGTCATCGACTACGGCATCGAATACTGCACCCGCCAATGCGAGGCGCTGCTCAAGTTCGGCGTGCCCGGCCTGCACTTTTACTCGCTGAACAAGCCGCACTCGACCGTGCAGGTCGTGCGCAATCTGGGCCTTGCCCGGTGAGCCTGCGCGTCTGGGCATACGCCGGCTGCGACACCTGCCGCAAGGCGCGGAAATTTCTCGCGGAGCGAAAGATCACACACGAGCCGATTGCCATCCGCGAGCATCCGCCCCGCGTCCCCGAGTTGCGCGCCATGCTCGCCCATCTCGGCGGCGATCTGCGCCGGCTCTTCAATACCAGCGGCGGCGACTACAAGACGCTAAACATGAAAGAGCGCCTGCCGACGATGAGCGTGGACGAAGCCCTCGCGCTCCTCTCTACCAACGGCAATCTCGTGAAGCGCCCGTTCGCGCTCGGCAAAGATCGCGGCACCACCGGCTTCAAACCGGAAGAGTGGGCGCGGCTTTTTTCCTGAGACGGTCGGCGATCAGCCACGGCAGCCAGAACACGGCGAAGGCGAGGAGCGCCACGGCGTTGATCGCCGCCACGTAGAGCCAGCGCGGATCGGGGAAAAGATCGAGCGCCGTGTGCTGCGCGGGCCGGTGGGCAAGAAAGCCGTAGTTGGCGCCGGTCAGCGCGTTCACCGCCAGCGCCGCCACGAGATACACTTCGGACCAGACCAGCACCCGCCCCAACCCGCGCGGACGCATCCGCGGCACGAGCAGGAGAAAAAGCACGCCCGCGACGATTCCCCCATGCGCGAGATAAAAACCGAGCTGCCGCCACCACGCCATGCTGCCATCGATTGCCGGCGTGATCAGCGCCTGCACCGTCCCACACAAGCCCCAGAAATAACTCAGCTCGAAACACGTCTGCGATCGCCCGAGCAGTGCAGCGACGACCGCGACCAGGGCCCAGTCGCAGAGCTGCATCGGCAGTGGTTCACCCGCCCAGAGATTTCCGTCGATGACCTTTTGCGCCAGTCCTCCCACCCACGCCGCCACGAGCAGCCCGGCGATGCCCCGCGCGAAGCTGTGCTCAAGCTGCGGATGCGGCCGCCGCCGGTGCATCGCCCAGAGCACGACCGGCCCGAGGAAAGCGAGCGCGAGTGAGCCGATCTGGAGCGGAGACACGGGCGCAGGTTTAGCCCGACGAAACCGCCTCCGTCGAGCGTGCCAGAGCCGGTTCTCAATTCTCCCACAGTCGGAGTCGGAAGAACTGCGCGGTGTCAGTGGCCGCGCCTGAGATCGAAAAAACGCCACCCGCAGCAGGCAGTCCGCTGTTGCCGGGCACATCCCACAGACTCCACTCCTGCAGGTCCGTGGACGCTTCGATTTGGGCGGAGCGATTGGCCGGCAGGAGGAAGCTGAGATTCACCAAAGCACCGTCCACCGTCACGCCGGGCTGCACGAAGCTGCCTCCATCCAGCGGGCTGGTCCCGGAGAGAAATTCTTCGCCGTTGGAGTGCCCATCGCCATCGGGATCGTCCGCAGCCTGGGCCATTGGGGCATTGGCCGAACCGAACCAGACCTGCTGCCACTGGGCGAAGGTCTGGCGCCCAGGCAGGACTTGCGTGATCCAGGTGGAGACGAGGTCGAGGTTTGTCTGATCGAGTTCGTTGGTGCCGAGCGGAGGCATGCGGGTGAAACCGTTGGTCGCTCCGAGGCGATTCCACACCACGGATTGCAGCGTGTTTCCCGGAACGATGAGGTGGTTGTCCGGGTTGCCCAAATTGTGGGCGGCGGGCCCATTGATGAGCCCGGTTTGAGCGAGAGTCAGCTCGGGCCGTCCGTCCCATGTGGCGGGTATGCCGGGGACGCCGGAGCGGTGGCAGTGGGCGCAGTTCACCGCGAGGTAGGAGCGCACACGCGCTTCGAGCGAAAAGGCGATTTCCTCCGGACGCACATGGCGCGGAAGGAGATGTGGTGAAACGGGGGGATTCGCAAAGTAACCCGCGCCATGCAGCAGATCGAGTTGGTTGCCGGTGACGCCCTGAATCGTGTGGGTGCGGTTGAACTGGCGCGTGGTGAAAGAGAGCGCATAGCCGGCAGCCGGCGTGTGGCACGCGCGGCATTCCGCGCGGCTGGGGATGCGCCACGCCTGTGGGGAAGGCGTTCCGTTGACGACGATATTGAGCGCGAGGTCCGCGCCTTCGTCGGGCACGAGCGTGGCGTCGGTTTGCGCGTCGTTCCAGCGGTAGCTCACGCCATAGGCGCCGGTGGCGTTCTTCACGAGCAGCCGCGTCTCGAGGCGGCGCTTCGTCGCGGGATTGCCGCGGGTCATTTCGAGGTCGAAGTTACCCAAACCGTGCCGCTGGGAAACGTCCACACCCCATCGCGCGACCACGTCATCGTGTCCGCCGCGTCGGGAATGACGAACCAGCGGCTCTTGAGCGCGTGGTCGCTCCAGAAATCAAGGTTTGGAGCGTAAGGCATGACGCCCGGCGCGGGCGAAAAGTCGGCGAGGTCCGCGAAGAGTCCCGTGGCGCTGAGTGTCTCGGGATAGCTGTCCGTCACGGGCGTGGCGGTGAGGCGGAGGATGCGGTTGTTGTCATTGTCGGCGATCAGGATGTCGCCATTGGAAGGGTCGCTGCCAAAGGCCGCGATGCCGGTCTGCCCGGCGATGCGCTGCACGCTGATCGAGCCGGGCCCCGTGCGTTCCGCCGCCCAAATGTTTCCCGTCATGTAGTCGCCAAAAATATAGCGGCCATGCAGCGCGGAGATGCGCGTGCCGCGATAGACGAATCCGCCAATGACGCAGGCTTGGCCCCCGAGGTGGGAGTATTCGTAAATCGGGTCGATGGAAGCGAAGCCCGGCGGTTCGGTGCCGTTCTTGGGGCCGGGGTGCGCGCCCTCGCGAAAGGACCAGCCGTAATTGCCGCCGCGCGTCACCAGATCCACTTCCTCGAAGCCGCCTTCGCCGACATCGCCGACCCACAGTTCGCCGGTCAGCGCATCAAACGAGAAGCGCCACGGATGGCGAAGACCCACCGCCCAAAACTCGGTCCAGACAGCGTCGGCCAGGACCGCGAGGCCGTTGAAAGTGGTGGCTCCGACGAAGGGGTTGTCTGGCGGCACAGCGTATCTCGCCACACCCCCATCGCGGGGCACGGCGGGATGGATATTGGGCTCCAGACTTCCGGGCCTTTTGTCCACGTCGATGCGCGCAATCGCGGAGAAAAAATTCCCGTCGATATGCTGCGCGTTGTTAAATGAGTCGTCGTAGAAGCCTTCGTCCCCGAGCGAAATGTAGAGGTAGCCATCCGGTCCGAAATGCAGGTCGCCTCCGGGGTGGAATCCGGCGCGGTCCAATTGCTCGATCAAAACGAGTTCCGAAGCGGGATCGGCGGTTGGCACGGACCCGGGAGTCAGCACGGTGAAACGTGACAGGCGGGAGTAGGACAACGCCCCGTTTTTCCGTGAATAGAACACGTAGCAGTAGGCGTTTTGCGTGGCGGGGTTGGGGCCGTAGTTCGGATGAAACGCCAGTCCGAGGACTCCCTGATCGTCGAACGTCGCCAGATTGCTCAATGCCAGAAAGTCATAGCTCACGGGCGTCCCCGCGGTGACATCGGGAATGACCTTGATTTTGCCGGAGTCCTTCTCGCAGACAAAGAGCCGCCGCGTGTCGCCGGGCGGGCTCGCGAGGCACGTCGGCTTGGCGAGGGCGACGCCCGTGAACGCGGGCATCAACTGGAACGCCGTCGGCGGCGGATAGGACGGGACGTTCAGTGCGAAATTGCTGACGCGCGGAAAGGAATCGGCCTGAACGGGCGATGCCGCCAGGTTCGCGAAGATGAACGCCACGGCGAAACCGGCCATTTTGGACGGAGGAGAGAATCGTTTCATGCGCGGGGCAAAATCGAGGCAAGTGTCTTTACCCGCTTCACTCTCCACTTCCAATGCTTCATCGTCCGCTCACCACACTCTCTAAGTTTTTCCCCCGCTCCGTATTCCCACGCCACCGCCATGCGCCTCTCCATCCTCGTCCTCGCCGCCGCCATCTCCACCACGCTCGCCGCCGAGGCTCCGCCGGATTACCGGTTCAAAGTCGAGACGCTTTTCGAGGGCGTCCCGCAGCCGATGGAACTCGAAATCGCGCCGGACGGGCGCATCTTTTTCAACGAATATGGCGGCAAGCTGAAGATCTATCACCCGGAGACGAAACAAATCGTGGAAGCCGGGGAGATCGAGGTTTTCACCGGACAGGAAAACGGCTTCCTCGGCTTCGCGCTCGATCCGAAGTTTGCCGAGAACGGCTGGATTTACTGCCTGCACTCGCCCAAGGACTTCGACGGCCAGCATCTCAGCCGCTACACGATGAAGGGCGACACGCTCGATCTCGCCAGCGAAAAGCTGCTGCTGAAATTTGAGGAGCAGCGCAAGGAGTGCTGTCATCACGGGGCTTCAGTGGAGTTCGGGCCGGATGGGTGCCTTTACTTTTCCGTGGGCGACAACACCCATCCGCATGCCGACTCAAACGGCTACGCGCCGCTCGACGAACGCCCGGGCCGCGAGCCTTGGGACGCGCAAAAATCCGCGAGCAACACGAATAGTTTTAACGGCAAAATCATCCGCATCCGCCCGAAGCCAGACGGCACTTACGAAATCCCGGCCGGCAACCTTTTCCCGCCCGGCACGCCGAAGACCCGTCCCGAAATCTACGCGATGGGCTGTCGCAATCCGTGGCGCATGTCCATCGACCAACACACCGGCTACGTCTATTGGGGCGAGGTCGGGCCCGATGCCAACGACGACGGCCCGCGCGGCCCGCGCGGGTACGACGAGATCAATCAGGCGAAGAAGGCGGGCAACTTCGGCTGGCCCTATTTCATCGGAAACAATTTCGCCTACTCCGACTACGACTACGTGACCAAGCAGGTCGGCAAACCCTTTGACCCACAGCATCCGATCAACGAAGGCCCGAACAACACCGGCCTGCGCGAACTGCCGCCCGCCACGCCCGCGATGATCTATTGGCCGTATCGCCAGCCGCGCGAGTTCAAGGAAATGGGCGAAGGCGGACGCACCGCGTGCGCCGGGCCGGTTTACTACTGCGGCTTCAACATCCGGGAGACGAACGGCTTTCCGCAGTACTTCAACCGCTGCCTGCTTTTTTGGGATTGGGAGCGGCCCGCGCTGAAATGGGCGCGGCTCGACATGGACTCGAACCTCGTCGCCATCGAACCGTTCTCGAGCGCTGTCGTCCTCGCCAACAAGCCCGAGCAGATCGAAAAACTGAAACCGCAGATCGACGCGGGTGCGACGCTGCTCAAGCGTCCGGTCGATGCTGTCTTCGGGAAGGACCACTGCCTCTACCTGCTCGACTACGGCGAAACGTGGGGTGCGAACAAGGACTCGAAGCTCGTAAAGATCAGCTATATCGACGGCAATCTCCCGCCCGTCGCCATTGCCACCGCCCAGCCCGCCGCCGGCCGCGAGCCACTCACGGTGATGCTTTCCAGCGCCGGCTCGAAGGATCACGAAGGCGACGCGCTGAAATACGAATGGCGCCTCCAGCCGAGCGGCGTGGTCCTCTCCGAAGCCCCGAACCCGCAGATCACGATTCCCCAGCCCGGCAACTACCGCGCCGAGTTGCGCGTGACCGACGCCCACGGCGCGACCGGCGTCGCCAGCGTGGCTTTGCTCGTCGGCAA
The DNA here is from genome assembly GCA_038318725.1 of Chthoniobacterales bacterium. Taxonomy (GTDB): domain Bacteria; phylum Verrucomicrobiota; class Verrucomicrobiia; order Chthoniobacterales; family Chthoniobacteraceae; genus Chthoniobacter. Next base: position 9,473 of record JBBQCM010000152.1, read on the forward strand.
CACCGCGCCGCTGGTGAAATTCGACAGCCCGCTCGACGGCGACTTTTTCACCCCCGGTCAGCCTGTGAAATACACCGTCTCCGTGACCGACGCCGAGGACGGCCCGTCCTCCGCGAAGGCCGATGAATTCAGCGCCCGCACCCTGGTCAGCAGCACCTTCGTGCGCGCCGACGGCAAAACCGCCGTCGGCGATCCCGGCTTTGCCTTGATGAAGGCGACCGATTGTTTCAACTGCCACGCGATCGAGCAAAAGGTCGTCGGTCCGTCACTCATCGACATCGCCGCCAAGTATCGCGGCCAGCCCGCTGCGCTCGACGCCAGCGTGCAGCGCGTGCGCGAAGGCAGCACCAAAATCTGGGGCGAAGTGCCCATGCTTCCACATCCGCAGCACACCACCGATGAAGTCACCATCATGCTCCGCTGGGTCTTCGGCCTCGAACGCGGCAAGGGCGGCCCCGCCCTCACGCGCGGCCTGACCGGCGAAGTCACCGCACCGAAGGAAGACAAGCCCGGCACTTTCGTCCTCGAGGCCACCTACGCCGATGGAGGCCGCGCGCCTGCCGGTTCGCTCAGCGGCAAAGCCAGCGTCAGCCTGCGCTCACGCCGGCTGGAAGCCGAGGCCGGCGAAATCACCGGCGCCAAAAACCTCGGCAGCGCCGTCGGCGCCATCGACCACGGGCACAGCGTGAAGCTCGCCGGCATCAACCTCGCCGAAGTCGGCAGCATCACCGCCCGCGCCAGCTCCGGCAACGTCGGCGGGAAAATCGAATTCCACGCGGGTTCCCCCACCGGCGACCTCCTCGGCACCGTGGAAGTGCCCAACACCGGCGGTTGGGACAAATGGATCGAGCCCAAATTCGTCCTGCCGCCCACCACCCCGCGCACCCGCACCGACGTTTACGCCGTCTTCACCAACCCCGGCAAAGGCGGCCTGATGAACCTCGACTGGGTCCAGTTCAACGCCCGCGCAGACTGATCTTTCTGCGCGGGCGCAACCGGCCGCTTTACTTGGCCTTGAGCTTGTCCAGTGCGGCGATGAACGCCTTCGGGCCGCCGGGCTGATAGCCGAGCTCGCCGACTTTTTTCCCTGCGGAATCGAGGACGACGATCGTCGGGTAGCCTTGGATCTTGTACTCTCCCTGAAGTTTCGCATTCTGCGCCTTGATCTCTTTCGTCTGCTCTTTCTTGCGGGGGTAATCCAGTTCCACGAGGACGAGGTTCGTCTTCGCATAGTCCGCAAACTCCGGCTGCGAGAAAACTTCCTTGTCGAGTTTGATGCACCAGCCGCACCAGTCCGAGCCGGTGAAATCGAGGAGCACCAGTTTCTTCTCGGCCTTGGCTTGCGCGAGGGCCTTGTCGTAATCCTCCGACCAGCCATCTTTAGCCAGGGCCAGGGTGGAGGTGAGGGCGAGCACCGCAAGGGTGCCGGTGAGTTTGGCGAGGAGTGTTTTCATAGGCCGAAACTGACGCCACGCTGCGACGAAATGTTCAAGTTTTGTTTCCACCGAACGCAACGAGGCGGCCCGGCCAAAGCCGAACCGCCTCGGAAAAACGCGGAAAAGCGTGCCGTTACTTGCCTTTCAGTTCATCGAGCTTAGCCGTAAAGGCCTTCGGGCCGCCTTCCATGTAGCCGAGCTCGCCGACTTGCTTGCCCTCGGCATTGAGGATGATGATCGTCGGGTAGCCTTTGATTGCATACTCTCCCTTGAGCTTGTCGTTCTGGTCTTTGAGCTTTTTGGTCTGGCGTTTGCCGTTCGGGAAATCGAGTTCCACGAGGACGAGGTTATCCTTGGCGTAGCTCTTGAACTCGGGTTTGGAGAAGACCTCTTTGTCGAGCTTCATGCACCAACTGCACCAGTCCGAGCCGGTGAAATCGAGGAGCACCATTTTCTTTTCCACCTTCGCCTTGGCGAGGGCCTTATCGTAGTCATCATCCCAGCCGCCAGCCGCGAGGACCGCGCTGGAGGTGAGGGCGAGGAGGGCGAGGGAACCGAACAATTTGCTGAGAAACGTTTTCATAGGCCGGCCAGCACGGCCTAACGACGGCGGTTTTTCAAGTCAAATTCCCGCTTGCACCAGCATCAGCGCCACCACTCCGCCGACGGCGACGAGTCCGCCGACCACAGCCCGCCGCGTCGGGCGCAGGCCATCGAGGAAAAACGCGAGCAGGATGGTGACCAGCGGCGACGTCGCGACAATGGCCAGGACGATTCCGCTGCCGTGCCGCGTGGTGGCGAGTGCCCATTGGTAGCAGCCCACCCCGATGGTCGGCCCGGCCAGCGAATTGGCCAGCACCATCGGCCACGCCGCCCGCCAACTTCCCGGAGGACGCGCGGCGTCCTCTGCGGCACGCGATTTTCGCATGAGCCAAAACGCCAGCATCGTCAGCAGCACGCCACCGAGGGCGCGCTGGTAGGCCGCCGTCCCGCCGTCGATCGGGAAATGGGTGAGCGCGGCCACATCGTTCGCCTTCCGGCTGACGACCGCGCCGAGCGCTTGTCCCAGCGCCGAACCCACGCCAAAGAGCACGCCGATCCAGAACGTCCGCCGATCCACCTCCAGCCCCCGGTCCGGAGCCAGCGCCACCGCCACCCCGGCGAGAACCACCGCCGCGCACGCGAGATCGACCGCCCGCAGCGTCGTCCCCAGCCACGCCCATTCCGCGACCGCCGCGATGGGGGCCGCGAGGCATTGCGTGAGCAGGATGGAAAGCCGCGGCCCGATTCGCGGCAGCGCGCTGAAAAGGGCCATGTCGCCCAGCCCAAAGCCGATCACTCCACTCAGAAAAAACCACCGCAGCGACGCCCCTCGCAGCCCTTCGCCAAACGCGTGCGCCCATCCCGCCAGCAACACCGTCGCCACGCAAATCCGCGCCAGATTCGCCCGCGGCCCGCCCAGTATCCGCGCCGTCCGCGCGGCGAAAATCACCGACAGCGAAAAGAATATCGTGGTGAGAAACGAAGCAAACATGCGGCGCGAGCCGCGCAGTCAGCCGCGCTTTGGCCGCCATGTCCAGCGCCCGCGCCCGCCATCCGGCTGACGATGGCCCTGCTTCGGGCGTGCTTTTCAGCGGCCTGGTCCACAAACTCCCGGCGATGCCCCGCCCCAACGAACCCGACGGCACGAAAGACTCCTCCGCCCACCTCGGCTTCGAGGCCACCGCCCGGCGCGGTAGCGCGAACCACAAAGGCGAAGCCATCCCGCGGAGCCTGGAAGGCAACCTCTGGCTCTCCGCCGACAATCCCGAGGACAAGGACGAGCCGAGTGGAACGAACCGAGTGGAACGAGATACCCTGCTGAAAGCAGCGGGCAGGGAGCACGCGGCGGCGTGCGGCAAACAGCCTGCCGCAGGCCGCCCGCAGGGTGAGCACGGCAGCGCGAAGCAATATCTCGCCGCCAATGTCTTCTGGGTGCCGGTGGACGCCCGCTGGCCGCAGCTCCAATCCCGCGCCAAGCTCCCCAGCATCGGCAAGGACGTGGACGACGCCATGGTCGCCCTCGAACGCGACAACCCCCGTCTCAAAGGCGCGCTCAACAAGAACTACGGCCGCGCCGATCTCGACACTGCCCAGCGCGTCAGCGCTTTCTCACCACGCGGAGCCACTTCGCAGAGCCTGTGCGCAGCGAAGGATAACCACCGCCTCGGCGAACTCATCGACCTCATCGGCTCCATTCAGCTCGCCGAAAGCCGAGCGGAGCGAGACAGATTGCCAAAGGCAACCCGCAGGGTGAACGCGGGGGCGTTCATCAATTCGGCGTCCCGCCCAAGGGCAACGCCAGCTTCGCCTGGGTGCAGCACTTCATCCACCACCTCGCCCTCCACGGTATGGCGGGCTTCGTCTTCGCCAATGGCAGCATGTCGTCCAACCAGTCCGGCGAAGGCGACATCCGGCAAAAACTCATCGAGGCCGACCTCGTGGACTGCATGGTCGCCCTCGCTCCGCTTCTCCTATCAATGCAATTCTCTGCTCACCCTTCTCTCAACTAAGCTTTGAATAGGCACGCCTATGGACACCCAGCAACCTTCATCAATCCCTGAAGTTCAAAAAGCAGGCGTCGTCGTAAAATCTACGACAGCAGATCAAACTGCGGCAGCGGCTTTAGGAACCCCGGTTGATGATCCTTCAAATTTACAGAAACGCGACGAAGTCATCGCCAGCATTGGAAGGAACGGATTGGTGGTTGTTGCGGGTGCGGGCGTTTCACTTCAATCAGTCGGCCATCCCGCACCGCTCAGCGATGTGGCGGGGTGGCCAGGCTTGCTTAAATACGGGGTGGACCATTGTTTGAAGCAACAATTGCTCGATAGCGAGGAGGCAAATCTTGTTCGGCAGCAGATTGATATTGGAATCAAACCCGGAAAGACAGGTTACCTGATTGAAGCCGCCCAAAGAATACACGATAGTTTAGAGAAACAAAGCGCGGGAAGATACTGGTGGCTTCACGACTCAATCGGTCAGCTCCGAGTCAAAGACCCCCACTTGATCAGGGCGATTCAAGGCCTTGGGGGTTTGGTCACGACATTGAACTACGACAACTTAATAGAGCAAGTCACGATCGGGCGCACCATTGAATGGCACCAGCACGCCGAGGTGACACGGTGCGTGCATGCGAGGGAGAAAGATGTCGTGATTCATCTTCATGGCTTTTGGAAAACTCCCGATAAGATAGTTCTTGATCGCCTATCGTATGAGAAAGTTAAGCATGACCGGGAAGCCTGCGAACGCCTTCGCACATTTGCAAGAGACTTCACGATGCTGTTTGTTGGCTGTGGAAATACATTCTTTGATCCGAATTTCGAGGCCCTGTTGTCATGGGCCAAAGAAGCGTTGAGGGACGTCCAGCACAGGCATTACGTTCTTTGCCAGCAAGCAGAAGAACCAAAATTATTCTCTTCGCTCCAAGCTCACGGATATTTAACCTCACTGGTTTACGGAGACGACTACGCGGATTTGAGTCATTTCCTCGAGGCGATTGGAAGGGAAAGCGGGGCGTCTTCAAATGCCATCAATCCTTCAGTTGCCCCTGTCCCTAGCACGACACCAAAGCCACTCAGACCCGTCGATATATGGAACCTCCAATCGCAACTCTAAACCCGTCTCTTATGCAGGAGCTTTTCACTCTCAAGCGTGAGAGGGCTGTCGAAAAGGTGAACTCCGTGTTTGACGGAAACACTAAAGAACTGTGTATCCGCACCCGCTATCCGAAAGAGGTTGCGGGATTCATTTC
>JBBQCM010000153.1:0-14489 GCA_038318725.1 Chthoniobacterales bacterium
GGCGGCGACCGCGGCTGGCATCTGCTCTCCGTTCTCGAACGAGTCGCTCACCTCGCAGGTCGGGAGCTTCAGCGAATCGGCTTGTCCGCAACCGTGGGCAATCCTGACGGCCTGCTGGCTTGGGCCACCGGGCATTGCCAAGGCGAACGGCAGGTTGTGGCACCTCCGTTCAGCACGAACAAGCCACCGGAGGTCACTCTCGACTTCGTGGGCAGCTTGGAAAACGCCTCCGTGGTCATTTCCAGGCTTCATCGCGGTGAGAAGCGGCTCGTGTTTTGTGACAGCAGAAGTCGTGTCGAGGAACTGGCCAGCGCCTTGAGGAATCACGGCGTCGAAACCTATCTCTCGCACAGTTCACTGAGCATTGATGAGCGTCGTTCGGCAGAGAAGGCGTTCATGGAATCGCGGAACTGCGTCATCGTCTCGACGAGCACGCTGGAGCTTGGGATCGACGTGGGCGATCTCGACCGAGTCATTCAAATCGACGCGCCCAGTTCGGTCGCATCGTTCCTTCAACGATTGGGTCGGACGGGGCGGCGCGCCGAAACCAGCCGGAACTGTCTCTTCCTGGCGACCAGCGAACGAGCGCTGCTCAAGGCCGCCGGATTGCTGGATCTGTGGGGTACTGGTTTCGTCGAACCCATCGTGACACCGCCGCAACCGCTGCACATTTTCTCGCAGCAATTGATGGCGCTCACGCTTCAACTCAGCGGCCTTGGCGTCACCGACTGGCATGAATGGATTGGACGCCTGCCCCCCTTCGCCGCACTGGACGCCGCACAGGTAGGTGCGGTCGTTCAGTTCCTGAAGGACAAAGGCATCCTCTTCGAGGACTCGGGAAAACTCGGCTTCGGCTCGGAGGGAGAAGCGCGATTCGGGCGGCGGCACTTCCTCGAAATCCTCTCCGTATTCACGACGCCCTCGATGCTCACCGCGTTTTGCGGAACCGGTGAACTCGGCCAGATCGAAGCCGGATACCTCGTGCGCTCTCAAGACGGCAATCCCTCCCGGATCGCCCTTGGCGGACGCTCCTGGCTGGTGCGCGAGATCGACTGGCGAACGCGCCGGGTCTATGTCGAGCAATGCGAGGACAAAGGCCGCGGTGCTTGGATCGGGAGCGGACAAGGGCTGAGCCATTTCATCGCTGGAGCCGTCAAACGAGTCCTCACGTCTTCGACAGTTTCCAGCCTGTGGAGCACTCGTGCCCAAGCCGCGATGGAGAAGATTCGTAACGAGTTCAGCTACGTGAAGGCAGAGGGTCACACGCTCGCCGTGCAAAAGGATGGTGGAAGAATTGACTGGTTCAACTTCGCTGGCGGCGTGGCCAATGACATCATCATCAGCCATCTCGCGCGGACCGCTGGCATCTCGTGCCAGGCGAATGACCTCGCGCTGTCTTTCCCCGCGTGCCCCGATGCAACAAAGCTCCTGGAACAGCTCAGTGCATTGGAGACTCAGCAAATCGAGGACAACGCCGCTTTCGACGAGCAGGCGATTGAGGCTCTCAAGTTTCACGAATGCCTTCCCGCGCCATTGCAACAGGCTGTTTTAAGGGAGCGGATGGTCAATCGAGAGGTGCTCGATGCCGTTCTCTCTGCACGCACCACACCGGTTTACGTGACGGAACAAGGCTGAGCCGGGAGCTGTCAGCCACGCTATGCGGCGCGCAAATCATCCACTTCCACGAAGCGCGGCTGTCGCTCGCGGTCGAAGCAGGCTCGGCCCTTCACCCAAATTTTCTTCTTCCCGTGGCTGCGGACGAATTCCTCATGCTCCTCGAGGTAACGGCATCGAACACCTCGGACCTTCCAGCCGTCATCCAATTGGCGGAGCGTGAAGCGGCCAACTTCGTAGTCCACCACCATGAGAAAGTCGGTGAGTTCCAGTGTGTCGCGGGGAATGTGATTCGCGCGAATGATGTGATCGGCTCGATCCCACCGCTCGCGGTCGATAACGTAGCCCTCGCCGCTCACCACGCGCGCCGCAATTTCCACTGATTCCAAATTCTTGTCGCGAGCGGGGAGCAGCTTCCTCGCGGCGACAAGCCCGGAGTCGATGAAGCATTCATCCACGTTCGAGCCGCGCGAGGCAGCGAACTCGTCGATCACGACGCGGGGATTTCCGGTCGCTCCGAATGTTGATCGACAGCGCTCATTCGGTTAGGGAAGGGAGGGAGTCGGCAGCTTTCCGCAACGAGGAAAGTTCGATGTGTGTGTAGTGCTCACTGACCGCTTTGGAATCGTGGCCGACGAATTCCTGCACAATCGCAGGGCTGATGCCGGCGTTCTTCATCAGGCTCGTCGCAGTATGCCGAAGACTGTGAAAGGAAAGGCGGCTTTGGCCGCGTCGCCCGTCCCGGCCATGGCCATCGGCTTTCGCGTGATGAGAGCGAGCGGAAACCAAGCCGACCGAGGCCATGAGACCGTAAAACTGATTCGAAAGGCTGCCAACGCGTCCGGCTTTACCGATCTGGGCGAGCATGGCCGGAAAAACGCATCCATTCGACGGGGTGCCCGGATTGCGATGATCGGTGAGCCATTTTTGCAGCGGTGTGGCGATCGGGAGGATCTGACGGCGATGAGTTTTTTGCGAGGTGAATGCGAGCGTGTCGGTCGTCAAATCAACATTATCCCAACGCAATCGGGCGATGTCGCCTAGACGCTGGCCGGTATAAATGCCGAAAAGAATGAGCCCCTTCCACTCGCCGTCAGCAACCGCGAGGAGGGTCTTCAACTCCACGAGCGTAAATGCTCGGCGGGAGGTTTGGCTGAGAGGCACCTTCAGCAGGGGAATTTTGGCCGCAGGGTTGTCTTCGATGATGCCATCGCGCCAAGCCTGTTGAAAGGCTACTCTGAGAATTTTCAGACGGGTGTTCGCCGTGACCGGAGAACGCGTGGCAGCGACGGAATCGCGAAAAGCGGCAAGTTCGGCCTTGCTCACGTAAAGCATCTGGGGGTCGGCTCGATCCCCAAACGATTCGCAAAAATCCCGGGCGGCGCTTTCGTAGGCGACTCGGGTCGATTCTGAAACGGTTCCAGCTTTTGCTTTGATCCACTGATCGAAGAAAGCCCGCACGGTGGTGGAACTGAGAGCCGTTCCCGATTGCATTCGATGGAGGTCGCCCAGAACGCGCCGCACCTGCGTCTCGGTCATTCGGCAGCGGGCGGCGCTTTCGTAGTCGTCCGCGAGCCTTTGCGCGAGTTTTCGACTGGTGGCTTTCGTGCTGCGCTGGGCGCGTTGACCATTGGCCGCCGTAAAGCAGGCGATCCAATATTTTGAGTTCGGTTTCCGGCGAAGCGAGGCCATGTGACAACGATAGTGACAACATCATTGGTGTCAATGATGTCATCTGTGTCGAAATATACTCTGGAGACGCCGCCCAAAGAGGCGTCGTAGTGAACCGGGGGTTCGAATCCCCCCCCTTCCGCCACTCTGAGTTAAAGAGGATAGACAGGGTGGAAATGCTCAAAAGAAGAACGAACGTAAAAACAGTGCTACCGATGTCCATCGATGGTTTCTGATGTCGGCGAGAGGATAAAGTTTCCGCGAACGCGGGTCGTGTGGTCCGATTTGTGGTTGTCGCGCTCCTCCTATGGCCAAAAGAAAACCTGCGCCTCCTGCTCAAAGAAAACGGCGACAGGCTGAAAATGAAATGGAAGCTGCTCTCCGCGAATCGGCTTCCTCGAACCTCACGACGGCGCCATGCACCCCGACCCATCCCGCCCCGGCCTCGGCGTGGAATTCAAACGCGCCGCCGCCGCCCGCTACGAAATCAGAATATGAAAACAATTAGCATCACCGATCGCTGCCTCGAAGTGCTCGCCCTCGCCATGATCGGCGAAGGCATCGTTGGCCTCCTCCGCCCGTCGCGCTACTCCCGCTTTTGGAAAGTCGGCCCCGAGCCGGTTCGCGAGTTCACCGAATACCTCGCGGAACATCGCGATCTTACCCGTGCGTTCTGTGTCGGAGAGATCGCCGTCGGCCTCCGGCTTGCGCTGCGAGAGGTCGCGTAATAGAACTTTTCTTACATGCTCGCAAAAATAGCATTCATCGCTCGTGCCTTTCTGTTGGGGAGCCTGTGTCTTGTCAGCCTGCGTTTGCCGGCGGCGACCGTCGAATATCACCTCACGATTGCGGAGAAGGAGGTCAACTTCACCGGCAAGCCCCGCCGCGCAGTGGCCGTAAATGACAGCATTCCCGCGCCCACGCTGACTTTCCATGAAGGCGATCTTGCGCGCATCCACGTTACGAACGCGATGAAGGTCGAGTCCTCCATCCATTGGCACGGATTGCTGGTGCCGAATCGCATGGACGGCGTGCCGTTTGTCACCTTCCCGCCCATCAAGCCGGGCGCGACTTTCACCTACGAATTCCCGATCCGCCAGACGGGCACTTACTGGTATCACTCCCACACGGCGCTCCAGGAACAGAAGGGCCTATATGGCGCACTCCGCATCCTGCCCCGGCGCGGCGGCGTGAGCGGCGATCTGGATCGGACCGTGGTGCTTTCGGATTGGACGGATGAAAGCGCTCACGAAGTTCTCCGCTGGCTCAAGCGCGGCAGCGAATGGCCGGCGCTTCAGCGCGGCACTTCGCAGTCCATGTTTGGCGCGATGCGGGTCGGGACGCTCGGTGATTTCTGGAAGCGCGAGCTGCTGCGGATGCCGCCGATGGATCTCTCTGATGTGGCCTACGATCGCTTCCTGGCCAATGGCGAGCCCGAGCATCGCATCGCCGCCAAACCCGGCCAGAGTGTGCGCGTGCGCATCGTCGATGGCTCGGCCTCGACGTTCTTCTTCCTGCAATTTGCGGGCGGTCCGCTCACCATCGTGTCAGCGGATGGACAGAACGTGCAGCCGTTGAAAAAGGCCCGTGTGCTCATCGGCGTGGCCGAGACTTACGACGTGCTGGTGCGCCCGCCGGGGCCGGGCGCTTACGAGCTGCGCGTGACGGCGCACGATGGCTCGGCGTGGGCTTCCATCTGGATCGGCGAAGGCGAGCGCCATCCCGCGCCGAACGTGCCGAACGCGAATCTCTACAACGCGATGGGCAAACTGAAGCCCTCGAACATCTTCGCGCTGACACCGGGCGGCACAATGGGAATGCCGGACCGCGAGGTGAATGCCGGCAAGTTCGACCAGCCCGGCGTCATGGGCGGCATGATGACGATGGAGGAAATGATGGGCATGGGCGGCGGCATGAAGATGGACGGAATGAGTGACATGAAAATGGGCGGCGCAATGAAAATGGATGGCGGGATGAAGATGGATCACGACATGCCGATGGGCCGGAAAATGAAGATGGGTGTCGGGATGGAGATGACGGGGATGGCGATGGAAGGCGACGCTCCTTCCGAACCGCACAACGGGAAAAAGCACACCTGGGATTTCATCCCCTTCGGTCCCGATGTTTCCTCGCGCCAGCCGCTGACGATGAATGGCATGGGGCCGCGCCCGAATCCGCCCTACGAGGATTTGCGCGCGACGAAAGACACCTCGCTTTCACCCTCGCGTCCCGTGCGCGAAGTCCGCCTGACGCTCGAAGGCGACATGGAGCGCTACGTCTGGGCGATCAACAACAAGCCGATCTACGCCAGCGACTCGATCAAAATCGAGCGCGGTGAAACCGTCCGTTTCATCATGATCAACCGCTCAATGATGTATCATCCGATGCATCTGCACGGGCACTTCTTCCGCGTCATCAATGGCCAGGGCGACCGTTCGCCGCTCAAGCACACCGTCATTGTGCCGCCGAGGCAGACGACCGTCATCGAGTTCGCCGCGGAGGAAGTCGGCGACTGGTTCTTCCACTGCCATCTGCTCTATCACCTCGATAGCGGGATGGCGCGGGTGGTGCATTACGAGCGCTTCTCGCCTTACCCGGACACCGCGGCAGTGCGCAGGAAGCTCTACCGCGATCCCTTCTTCTTTTGGGGCACGGCTGACGTGCTGACGAACATGACGCAAGGTTACGTCGAGCTCTCGAACACGCAGAACATCTTCAACCTCGAATGGGAAGCCGGCTGGAACAACGTGCCCGACACCGAGATAGAGACGACCTTCCTCTACGAACGTTACTTCAACCGCTTCTTCCGCCTCTTCGGCGGCGTGGATACCAATGGCACGATCGCCGATGGTTCACTGCACTACGATGGCGACAGCAACCGTGGAGTCTTCGGCCTCATGTATAAGCTGCCGCTCAACATCGACATGGACGCATGGGTCGATACCGACGGCGGCGCGCGCGTGCGCGTGATGAAAAACATCCCGCTCACGCCACGCCTGATGCTCGGCGGCGAAGTCCGCTACGACACGCACGACTATTGGGAAGAGCGCGTCCATCTCGATTACATGCTGAACAAAAACGCCTCGATCCTCGGCCAATGGCATTCCGACTACGGCTGGGGCGTTGGGCTCCGCCTGCGGTTCTGACGCCGGGACGGACATGGTGGTCCGACTAGGGTAAGAGAGGCTTGTTTAGCTCTTTCAGAAACTCATTGTGCTTGGCCGTCGGCGCGGATGGCCGCAAATCGACGGTGCGCGAACGGGCGCAGCTCGACGTCCTCGATCTTGGCGCGCCGATCGACGTGCTGTGGTTCCGCCTTTCCAAGCGCGACTCCGATCCCGAGCAGTACTTCGGCTTCGTCGGCGTCAGGCAGTTCCTTGTGCTGATCGACCGCGGCGATTACTGGCAATGCGCCTACGTCATCGAAAAGGGGACGTTCCCAGAGAAGCGCGAGCGCGGCCTGGCGGCGTTCCGCGCGGAGATTCTTCGCTGCACGCCGATCTTCGAGGATCGCGTCGTCGAACTCTACGGCTGGGACGACATCAAGCTGCTGACGGTGAAAGTTGATCGTCTCCGCACTTGGGCGCGCGACGGCTTGCTCTGCAGCGGCGACTCCGCGCACGCCATGGCGCCCATCGGCGGCGTCGGCATCAATCTCGCGATCCAGGTTGCAGTGGCCGCCGCGCGCTTGCTCGCGGAGAAACTGCGCGCCGACGATTTCACGACCCACGATCTGCTGGCTGTGCAGCGGCGGCGCGAGCTGCCCACGAAGCTGACGCAACGCCTCCAGGTTTTCCTGCACGAGCATTTCCTCCAGCCTATTTCTGATTCGAAGGAACCAGTCGAGCCCCCGTGGCCGATGCGTTTGTTGGAGAAGTTTCCGACACTCCGCCGCATCCCGGCCCGCATGATCGGACTCGGTTTTCGCCGGGAACATTTGAAGCCATGAAACACGTCACCCTGGCACTCAAGGAACTCGAAGCCATCGCCGCCACTCGATTCGTTTTCGGAATCGGCGCAGCCCTTTTGCTGGGGCATTTGCTCCCGGAAAACCGTCGCCGCTGGATCGGCTGGGCGCTCGTCGTCATCGGTGCCGCGAGCACGCCGCCGCTCATCTACGATGTCTATTTGCACCGCACGCACGATTGATCCTCCCATGAAAATCAAAGTCCTCAACGAAACGCCGGAACGCAGCCTCGCCGCTGTCTTCGACCCTGGCGAGGAAGTCGCCGCCGGGCTTCTGAGAATCGCCGAAGAACAGAATCTCACTGCCGCGCGCCTCACTGGCATCGGTGCCTTGAGCCGCGTGGTGCTCGGCTATTTTGATCTGGAAAAGCGCGACTACCGAGAGATTGAGATAGACGAACAGATCGAAGTCTTGTCGCTCATCGGCAACTTCGCGCTGCACGGCGCGGAGAAAAAAGTCCACGCGCACATCGTCGTCGGGAAATCCGATGGAACTGCGCATGGTGGACATCTGCTGAAAGGCTGGGTGCAGCCCACGCTCGAAGTTTTGATCGTCGAGTCGCCGGGATTCCTCGCACGGAAAATCGACGAAGCGACCGGACTTCCGCTCATCGTCATCGGATGATTTCACACCTTCCGAGGATCGTCCTTTTCGCCCGGACAAGGATTGCCGCGCTCCATCTGAATCGTGACGTGCCCGATGCCAAATTTTTCGTGAAGCTCGCGATTGATCCGGGCGAGCAAGGCGTCGTCGAGAGTCGCGCTGGGCTTGACGAGATGCGCGGTGAGCGCCGTCTCGGTGGTGCTGAGCGGCCAGATGTGCAGATCGTGAATGCGCTCCACCCCGGGGAGCGCGGAGAGGCAGGCGTGGACTTCCGCCGGGTCGATCCCACGCGGCACCGAATCCACCGCCAGCGCGACCGAATCGCGCAAGAGACTCCACGTTCCCACCAGGATCACCACCGCGACGAGAAGGCTCACCGCGGGGTCGATCCACGCGAAGCCAGTGGCGCGAATGACGAGGCCCGCGATGACCACGCCGAGCGATACGCCCGCATCCGCCGCCATGTGCAGAAACGCGCTCCGAATGTTGAGATCTCCTTTGCGTCCCGACATGAAAAGCCACGCGGTCGCGCCATTGATGAGCACGCCGACGCCGGCCACCCAGACGATGGTCAGGCCCGCGGATGGTTGCGGGTCGATGAGGCGGTGAATGGCTTCCCAAACAATGACGCCGACGGCGACGAGCAGGATCAGTGCATTGCCGAGCGCGGCGAGGATCGACGTGCGGCGCAGGCCGTAGGTGCGGCGGTCGGTCGGCGGGGATTTGGAGAAATAATGCGCGCCCCACGAGAGGAGCAGGCCGAGCACGTCGCTGAGATTGTGCCCCGCGTCGGCAAGCAGTGCGAGCGAGCCGGCGAGCAGGCCGAAAACGACTTCGAGGATGATGTAGCCGACGTTCAGCGCTACCCCAAAAGCGAAGGCTTTGTTGTAATCGGGCGTCCCGTGTTCGTGCTCGTGCATCGCGTGGAATCCTACCGGAGATCGGCCCCGCGCGCACTCCCGGATGCCGCCGCGAACTTCTTTCCATGAACATCTATCTACCGATCGAAAAGCACGCCCTCATCGGTGACCGCCGCACTGGCGCGCTCGTGGCGGCAGACGGCACCATCGACTGGTGGTGCGTGCCGGATTTCGACGATCACGTCGCCTTCGGCGCGCTCCTTGATCGCGAGCGTGGGGGCTTCTGTCGTTTCGGTGCCGTCCGTCGTTCGCTTGGCGAACAGTGTTACCTGGATTCCACCGCAACCGTGCTCACCCGATGGCACGATCTTGAACTCACAGACCTGATGCCCTGGCCGCAACGCAACCGCGACCCGGCGTTAGAAGAAAGTCGCGTGATCCTCCGCCGGATGCGCGCTCTCGGGAGCGGCGTGTCCGTGCATTTCGTAATGCGCCCGCGCTGGACGTTCGAGCAGGTCGCGCGTGCGAGCCGCTGCGAAGGCGGCGTGGAGTTTTGCGTCGGCGACCATCGGATCGGCCTGTGGACATCGTTCCCAGTCGAGATCGACGACGACGGTGCTGCCGCGCACTTCGATCTGCGAGCCGGTGAGGAGGCTTGGGCAATGATTGGCCTCGGCGAAGACCCCGCCGCGTGGGACGCCGCGCGCTGCCGTGAATTGCACGACGCGACGAACGCCTATTGGCGCGATTGGGTCGCCGAACTGAACATTTTTCCCCACGCCAACACCGCGCTCCAGCGCAGCGCGATCACCGTGCATCTCCTCGCCCATGCGCCCAATGATGCGGTGGTCGCCGCCCCGACCACTTCGCTCCCCGAGCGCATCGGCGGCGACCGCAATTACGACTACCGCTACACTTGGGTGCGCGACGCTTCGCTCTCCGCCGCATTCATGGCGACGATGGGTCATCCGCGTGAAGTGGCGCGCTACCTCGACTGGCTGTGCGGTCTCGACTCGGAAGTCGATGCGCCGCTCCAAGTCTGCTACCGCACCGACGGCCAGACGCGGCTCGACGAACGCACGGTCGATGGCGTCGCCGGTTATTGCGGCTCGCTGCCCGTGCGCTTTGGCAATCGCGCCGCCAAACAGCGCCAGCTCGGCTCTCTCGGCTTTCTCGCGGATTGTGCGCTCATTTTCCTCGCGACCGGCGGGGAGTGGAAACCGGAATTCACCCGCCTCATCCGGCGCTGCGCGGATCATGTGTGCGGCGCGTGGCGCGAGCCGGATAGCGGCGTGTGGGAGCTGCCCGAGGAGGCGCATTTCGTCGCGAGCAAAGTAATGGCGTGGGTGACGCTCGACCGCGCCGGACGCATCGCACAGCGGCTCGGCGAAGCGCCCGAGAAGCGCTGGAAAGAAGCGGCTGACGAAATCCGCGCGGAGATGCTGGAGAAGGGATGGAGCGAAAAGCTCGGCGCGTTCCGCCAGCGTTACGATGCCGATTCGCTGGACGCCGCCGCGCTGCTCATTCCGCTCATGGATTTCCTCCCGCCCGACGATCCGCGCGTGCTCGGCACTCTCGACGCCATCGAGCGCGAGCTGGTGATCGACGGCCTCGTGCATCGCTTTGATCCCGCGGCGACGCTCGACGGCGCGAAGTTGCCGATCGGCGAATTCGAGGGCGCGTTTCTGCCGGCGACTTTCTGGTATGCGCACGCGCTGGCGCTGGCGGGGCGAAAGGAAGATGCCGCTGCCGTGCTGCGCCGCTGCGAAGAGATTGCAGGCGCGCCCGGCGTCTTCGCCGAGGAAGCTGACGCGCGCCGAAAAACATTTCTCGGCAACACGCCGCTCCTCTTTTCCCAAGTCGAATACGCCCGCGCGCTCATCGCTCTTCACCAAAACCACACACCATGAAACAGAAATCGAGAGTTGTCGTCATCACCGGAGCGTCCGCCGGAGTCGGGCGTTCCACCGTCCGTGCCTTTGCCAAAGAAGGCGCACACATCGGTCTCATCGCGCGGGGGCACGACGGGCTCGAAGGTGCGAAGCGCGACGTGGAGGAACTCGGCGGAAAGGCGCTCATGCTGCCGCTGGATGTCGCCAATGCGGGGGACGTGGAAGCCGCGGCGGAGCGCGTGGAGCGCGAGCTGGGGCCAATCGACGTGTGGGTGAATGTCGCGATGACCAGCGTCTTTTCACCCGCGAAAGAAATGCAGCCGGACGAATACAAGCGCGTCACCGAGGTGAACTATCTCGGCTACGTCTATGGCACACTCGCGGCGCTGAAACGCATGCTGCCGCGCGACCGCGGGCGCATCATTCAGGTCGGCAGCGCACTCGCTTATCGCGGCATTCCGCTGCAAAGCGCCTATTGCGCGAGCAAGCACGCCATCCAGGGCTTCAACGATTCGCTGCGCTGCGAGCTGCTGCACGACCGGAGCCGCGTGACCGTCTGCATGGTGCAAATGCCCGCGATGAACACCCCGCAATTTGGCTGGGTGCGGAGCCGTCTCCCACACAAGGCGCAGCCCGTGCCGCCGATCTATCAGCCCGAGATTGCCGCCGATGCCATCCTCCTCGCGTCGCGAAATGAGCGTCGTGAAATCTACGTCGGTCTGCCCACCGTCGAAGCCATCGTGGGCGACAAACTTTTTCCGGGCCTGCTCGATCACTACCTCGCCCGAACCGGTGTCGAGGGCCAGCAAACCGCCGAGCTGAAAGATCCGAATCAGCCGGAGAACTTGTACCAGCCAGTCCCCGGCGACCACGGCGCGCACGGAACGTTCGACGCCCGCTCGCGCGATTTCAGCCCGCAGCTTTGGACCGCGAAACATCGCGGCGCCCTGGCCCTCGGCGTGCTGGCGCTCGTCGCCGCCGGATGCTCGGCGTTTTTCTCAAGAGACTCGTGATCGGAAAGTGGCCTGCATTTTCCCCAACATATACCGCAGATGGCTGAAAAAAACGTGACCGACGAGCAAGAGCAAGAAATTGCGGAGCGGACTTCGCCGCCTGGGGAGGTCATCTATCTCGCGATTTACGATGAGGGTGAACATGAGCTGAATCGAGGGTCGGGCGCGCTCGCTTTTTCGGGTGTCGCCGCAGGCCTCTCCATGGGCTTCTCATTTGTTGCCGAAGCTTTGTTGCGGTCGCATCTTCCCTCCGCGACTTGGACGGAGCTAATTAGCAAAGTGGGCTACAGCGTAGGCTTCCTGATCGTTATCCTCGGCCGCCAGCAACTCTTCACCAAAAATACACTGACGGTCATCCTTCCCCTGTTAAAAAAATGGAGTGTGCCGCGTTTTGGCAATGTCGCGCGCCTCTGGGCCGTGGTTCTTGTGGCGAATCTTTTGGGCGCATTTGCATTCGCCGCTTTGCTCGCCCGCACGCCTCTGTTCGATGAAGGGATGCAATCGGTCTTTGCGGAACTGGCGAGTCACGTCGCGGAGCCAGGATTCGGGACGATTCTGTTGCGCGCCATCGTCGCGGGTTGGTTAATTGCCCTCATGGTCTGGCTGCTGCCATTTGCTGAATCGGCGCGCCTCTGGGTGATCGTCATCATCGCGTATCTCGTGGGTCTCGCGCACCTGCCGCACGTCATCGCCGGCAACATCGAGACTTTCTATAGCGTCGTGCGCGGTGACTTGTCGGTCTGGTCTTGTTTGGGCGGTTATCTGGTGCCGACCCTCATTGGAAATGTAATCGGCGGAGTAGCTTTGGTCGTGATCGGTGCCCACGCGGAATTCGTCTCCAGCGCGTCGGAAGACAAAAAACCTGTCCGCTGAGCAGCGTGCGAAACAGAGGCCCAAGCTAGCGCGAAAGATAATCCGCCAGCGTGAGCGCGAAGAGCAGCGCGAGCCAGAAAATGCCCGCGCAGGCGAAGACGCGCAGCAGAGGTTTCGCCGCGCGCAGATGCATAAAGAAGAGAATGATCAACGCAGCTTTCGCGACGGAGATGAGCATGGCGATGGCGGTGTTGAACGGGCCAAAGTGAATGTAGGCCGCACCGATGGTGAGGAGCAGCAGGCCGAGCAGCCCGACAGTGACATAGGCATAGCGCTTCACCGAGTTCATGTGGAACGGCCGATCAGATAGATGAGAGGAAACAGGAAGACCCAGACGAGATCGACGAAGTGCCAGTAAAGGCCGAGGAGATCGACTGATGTGGTGAGCCGTTCGGGGCTAAAAGTGAACAGTGCGCGGAGGCTGAACCAGCCCAGCAGGCAAACGCCGATCGTGACATGCAGCGCATGCACACCCGTCATCAGGAAGTAGAGATAGAAGAACATCTCCGCGTGGTGAGAGTTCGCTCCCTCGAAATGGAACGCCGCACCCGGTAGCAAGCCCTCGTGGATTTCCTGCCGATACTCGAATCCTTTGACAATGAGGAACGCCACGCCGAGCGCCGCGGTAAGGGCGAGGAAACCGCCCGTCGCGAACGAACGCCGAAGTTCCGCGGCACGGACCGCTAGCACCATGCAAAAGCTGCTGACCAGCAAGATGCCGGTATTGATCGAGCCGAAAACGATAAGCGTGTGATTGCTGGCGGCCAGGAACGCTTCGGGATACTTGATCCGATAGACGGTGTAGCCGAGGAACAAGGCCCCAAAGAAGAGGACTTCCGTCGCGAGAAAGAGCCACATGCCCAGCGTCGCTGCCTCGCGCTGCTGCGCGGCGTCCTCGAATTGGTGAGCGGTTGCGGGGCTAGCGTGCATGGACCGTTTCGCGTTGCGTGGCTTGGTTATCCGCCACGGGGTCGTAGGCATACGCCTCCTCCGTCACCACGGGCGTGACAGCGAAGTTCTCCGTGCGAGGCGGGGAGGCTGTCGTCCACTCCAGGCCAGTCGCCTGCCAAGGATTCGGCCCGGCGTCGCGTCCGTAGCGCAGCGACCAAAGGAGGTAGGCAAGCGGCAGGAAATATCCGATCGCGAGGATGGACGCGCCCGCGGTCGAAAGCACATTCAGCGTCTGAAACTCCGGCGCATAGGCATGATAGCGGCGCGGCATTCCGAGGTAGCCGAGGAGGAACTGCGGGAAGAATGTCAGGTTAAATCCGCCGAAGATGAAAAGCGCGGAGAGCTTCGCGAGAAACTCGGGATAGAGCTTCCCGCTGATCTTCGGCCACCAGAAGTGCAGGCCACCGAGGTAAGCCATCACCATTCCGCCGACCATGATGTAGTGGAAGTGGGCGATGACGAAATAGGTGTCCGTGAGATGCACATCGACGGCGAGCGCCGCGAGAAACAGGCCAGTCAGGCCGCCGATCGTAAAAAGTCCGATGAAGCCTAGAGCATAGAGCAGCGGGGTCTGAAAGCGGATGGACCCACGGTAGAGCGTCGCGGTCCAGTTGAAGACCTTGATCGCTGAAGGCACCGAGACCAGGAAGCTCAGGGCCGAAAAGATCATCCCCGCAAAAATCGACTGGCTGCTGACAAACATGTGATGGCCCCAGACGAGGAACCCCAGCACCGCGATGGCAATGCTGGCGTAGGCCACAAACCGATAGCCAAAGATGCGCTTGCGCGAGAAGCAGGCGATCAACTCGCTAACGACGCCCATGCCGGGCAGGATCATGATATACACGGCGGGATGACTGTAGAACCAGAAGAGGTGCTGGAAGAGCAGCGGATCGCCACCCATCGCCGGGTTGAAGATGCCGACCCCGAAGCCGCGTTCCAGGGCGAGCAGTGCCAGCGTGATCGCCAGCACCGGCGTGGCCAGCACGAGGATGATGCTCGTGGTGTAAAGCGTCCAGACGAAGAGCGGCAGGCGAAACCATGT
>JBBQCM010000154.1:0-14423 GCA_038318725.1 Chthoniobacterales bacterium
CCTGAAAACCCGGAGGCGCAGCCTGCGGAAATGGATTGATCGGCGGATTCTGCGCAAGCGCGATGCCGCTTGAGAAGAGGGCAAGAGCGAGGGGATAGCGCAACACGGATTGCCTAGTAACAGCGAGAGCAGGGGAGGTCAAATGCTGACGGCTGGTGTCGGGGCGTCGTTTGGATAAAATTCAAATCTCCCGCCTTCCCATCTTTTCGAGGATGATGCTGCGCCTTCCTAAGAAATCCCGCGGCTGATCCGTGTAGCCCATGGAACTCTTATGTCACTCCCGGACGCCCCCGACATTTCCGCCTTGCTCGCCCGCTACGAACGACCACTGGTCCGCTACGCGCTGAGTATCGTCGGTGATTTGGAATCGGCGCGCGACGTGGTGCAGGAGACGTTCATCAAATGGGCGCGCGGTGGATTCGGAGATCGAAGTTCGGAGATCGAAGATCGGACAAGCGGCGGCCACGCGGAAGCGACAAATGGAGCGGAACCCCGATCTCCGAACTCCGATCTCCGAACTCCACGTCTGGAGGCCTGGCTTTTCACCGTCACGCGCAATCGCGCGCTCGACCATCTCCGCAAACACCGCCGCATCATTCCCATGGAACTCCCCGACGACCGCGCCTGTGCCGCACCCGGCCCAGCCGCCACCCTCGAAAGGAGCGAGGCCGCCACCTCGCTCTTCAGCCTGCTCGACGCGCTGCCCACCAACCAGCGCGAAGTCATCCGCCTCAAATTCCAAAACGACCTCTCCTATCGCGAGATTGCCGACGTCACGCAGCTCAGTGTGACCAATGTCGGCTTTCTCCTCCACACCGGGCTGAAGAAACTCCGCGCCCTTCTCCGTGATCAGCCGCTCCCGGATTTCGATCTCCCCCTTCGCTCCGCACTATGAATACCGACGATCCCAAGTTCACCGCGCACGCCCTCGGCGACATCGACGACCTCACGCCCGCCGAGCGCGCGGAAATCGCAGCGCTCCTCGCCAGCGATGCGGACGCCGACGCCGACGCCGCCGAAACCCGCGCCCTCGCCGCGCGTCTCCGGACGGAACTGCAAAGCGAGCAATCCGCCCCGCTCACCGCCGGGCAGCGCGCAGCCGTGCTGGCCGCAAACGTAGTGCCCATAAGCTTTCACGAAGTGGGGGAGGAAAAGCTGACGGCAACGCAACGTCCGCGTCCCTGGCGCGTGCTGGTGCCGCTCGCCCTCGCGGCGAGCGTGGCGCTGTGTGCCTCGCTGGCGTGGAAGACGGCGTTTCCTCCGCCGCAGCCCGAAGGGCACAACTCCACCTTTGCTGCGCAAGATGCACCGACCGCGCCGCCAGCGCCTGATGACCTCGCTGCGCCGCATCCCGAACCGGAAGGACTGGCGATGAAGGCAGAGGCAATGCCGCTCGCGCCGGCTCCCACGGGCGCGAAACCAGTGGCGCAAGAAGTTCACAGGACTCCGACCATGGAAAGTCTCGTGCAGGCAGAAGTTCGCGGGGCTCCGACCGTGGAAAGTCTCGTGCAGACAGACCCGGTGGCATCTGCGCCCGCCCCGGACATGCCGCGGCTCGCAAAGAAGGCGGCGTCGGTGAGCGATCTGCTCAGCGAAACGGGTTCGCTGCAGGCCAAGTCTGCGGTAGCTGCCTCTCAGGAGCCGCAGCCCTTCACCGCACCCAAACTGGCCGCGCTCTCGCCTTCCGCACCACTGCTGCCGGAACGCGTCGGCGGGCGGGCGGGCAGTGCCAAAGCCTTGGCTGCCGTGAAGGTGCCGGCGAAGCCTGGCGCGATTGCATACAACGAAACGAGGACGCGTGGGGCTGTGCCTTCGGAGGCGTCGGCCAATTACGAGCGTCGGTTTTCTGTCGGGCGAACAACCGCCGACCCAGCCGCCGGAGCGAGTGCAGAAACAACACTGGCCAAGGCGTACTCGTACGAATACCGCGAGGTGGAAGCTGATGCCGTGCGTTTGCAACGGTCAACTCCGGGATTGAAGTTGCTGAGCGATCTTGCCTCAAACCGCAGCGATCCCGAAACCGCCGAGTCCTACGACTTCATCCCCGACAATGCCTTCCTCACCGTCGCGCAGGCGCCACTTTCGACCTTCAGCATCGACGTGGACACGGCGAGCTACGCCATCGTGCGGCGCTTCCTCAATGAGCAGCGGCTGCCGCCGAAGGGCGCGGTGCGGATCGAGGAGCTGATCAACTATTTCAGCTACGACTACCCACAGCCTCAGGGCGACGCGCCGTTCTTGGCGACGATGGAAGTGGCGGCGTGTCCGTGGACGCCCGCGCACCGGCTCGTCCGCATCGGGCTCAAAGGCCGCGAGATCGCGAAGGACAAACGCCCGGCCAGCAATCTGGTCTTCCTCATCGATGTCTCTGGCTCGATGCAGCCCGCGAACAAGCTCCCGCTTTTGAAACAAAGCCTCGGCTTGCTCATCGACCAACTCGGATCGGAAGACCAGGTGGCGATGGCCGTGTATGCCGGTAGCAGCGGCACCGTGCTCGAACCGACGCGCAGCAAAGCCAAGATGCGCGCCGCCCTGGCCAAGCTCGAATCCGGTGGCTCGACGAATGGCGCGAGCGGCGTGCAACTCGCCTACGAGTTGGCGGAAAGAGGCTTTATCAAGGGCGGCACGAACCGCGTGATCCTCGCGACCGACGGCGACTGGAACGTCGGCATCACCGATCCGAAGGAGCTGTTGGAGATGATTGCGAAGAAAGCCAAGGGCGGCGTTTTCCTGACGGTGCTCGGCTACGGCATGGACAACCTGAAAGACTCGATGCTCGTGAAACTCGCCGACAAAGGGAACGGCAACTACGGCTACATCGACACGCTCATCGAGGCGAAAAAGCTGCTCGCCGACGAGCTGAGCAGCACGCTCGTGACGATCGCGAAAGACGTGAAAATCCAGGTTGAGTTCAACCCCGCGCAAGTGTCCGGCTACCGGCTCATCGGCTACGAAAAGCGGCTGCTGGCGAAGGAGGATTTCAACGACGATACCAAGGACGCGGGCGAGATCGGCGCCGGCCACACCGTCACCGCGCTCTACGAAGTGGTGCCCGCGGGCGGCGACGTGCCGCAGTTCGCGAAGACTGATGAACTCAAATACCAGCGGCCCGCGCGCGACCCGGAGAAATCCGAAATCCGAAATCCGAAATCCGAAACCTCCCCCGAACTGCTCACGCTCAAGCTGCGCTACAAAGCACCCGACGGCGACGTGAGCAAGCTGCTGGAATTTCCACTCACCGACACCGGTGCGACGTGGGAGAAAAGCTCGCGCGACTTCCGCTTTGCCGCCGCCGTAGCCGGCTACGGCATGCTCCTCCGCGACTCGCCGCACAAAGGCACCGCGACGTGGAACTCGGTGCGCGAACTCGCCGTCGAAGGCACAGGCGAAGACGCCACCGGCTACCGCGCGGAGTTCATCACGCTGCTGGAAAAGGCGAAGGCTCTGGCGCGGTAGCGAACCCAAACCACGCCGTCATTCTGAACGGAGTTTCGCTGCGGGCGCAGGCGGGGAGCGAAACGCAGTGAAGAATCGCTGAAAGTAACGGGCGGAGGCGAACTGGTGAAAAGTGCGCGCTTCACGCCCACCGCCTCCGCCCAGGCACAGTCAGCGATCCTTCACTCCGTCCGGTTCGCAGACTCTCGAACTCCGTTCAGGATGACGACAGTTTTTTGGATCGCTGTCGCGCGATGCGGTGGCATGTCTTGAATACCGAGCGCCCGCCGCGAAGACTCCGCCCCGCCATGACCATCACCGACCACGAATCCGTCGATCTCTCCACGCCGAGCGGCCCGATGCGCACGCACCTCTTCCGGCCCGTCGCCGAGGGGCGCTACCCCGGCATCCTGCTCTACTCGGAGATTTTTCAAGTCACCGGCCCGATCCGCCGCACGGCGGCGATGCTCGCGGGGCACGGCTTTGTCGTCGCCGCGCCGGAGATTTACCACGAATACGAACCCGCCGGCACCGTGCTCGCCTACGACAGTGCGGGCGCCGATCGCGGCAACGCGCTGAAGACCACCAAGCCGCTCGAAGCCTACGACGCGGATGCGCGCGCGGTTTTGCAATACCTCGCCGAACATCCGGCATCGACCGGCAAGCTCGGCTGCATGGGCATCTGCATCGGCGGGCATCTCGCCTTTCGCGCGGCGATGAATCCCGGCGTGCTGGCAACGACGTGCTTTTATGCGACGGACATTCACAAGCGCGGTCTCGGCGCAGGGATGAAGGACGACACGCTCGACCGCATCCCCGAGATCGCTGGCGAGATGCTCATGATCTGGGGCCGGCAGGATCCGCATGTGCCGCTCGAAGGGCGGTTAAAAATCCACGCGGACATGGAAGCCGCGGGCACTTTTTTCCAATGGCACGAAGTGAATGGCGCGCACGCCTTCATCCGCGACGAGGGGCCGCGCTACAATCCCGTGCTCGCGCAACAGTGCTACGGCCTCGCGTTGGAGATGTTCAAGCGGCGGCTGGGCGAGGGTGATCACTTTACCGCAAAGGCGGGCGGAGGCGGAGAGACCCGGCACTGACTGATTGGTGTGTGGCGGCGTATCCGCATGATTTTGAGGGGGCTAAACATAATGCTGGCGCTTTGAGTAGCAGGCTGATTTAGATATTTTCATTCCTGCCACAGCCAGTTCAGTGGTTGCGGCTCTTCCCCCAAAACTATGAAGACGTTCCGTACTCTCTCACGCCGCTGCGTGTTCCTCGCCGCCGGCCTTTTCAGCGGGCTGACGCTCAACCCGACAGCCGCGCTCCACGCGCAGGGCACCACGGCCTCGCCGGAGGCCGTCTGCCCGGCCAATCTTTTTACCCCGCCCACGGGCGTCTATGGAAAGGACGCCGCGAGCCCGGACATCGTGTGGCCCAATGGCGTGCGGTGCCGCTACCTCAAGATTGAGTTCCCCAGCAACTCGCTGGTCCCGCCGCCCGCCGGTTCGCCGGCGCAGACGCTGACCGTCGATTGCACCGCGCGGCTGGAGGTTTCCAAAAGCGGCGCGGCCTACCAGGCGATGACGCTGCCGGGCGTGGTGACGGTGCGGATCACTCCGAGCAGCACGGGCACCCAGACTTACGACACCGAGATGCTCGCGCTGTCGCTCACCGGCCCCGGCCTGTTTCAGATTCGGGAAAGCCCGACGCTGCAAAGCACCGGAGTGCACACCGTGCGCGCGGCGGCCGATGGTTCGTTCCGCGTGGGCAGTTTCTTCGACATCTTCACGGAGGTCAGTCTCGATGCCGGAGCAACCTGGTCGCCCGCGGCCGCGGCGGTGCATTGTCCGCTCAGCGCGCCGGGGGAGTGCGCGACCACGAGTTTTGCGCTGCCGCCGGTGGAATGTGTGACCGTCTGCCCGACGGACGTGGTCTTCCCCAATGGGATCGTGGTGCGCAATGTGCGCCTGCGGAAGCCGAACAACTCGCTGCCGCCGCCGCCGCCGGGCGGGGCGCAGGTGGTTTCCTTCACGGGCGATGCCAGCGGGGAAATCTCGTCGGATGGCGGCGCGACTTTCAGCTCCTGGGGCGGCGAGCATTGCTGGGACGGCACCTGCCGTTACGCCAGCCAGATAGACAGCGCTGGCGTGCGCTTTTTCGATACGGAAATGCTCGCGCTTTCGCTCTCCGGCGGCGGTCTGCCACCCGGAGTGATGATTCGCGAAAGCCCCACGAAGCAGTCGCTCGGGCGCACCTCGGTCCGGCTGGCGCCGGACGGGCAGTATCGCATCGGCAGCTTCTTCGATGTCTTCTGCGAGTGCAGCGTGGATGGCGGCATGACGTGGTCGCCGTCCGTCGGGAGCCCGAGCGTTTTCCATGACGAACTCGCGAGCCTGGAGCCCGTGGCCTACGTCTGGCCGACTGGGGCGGCGCCGCTGGCCGGCGACTACGCGATGCCTCCGTCCTCGCCGCCGCTGACGTTTGCCGCCGGGGGGATCGAGATCAGCAGCTTTAGCTGGGGCATGTCGCGAGGCGGGGCGATCACCAGCGGACCGGGCGGGAGTCTGAGGCACTCCAAGCGCGGCGAGGCGGAGGTGAATCTCATCGCCATTGGCGGTTCTTCATGGGTCCGGGCCGAGGTGGTCGCGACCATCGACGTGGCCAGCACCGCCAGCGGTGAAAAGCCCATGGAGTGCGTCACTTTTGACTTCTCGGGAGGCACGCTGCCCGCCGGCGTAATGCTGCGCGAAAGCCCGACGCTGCAGAGCACGGGAAAGACCAGCGTCCGTTTGCTGCCCTCGGGCCATTATGAGGTCAGCAGTTTCTTCGACATCTTCACCGAGGTCAGCCTCGACGGCGGGGCCACCTGGTCGGTGGCAAACGATCCGCTGCGCCTCACCCTCGCGCCGCCGGTCGAGGTCGATACCTTCGACTCGGATTTTTTCCCACCGCGCAACGGCGTCTTCTCGCAGGGCACCGCGCCCTACTACCGTCCGGTGGATGACGTGACAAGCTATGGCGCTTCCGGCATCCAGCTTCGCCACTTTCGTTATCATCAGTGGACCAGGTCCACGCCACCACCGGCGATGCCCGGCATGCCGCAGTTCCAGGATGTCGCTTGCGAAATGGTTTGCGAAATTTCCTTCGATGGCGGGCTGAGCTACTCCCCGGTCACCACACCGGCGTCCGGCCTCCTGCGCACCACGCGCCGCGGGACTTCGATCGCGGCCTTTGAAACCGAGATGCTCTCTCTGAATGTCATCGGCGGCAGCCTGCCGCCGGGCGTGATGATTCGCGAAAGCCCGACGAAGCAGTCGCTCGGCCAGCTTCGGGAATCGCCCTCTCTGCCGAAACTCAGTGAGATCCGCATCAGTAGCTTCTTCGACATCTTCACCGAGATCAGCATCGACGGCGGCGCGACGTGGACACCGTCGGACAGCTCCACGCATCTCGAACTGAGCCGCAATGTGCCGGAGGTCTTTTCCTCCTCCGACTGGCTGCCGCTCGGGGGCCAGATGGAAGGTGATGAAGACAGCGCCTCCGCGGCCTATTTCAACGGCGCCGGCATTCGAACGGTCCACGTCGACGTCACTGACGACGATACCAGCCGCGTCCCGCCGCCGGCACCGCTCGCGGAGATCACGAAAGTCAGCGCGATCACCATACGCATCCCCAAATTCACGGTCGATGGCGGAGCGACCTATACCGACGTCACGGCGTCCGGCACGCAGACCGTGCGGACGACGGGCAGCGGCGGCGGCGGCGGCGGTGCCGGTGGATCGGTGACCTACGACACCGAGATGCTCCAGCTCTCCGTCTCCGGCGGTACCCTGCCGCCGGGCGTGATGATTCGCGAAAGCCCAACGCTCCAGAGCACCGGCAAGCACACCCTTCGCGCGGTGGCCGGCGGCTACCGCATCGGCAGCTTCTTCGACATCTTCACCGAAGTCAGCCTCGATGGCGGTGCGACCTGGTCCGAATGCGACGCGCCCCTGCATGTCGAGCACATCGCCACGGGCGAGCCGAAGATCGTGGAGAGCAACCTCCTCCCGCCGCCCGGTGACTTCCTTTCGCCCGCTGGCGACAGCTCGCTGCGCACCGCCCCCGGCCAGCACATCAAGTCCGTGAAGTTCGAACCGAGAAGTAGCACGGGCCCAGTTCTACCACCGCCGCCCGGCGGCTCGGCCTCGGGCTCGCAGCTCTTCGAGTTGAGCTTCCTCTACTCGACGGACGACGGCGCGACCTACCAGCATCATCACGCCCCAGCGACGTGCTTTTACGTGGTTACGTTCGCGGATCTCATTGTCAGTTCCTATTCGTACCGCATGGAAATCACCGAGCTGCAGATCGGCAGCGGCACGCTGCCGGGAGGGACAATGATCCGCGAAAGCCCGACGAAGCAATCGCTCGGACGCACCGTGAGCCAGGCAAACCCGGACGGCACTTTCCGCGTGAGCAGCTTCTTCGACATCTTCACCGAACTCAGCGTCGATGGCGGCGCGACCTGGCAGCCCTTCGATCAGGCGATGCACGTCGAACTCGAACACACCACGCCCGTCAGCCCCGTCGCCACCGACGCGTATCCGCCGCCGGATCGCCTCACGCAGCGGACCGGGGCGAGCCTTTCCTTCCCCGCACTGACGTCGGTCGGCAGTCTGGATTTGAATGTGACGGCTCCCCCGGCTCCCCGGCCGCCGCTCGGTGCCTCGGCGCTAACCAGCCTCAGCGGGAGCGCGAGCCTCGTCCTGAGCGTCGCCGGCGGCCCGCCGCTCACGGCGACCTGCCCGGCCTCGGCGCTCGTCTCGACCACGCATACCTACGTGGATGGGACCAGCCGTCTTTACGACACGGAAATGCTCTCGCTCCAACTCAGCGGCGGTGGCCTCCCCGCCGGAGTGATGATCCGTGAAAGCCCCACGCTGCAGAGCACGGGAAAAACGACCGTGCGCACGCTGGCCAGCAATTTCGCCATCGACAGCTTCTTCGATGTCTTCTGCGAGATCAGCCTCGACGGCGGCGCTAGCTGGTCGCCCTCGGATGGTCCGGTGCGCGTGGTTTTCCCGGCACCGCCCTCGCCGCCCGTCGTCACCGTGGACCCGGCCACCGGCGTCACCTACAAGTCCGCCACCCTCACCGGCACGGCGAATCCGGGCGGACACGCCGCGACCGCCGCCTTCCACTACGGTCCCACCACCGCCTACGGCGGCATCGCCGAGGTCGCCCTGTCGCCCGATAACGGCACCACCCCGCAAAGCGTGAGCGCCGCCCTCACCGGCCTGCTGCCCGCGACGAAGTATCACTTCCTCCTCAGCGCCACCAATGCCGACGGCACGAGTACGAGTGAAGATGTCGTCTTCACCACGCCGGACAAACCCTTCCGCATCTGGAAGCTCACCTACCTCGGCGACGCCGACGCGCCCGACCTAGGCACGCCGGACAACGACGGCATTACCAACCTCGTGAAGTACGGCCTCGTGCTCACGCCTGGCAGTTCCAGCGTCCACCTTCTGCCGCAGCCGCAGGCCCGCACCTACGCCGACGGGCGACATCTCGCGATGGTCTTCCTGCGTGATCCGCTGCGCTCCGACGTCACCATCAGGGTTCAGTTTGCCCGCAGCCTCTTCGGGCCGTGGACCACGGTGGCGACGAGCACAGGCGGCGCGATGTTCAGCGGGCCGGGTTTCGTCGACGAGACCGACACACCGGGTCTGGCCGGAATCAAGACGGTGGAAGCGCGCGATCCGGTGCCCATGGCCAGCGTCTCGTTCAGCTTCGCAAAAATCACTTACAACTACTAAACGCGCCTCGAGGTGAGCGAAACTCGCGGTGGGAGGCGCGGCCACTTGCGCGTTGCCTTGCCCGGCGGATCCGCGTTTCTTCGCGGGCGTGATGCACCGCCGCCGTTTCCTCCGCACCAGCCTCGGGCTGCTGGCGGCCAGTTCGGGCCGGATATGGGCGGCGGAGGAGGTGACGGTGGCGCAGGCTTTCGATGCGGAGATGGCGGCCTTCATGGAGCCACGCGGCGTGCCCGGCGGCGCTCTCGCCATCGTCAAAGATCGCCGGCTGGTCTATGCCAAAGGCTACGGGCTGGCGGATCGCGAGCGAGGGGTGAAGGCGGCACCCGACTCGCTCTTTCGCATCGCCAGCATCTCGAAGCCGTTCACTGGCGTGGCGGTGCAGCAACTCGCGGAAGCGGGACGCCTGAGTCTCGACGCGCCAGCGTTTGCGCTGCTCGGCTTTGATCCGGCCAAGGCGGCGGACGCGCGGGTGGGGAAGGTGACGATCCGCCAGCTCCTCGACCACACCGGCGGATGGGATCGTGATAAGTCGGGCGACCCGATGTTTCGCTCCCGCGAGATCGCCCGCGATCTCCAACTCCGCCCGCCGGCCGCGCCCGATGCGGTGATCCGCTGGATGTTTGGCCGACCGCTCGATTCCGATCCGGGCAGCGCCTATGCCTACTCGAATTTCGGCTATTGCGTGCTCGGGCGGATCATCGAGAAAGTCACCGGGCAGAGCTATGAGAAGTATGTCCAGGAAAAGGTGCTCGCGCCGGCGGGCATCCGCGGGATGCGGCTCGGGGCCTCGCGGAAGGAGGGGCAGGCAGTGGGCGAAGTCTGCTATTATGAGGCGAAGGAGGGACTGGCGCGGAGTGTCTTCGAGGGGCCGCCGGAAAAGGTGCCGTGGCCCTACGGCGGCTTTTATCTGGAGGCGATGGCGGCGCACGGCGGCTGGATCGCGTCGGTGGTCGATCTCGTCCGCTTTGCCGCGGCGCTCGACGACCCCGCGCACTCGCCGCTGCTCCGGGCCGCGACTTTGGCCACGCTCTACACGCCGCCCGCTCCTCCGGTTTCCCGCAAGCCGGATGGTGCGCTCGCGTCCAGTTATTACGCGAGCGGCTGGAACGTCCGGCCCGTGGGTTCAGACGGCCGGGCCAATTACTGGCACAATGGCAGTCTCCCCGGCACCTCGACGCTGCTCGTCCGCCGGCATGACGGCTTGAGTTGGGCGGTGTGTTTCAATCAGCGCTCGGAGGACAAGGCGCTGCCCGATGGCGCGATCGACGGGGCGCTGCATCGCGCCGCCGGGCGCGTGACCGCCTGGCCGGCGGGCACGCCGCTGGCCGCTTGAAAGGCTCGCGATGGCGGCCCGGCGCGCGTTAAGGTGTGCAGCATCGACTCGCATTCGTCCATTTTGCAAAAGGTGATTGAGGCCGCCCGCGCGGAGTGGCGCTCCGTCGGACGGGGCGCGCGCCTCGCGATCGGGGTGGCGGTGGCCGGGCTGGTGCTGTTCATCGGGTGGAAGCGTCCACCGCGCGAAAGAGTGGCGCCGGTTCCTTCGCCGACCGTCGCGCAGGTGTCGCCGGTCGCGCTGGAAGAGGAAGCGTTGCGCCGCCAGGAAAACGGCGACTATGCCGGTGCCGAACCGCTTTTTCGCCAGTGCCTCGCGGAGCGCGAGCGTCAGCTCGGGCCAGCGCACATCGACACCCTCGCAGCGGTCAACAATCTCGCCAATCTGCTCCATGTGCGCGGGCAGGACGCCGAGGCCGAGACCCTGCACCGCGCCTGTCTGGAAGCCCGCGAGCGCACCCTTGGCCCCGAGCATCCGCACACCCTCGGCAGCTTGAACAACCTCGCCATGGTGCTCAACGCGCGCGGCGATTTTGCGGCGTCGGAGGCGCTCTACCGCCGCGGCTGGGAAGCGATGAAGCGGGTCGCCGGGCCGGACGCCCCCGATACGCTCTCGATGCTCAATAACCTCGCCGGTGTGCTTTCCGACGTGGGCGACTACGCCGCCGCCGAACCGCTCTACCACCAGCTCGTGAACGCGCTTCAGCGCAAGCTCGGACCCGAGCACCCCTCGACCCTCGCGGGCGAAGGCAACCTCGCCAATCTGCTTCTGCGCAAAGGCGACCTCATCGCTGCCGGGCCGATTTATCGGCGCTGCCTCGAAGTGCGCGAGCGGGTGCAGGGCGCGGAGCATCCCGAGACCCTCCGCGCGCTGGCCAATTACGCCGCGTATCACTTGGAGGCCGGAACTTTTCCCGAGGCGGAAGCGCTCTACCGCCGCTGTCTCGCGAGCCGGCAGAAAGCCCTCGGCTCGGAACACCCTGATGTCTTCGCGACCATGCGCAGCCTCTGCCGCGCCTTGCGCAAACGCGCCGCGCTTTCCGAAGCGGAGGCGGTGGCGCGCGCGGCGCTCGCCGGCTTTTCCCGGAGCCTTGGCCCCGAGCATCCCGAGACGCTCGACAGCATGGCCGCGCTGGCCGATGTCCTGCGCGACAAGGCCGGCCCGGACAACACCGCCGCCGCTGTGCAGCTTTACGAAAGCGCGCTCGCTGGGCTGCGCCTGTCGCCAGGCGCGGAGCATCCCAACACGCTTCAAGTGCTCTACGAATACTCGATCCTGCGCAAAAACGCACGCCAGCCCGCCGAGGCCCGCCGCCTCGGCGCGGAACTGCTCGCCGGCACGCGCCGCTCGCTGCCCAAGGGCCACCCCGATCGCGTGAAGTATGAGCGTCACATGGCCACGCTGCGGTGAACGGATTTTGAAGCTGGCGTTTGGCGAACCAGATCAGCCACAAACTCCCGCGTTCCTCTTCACCACACCTCACCCATGAGCCAGCCTGCCGTCAGCATCCATCCCTACTTTACCGTCCACCCCGGCCAGCTCGACGCGGCCCGGGCGCTATTGCGGACCTTTGTGGAAAAAACCCAGAGCGAACCGGCGTGCGTGTATTACGAGTTCACGATCGCCGGTGATGTCGTCTTTTGCCGCGAGGCCTACATCGGAGCCGCCGGGGCGCTCGAGCATCTCGTGAATGTGGATGAGGAAATCGCGGCGATGCTGAAAATCTCCGACCTTACGCGCATCGAAATCCACGGACCCGCGGAAGATCTGGAAAAACTTCACGTCCCGCTTGCCGACCTGAAGCCGGTCTGGTTTGCCTACGAATGTGGGGTCCGGCACTAGAGCTTGTTGGGCACCATGTGTTGCGTGGTGGAGGCGGCTCCCTGCGGAGCACCTGCCGCCTGACAGACGTCTGCTCGCGTGGGCACCGCCACGCTGGTGATCCGGGATGCGGATGCCGTGGGGAATTTTCTGTGGACGTGGAGGCCAACTAGGGATACAAAAACGCCCGCCGGTTTTGGCAACGGACCCGGCGCTTGAGGAAAAGCACTCGTAGCTCAATTGGATAGAGCATCTGACTACGAATCAGAAGGTTCCGTGTTCGAGTCACGGCGAGTGCACCATTAAGGCTGAGGAGCTTACGACGATTCGGGTCGATCGAGATATTTTCCAGTTGCCCTCATATTGCCCTTAAAATTTTTGGGGGTGCTCCAAGTGTCTGCCAGCGACAGCAGCAAGGTTTCTCCGTGAGATCTGACCGCACGCGGCAAGGATCGTTCCCGGCGATATCGCCGGAACGGATCGCCGCGGGCAGCCTCCTAGCAGCCTGTCGGACATCCGCGCTGGGATTGCGTGGATCGGTCGCACAGAGCGAAAATTTGTTTGGTTGCAGGGGACTTCGCCCGTGGACCGGGGAGCGGAGTTGTTGGTGGCGTTGGAGGGGATCGGGCGCTTTGTCCGCTTCAGGCTGCCTGCAGGCGCACGCCGAGGTGGAAGAGGCGCTTGAGGTTGTCGGCCTGGGTCACCAGCGTCCATTCGTTGCGCACCTGGTCCAGGCCGCGCAGGCTGAAGCGCCGGAACCCGAGCGCCGCTTTGATGATCCCGAACACGGGCTCGATGGTCTGTTTGCGCAGGGCGTAGCGCTCGCGTCCGGCTTGGCTGGCGAGCCGGTTCGCCATCACGGCAGCGGCGCTCGCTCCAGGCTCGGGCTCAGGTGGGTCGGCTCGCTTTTCGAGCGCCTCGACGCTGCGGCCGTGCGGTTGGCGTCCGGTGGCGGCATACACGACCGGGCCGGGTTGCCCGTCGTGCCCGCACTCGACGGCGGCCACCGCCTGGCTGACCAGCAGCCGGCTCTCGACTTCCACCGCTGCTTGCGCGTTGTAGCTCTGCGCGAAGCCCGCGCTGGTCTTCATGATCCGGCTCTCGGGGTCGGTGAAGTTGTCTTGATCCTGACTCCGTGGGCCTTCACGCGGCGGCTGCGGGGCGCGGCCCTTGGGCTTTTTACCGGCGGTCGGCGGCTCCTCACGCCGCTTTTGCTTTTCGGCAAAGGTGGCCATCTCCGTGCGGTGACGCTCCTTGGCGCGCGCTTCGATCTCCGCGGTGGCGGCGCGCAGTTTTTCGAGCCGATCCTGCCGGCGCGCCAGTTGCCAGCGCCCTCCGGCGCTGCCCTTCGGGCAAAGGCTCCGCCCTTTGGCTATCTCGCTCCGCTCGATTCCGCCGGCACCGTCAGCCCATCTTCGAGCGGTCTACTGTCGGCCTCTTCGGCCTTGTGTAAAAGCTGCGCGATCTGGTCTTCGAGCAGGACCATCTGCGTCACGGCATGGCCGTGGCTGACGGCGCTGTGTTTGCTCGCATTGGCGAGGATCTTGGTCCCGTCGAGGGCCAGCGTGACATCGCCGACCCGCAACACGCGGAGCCGCGCCGCCGTCTCCAGCACCTGATGAAAGCTGCTGGCCAGCAGCGCGCGATTCTCGCGCCGGAATGTGCAGATGGTGTCGTGATCGGGATGATGGTCCGCGCAGAGCAGCCGGACGGCCACCTGCTCATGGGTGTTCTTCTCGATCCGTCGGCTGCTGAAAGTGCCCGTGGCGTAGCTGTAAATGAGCAACCCGAGCATCAGCGAGGGCGGGAACGGCTCGCTGCCGCTGCCACTGTGGTTGACGCGCGCCGCGCTCAAATCGAGCAACCCGACGGCATCCATGATGAAGTGGATGAGATGATCGGCCGGCACCCACTCACGCAGATCGGGCGGCAGCAACAGCGGAGTGTCGTGGTCGATATTGACGAAGCGCGCAGCCATCCCCTTACAATCTGTCAGTCCTCCCGGACTTTGGAAGTCCGACAGGCTGCTAGGA
>JBBQCM010000155.1:0-14393 GCA_038318725.1 Chthoniobacterales bacterium
CGCGCGTCAGGCATTTCGGGCCGCCGTGGTACTCGGTCACGGTGGAGACATTGATGCTCCAAAACTCCGTGCCGTAGATTTGCAGGTCCCAGTCCTTCCAGCCGGTGTCCGCGGAGTAGCGCCAGCCTTCGTCTTCGAGGAGTTGGAAAATCTCGGTCAGCAATTGCTCCCGGCCTTTGCCGGTCTCATTCCACAGATCGATCTTCGAGTTCCCGCCCTGGTGGCTCGCCGCGGGGACGCCCGGCTCGGGGGTGGCAATGACCGCGCGTGGCGTCTGCTTGTATTTCATCCAGGTGAAATAGCGCGCCCAACCACGGCCGAGCGGCTGCATGAAGGCCATGAACGCGACGAGCAGCCGCGCGCCGATGGTGTCGAACTTTGGCTCGATGCGGGCGTGCAGCATGTAGCTGAGCGCCACGAGGAAGGTGCCGAGAAACATGAGCAGCGGGACCATGCGGATTTTTTCCAGCGGCCAGCCGAGCACGGCAATGAAACCGGTGAGCACGACCCACTCGATGCTGCTCAGATATGCCGCCAACTCGCTCTGCGGTGTGGGATAGATCGACTGGAACAAGCCCTGGCCAAAGACGCCGTGGTAGATGACGGGCTTGTTGAAGAACCAGGTGAAGCGCGGCGCGCCGTAAATCTGGCCTTTCCATTTCGCGGTGCCGGTCGGGCCGAAAAAGATGAGGTGCTTGAAGCGCAGCATCGACTCCGCCTCGCCGTAGCCTTCCTGCTGCGCGCGAAACGCTTTGAGCGTGAAGCGGCGGTAGTGCCAGACGATGGCGCTCGGCGAAAAGGCGATGACGCCGCCGTTCGTCTGCAACCGCCAGCAGAAGTCCACGTCGTCGCCAGCCTTGCGGTACTCGGTGTCGAAGCCGCCAACGCTTTCATACGCCGCACGGTGAAAGGCCATGTTGCAACCGGGGATGTGCTCGGCCACGACATCCGTGAGCAGCACATGGCTCGGCCCGCCGGGCGCGGCGCAGACCGCGGCCTGGATCCAATTGACCGCGGGCGGCGAAATGTTCGGCCCGCCGACGCCCGCGTAATCGCCGCTCAGCAGCGTGCCGACCATGAAGTAAAGCCAGTCGGGATCGGCCATGCAGTCGCCGTCGGTGTAGGCGAAAATCTCGCCGCGCGCGGCGTGCGCCCCGGCATTGCGCGCGTAGCTCAGGCCCATATTGGGCTGCACGATGTGGATGAAACCGGGCAGCATGCCGCCGCCGTCATAGACTTCGCAGCGCGCCTCGTGGTGCTGTCCATTCACCACGGCGCTTTCGTCTTTCACGACGGCGGGCACGCGGGCGCGACGCTCGCCGAGCCAGGCGCGGACGAGCTGTTGCGAATCATCTTTCGAGCCGTCATCCACGAGGATGATCTCGAAGTCGGGATAGGTCACTTCATCGAGCGAGCGCAAGCAGTCGCCGAGGGTCTGACCACCATTGTAGCTGCACACGATCACGCTGACTTTCGGATGGCGCGGGAGCGCCACGCGCTGCGTCATCGAACTCTCGCCGCGCAGATACTGTTGCAGCGCATGGAAGGCTTTCTTTGGCTGGCGTTCGCGCGTCACGAGACCGAAGGCCCAGTCCGTGATGTCGTGCCCGCCGGTGAACCACTCATCCGTCCACGCGAAAAAGATCGTCCCCGCCGCGCCGCCGCGGACCACGCTTTCGAGATGCCACGCGAGCACGCCGGCCTGTTCGTCCTCCCCTTTGCGGATCGTATCCATGCCGAATTCGCCAAAGATCAGCGGCCTGTCCTCGGCGAGGTTTTGCAGGCGGGCGAGATACTTTTCAAAATCGCGCTGCCGCTCAAGATAGACGTTGTAGGAAACGAAATCGACGTTGCTTGGGAGCAGGTACTCCGTGGGCGGATAGCTGGCGTAGCTAAAAAGCGCGCGCGGATCCGCCGCGCGGGCAATGCGGATGAGTTTCTCGACAAACTCGATGACCCGCCGCGCGCCGAGCCAGCGCACGATGGCGAAGGGAATCTCGTTGCCGACGTAGTAGCCGAAGATGGCCTGGTGGCCCGCGTTTTTCGCCACGCCTGCGCGGATCGTCTCCTCGACCTGCCGGCGGATTTTCGCGTTGTTCAGAAACTCGATGTGTTCCGCCCACGGAATGGAAATGAGGACGCGCAGCCGGAACTCGCGCGCGAGATCGAGAAACCACGCGGGCGGGACGTGATAGATCCGCAGGAGGTTGATTCCCATCTCCTGCATCAGCGCAAAATCCAGCCGCGCCTTCTGCGGGTCGCCGACGAAATCGCCCGCCGCATCCGGCCCGAACGGTCCGTAGGTCACGCCCTTGATAAACCACTTTTGGTCGCCCTCGAAAAAGAACTTCGCCCGCACGCGGATCGGGGGGAGAGACGCGGAGGAAGTGACTGGCGGAGCGCTGGGTGCGAGGGCGTCGGGCATGAGGAAAAAGAGCGCCCTTCTTAATGCGCGCCACTGCGCGGGGCAAGCAGCGCGGCGATACCTTTTAGAGCCGGGGAGACCTTCCGTGCGGTCATTCCTTGCCACGGCGGCGCGGCTTCCCATAGCTTCTGCCGCCCGATGAATATCCACGAATACCAAGCGCGCGAACTTTTTGAGAAATTTGGCGTCGCCACGACAAAAGGCGCGGTCGCCAGCAGCGCCGATGAGGCCGCCGCCGTGGCGGTGAAGCTCGGCACGAAAGAGTTCATGGTGAAGGCGCAGATCCATGCGGGCGGGCGGGGGAAGGGGACGTTCACGAGCGGCTTTCGCGGCGGCGTCCACATGGCGACGTCCGTGGATCAGGTGCGCGACCTCGCCGGGAAAATGCTCGGGCAGACGCTCGTGACGCATCAGACCGGGCCGGAGGGGAAGCTTGTCAGCAAAGTGCTCATCGCCGAGCCGGCCACGATCGCGCGCGAGTTGTATTTCGCCATTCTCCTCGACCGCGCAAGTAGCGCGCCGGTGGTCATCGCCAGCACCGAGGGTGGCATGGACATCGAGCATGTCGCGGAGCACACGCCGGAGAAAATCTTTCGCGAACCCATCCATCCCGTGCTCGGTCTGCAGCCTTACCAGACGCGCAAGCTGGCGAAGGCGCTCGGCCTCTCCGGCGCGCAGATCGGCGCGGCGGCAAAGCTTTTCAGCGCCATGTTCAAACTCTTCGTCGCGCGCGACTGCTCGCAAATCGAGGTGAACCCACTCGTCGTCACCAAGACCGGCGAACTCATCGCGCTCGATGCCAAATTCAACTTCGACGACAACGCGCTCTACCGGCAGCCCGAGATCGTCGCCATGCGCGACAAGAGCGAGGAAGATCCGCGCGAAGTCGCAGCCAGCGAGTTCAACCTCAACTACATCGGCCTCGACGGAAACATCGCCTGTCTCGTCAACGGCGCGGGCCTCGCGATGGCCACGATGGACATCATCCAATACGCCGGCGGCAGGCCCGCGAACTTCCTCGATGTCGGCGGCGGCGCGACCAAGGAGCAGGTCACGGCGGCCTTCAAGATCATCCTCAGCGATCCGCGCGTGGAGGGCATCCTTGTGAACATTTTCGGCGGCATCATGGACTGCAATATCATCGCGACCGGCATCCTCGCCGCCGCGAAAGAAACCGCGCTCAGCATCCCGCTCGTCGTCCGCCTCGAAGGCAACAACGTCGCCGCCGGCAAAGCCACGCTCGCCGGCAGCGGCCTCGCCATCATCGCCGCCGACGACCTCGCCGACGCGGCGAAAAAGATCGTCGCCGCAGTCAAGCAGGCAGCCTGACCAAGCCATTATGAAAATCTCCGAAATCGCCTTCACCGGAATTCCCGTCACCGACATCGCCCGCGCCCGCGCCTTTTACGAAAACATCCTCGGCCTCAAGCCGACGATGGAATCCGCCGGCGGCATGTGGATCGAATACGACATCGGCGCGGGGACGCTCGGGATCGGCAGTTACGGGGAGCAGTGGCAGCCTTCGCCGCAGGGCACCTGCGTCGCGCTGGAAGTCGATGACGTCGATGCCGCGATCACGCATTTGCAAGCCAACGGCGTGACGATTTTCATGGCCCCGATGGATTCTCCGGTCTGTCGCTTCGCGATGGTTTGCGATCCTGACGGCAACAAAATCATCATCCACAAACGCCACGCGCACTAAACTTCCGTCCTCCGCTCTCCGACTTCCGACTTTCCCCAATGGCCATTCTCGTCACCCCCGCCACCCGCATCCTCGTCCAAGGCATCACCGGCGACTTCGGCTCGCGTCACGCGCGCCTGTCGCTCGACTACGGCACGCAGCTCGTCGCCGGCGTCACGCCGGGCAAGGGCGGGCAGGTCTTTGAACACGGCGCGCATCGCGTGCCGATCTTCGACACCGTGGCCGAAGCCGCGCGCGAAACCGGCGCGACCGTCAGCACCATTTTCGTCCCGCCGCCCTTCGCCGCTGACGCGATCATGGAGTGCGTGGATGCCGGGTTGGCTCTCGCCGTCGCCATCACCGAAGGCATCCCGGTCAATGACATGGTGCGCGTGAAGTTTGCCATGCAGGGCGCGCAGACGCGGCTCATCGGCCCGAACTGCCCCGGCCTCGTCACGCCCGGCACCGGCGAGAAATCGCACGGCGGCTGCCGCATCGGCATTGCCCCCGGCTACATTCACCGACGCGGCAACGTCGGCGTCGTCTCGCGCAGCGGCACGCTGACCTACGAGGCCGTGTGGCAGCTCACCACGCGCGGCTTTGGGCAGAGCACCTGCGTCGGCATTGGCGGCGATCCGGTCAATGGCACGAATCACACCGACGTGCTGAAGATGTTCAATGAAGACCCCGAGACCGAGGCCATCATCATGATCGGCGAAATCGGCGGCGACGCCGAGGAGCAGGCCGCCGCGTGGGGCGCGGCGCATTGCCGGAAGCCCATCGCCGCCTTCATCGCCGGCGCCACCGCGCCTCCCGGACGCCGCATGGGTCACGCCGGGGCCATCGTCTCGGGCGGGAAGGGGACCGCCGCCGGCAAGATCGCCGCGCTCAAGGCCGCCGGCATCGCCATCGCCGAGACGCCGTCGGTCATGGCCGACACGCTGCTGCGTCATTGGGGCAAGGCGTGATGACCGCTACGCTTCAGACACCGTTCCTGAAGTCGTCACCATGCCCGCCCGCCCGACATACCCCGGCATTTACGTGGATGAAATCCCGAACGGCGTAAGAACCATCCCTGGCGTCGCCACATCGGTCACGGCTTTCGTCGGCCCGGCCCGCCGCGGTCCGGTCAACCGAGCGGTTCGAGTCTCGAGCCTCGCCGAATGGGAAGGGCGATTCGGCGGTCTGTCGGCCGCGCACGAAATCGGTTACGCTGTGGGGCAGTTTTTCCTTAATGGCGGAAGCGAGGCGTGGGTGGTCCGCGTGGCGGCACGTCCGAATCAGCGGCAACTCCAAGCGGGTCTTCGGGCTTTGGATGCAGTGGACTTGCTCAATCTCCTCGTGCTCCCGGGAATCACGCTGCCAGTCGCCATCGCGCTCGCCGCCGGCTATTGCGAAATGCGCCGGGCGTTTCTGATCGTCGATCCGCCCGCCAGCGCCCAGACGCCCGAGCAGATCGAAGCGGCAGTGCCACGCATGGCTTTTCAGTCGAAGAGCCACGCGGCGATCTACTATCCGTGGGTGCGCATCTCCGACCCGCTGAACCCCGGCCAGCCGCGGCTCTCGCCACCGAGCGGCACGGTCGCCGGATTGATCGCGCGGACGGATGCCGGACGGGGGGTGTGGAAAGCGCCTGCCAGGACGGACGCCACGCTCACGGGTTTGACCGGCCTCGCGCGTGTTCTCACCGATGCAGAGAGTGGGCGGCTCAATCCACGCGGCATCAATTGCCTGCGCTCCTTTCCCGGCCGGAGCTTCGTGACATGGGGCGCGCGAACACTGGCGGGCGATGACCAGAGCGCATCGGAATTCAAATACATCCCGGTGCGGCGCACGGCTCTGTTCATTGAGGAAAGTGTTTTTCGCGGGACGAAGTGGGCGGTCTTTGAATCAAACGACGAACCGCTCTGGGCGCGCTTGCGGTTGAGCGTCGGCGTGTTCCTCCAAGAGATGTTCCGGCAAGGCGCGTTTGCCGGCCGGACGCCGAAGGAAGCGTATTTCCTCAAATGCGACCGGACGACGATGACGCACTCCGACATCGAGGCCGGAGTGCTCAACATCGTCGTCGGATTTGCGCCCCTGAAGCCCGCAGAATTTGTCACCATCAACATCCGGCAGGTCGCCGGGCGTGGCGCAGGAGGTTGACATCGCGGGAGCCGTCGCAGTCGGGATCGCGTAGGGAAACACCCCCAGTCTGCCAATGATCGCGTCTGGAAAATGGGATTGCGCGGGAATTCACCCCGCTGTGCGTTTTCTCAGCGCTTCGCACTTGCGGCGCACGCGGCGCGGCGTGCATCTTCACGGATTCTTTTTTCAGTATCCTCCGCGGGCATTTTGCTCCGGGCCGCGAAATCCATAAACCCCAACTCCTAATTCACAAATCTCCCATGGCTGTTATTTCACGAGGACTCGAAGGCATCATCGCCGCTGAAACCCGCATCGGAGACGTCCGCGGGGACATCGGCCAGCTCATCTACTGCGGTTACGATATCAATGAACTCGCCGGCAAAGTCAGCTACGAGGAAGTGGTTCATCTGCTCTGGCACAACCGCCTTCCCACCCAGCGTGAACTCGACGCCCTGACCACCGCGCTGCGCGCCGAACGCGAGCTGCCGCAGGGCGTCCTCGATTTCATCACCTCCGCACCGAAGACCGCTGCGCCCATCGACATCATGCGGACTGTCGTGAGCATGCTGGGCTGCTACCCGACTGTGCGCCACGACCTCGACATGTCGGAGAGCCAGGCCATTGCCATCAAGCTCGTCGCGCAGATCGGCATTGTGGCCGCGTATTTTCACCGTGCCCGCTCCGGCCAGCCGCTGCCACGCATTCGCAAGGACTTGAGCGAGGCGGCGCATTTCCTGTGGTTGATGACCGGCGAGGAACCAGGCACTGAAGCCGTCCAGACCCTCGATGTCGCCTACGTGCTGCACGCCGAGCACGGCTTCAATGCCAGCACCTTCACCGGTCGGGTCGTCGCCAGCACCCTGAGCGACATGTATTCCGCAGTCAGCGCCGCCATCGGCGCGCTCAAGGGGCCGCTGCACGGCGGGGCCAATGAGGGCGTCATCCACATGCTCCAGGAGATCGGCTCGCTCGAAAATGTGAACCAGTGGATCGAGGACGCCCTTGCGCAGAAGAAGAAGATCATGGGGATCGGCCACCGCGTTTACAAAGTGCTCGACCCGCGCGCACCGCACCTCAAGGCCATGGCCATCAAGCTCAGCGAAGAGCTCGGCGATGCGAAGTGGATCCAGATGAGCGAGCGCATCGCCACGATCATGAAAGAGCGCAAGGGGCTCAATGCGAACGTCGATTTCTACAGCGCCACGGTCTATTACTCGCTCGGCATCCCCACGGATTTGTTCACGCCCATTTTCGCCATTTCGCGCATGAGTGGCTGGACCGCGCACATCCTCGAGCAGCTCGCCGACAACCGCCTCTTCCGCCCGCTCAGCGAATACACCGGCGCGCCGGTGGGGAAAAAAGTGGTGCCGATCGCGGAGCGCTGAGCAAGCGGCATTTTTTTGGGAAGCTGGCATTCCACGCCGGGCGCGGCGCAACCAGGCGCCGCCCTTCTCGATCCGAGAATACCCGTCGCGCGTCTCCGACATGCTGGGATCAACGTTGCCTCTGCGCACGTCCATGTTCACACGGAACGAGGATTCTTAAAGAATCTATCAATATGTCACAACTGTCTGAAATAGAGATTACAACGTCAGTTTTTATGCTGATGTCGGGTGGGCGGCATGGCCGTTGCTTGGCGATGGGAGAAAGCGTGCAGGGGAGCGGTGCGGTTTTCTAGCATCGAGCATGCTCTGCGAGTTTGCCGCTTCGCGGTGCGCGGAACGATCTCCGATGGCTGCTCGGCGCGAGCCGTTCGGGGGGAACTGCTCAGGGCTGCCGCTGCCGCGGGGTGATTGGACAACGAAAATGAGTTCATGTGCTGTAGAATGTGATTGCTGCTCTGCCGACAGCGCGAGTGCCGAAGTAGTCGAATGCCGCACCAACGGGAGCGCCTAGTAACGGGACAAGCTCCGCAAAGCTCACGAGACTCTTCTCGCCTGCTTTGGTAATGATCTTGCGGCTCACGACTTTGTTGATTTTCTTCATCACTTCGCGGTTGATGTAGTTCTGAACGGCCTTCTTGGCGAATTCCTGAGCTATCGGAATCCCAACATTCTTTGCGGCTTGGAGGCTAGATGCTCCGCCCATGACCAAAAGCATGTCAGTAATTACGTCTTCGTCGCGGATGTTCCAACCGTAGATATGAGCGATGGCAAGAACCATTCGCGCCTGTATGCGAAAGGTGTAGTAAAGGTTTGTGGGAAGGGTGACGGGCATCGTGATAAAACCGCCAAGCCCGCACACGCCGCCGAGACCACCGGCCTTGAGTGAACGCCGGCGAACAATGCGTTGAGCAAGCGCCAGACTGTCCATATCGGGATTGAGCTTCCGAATCTGGTCAACGTATGCCTCGACAAGGGAGGCTTCCTTCTGAGCGGTTTCGCGCAGGAGCAGAATGAGATCGTCAGACCACTTTTCGATTTGTTGTGCTGTTGCCGCACGGATGAGCCGAAACCGCTCAAAAAGTGCTTTCACGGGATGTTTTAGGCCATTGGTTTTGTTTCATCGTTGATTTGCTCACGAATAGCATTCCACCGTTTCACCCATTCCTTTCCGACGAGCGTATCGCGGAGACTGTCCAACTCCTTCGCTGCCGAGAAGAGACGGAATGTTTTGGATTGTTCTTCGGGAGTCGCAGATGCGGAGTGAAGGAGTTCGCGAACCTTCGATTCAAGCCAAGGCGTGTTCACGTCAGCTTCGCCTTCTCCACGGACTCGCCCCTCAATGGCGGTGATGAACAAGGTGATCTCAGCCAGCGAGAATGTGATCCTTCGGATTTCTGCGGCGCGTGC
The DNA here is from genome assembly GCA_038318725.1 of Chthoniobacterales bacterium. Lineage (GTDB taxonomy): Bacteria > Verrucomicrobiota > Verrucomicrobiia > Chthoniobacterales > Chthoniobacteraceae > Chthoniobacter. Next base: position 9,026 of record JBBQCM010000155.1, read on the forward strand.
CTCAACGTCTTTGCGGGCTTCCTCGACGCGCTCAAGATCAATGCTGAGTTGTCGGAGGTTGAGGGTTTTGATTCGGTCGCTAAATGCTATGAATAATCCTGCCAGAACAACGAGCGCCACAAGTGAGACGAATGAAAGCTGGTTCACGCGCTCGCTCGTCAAAAGGCTTTGGCACCATGCGAGGCCGGCGATGGAGACGATTGCCGCCGCTATGATCTTTGGTGCAGGAATAATTTTGTTCGGGCTTTGCATGGTGTTTCTGCCGGTCATCCTGACACGCGTGTTAGGCCTAACAAGGAGTGGGCGAAATCATTTTGTCTATTCCGGCTGGATTCTTTCGGCCTGTCAACGGCCTTCGGTGTCGGAAAGACTTTCAAAATCTTCCTGCCTCGCCTCCGAATCCGCGTCCCAATTTTCTTCCAGACCGATGAAGACGAGGGCCTGTGGAAATGACACGCCGAGGCAAACCCGCGAAACTATGCGCGCCCTCTGGTCCCATCGCAGGTCGGTGAATCCTGAAATGGTTGCAGCGAGTAGCCGGTAGGTTTTGCTCCAATCGGAATCCACGACAATATCTCTCACCTTCGACGCTTCCCAATCGCCAGACGGAGCCCAGAGCCGATGCCCGTTCAAGCCTTCGGGGCGGGCCTTGGCGAGATACTTGCCAACGTAAATCGCCTTTTCCTTTGGGATGCTTTTCACATGAATTCGTCCTCCGCCTTTGCGGGTCCAAATTGAGCGAACGATGTCAACGGACAGCCACTGGTTGAACAGCGCGTGGACAGGCAATCCGTGCGACAGTCGCTCACCGAGAATGAGTTTTCCGGGATGAATCTCGAAAACTCGAAGGCCGAAAGCGCAGGGGAATGCTGCGCGAAAACCGTCACGGTCTGACAGAAAGCGGCTCCACCGCTTGGAGGCGTCCGAAAGATCGAGAGCATCTGCCCAAGTGAAAGTCCACATGAACAGATGTGACACATCGTCGCTCAGCGATTCGACACTGAATTGGAACGCACATTTCGATTTTTTCGAGGGCATTGGTTGGCGGAGTTGTTTGTAATAGTACAAGATTAAGCGGCCAGCCGGGCCGCGCTTCGCGCGGCTCCGGCTGACCGCATTTGTCGAGGTTCCAACGAGTTGAGATCGACGGCGAAGGGCGTGGTCGGGCAGTCCTTGCGCCGGTAGCGTTCGAGTCCTTCGCAGATCAGCCAGCGCAAGAAGACGGACGGCGTAGCGTACGGCGCAAGTCGTTTGCGCAGAGCTTCAAAGCCATTTTTTTCACGTTTAGTAAGTTGCGTGTGCAGACCGTGTTCCGACTTTTCGAGGAACGGGTTTGGCTTAGGGCCGCGTTTGAGACCGCCGGATGGCGGCGGAGGGGGCGGGTTTTCTGGATGCGCCAGCGCCCGGCGTTGCTGGCTGAACTGGCGCTTGCGGATGCGGGCCAGAGCGCGGAGTTGCGCGTGTTCCTTGAGGGCTTGTTCCTGTTGCTCAGGCGTGCCGCGACCTTTCCGCATGTAGGCGGTGTCGAGTCTCGATTTGATGTCTCTGGTTCTCACTATGACAATTTTCAGGAAGTGAGAAACGCACCGCCACGTAATCCGCGCAGTTGTAATGTTGACAGTACAAACAGATCAGAAATTCCCCTTGGGGAGATCATCAGATTTTATATGACATATAGCAGCGGCTAATGATTTGCGCTGTTTCGATGATTTCCGCTTACGCTTGGCAAGCTCGTCCGTCACGTCGATCTCACCGCACGGCGCGGGACTTGCTTCGTGGCTTGTTGACGCGTCATCCACCACGAGCCGAGAAGGGCCGTCAAAATGGGCGTGATCGTTAAGCCAAAGCATGTCCGAGCGGAGCGCGCTTACCCCGTCGTAAATCCGCCGCCAAGCATCTTCGCCTTGCATGACGAGCGGGCACTCGTTGACCAGGGCGAGGAGCTGATGCACGCGGAGCGCCACGACCGAGACACGAATGACCGGGCGGGCAATGATCGACTCGCCGGCCAGAACCCGCGCCAGAGCCGTTTCCGCGCCAACGCGGGGGGGCTGCGCGCTCCGCTTGCCCAGAGGTCTCGAAGGTGGAGACTGGCGTTCCGCTACGTTGCCGACAATGAACGGGAAAGGGGGCGTGGACTTGCAGCCATCCGCGCCGTCGCGAAAAGCCGAGGCCGCACCCCGATGCGGCTTCCAGCCGGTCTTGATGCCTTTGGCGGCATGGGCATTTTCTCTCGCCGTTGGCTCGCATCCCTCATGCCCGCTGCGCGCTCCGCTTGCGTCCCGAGATCGACGTGACAGGCCGTGCAAACCGAGTGCCCGTTCGCGCGACTGGAGGGCAGCAAAGCCGCCCTCTGGAGGCAGAGCGGACAACGCGCTTTCATGGCCGTTGGGCGGGGCGAGAGGTTGCGCCGGGTTGCGAGCATACGATGCAGGCAACCCGGCTTTTCCCCCCAGAAAGGGAATCCATGACGACGAGTTCAGCGACCCTGCCGCAACCGTTGCACCGGAACTCGGGACGTGTGGAACGTTCGCGAAAAGACCGGGCGGGACGAGCGGGCATGGATAGAAACTATCCATCGCCAGCGTGCCGTCAACAGCGCCGATTCGGCCATTCTCGTCAGAGTAGAGGTTAAGGCCTGTTAAACTATTCTCGAGATATGGCAAATAGCTAAAGGTCGTGGCCGCGCTTCGCGCGGACCCCGACCCATAGCTACCGCCCGCATCCTCGACTTGGCTTTCGCCCTGTTCCACAACCGGCGAGAGAGCGGCGACCGGGGACGTTTCCACGACCGCCGACGGGCCGGAGTTCGCACAGGCCGATTTTATATGACATATATTGTATCACGTTATCCCTGACCGCGTTCTTCGACTGATCCTCAACGACGTCGAATGGCAGGTTGTCGAACAGGTTATCGGCTGGATCCACCAATTCCGCCGCCTGAGCAAGGACTACGAGTTCCGCACCAACTTTTGGCTTATTTCCTCGGTTTCTTCGCGGCCGCGGTGCGCTTGACCTTTTCCCATTTTCGGGTTTTCGCGCTTTTGAGCACCGCGTCGCAGACGTATTGGGTTTCCAGCGCGTCGCGGAAGGTCGGCGGCAGCGCTTTGCCGGCGGCTGCGGCGGTGAGAAAGTCTGCGACTTGATGGGTGAAGCTTTCGGCGTAGCCGATCTGCAGCCCCGGCACCCACCAGTTTTTCATGTAGGGCTGGTCGCTGTCGGTGACGTGGACCGAACGCCAGCCGCGGACGATGCCTTCGTCGCTGTGATCGAAGTACTGGAGGCGGTGCAGGTCGTGCAGATCCCAGCGGATCGAGGCATTGGCACCGTTGATTTCGAGGGTGTAGAGCGCCTTGTGGCCGCGGGCGTACCGGGTGGACTCGAAAAGGGCCAGCGACCCATTGGCGAAGTGGCCGAAGAAGATGGCGGCGTCGTCGATCTTCACTGGCTGGACTTTGCCGGTGAGAACGTGCTTGCGCTCCTTGATGAAGGTCTCGGTCATCGCGCTGACGTCGATGATCGAGCCATTGAGCCAGAGCGCGGTGTCGATGCAGTGCGCGAGCAAGTCGCCAGTCACGCCGCTGCCGGCGGCCTTGGCATCGAGCCGCCAGAGGCCGGCGCCGCCCTGCGGGAGATCGGCGCTGATCGTCCAGTCCTGGAGGAAGTTCGCGCGGTAGTGGAAAATTTTCCCAAGCTTGCCGGAGTCGATGATCTGCTTGGCGAGCGTGACCGCGGGGATGCGGCGGTAATTGTACCAGACGGTGTTCGGGACGCCGGCTTTCTCGATCTCACGGACCATTTCCTCCCCCTGCGCGCCGTTCAGCGCGAGCGGTTTTTCGCAGAGCACCATCTTGCCCGCGCGGGCGGCGGCGATGGCGATCTCGGCGTGAGAGTCGTTCGGCGTGACGATGTCGATGGCATCGATGTCGGCGCGCTTGATGAGCTTTTTCCAGTCGGTCTCGGTGGATTCAAAGCCCCAGTTATCCGCGTAAGCCTTGAGCTTGGCCGCGTCTCGGCCACAGGCCGCTTTGAGGACGGGAACGAGCGGCGTGTCGAAAAACTTCGCCGCGTTGTGATAGCCATTCGCATGCGTGCGGCCCATGAAGCCGTAACCGACGATGCCGATATTGAGGGATTTTTTAGCCATGAGAGTGGTGGGAATAGTGAGTGGTTGTGGAAGTGAGGCGCGTATTGCAGCAAAGAAACGCGCGCAAGACAACCCGCTCCTGCGCCTCGACCTCAAAGGCGACTTGCCTGCCGCCCCCGGACGCTTCATCATCCCATCAAAGCCAGTTTCACCGGCGACGGCACCATCACCCGCGACACCGCCTACAACGCCCCAAAGCGAACTCAAAGGCACCGCCCGCGGGAAGAATGGGCTGCCGACGAAGCTTGGGCTGTAACTATATGCCATGCCTCACGGGGCAACATAGTTGCCAAGACAAGTGCGTTCCCAAACTGCATTTTTGGAACGAGGCAGAGAGACGAAATTGTAATCTTCATGAAGACTCCAACTCCATCGATCCTTAAGAAAACCAAGACGGGAAGTCTCATCACGATGACTAGGCGTTTCAAAAATTCCGGCTCAATCATGGGCTTTGTCGTGGGCGTTTCCGACACGCTCCTCATTTTGCACACGCTGGATACGGACGCGTTTCAACTCAATGGTTACATCGCGGTTCGGACTGAAGACGTCAGCAAGTGTCGGGTCTTTGACCAGGTAGATTCCTGGTGGTTTCGAGCGATGAAGCATTTCGACTTAACTCCCATTATTCCAGTTGGCATTTCCATAGCTTCGCTGCACGATTTGATTCAGTCGGTCGCGACGCTTTACCCGCTGATTACTTTTCACCCTGAAGAGAAGAAACCCGACGTTTGCTTCATCGGTCCGCTACTTTCGATGACGGAGCGCACCTTTACGATCGACGATTTGAACTCCACGGCCCAGTGGACCGGACCCCGGCGGATGAGATTTCACGAGGTGACTAGAGTTGATTTCGGAGACGGTTACGCGAAAGCGTTGGCAGTAGTCGCTCCCAAGCGGTCTAGGAGCAAAAATCAAGTGCACCCATCGTTCCCAAACTGAAGAGACTGTGTGAAAACTCCGACCGAGGATCTGGGGTAATACCAAACTCAGTTGAAGACTGGACGATACGAATCGGTGCGTTGCGCGATTTCCTTCGGTTCTCGGACTTTGGAAGGTGTCGGTTTTCAACTGTGTTTGGTATAAGCCAGCGTTTAGGGGCGGCCATGGTTGACGGCACGATCGGCCATAAGAGAGGGTTGAAAGCTCGAGAGCACGGTGGAAACGGAGGGGTCATGGGCAAAAGACCATCCAAGCCGGCCAAGGCCGCTTTGAGTCCTTCCT
>JBBQCM010000156.1:0-14384 GCA_038318725.1 Chthoniobacterales bacterium
GAGCGGATGCGCACCGTCGCGGATGCGGAGGAAGCCGGCGGCCTGCTCGAACGCCTTCGGCCCGAGCCCGCTGACCTTCTGCAATTCCTTGCGCGACTTGAACGGCCCGTGCTCGTCGCGGTGCGCGACGATGTTGGCGGCGACGCGCGCGTTCAGCCCGGAGACGTAGGCCAGCAGATGCTTCGACGCCGTGTTGATCTCGACGCCCACGTTGTTCACGCAGCTCACGACCACGTCATCGAGCGTGCGCTTTAGCGCGTTTTGATCCACGTCGTGCTGATACTGGCCGACGCCGATGGACTTCGGATCGAGCTTCACCAGCTCAGCGAGCGGGTCCATGAGCCGGCGGCCAATGGAGACCGCGCCGCGCACGGTGAGGTCCTTGTCGGGGAACTCCTCGCGCGCCACATCGCTCGCGGAATAAATGGACGCGCCACTTTCGCTGACCATGACGACCGGGATGCTCGCGGGCAGACCGAGTTTGCGGATGAAACTCTCGGTCTCGCGCGAAGCGGTGCCGTTGCCGATGGCGATGGCTTCGACTTTGAACTTCAGGACGATGCCTTTGATCATCGCCTCCGCTTCCGCGAGGTCGCGCGCGCCTTTTTCGGGATAGATCACGTCATTGGCGATAAGCTTTCCCTGGCGATCGAGCAGCACCACTTTGCAGCCGGTGCGGAAGCCGGGGTCGATGCCAAGCGTGACCTTTTGCCCGAGCGGCGAAGCGAGGAGGAGTTCGCGCAGATTGTCGGCGAAGACGCGGATCGCCTCCTCGTCGGCGCGTTTCTTGAAGAAGGTGCGCGCCTCGCCTTCCATGGCAAAGCCGAGCAGGCGCTTGAAGCAATCCTGCACCGCGATCTTCACCTGCTCAGAGGCGGGCGCTTGGCCTTTGACGAAAAGCCGCTCCAGCGTGCCGAGCGCCTCGATTTCATCCGGCACGAGGCGGGAAAAGAGGAAGCCCTCAGATTCGCCGCGGCGAATGGCGAGGATGCGGTGGGACGGCGCTTTTTCCGCAGGCTCGGTCCAGTCAAAGTAGTCTTTGAATTTCGCGCCTTCCTCTTCCTTGCCGGAGATGACTTTCGATTTGATCACACCTTTCGTGAGGTAAAGATTGCGCAACTGCGCGCGCGCCGTGGCGTCGTCGTTCATCCGCTCGGCGAGGATGTCGCGCGCACCGGCCAACGCGGCACCGACATCCGGGACGCTATATTTCTTCGCGTCGATCTCGATCTCCGATCCGACAAACGGCACCGCCGCCGCCTGGGGATCGGTCGCGGCGTCTTGAGCCCAGAGCAGGTCGGCGAGCGGCTCCAGCCCGAGATCGCGGGCGACGGTCGCCTTCGTTTTCTTCTTCGGACGGAACGGCAGGTAGAGGTCCTCCAGCGTGGTCATCGTCTCCGCTGCGTCAATCTTCGCGCGGAGCACTTCGGTCATCAACTTCCGCTCGACGAGCGAGGCGACGATGGACTCGCGCCGCTTGTCGAGTTCCTCAAGTTGCTCCAAACGGTCGCGGATCGAGGTGATCTGCACCTCATCCAGCTCGCCCGTCTTTTCTTTCCGATACCGCGCGATGAAAGGCACCGTCGCCCCTTCCTCCAGCAGCAGTGCCGTGGCGGCGACCTGGCGCGGCTGGAGCTTCAATTCGTGGGTAATTTTGAGGATGTATTTTTCGATCATGGCGTGGCAAAAGGCGCGCATGATGCGCGGCGCAAATGCGGAGTCAACGCACGGGTGCGAGGCGGGGATTCGACGTCCGGCGTGGGGTTATGGTTCGCGTTGAGGATTCCAAGGGCCGTTGGATTCATCCGAGCCAAACCAGCCCAGATCGTGAGCGTCAGCGTCGCCACCGTGGGGGTTGGTGCCAGCGGGGCGCGGGGTTTCCTCTTCCCTGCTGACGTGGCCGTCGCACCAACCGATGAGCGCTTTGCCCTGAAAACGAAAGTGGACGCTGGGTGAGGGACGCTGGCCGGAGGGGCCGCTGCCCTCGTCCCAAAAGGGCGGCTCGGCGTAGGGATACTCCTGGAGGCCGTCGGTGCGGGCGTAGGCGGTGGTGGCAAACATGAGGGTGCCGGCGGGCCGCGGGATTTGCGCAGGGGTGGCGGAGCGGCGGGTGCCGTCGGGATTGTAAGGGCCACCGGGGGTTCCGCCAATGTAGGTGGCGTTGTAGCCATAGCCGCCGGTGCCTTCTTCAAAGCTCTGTTTTCCGGTGAGCATGCTGGTGAAAAGCGGGCAGCCCGTGACTGCGCCGGTTTGGCCGAGGTACGGGGCGAGGTAGCCTTTGGCCGGATCGAAACGCGCGCTGGCGCTGGTCCGACCGGCGCACCAGCGGCGGTTGTTCGCTTTGTTGTCGGCGGGGGCGTAGCAGCCCTGATCGGCGGCGTAAGCGAGATTGGCGGCCGTGAGCTGACGGAGATTCTGGCTGCTGCGGACGGCGAGGGAGTGGAGCCGCACTTTGCCGAAGGCCGGAAAAAGCAGGGCCGCGAGGAGGCCGATGATGCCGAGGACAGCGAGCAGTTCCAGAAGCGTGAAGCCGCGGTGCCGCGCGGCGGGCTGGGCGATGGAATGGGACGCGCTCATGGCGGGATGGCTTGAGTGACTTTGACACGCAAAAAGCGTCGCGCCAAACCGGTCATGACCTGCACGTCGGCGACGCGCACCCGGCGGATGACGCCAACACTGGCGAGCGGGCGGGCGCTCGTCTCGGTGATGGTGGGTGTGAAACCATCGACACCGGTGAAGGGCTGGCCGGCGCTGCTGCGGGCGATGGTGACCCAGGAGCCGGTGATGAGGCCGTCGCGCGCCTGGATTTCGTAGGTGAGATCGGTGGCGCGTTCGTCGCGGGTGAAGACGAGTTCGAGGCGGTCGGCGTGGATTTCCAAATGCGTAGGATCCGGGGCGTCGCCGTTCTGCGCGGGCAGGCGGCTGAAGGCGTATTCGAGGAGGTTTGGGATGCCGTTAGAGTTCGGGTCAGCAGCGGGGCCGCGATCCGGGGCGGTGAGGCCGCGGAGGTCCTGCCAGGCGTCAAAGGTCATCGCTGCGGAGATGACGCCGACGGCTTCCAAGTCGAACCCGCCGGAGCCCGAGGTGCGCCAGGGATCAAAGATCGGGTGACCCACCGGCGAGACACTGTCAACGAAGCTACCGTTGCCGGGAATATCCACGAAGCGAATGTGGCGGACGTTGTTCAGATCGACAAGGCCGGCTGTGACCAGTGGATGATTGATGAGAGACGCGAGATCGAACGGCGTGCCCCAGCTCTGGCCGCCGGCGTTCACATGCTTGCCGGCGAGGTTGAAGATGTTCGTCGGATCGAGTGTGCCATAGCCGGGGATGGGACCGGGCGAGTCCGTAGTCACGGGCGTGCCAGGGGTCAGCGAGACGCTGGGAAACCGCGCGAAGTTAATCCCGTCAGAGGACACCTCAACATAAGCCAGCTCGGCGAAGACTCCGCCCACGCCCGCTCCGCCCGTTCCAGAGGCGGAGACGAGGCCGTTTTCAAAAACGACGAAGTCGGCTCCGGTGAGATTGCGAATCGGCGCGGCATGCAGCGCGTCGGTGAAGTGCAAAGTGATTTCACCGACCGGCGCGCCACTGCCGATCTGGGCGGCCGTGAGATCGCCGAGCGAGAGCACGTCGAAGTTGTCGCCCGTCACCGGTCCCAGCGCGAGCCCCGCATCGCTGAAGGCCGCTTGTCCGTCCGCGCGCACGAAGGCCGACCACGCCCGAGCCCAGCCGAAAAAGAGCGGGTTGACGTAGTTGCGCTCATTGATAAAGCCGTCGAAACCATCCGGCAGTCGCGCGCCGCCCTCGCCGTCCGGGCCGACGAAGCCGGGGATGGGCGCGTCGGCTTTCGCCGGATCACCCAGCCCGGCAGAGTACGGTCCGGCAAGCAACTCGCCATGAAGGAAAATCATGGCGAGCTGCAACCCAATGCAGAGATGATGAAGCAGTGTTTTCAAACCTTCAACTGAGCCGGAGTCGCCGCTGGCAGAGCCCCGAAAAGCCAAGCAGGAGCAGGAGTCCGGAAGCCGGCTCCGGCACGACTGCATACACGGACGAGCGGTCGAAGCTGGAGTTCGTGACGGCCACGAACAGTTCCGACCCAACGCGATCGAGATGACCGATCGAGCCCGTGGTGGTGCCAATCACTGCAGTCGTCGGCGTGTTCGCGCCGATGAGGTTGAGGGAGCCGAAATTTGTCTGCCACAGCGCGTCTGCGCCATCGGAGGAAAGATACGCATTCACACCATTCGCGAGGTAGAGGTGCGGGGCATCGAGAGCCTGAGTAGATCCCGCGCCGACGGCCGCGGCGACTTCCGCCGCGCTGAAGCGATGGAGATCGGGATGGGCAAAGCTGCCGGAGCCACCGTAGAAAAGATTGCCCGACGCGTCGAACTCCAGCGGGCCCGAATAATCATCGGGGGTGTCGATGATGAGGTCCGCCGCGCCGAGCATCAGACCGCCGCCGCCGTCTGGCACCAGATCAAAACGGGAGACTTTGTTTTGCGCCGCGGAACCGCCTGGATTGTGGCTGAGGAAAAGTGCGCCGCCGGAGAAGGCGACGTCATAATTTCCCGCAACGCTGCCGAGCGGATCGATGCTGAAATCGGCATTCAGCGCGCGGATCGCGCCCGTGCTGCTTTCGGCGAAAAAAACCTTCCCGTTTTCCCACACGACGAACGAGCCGAAGACGAATGTGCCAAAGTCGAACCGCAGCGTGGCCGCCGTGTAGGCATCGCCCAGCGAACGGCTGTAGAGTTTGCTCGACGCTGAAAACGAACTGTCCGTCTCAATGTAGAAGATGTCGCCTCCGGGGGCCGCACCCATTCCGGTGATGGTGAAGCCCGGGTTAGCGTCGAACAACTTGAAGCCGGCGTAGCCCGGGTCGGTGATGCTGAGGGATTGCGCGAAAAGCGCCGAGGAAGCGGCAATGAATACCGCCGAGGCGAGGAGTAGTTTTTTCATGTAGTGGTCTCTGTTTGATAGGGAGAGACCAGGACAAAACACGGTGTGAAAACACCGCGGCGAGCGGACTGATCCCTCATTGCTTCTTTTTTGCGAAGAAGTTTTGCCGCGCCTCCGCACAAGCGGGGCACGAATGAGAGCGGATCGGAGGAGTATTCTGGCTCCTGGATTCTCGCCGGGCTTTCGCCCGTCAACCTTCTCCCCGCCTTGATCTCCGGTTGATGGGAGATTGGCGAATTGGGGAGTCGTATCCAGTTACAGCAGCGCAACTGCTTCCGATTTTCACGGAATTCCTGCCTTCGATCCACTGACGTAAAACTCGCAAAGAACTGCGCGCAGATTTCGTCAGGAACAAGCCGGGGGCAAGGCGAATCCGCGGAGTTGTGAAATCTTCCGTGTTGATCGTCCCGGCGATGCGCGGCACGTTCCCCACATGTTCGCTGCCTTCCTCCTTTTGTTTGTCGTCGTCGTCTATCGCGTGGTGTCGGGTTTTGCGGGGAGCGGGGATTTTTCCTGGCTGCACAATTTCGCCCCCATCGCCGCCGTGGCGCTCTGCGGAGCGGCGTATCTGCCGCGACGGGTGGCCATCGCGCTACCGTTGGCGATGCTTTTCCTGAGCGACTTGGTGCTCAATCTTTTCCACTATCATCAGCCGCTGCTGACCGTGGAAATGGTCCCGCGCTACGTGGCGCTGGCGCTCATCGCCGGCCTCGGTTTTGCGCTCCGCAGAAATGCCCGCCTCGGCACCCTGCTGGCCGCGAGCTGTGCGGGCTCGATTATTTTCTACGTCCTCACGAACACCGGCTCATGGCTCTACGAGCCCGGCTACGCCAAGACCTTCGAGGGTTGGCTGCAGTCGCTGACCATCGGTCTGCCCGGTTATCCGCCGACTTGGTGGTTTTACCGCCACACGCTGCTTGGCGATCTTTTCTTCACGCTGCTTTTCGTGGGCTGCATGGCTTGGCAGGCGCGGAAGGAAGAGCACCCGGCGCACGCGAAAGTCCTCGCGCCTTGGTAAGCGCTCTTCGGCTCGGACCTCGTGGTGCCATCTAAATTTCCTTGCTGATTTTACTTCGGCTGGGCTGAATCACCTCGTGCGCCCCCCTTCCTTGATCAACGCCGGACACCGCACCCATTGACTCACGGACCTGCGCCACCGTTTTCATTCGGCTCCAAACAAAAAACTATGAAAAATCGATTCAAATCAATCCCGGGTGCTGTGATAATCGGGTTGCTGGCTGTCAGCGTCGTCCACGGTCAGGACGCCAAGCCGGACGTCGAAGGCTATATCCGCCAATGGCTCATGCTCGCGCCCATTCCGCTCGGCCAGGAGAATGCCGGTGCCGAACTCATCGGCAAGGAGCAGGTCGAGAAGGAAGCCTCGTTCAAACCCAAGGGCGGCGACAAGGTGAAGGTCAAAGACAAGGAGCTCACTTGGAAGAGCGTCACGAGCAAAGAAGCCGTCTTCGATTTCAACGAGACGCTCGGCTCACCGCAGGAAAACGTCGCGGGCTACCTCGTTGCTTATCTCGTTTGCGACAAAGAACTGACCGACCTGACACTCCTCATCGGCAACAACGACCAGGCCCTCGTCTATCTGAACGGCAAAGAAGTTTTGAAATATACGGAAACCGGCACGCTCGAAAAGGACAGCAACAAGGTGGAAAAAGTAACCTTGAACAAAGGCGTCAACACCATCGTGTTCAAAGTCATTAACGAGAATAACAACTGGCAGGGCTGTCTGCGCTTTACCGACAAGAACGGCAAAGCCGTGACCGACTTCGCCGTCAAGCAGTCGCCGTAGGCCAAGGCGGGACGCGGGGCGACTTCGTGCTTTTCTTTCATGAAAGGGAATATCCACTTTCCGTGAAACAAACGCGGATTTTTGCGAGGGGAACTACCGGAGTTCGCGTCAAACTCGCCCACCAATCATGAAACAAAATCCGCTCGTTCTGCTCGGCATCGCGCTGAGCTTCGTCCGCCTCGCGGCAGTGCCCTCCAGCGCCGCTGAAAGTCCCGCCGCTGCCGCGCAGACCTTGCCCGGGAACGGATTGGCGCAGCACGACTTCTTTTACGCCGGCGAATCGAAAAATCGCCGCGCGTTCCTCATCAGAAAGGGCGAAGTCGTCTGGTCATATGATGATCCAGCGGGTCGCGGCGAGATCAGCGACGCCGTGCTCCTTTCCAACGGTAATGTCCTCCTCGCGCATCAGTATGCCGTGAAACTGATCTCGCCGGAAAAGAAGGTGCTTTGGAATCTGGATGCACCGAAGGGCGCGGAAATCCACACCGCGATGCCCATCGGACACGAGCATGTGCTCTACGTCCAGAATGGTGATCCGGCGCTGGTCAAGGTCGTGAACATCACGACCGGCGAAACTAAAAAGGAGTTCACGGTTCCGGTCGGTAATCCCAAGAGCGTCCACGGCCATTTCCGGCACGGGCGGATCACGCCTTGGGGAACGCTCCTGCTCGCGCACATGGACATGAAGAAGGTCTGCGAATACGACGCCACGGGGACGGAGGTCTGGTCGTTCGCGACCGACAATCCGTGGGGCGCGACTCCGCTGAAAAACGGCAACGTCCTCATCGTGGACCGGCGCTCCGTCCGGGAGGTCACGCACCAAGGCGAGACCGTAGCCACGTTCACGTCGGATGACTCGCCGGATTACAAACTGTCCAGCCTGCAACTGGCCTGGCGCTTACCCAACGGCAACACGCTGGTGAATAGTTGGTTCAACGAATGGAGCGGGCCGGTAAACCGTGCCAATCCGCCGGTGCAGGCCGTGGAATTTACCCCCGACAAAAAAGTGGTCTGGGTGCTGCGCTCTTGGGAAAATCCAGATCTCGGTCCCGCCACCACGATTCAAATCCTCGACGAACCCGATGCGCCGGAGCAGGTGAGCTTCGGCGAGATCAAGTAGCGCTCCCAAGATCGCTCCCCCACATGAACAAAGTTATACTCGCAACATTCTGGTTGGCGTTGGTTTGGCTCTCGCCCATCGCCCTTGGCCAAAATCCGCCTCCCCTCTTCGAAGACCACGGCGACGTCGGAACAACGAAGCATGCCGGTTCCGTCGAGTTTGACCCCGGTCGCCGCGCCTACACCGTGGCCGGCGGCGGAACGAATATGTGGTTCGCCAATGACGACTTTCATTTCGTCTGGAAGAAGGTTTCGGGCAACGTGACGCTCGCGGCGGACATCGCGTTCGAAGGCCAGGGCGGCGACCCGCATCGCAAGGCCTGTTTGCTCATTCGCCAAAGTCTCGATGCCGACTCCGCCTATGCCGACGCCGCAGTGCACGGCGATGGTCTGACTTCGCTCCAATACCGCGGGGCGAAGGGCGAGCGCACCTATGAAATCCAGTCCGGCGTCGCGCGACCGAAGCGGGTGCGTATCGAGAAACGCGGGCGTTATGTTTCGATGTCCGTTGCAGGCGAGAGCGGTGAATTGCGACCGGCCGGCGGGTCGTTCCCGCTCGACCTCACCGAGCCGTTTTACATCGGACTCGGCGTGTGTGCGCATAACCAGGAGGCGCTGGAAAAAGCGGCGTTCTCCAATGTGGAGATCACCACCGGCCCACCCGCTTCAGCAGGCAAGCCCCGATTGATCAGCACGCTTGAGATGGTGCCGCTTGCGTCAAAGGACCGCCGCGTCATCTGGACGACAACCGACCTAATCGAAGCACCGAATTGGTCACGGGACGGCAGGTCACTCATCTTCAACAGCAAGGGCCGCCTCCAGCGCATCGCTGTCGCGGGCGGCGAACCGCAGCCCATTGACACCGGCCTGGCTACGCGCTGCAACAACGACCACGGCATTTCCCCCGACGGCGCGACGCTCGTCATCAGCGACCAGTCGCAAGGCGACCACAAATCGCGCATTTATACTCTCCCGATCGCCGGCGGTACGCCGAAGCTCATCACCGAAGCGGCCCCGTCGTATTGGCATGGCTGGTCGCCGGACGGGAAGACGCTGGCGTATTGCGCTGAGCGCAATGGCGAGTTCGACATTTATACCATCCCAGTCAGCGGCGGCGCTGAAACTCGCCTCACCACCGCCAAGGGACTGGACGACGGCCCGGATTACACCGCGGACGGCCAGTGGATTTACTTCAACTCCGACCGCTCCGGCAGGATGCAAGTCTGGCGGATGCGGACCGACGGTTCCACGCAGGAGCAGGTGACGGATGACGAATTCAACAACTGGTTTCCGCACCCGTCGCCCGACGGTAAATGGCTGGTCTTCCTCTCCTACGAAAAGGACGTGAAAGGTCATCCCGAAAACAAAGACGTGACCCTGCGCGTGATGCCGCTGTCTGGTGGAAAGATCGAAGTGCTCGCCAAGCTCTTCGGCGGCCAGGGAACGATCAATGTTCCCTCCTGGTCGCCGGATAGCCTGCGAGTGGCGTTCGTTAGTTATCAGTTCATTCCCTGACTCCGCGCTGATCGCCATCTACTTGCCGGCTGCGCGGGGCGGATATTGACAGCACTCCGCGACCATTCGAGCATGGCGGTGTTCACGAGATCCCACGTCCATGAATACTCCACTCCAACTCGCCCGCGTCATCGCCGCGCTCTCCCTCATCACCCCGCCCGCCATCGCCGCCGGTCTGACCGACGGCATGACGGAAGGGGCCGTCATCCTCAAATCCGCCGGCCCCCTCGCCTTCGGACCAGAGGGCATCCTGTTTGTCGCCGATACCAAGGCCGCCGCGGTCGTCGCAATCGCCACCGGCGACACGAAAGCCGGCGACGCCAAGCCGCTGAAAGTCGAGGGCATCGCGCAGAAAATCGCGGGCCTGCTCGGCACCGCGGCGGATCAAATCCTCATCAACGACATGGCCGTGAACCCCGCTTCGCGCAGCGTCTATCTCTCCGTCTCCCGCGGGCGCGGACCCGATGCGATGCCGGTGCTGATTCGCGTGAAAAGCGGCGGCGAGATCGAGGCGGTAAATTTGGAGAAAGTGAAGTCGTCCCGCGTCGAACTGCCCGATGCACCGGCCGACGCCGCGGCTGGAGAAGGTCGCCAGCAGGCCAACCCGAGGCTGGAATCTATCACCGACATCGGCTTCCTCGA
The DNA here is from genome assembly GCA_038318725.1 of Chthoniobacterales bacterium. Lineage (GTDB taxonomy): Bacteria > Verrucomicrobiota > Verrucomicrobiia > Chthoniobacterales > Chthoniobacteraceae > Chthoniobacter. The sequence goes on from JBBQCM010000156.1 coordinate 10,046, forward strand.
AGACCGCGTGCTCATTGCGGGGCTGTCGAATGAGGAGTTCTCCTCCACGCTCCGCGACGTGAACTTCCCGTTTAAGAAAATGGAGGGCGGCACCAGCGTGGAGATTTTCCACGGCGCGCATGGGAAGTTCGAGACGCGCTCGCCCGTGCGGACGTTCGTTCCTTTTATCGTCGGCAACGAACCCTCACTCATCGCGGCCTACACCTGCACTCCGCTCGTGCAGTTTCCCCTCCGCGAACTGAAGCCTGGCGCGAAGATCAAAGGCAAGACCATCGCCGAACTCGGCAACCGCAACCGCCCGCTCGACATGATCTCGTATCAAAAGGACGGGAAGCAATTTCTCCTGCTCGCCAACAGCAGCCGCGGCGTAATGAAGATCGCCACAGAAAACATCGTGGAAGTCGAGGGCATCACCTCCCGCGTCGAGGATAAGAAAGGCCTCGGCTACGAAACCATCGAGGCGTGGAAGGGTGTGGATCAACTCGACCGCCTCGACGACAAGACCGCCGTGGTGCTCACCCGCGGCGAAGGCAACGCGCTCACGCTCGAATCGCGCGACCTGCCGTGATCCGCGCGTGCGGCGCGCTCGCGGTTCTCCTGGCAGGCGCGCAATTCGCCGGTGCCGAACCGCTCATCAAATGGGTGCCGTCAGCTGACCGCATCAACGTCGAAGTCACCGGCCTCGACGACGCGGCGCTCACCGCGGTGCGCGAGTGGTCCGCGGCGAAATGGGGCGCCCTGTTCGCTGTCCGCGTACAGCAGGACGGTGCGCTCGTGATGCTCGGTGCGTGGAAGGCCGACGCCAGCGCGCTCCGCTTCACGCCGCAATTTCCCCTCACGCCCGGTGTCACCTACCGCGCGGTTTTTGACCCGTCACAGCTGCCCGGCGTGGCGGCGGACGCGCGGCACGTCACGTCGGAGTTCACCGTGCCCGTGCCGCCCCTCGCGCCGGGGACCGTCGTGACGAACATCTTTCCCAGCGCCGGGGAAGTACCCGAAAACCTGCTGAAGTTCTACCTGCATTTCTCCGCGCCGATGAGCCGCGGGCACATCTACGAGCACATCCACCTCCGCGACGAGGTGGGGAAGGATGTCGAACTTCCCTTCCTCGAAATCGACGAAGAGCTGTGGGACCCGGAGATGAAACGCCTGACGCTTTTCATCGACCCGGGCCGCATCAAACGCGGCGTCCGCCCGCTCGAGGAGATCGGCCCCGCGCTCGAGCAGGGCCGGCGCTTCACGCTCGCGATCGATGCCGCCTGGCTCGACGCCGCCGGCCAGCCGCTCGCGCACAAGCACGAACGCATCTTCCGCGTCGGCCCGCCCGACCGCACGCCCATCGCCCCCGGAGAATGGCAACTTGCCGCGCCCGCCGCCGGGCGCTCCGGCGCGCTCCGCGTCACTTTTCCCGAGCCGATGGATCACGCCCTCGCCCTGCGGCTGCTCCGCGTCACACGCGAGGACGGCACACCCGTCGGGGGCACCGCCACGCTCGCCGACGCCGAGCGGCGCTGGAGCTTCACGCCATCACGCCCGTGGCAGGCCGGCCCGCACCGGCTCGTCGTCCCCGGAACGCTCGAAGATCTCGCCGGCAACAACGTGGGCAAAGCATTTGAAGTGGAACTGCTCGAAAGCGGCACGCGCCGCGAACTCGTGGAATCGGAGAAGCTGCCCTTCGTGGTGAAATAGCGGCGCACACGGCGCACGGTGCAGCGCATCCTGCCGCCCACAGCCCATGCAAGACCGCTAAAAGCCCGCTCCTTGTCTGGCGAAGACTATCCCTGCGGCAGAATCCTCTTCACCAGCCGGTCCACACCTTCACCCGCCAACTCGCTCTGAGGATAGATTTTCTGCGCCTTGAGGTACCACGCGAGGCTTGATCCGACCTGATCTTTTTTCTCGAGATCCTGTGCGCCGCGGACGGTGCGCACAAAGTCCGCGGCCTGCGTGGTGAGGTTCGCGCGGGTCTGGCTGAGCTTGGAATCGTCGGGGAACTGCCCGGCGATTTTCTCCACGGTCTCCCACGCTCCGGCATAGTTGGTCTGCTGCGCCATCATGTTGGCCTGAGTGATGGCCATCTCGATGGTCTGCATGTTTTTCAGCACGTCTTCGAGTTGCTTGCTCTTCTCGGGGTAGAGCGCGAGCGCGGCGATAAAGCGGACGCGGTCGTCGAAAATCTGGCGGTAGTTTTTCTGCCCGGCGAGCTGGTCGAAATCAATGACCGCTTTCTGCTGCACGTCGCCTTGAGAGAAGATCATCTTCGACATTTCGGCGAGCGCGGGATTGCGCGGCCACAGTTCGGTCGCGGCGGTGAGCTCGGTCTCGAGCGTGGCGTTGTCGCCCTTGAGCGCGGCGTTGCGCGCCTTGGCGAGGTGCATGGCGGCGATTTGCTTGGAGGTCTCGATTGCCGCCATCGGCTTCGAGCTGTCGAAATCCTTGGCGATCTTTTCGAGATCCTTCGTGAGTTGCTCGGCGAGCGTGTAGTCCTTCACGTCGATGGCCGAGATGAGCTGGTTTGTCTTCTGCACAAATTCCAGCGCCTGCCGCTTCTTGTCGCGCGGCAGAGTGCGAATCTCGGGCATGTATTCGCCGATGGTCACGGCCTCAGCGAGCCGCTTGGACGCGCTTTCGAGTTCGTTTTTCATGACGAGAAACTCGAAGGCTTTCACGCCCTCGCGCACGTCGCGGATGGCCTCGTTGGCCATGGAATCGAGGGTTCCGACGGTTGGCGGCATGCCGGAGCTTTTTTCAAAGAGATCCTTGGTGTCCTTGCCGACGTTCAGCTTCGTGTCGCCGTCGGTGAAAACCGCGCGGTAAAACCGCGTGGCCATGAGCACATGCTGGAAGCGCCGCTGCATGAAGTACTGCACGATCAGCGCCTGAAATTCGACCTTCGCCTGGATCTCGGAGATCTCGCGCTTGATCTGGTTGGCTTTGATCTGCGCCTCGACCTCCGCGATGCGCTTGGTGTGCTGCGTCTGCGTGATCGTCGCCTCAAAATTCGCCTGGGTGGGCGGCGGGGGCTGATTGCCGCCTTTCTTGCCGCCGGCGGAGGGTGGCGGCCTCTTGACGGACTCGCCGGCACCGGCGTGCTTGGCGTTCCAGTATTCCTGGTTGCGCTCCTGATCCAGCGCGGAATTGGCATTGACGAGGCGGTCCTGCGCGCGCTGCGCTTTCCACGCGCTATAGACCGCGTCGGCCAGGCCGTCGCAGAGACGCGCATCGATGTCGAAACGCGAGCCCTGCGGCAAATAACGAAAGGCGGTGTCGATGTTTTGCGTCGTGGCGTTGCCCGGAGCGAGGAGGTTCAGGATCGTCGAGATCACCAGTTGGTATTGCTTGTCTTCGGCCGTCGTCGCCTCCGGTGCGTTCAGATATTTCTCAAACCGCGCCTGGAAAATCCGATTGTTGTTCACGTTCCAGTTCTTCCCGTCCCAAGTCATCGTCTCCGTCCCCGGATCAAAAGACGGCACATCCTTGCCGAGAAAACTTCCGCCTTTCTTCGCCCCGCCCGCCCCACCGCCCGCAGGTTGCGCGGCGGGAGCGGGGCCGCTCGGGGCCCCCGGAGCCGGGGCATCCGGCACTTGGGCGCAAAGAACCGCGGCACCGAACGCCCAACTCCCAACCCCCACCGCTCCACGGCGAATCACGCGCTCGCAAACTGCGGAGAGGCTTGGGCATGGGACGCTAAGCGCGGGGCGTTGGGCGTTTAGTTTCATAAAGGGGGGCGTTAAATCTTCTTCACATCCTGCGCCTTGAGGATGCCTTTGTCACCGACTTCAATTTTGAAAAAGAACCGCTGCCCACGCTCGATGTTCACGCTGTTGAACTGCGGCGGCACCAGGATCGGCAGCAAATCATTCCCCACCGCGACCGAGAAAAGCCGCCCGTTCACCGGCGAAAACTCCAGCGATTTCGAGACCGTCCCGTCGAGCTTATACACATTGCCGCGCAGGCTGTTCGAGTTCTCCAGATAGTCCGCCACTGGCAGTGCCGTCATCGTCCGGTAGGGATCGCTCGCTTTCCCGAAAAGAAAATAGCCGCCACCCAGCGCGCCGAGGAGGAGCGCAGCGGCGATGAGCATCCAGACAGGATGCGCCGAGGAGCTAGCGCGTCGAGCCATCGGGGGAAAGGATGAAGGATGAAGGATGAAGGATGAAGAAAAACGGAGAGCGCACGGCTGAAGGAAAGGTAGGCAAAGTTACGGCGGGTGTCATGTCTCGATCCTTCCGCCTGCCGCCTTCCGCCTTCACTTGATCAGGCCCCAGTGGGAGGCAAACGGCCAGTACACCAAGATGCCGCGCCCCATGATATTCCGCTGCGGCACCGTCCCCCAGTC
>JBBQCM010000157.1:0-14087 GCA_038318725.1 Chthoniobacterales bacterium
GCGAACGTCCTCTTCTTCGACCGCAAACCCGCCGCCGACAAACAGGCGTGGACGACCAAGTTGTCGCTCCGGGGACCTGCAAGATGGCCTCCGGCGTTTGGCGATGGGCGCTGCCGCGCGGCGCAGTCTGGATCTACGACCTGCGGACGAACCTGCATTTCACCCTCAAAGAAAACCCCCTCAAGCGGACACACCTCGACGACTTCGTCGCCTGCTACTCCGTCAAAGACCGCACTATGCGCAAAGAGAGCGAACGCTGGAAGTCCTTCACCTACGAAGAGCTAACCAAACGCGACAGCCGAGCGGAGCGAGACAGCCTGCCGAAGGCAGCCCGAAGGTGGCGTCGGCGGGCGCCAGCAACGTGAACCTCGACCTCTTCTGGCTCAAAGGCGACTCCCTCGAAGACAGCGCGAACCTGCCTGATCCGGCTGTCCTCGCGCTGGAGGTCACCGAGGATCTGGAAGCGGCGCTGGAGCAGTTCGCGACGCTCGCGGAGGATTTGAAGCGCTGAAACCTTTCGGCGCGGCTTCCTCGGAATTCCGAAGGTTTTCTAAAGATTACGGCTCAGACCGGGCCGAGGGCGGCGTCGATCTCCGCCTTTTTGCTCGTCATCAGGCGGGAGTAATTCGCCTCGCTCGCCGTATAGTATCGGGCCTTTTTCAGCGTTTTCGCGACGGCCGGGCAGTCGCCTTTGTTGATCGATTTCAAGAATCCCGGGTCGCCCGCGGCGATCTTCTTGTGGTGCTCGATCCACTTCGTCGCGCCGTCTTGCAGCGAGCCGAAGGCGCGGAATCGGCACTGCGCGTGCGGCGGGCTGAAGACGACGATCGCCTTGCCGTCGTGGGAGCCCCAGCCGTTTTTTTTGATCTCTTCCGCCGTCGCGATGTGCGCCTGCCCGCCGGCGCTGGCCACGTGCGCTTCGGCGCTCCCCTCGCTGACGACTTCCCAGACCCTGCGCAGATACATGTGGGTCACGTCGGCCTTGGCCTTCATGTTGCCCAAATTCCAGTTGAAGCAGTATTTGCCGTTGCCGGTTTCGCCCATGAACTGCGCGGTCAGGGTCCGCGCCCCGGTCTCGGTTAGATCGGACCACGCCGTCTTGAGCGCCGAGACCACATCCCGGGCGGTGGGGGTGGTCCGCTCGGTCGGGACCTCGTTGGCATGGGTGGTGAATTTGCGTCCGCTCGGCGTGGCGGGGGCGGTGCCACCCGCCGCGGCTCCGCTGATGGAGCGAAAGGTCGCGCCGCCCGGCGAAATCAACCCATCGGGGTTGATGAGCGCCGCGAGATTTCGGCGCTGATACTCGGTAATTGCGAAGATCATACGCTCGTCGCAGAACCCGTCCTCGGGCAACTCTGCTAACGGGATGGGCAGCTTGGGGTTGATGAGCTTCTGGACGAGCAAAACGTCCGCTCTCCTGTTCTGGCCTCCGCGGCCAACACTTCCGGTTAGTTTGGACATAGAGTGTTTTCGGGGTTCGTCCCCACCCAAGTCTGGAATGGCTCATTTTCACAAGCCAAAAAATCGCGTCGAACCGGCTGGAAGAATACACACGGCTCAAAACCGCTCAAACACGGCTAGCGCGGGGAATTGCGTTTATGCGTGGATTGCCTCCACGCTCCCGTCCTCCTATCAAGGGGCCATGCCCAGTTCCCTTGCACACGGAATCATCGACGCCTACGCGCGCCGGCTCCCGTATCATCCCGGCAAGTGGCGCGTCATCGAAGCGCTGGTGCGGCTGAGCGGTTTGGAAAAAAGCGACCGCGGCCAGAGTTTTACCGCCGAGATCGAGGGCCTGCGCTGGAAGCTTCAGACGACCTGCCACATCCAGCGGAAACTTTTCTATCACGGCTTCATCGACCGCGTGGAATGTCGCGAACTGGCCTCGCGTCTCGCACCCGGCGCCGTGTTCTTCGACATCGGATCTTACTTCGGCTGGTACTCGCTGTGGCTGGCGCGGCATGGCGGCGCGCGTTCATTTGCCTTCGAGCCAGTGCCCATGAACTACGAACTGCTCACCGAAAATGTGCGCCTCAATCCCGCGCAAGACGTCCGCGCCTTTCCCCTCGCCCTCTCTGACCGGCCCGGCGAAGTCTGCTTCCAACTGCCCGCCGCCGACAACCGCGGCACCGGCCGCATCCTCGACGACGGCGGTCAGCGCGTCGCGGCGATCACACTCGACGCTTTCGTCGCGGAGCACGGGATCGACCGGCTCGACGCCATGAAGATCGACGTGGAAGGCGCGGAAGTGCGCGTGCTGGCGGGCGGGCGCGAATCGCTGAAAAAACTCCAGCCCGCGATCCTGATCGAACTGAATCCCAAGCGCCTCGAACTCCTCGGCGCGAGTGAAGCTGCGCTCCTCGCCGCGCTGCTCGAGCTCGATTACGAAATCCATCACGTCGGAAAACGCGGGCTGACGCCGTTCACCGGCATCCCCGCCGGGCAGGAGTACACGAATCTCTTCTGCCTGCCCCTGCAGCATTAGTGCTGGTTGACAAATGTAACCGTCGCAGTTACAGAACTCTCCTACCGATGGCCTCCAGTTGTCGTTTCGCCTTTGCAGTTCATGTCCTCGCAGTCCTCGCCCTCAAGCGGGAGAGCGGTGGCGTGTGTTCGGAATTGCTCGCCGGAAGTGTGAACACGAACCCGGTCATCATCCGCCGCCTCCTCACGCGCCTGCGCCACGCCGGGTTGGTGACGACACAAAAAGGATCAAGCGGCGGCGCAACGCTGTGCGGCCCGCCAGAGAAAATCGCGCTGGATATCGTTTATCGCGCCATCGAACCCGGCGCGTCGTTTTCCCAGCACCCACACCAGCCAAACCAGCGCTGCCCCGTCGGCGCCGGCATCGAGCGCGTGCTCGATGAAGTCTTCGCCTCCGCGCAAACCGCTCTGGAAAACGCCCTGGCCCGTCGCACCCTCGCCGACGTGCTCGCCGCCATGGCCGCGGAAGCACCGCCGCACCACAAAGCCGCCCGCGCCCCTTCGCACAAGGCCGCTTGATCGCTCTCTCGCGATCCTTTTCCGACCAACCCAGCCACCACACCGCCATGTTCATCGACACCGCCCACGTTGACCCGCCTGCCGTCAGTCCAGCCGCCGATCATCGCGCTCTGCTCAGCGATGATTTCTGGCGCACCATCCCCGCCTACGCCCACGTCGCCGCCGACGAATTCCGCACCCACACTTTCCAAAACCGCCACTCCGTCACCAATGTCCGCCAGCTCCGCGAAACGCTCGCGGACCTCGTGCCCGCCAGCTTCTACGAGGATCTCGAAGCTGGTGTGAAAAACGCGCCGATGGCCCTGCGCATCTCGCCGTATCTCCTCGCGCTCATCGACTGGCGCACGCCGGACACCGATCCGATCCGCACTCAATTTCTCCCGCTGCGCGCTCAGCAGCAGCCCGATCACCCAATGCTGCGCTACGATTCGCTCAACGAGCGTGAAGACTCGCCCGTTCCCGGCCTGACGCATCGCTACCGCGACAAGGCGCTCTTTCTCCCGCAGGATTCCTGCCCCGTTTACTGCCGCTTTTGCACCCGCAGCTACGCCGTCGGCAGCGACACCGACGCCGTGGAAAAAATGAAGCTCCGCGCCAACCTCGCGCGCTGGGAGCAAGCCTTCACCTACATCGCCGGACAGCCTGATCTCGAGGACATCGTCATCTCCGGCGGCGACAGCTACAACCTCAGCGCCGGGCATCTCCAGCTCATCGGCGAACGGCTTTTGCAGATGCCGAACATCCGCCGCATCCGCTACGCCACGAAAGGACTGTGCGTGCAGCCGCAGAAAATCCTCAGCGATCACGCGTGGACGGATGCGCTCACCCGCGTCGTCGAGCTGGGCCGGCGCTTGCGCAAAGACGTGGTCGTCCACACGCATTTCAATCACCCGAACGAGATCACCGCCATCACCCAGGACGCCATGAATGTCCTCACCGAGCGCGGCATCCACGTCCGCTGTCAGACCGTTCTCCAGCGCACCGTCAATGACGACCCTGCGACCATGACCCAGCTCGTCCGCCGCCTCAGCTACGTGAACGTGCATCCTTACTACGTCTATGTGCACGACATGGTCCCCGGCGTGGAAGACCTTCGTACCCCGCTCGCCACTGCGCAGCATTTGGAAAAGCACGTCCGGGGCGCGACCGCCGGTTTCAATACCCCGGCCTTCGTCCTCGACACGCCCGGCGGCGGCGGCAAGCGCGACGTCCACAGCGCCGAGCGTTACGACCGCGCCACCGGCATCTCGGTTTTTGAAAGCCCGAGCGTGAAACCCGGCAAGCAATTCCTCTACTTCGACCCCATCGCCTCGCTCGATCCCGAGCACCGCTGGCGCTGGACCCAGCCCGCCGAGCGCCGCGCCATGATCGACGCCGCCCTCGCGGATTAAAGCAGCCAGCGCAACTTCCCGCGCGATTCGCGGATATTCCGTTTGCCTTGGCGGGCAATCTCGCGACTCTTCCCGCCCGCGGCGCGCGGTGGGACTCCTTCCCACGCGCGCCGTTCTCCATTCCCATGCTCCCAACTATTTTGTGGTCCGTCGTCGGCTTCAGCGCCGGTCTCGTCTTCGTCTCGTTTTTCGAATGGGTGCTCCACCGCTACGTCATGCACCGGCCGCTGGGCTGGCTGCGCTACCCTTTTCAAGCGCACGCCGTCATCCACCACCACACCTTTAAAGGCGACCACACCTACCATCTCCACGACGACGCCGATTTGGATACCATTCCCATGGCTTGGTGGAATGGCCCGCTGCTCATCGTCATCGGCATGCTGCCCATGCTCGGGCTGGCCTGGGCCATCGGAAGCTGGGCCGTCGCCCTGGGCGCGGTGCTCGCCATCGCCGGCTACTACGGCGTCTATGAATACTTGCACTGGTGCATGCACCTGCCAAAAGCACGCCGCGTCGAGCGCTCCTGGGTCTTCCGTCGGCTGAACGGGCACCACATTCTGCATCACCGCTACATGCACAAAAACTTCAACGTCATCCTGCCGCTCGCGGACCTCTGTCTCGGGACGCTGCTCGCGCGTTCCAAGATTCGCTTTGCCCAGCCGCAAGGGTTGGGCGTGCCTGATGTTCAGCCTCGCGCCAGGGCGTTCGAACAGGTTTTTTCGACCGAGGAGGAGCTCCCGGCCAGCGCCCTGCCGGACAGCCCGGCGGCGTGATCTTTGCCGGCGGGAACCGTGTCTAACCCGGCCGCTATTTCACTTCACCGTCGAGAGTTCGGCTCCCGCCAAGGAGCCTGATTCACATGGCCGACGCGCGTCTTCTCATCGCCGCGGCGGCGCAGTTCCCGCGCGAGGTCCTCGCCGATCTGCGCGGTCGCGAAGATGGAGCGATAAAGTTCAGTTGCCAGCGCATTGCTACCGCTTTCCGACGTTACGATTGCGCCGACAAATTCGTCCAGCTTCGTCAACGCCGGGTAGTCGCTCAGTTCTTGGGGGGGCATTGTAGGGCGGGCACCTCGCCTGCCCGTGGCAACCGAAGCGGTTGCCCTACAATCGGTTTTCAAATTGAGCCACTACCCAACGCCGAGTTTGACCTGGCGCTCCGGTAAGGAGGCGGGGTTATTTTACACCGCTGCTTCCACCAGCTCGGGCTCTGGAGTGGGACGCGGGGTGCTGGGCTTCGTTCCCTTTTTGCGCCCCTGAAGGCGCTCAAGGTAGATGTAGATTACCGGGGTGATGTAGAGCGTGAGGAGCTGCGAGACGAGCAGACCGCCGACCACAGCGATGCCCAGCGGGCGGCGCGATTCGGCACCAGCGCCGATGCCGAGCGCGATGGGCAGCGTGCCCATGAGCGCGGCCATCGTGGTCATCATGATCGGGCGGAACCGCACGAGGCACGCTTCGTAGATGGCGTCGGCGGGCGCTTTGCCCTCCTTGCGCTGCGCTTCCAGGGCGAAGTCGATCATCATGATCGCGTTCTTTTTGACGATGCCGATGAGCATGAGGATGCCGACGAAGCCGTACACATTCAGCTCCATGCCAAAGACCAGCAGCGCGAGGAGCGCCCCAAATCCCGCGCTCGGCAAGCCGGAGAGAATCGTGACGGGGTGGATGAAGCTCTCGTACAAAATCCCGAGCACGAGGTAGATCACGAGCACCGCCATGATGAGCAGCAGCCCGATGCCGTCGAGGGAGGATTGGAAGGCCTGCGCCGCACCTTGAAACGCGGTGGTGATCGTCGCGGGAATTTCGCCCTTCACCGCGGCTTCAATCTTCGGGATCGCTTCGCCGAGCGAGGCTCCACCGGCGAGGTTGAAGGAGATCGTCACCGCCGGAAGCTGGCCGAGATGCTGGACGGTGAGCGGCCCCATGTTGCGCTCGATTTTCGTCACGGCGCTGAGCGGCACGAGCTTGCCGGTGCTGGCGCGCACGTAGAGGCTGCTGAGATCGACGGCGCTTTCCTGAAAACGCGGGAGCACTTCGAGGATCACGCGGTACTGGTTCGTCGCGGTGTAAATCGTGGAGATTTGCTGCGAGCCGTAGGCGTTGGCGAGGGCCGTCTCCACTTGATTCGCGGTCACTCCGAGCGCGCCGGCTTTGTCGCGCTCGATCTCCACCATGACCTGCGGATTGGTGATTTGCAGGTCGTTCGTCACGTCGATAAGCCCCGGAATTTCCCGCATCTTCGCCTCGACCTTCGGCGCGACGGCGTAGAGTTCCTGGAGGTCCGGGCCGGCGAGGGTGAATTGGTAGAGGCTCTTCGTCAGCGTGCCCCCGATGCGGATGCTGGGCACAATCTGCGGATAGATTTTCAACCCGGCCACAGCCGACAGCTTCGGTCTCAAATCGGCAATGACGGCTTCTGCCGAGGGCCGCTGACTGCGCGGTTTGAGGCTCATGAAAATGCGCCCGGAATTGCCCGTCGAGCTGCTCGGCCCCACGCCGACGCTGGACATGAATCCATCAACGTAGGGATTGTGCAAAACGACCTCCGCCGCCTGCTGCTGCATCGCCACCATTTTCTCGAACGACACGCCCTGCGCCGCCTCGGTCGAGACAAAAATCTGCCCGTTGTCCTCATTCGGAATGAACCCGGTCGGCAGCACCGTGAAAAGAAACGCCGTCGCCGCGATGCTGCCCACCGCGATCATGAGCACGATGAACCGGTGCCGCAGGGCGACCTTCAGCGTGCGCTCGTAGAAGTGCAGCGCGCCGTCGAAAACGCGCTCGCTCATTTCGTAGAGCCGGTTGTGCCGCTGCGCGGAGTGCGGTTTGAGAAAGCGCGAGCAGAGCATCGGCGTGAGCGTGAGCGAGATGAAGCCGCTGACCAGAATCGCCACGCCGATGACGATCGCGAACTCGTTGAGCAGCCGCCCGAGGATGCCGCCCATGAACAGCACCGGGATGAAGACCGCGGCGAGCGAGATCGTCATTGAGACGATCGTGAAGCCAATCTCCTTCGAGCCTTTCAGCGCCGCGTCCATCGGCGTCTCGCCCATCTCGATATGGCGCACGATATTTTCCAGCACCACGATGGCGTCATCCACCACGAAGCCCGTGGCCAGGGTCATCGCGAGCAGCGAGAAATTGTCCACGCTGAACCCGAGCAGGTGCATGACCATGAACGTGCCGATGATCGAGAGCGGCATGGCGATGGACGGGATCACCGTCGCGCGCACGTTGCGGAGGAAAAGGAAAATCACCATGACCACGAGCGCGATGGCGAGGACGAGCGTGAACTCCACGTCACTCACGCTGTGGCGGATCGCGATGGATTTGTCGGAGAGCACTTCGAGCTGCACCGCCGGCGGCATCTGCGCGCGGAAGGTCGGCAGCAGCGCCTTCACCGCATCGACGACGGCGACGGTGTTCGAACCGGGCTGCTTTTGAATGGCGAGCACGATGCCGCGGGTGCCGTTGAACCAGCTCGCGATCTTGTCGTTCTCCACGCTGTCGATCACGCGCCCGAGCTGCTCCAGCCGCACCGGCGAGCCATTGCGGTAGGCCACGATCAGTTTGCGATACGCGGCGGCGTCAAAGAGCTGGCCGCTCGCCTGTACCGTCGTCGCCTCGGTCGGGCCGTAGAGTGTGCCCGTGGGCAGGTTCACATTCGCGTCCTGGATGGCCTTCGCCACTTCGTCCACGCCGACGCCGCGCGCGGCCAGTTCGCGCGGATCTACCTGCGCGCGGACGGCGTACTTTTGTGAACCGTAAATGGAAACCTGGGCGACGCCCGGCGTGGTGGAAATGCGCTGCGCGAGGAGCGTGTCGGCGTACTCATTCACGTCCGAAAGCCGCAGGGTTTGCGAGGTGACCGCGAGGTAAAGCACGGGCGCATCCGCGGGGTTCACTTTTTTGTAGGAAGGCGGACTCGGCATGTCGCGCGGGAGCAGGCGCGCCGCAGCGGCGATGGCGCTCTGCACGTCCTGCGCGGCGGCGTCGATGTCGCGGCCGAGGTTGAAAACGATGGTCACATTCGAGACGCCGAGCGCGCTTGAGGAGGTCATCGAGTCGATGCCCGCGATGGTGCTGAATTGCCGTTCCAGCGGTGTCGCCACCGAGGCCGCCATCGTCTCCGGGCTCGCGCCGGGGAGGCTGGCGGAGACTTGGATCGTGGGGAAATCCACATTCGGCAAATCGCTCACCGGCAATCCGCGAAACGCAAACAGCCCGAAGCCGAGCATGCCGAGCATGACGAGCGTGGTCATGACCGGCCGGCGGATAAAGGGTTCGGAAATGTTCATGTGATCGCCGGGAGTTGGGCGCGACGCTGCGCGCTGGGCTTGCCTCCCGATGCCGGTGCCGCCACGCTGTCAGCCGGCGCTTCCGTCGCAGGTTTCACGATTACTTTCGACCCAGGGACGAGCCGGAGCTGGCCGTTGGTGACGACCTTCTCACCCGGCTCCACGCCTTTTCTGATAATGCTCTCCTGCCCCACAGTGCGGCCCGTTGTCACGCTCCGCAGATCGGCGGAGCCGTCCGCTTTCACCACGAAGACCTGCGGCCCTTTCTGCCCGATGGTGACGGCGCTCGCCGGCACCACCGTAACACCGGGCTCCGAGTCGAGATGCAGGACGACATCAACGAATGCGCCAGGCCAGAGCGCGCGGTCATCATTTGCGAAGGTCGCCTTGAGCGTGATCGTGCCGGTGGTGGCATCGACCTCGTTGGCAATGAAGGTGACTTCGCCCTCTGCGAGCGGCGTGCCGTCTTTGGGATTGAGCGCGCTCACCGGAAGTTTGCGCTCCGCGAGACCGCGCCGGATGTCGGCGAGATGCTGTTCGGGAAGCGCGAAGGCGACGTAGATCGGGGCGAGCTGCTTGATCGTCGTCATCGCGGTGTCTGCGTTGTCCTTGATGAGATTGCCGATGTTGACCGCGAGCGCACCGGTGCGGCCATCGATCGACGACTCGATAGTCGTATAGCCCAGGCGCACGCGCGCAATCTCGACGAGCGCCTCGTCGGCCTTCACAGCCGCGGCGGCGGCCACGGCGGCGGTGCGCATCTGGTCGAGCTGTCCTTGGGAAATGGCACCCTTGGTGCCAAGCTCGGCATTGCGGTCGGCCTCGCGTTGCGCGTTCTCAGCGGCGGCGCGATCGCGGGCGAGGTTGGCCTCGGCTTGCGCGAGCTGGGTGGCGTAGAGCTTCGGCTGGATGGTGAAAAGAAGGTCGCCCCTTTTCACGTCCTGCCCTTCCTTGAAATTCACCTCGATGAGCTCGCCCCCGACCTGGGCCTTCACCTCGACCGTCGCCACAGACTCGACGTTGCCGATCGCGCGGAGATCGACCGGCACGTCCCTCTTCAGCGCCTCGCCGATATTGACCGGCACAGGCCCGCCACCCCGGCCAGTTGCGCCGGCCGCGGGTTTTTTCTGGCAGCCCGCCGCCACGGCGAGAAGGAGGGCGGGGGCCAGGGCCGTTTGCAGAATGGAGCGTGGAGTCATGGGGTGCGAAGTTTTTTGCGCTCCTCATCGGGAGCATCGGCAAAGGCGCGTTTAAGCAGGCTCATCGCATCAAGAAGTGAGGCGCGCTCGGTGGCATTGAGATGACGCAGCTTCCCCGCCAGAAATTCGCGCGCCGCCTGCACCACGGCCCCGTATTCGCGCCGGCCCGCCTTCGTCAGTTCGAGGGAAACGCGCCGCCGGTCGCCGGCCGGCGTCTCGCGGCTCGCCAGCTTCGCGGCGACGAGGCCATCAATGAGCTTCGAAGCCGCCGGAGGCGTCAGTCCCAAAAAGTTCGAGACATCGGAAAGCATCGCACACTCATTGCGCCCGAGAAAGGCGAGCGTCCGGAACTGAGGCATGGAAAGCTCCGGCCCGCTGTGCGAGCGGACGTTGGTGCGGATCACGCGCATGAGCAGCGGGATCGTCTCCAGCAGTTCGGTGGCGCATTGATTCGGTGAGGCGGGCATATCGTTCGCGGCGGAAACAGTGTCGCATGGAAACTATTCCGCAACGAAAAATGCGCGCACTGACAGCGAGGCATGCATCCCGCAAAGATCTGCGGCCGCGCCGCTGCCAGGACCAGCTCCTGGCACCCATCATCCACCGGGCCTTCGGGGAAAGTCGCTCCACCGACGGCACCACGCGGCGGCGCTATGACCTTGACGACCTTGGCCACCGATGCGGACGGCACCGCATCGGCCGCTTGATGCGCGTGCAAGGCCTCAAAGCCCTCCAAAAGGGCCGCTTTGTTCCCCGCACCACCGACAGCTCTCACGGACCCAAACCCGCCCCCCCAGCTCCTTCTTTCCAGACCAGCGCCCTCCAAGCCCGCCCAAGTCTGGGTCACCGACATTACCTATTCAGAAGCAAACCCGTATGGGGACCGACAGATGGTCCACCTGCGGAGAGCGTCGCGTTGTTCGAGGGGTCGCTTTTCTGCAGAAAGAGGCCTCCAGAGACAGAGACGCCGCCCTGCGGAAAGAGTTTGAGTGGCTCCACGATGCTGCCTGCGTTCTGCGTGCGTGGCGTCAGGCCGATCGAGCATCGCGTGTCTGGAGAAAGGCGATGCCGTCCACACCACCCCTTCCATAGTAATCCGCGTTTACGCGAAGACGCCCGCCGTTGATCTTCACGTTCCCTCCCGCGTTGAACGGCCGAACGCTACCAGAAAATCACGGACGTAAGACCTCGACGATCCGCGCGAGCACACGATCGCCGTCGCCGAGGAGCATATTGCTACGGCCGGAGAGCGTATGCGCTCCATCGAGGTCGAAGTGCGCGTCCATCAGAGAATCGGGCGTGAGTTTCAAAAAGGCGCGCGGCTCGCTGCGGTAGCTCACCCCATGCCGGTTCAGCAGACCACCGAGCGGCAGGTGCCCCTCGATGATCAGCGCGCGCAGCGGCTCGTCGAAAGCGGCGAGGTTGATTTCAATCGCGCCGTACTCCACCGGCAGCCCGCTGTCCTGCGCGCAGAGCAAAACCTCGCGGCGGTAGGCGTCGCCCTCCGTCTCGCGATGCAGCACGCGCAGCTTCATCGGTGCGCGGTGAAACTCCTCCAGCCGCGAAGTCATGTCGCCATGATGCACGAGCAACGTGCGATACGGCTCGGGCATCGCCGCGCCATCGATGATCTCGCACGCCGGCAGCGGATGCCCGCTCGCCCGGCAGAAATGCGAGAGCGGGTAAAGCAGATCGGCAGCAGGCGCGCCAACGGTCATGTGTAGCGGGCGTTTTGGTGCTGCGGCAAAAAGAAGGCGTGGAGAATCACGTCGATCTTGAGCAGTGCTTCGCGTGTGAGCACGAGCCAGTCACTTTGCTCGGAGAGCAGACCGCGGCGTGTGAGTTCGGCGAGTTGCTGATTGAAGCGCTCTGAGACGACTACAGCGAATTTCTCCCGGAAATAGCTCTGGCTCACGCGCCCTAGTTTGAGCTGCAAAATCAGCTCGCGAATCATCCGCTCTTCCTCGGTCGTGACGAGCGCGCGGCCGATGGGCAAGTCCCCGCGCTGCACCGCGGCGGTGTAGGTCTCGAAGTCCGGCAGGTTTTGGAAATGCACGCCCGCGACGTGGCTGAAACTCGCGACGCCCAGCCCGAGCAAGTCAGCGCCTTGCCACAGCAAATCGCGATAGAGAAACTTCGTCTTCTGCGGATCGCGCACCGCGGTCGTCGCACTCGTCACGGTGTAACCGGCTTGCTCCAGCGCGGAGAAGGCCTCGTCCACCCAGCGCCGTTTCGTCTGCCAATCCGCTACCGGTGCGACGAGTTTTCCTTCGGCCTTCATCTGCTGGTAAATCGTCGTGTTGTACGGGATTTCCATCTGGTAGATCGTCACCGAGTCCGGCTGCAGCTCGATAGTCTTGGCGATGTTCCGCTGCCAGTTCGCGTCGGTCTCCTCGATCATCCCGGCGATGAGATCGATGTTGATCTGCGGAAAGCCGATCTTTCGCGCGAAGTCGTAGGCGCGGTAAATCTCATCCTCGCGATGCGCACGCCCGTTGATCTCCAGCAAGTGCTTGTCGAAATTCTCCACGCCCAGCGAAAGCCGCGTCACCCCGATGTCGCGGATCGCGCTCAGCTTCGCCTCCGTCAGCGTGCCCGGCTCGGCCTCGAACGCAACCTCCTCCACCTCGTCCCACGGCAGCAGCGCCTTCATCCGATCCGTCAGCGCGGTGAGCTGCGCGACCGAGAGATAGCTCGGCGTGCCGCCGCCGAAATAGACAAACCTCGGCTTCCGTCCCGCGATCCGCGGCGTCGCCGCGTAGCGCGCAAACTCCTGCATCGCCAGATCGAGGTAGCCTTTGATGTCGTCGGCGTTCTTGTCCGTATAGACGCGGAAGTAGCAGAAGTGGCAGCGCTTCCGGCAAAACGGAATGTGGAAATAAACGCCCAGCGGAACCCCGGCCGGCGCAGCCTGCGCAAGCGCGCGCTGCACCTCGTCGGCGCTGTCCTTTTGCCAAAACGAAAACGGCGGATAGTTCGCGACGAAATAGTTGCCAGCGGTGGTTTCATCACCATCGGCGAGGAGTCGGTCGAAAGTTTCGGTCTTCATGCGCGCAGCTTCAGGGAACGGCGCGGAGCGTCGCGCACCGTCGGACATGGTGCAACGAAATAGTGTGTGTGCGTATTAAATCGCCCATCATGCGGGATCACCGTCTCGAACCCCGCTGCTGTGCCAACGCGCCTTCACAAGTTTCGCCGGAGATTGATCGGCCCACCGCCGGGAAATCCCACAATTTATTTGGTCATTCCCAGGAAGTTCATCCGGCGCAACCGCGAACCGCGAATCCAGCTTTCCCGCCGCTGAAAACTTTGCCACACAAATGGGTGCCATGCAGGCGCACGCGTTGCCGGAACCGAAGGTCGTGAACATCCTGCACCGCGGCGATTTCGACAAACCGCGCGCCGTCGCCCAGCCCGGCGCGCTCTCCGCGCTCACGCATCGGCCCGCGCGTTTCGTTTTGCAGAACCCGAAAAAACGAAGCCGAACGCCGCGCCGCGCTCGCCGACTGGATCGCGCATCCCGACAACCCGCTCACCTGGCGCAGCATCGTCAATCGCGTCTGGCACTACCACTTCGGACGCGGGCTCTGCGACACGCCGAGCGACTTTGGAAAAATGGGCGGCGGACCGTCCCATGTGGAGCTGCTCGACTGGCTCGCCGTCTGGTTCCGCGACGACGCGCACGGCTCGCTCAAGGACCTCCACCGCCTCATCGTCACCAGCGCCACTTACCGCCAATCCTCCGAGCTGCGCGAAGAGGCCGCGAAAATCGACGGCGACAACCGCCTGCTCTGGCGGCAAAACCGGCATCGCCTCGACGCCGACGCCGTCCGCGACTTCACCCTCGCCGCGTCCGGCGCGCTCGACCTCACGACGGGCGGCCCGAGCATTCGCCATTTCAAAGCCAGCAAAGGCCCGCAAGCCACCCCCGCGCTCGACTACACCGCCTACGATTGGGCCAGCCCCGGCGCGGGCCGCCGCAGCATTTACCGCAACGTCTGGCGCGGCATCGCCGACCCGTTCATGGAAGCGCTCGACTTCCCCGACCTCGGCCTGCTCGCACCCGCGCGCAGCTTCTCCGTCTCCTCGCTGCAAGCCCTCACCCTCTACAACAACGCCTTCGTCCTCCACCACAGCGGAGCCATGGCCCGGCGCGCGGAAGTGGCATCGACCACCCTCGAAGATCAGGTCGGC
>JBBQCM010000158.1:0-13901 GCA_038318725.1 Chthoniobacterales bacterium
TCGCGCTGGCGTATGCGTCGCGCGATCCGCGCCGGGTGAAGGGGCTCATCGAGAGCGCGCACGCGCTGCTCGCGGGGCTCGATCCGAGCGACGAAATGGCCTTCGCGCTCGCGCACGACAAGCTCGGCAGCGTCCATCTCAACGACCAGAACGGGCTGAAATACGATCAGGACAAAAACTTCGGCGCGGCAAATCTGCGCGTCGCTTTCAATCAAGTGCGCGTGCTGGAGGAGAGCGGGTATGGGCGGCGCGGCGAGTTCATCGGGCTGGATGTGAAGGCGATGCGGACGCAGCGCGGCGTGCCGGTCACCGAGCATCTGAAAACAAGCCGGACGATGTTCCTGCATCTCGTGGAAAAGGTGCGCGCGCTCGACCGGCGGCTCATCGAGCAATTCCGCGAGGCGCGCGATTACGAGGCGCTGGAGGGCTACATCCTGCGGCACCTGCTCGGGGTGAAATGAGTGCCATGAAAACAGTTGGCATCGGCATCATCGGCGGCGGGCTCATGGGTCGGGAAATGGCGAGCGCCTTTGCGCGCTGGTGCGCGCTCACGGAGGTCACGGTCGCGCCGCGGTTGGTCGCGGTGGCGGACTTGAATCCGGTGACGCTGGAGTGGTTCAAGGTCATCCCGACGGCAACGCAGCTCGTCACGGATTACGCGGAGCTTTTGGCGAATTCAGCAGTTGATGTCGTCTATGTCGCGGTGCCGCATCACCTGCACGAGCGTATCTACGCGGACGTGCTCGCGGCGAGCAAAGACCTCTTTGCGGAGAAGCCTTTCGGTATCGATCTCGCCAGCGCGCGGCGCATCGCGGAGGCGGCGCGGGCGAGCGGGCGCTTCGTGCGCTGCTCGTCGGAGATGCCGTTCTTTCCAGGGGCGCAGCGCGCCTTGGCCGTGGCGCGGTCGGGGGAAATCGGCCGCGTGCTCGGAGCCGTCTCGGGCTTCCACCACTCCAGCGATCTCGACCCGGAAAAACCTGCAAACTGGAAACGCACGAAGACGACATGCGGCGAGGGCGGCGTGCTGAACGACCTCGGCATGCACGCCTGCCACCTCCCGCTGCGGCTCGGGTGGAAGCCAAAGCGCCTTTTCGCGCAGCTCCAGCGCGGCTATCCCGAGCGGCCGGACGGACGCGGCGGCGTGGCGGTGTGCGACACTTGGGACAACGCGCAACTGCACGCCTGGGTGGACATCGGCGGGGAGGAAACGCCGCTCCGACTGGAGATAAAACGCCTCGCGCCGGGCGCGACGAACACATGGTTTTTCGAGCTGCTCGGCACGGATGGCGGCGTGCGCTTCAGCACGGCAGAGCCGAAGACGCTGTGGCTTTTCGAGCGCGGAAAAGAACAGTGGTGGAAACGGACGGAGCTCGGCTTTGGCACGCAGTTCAAGACGGTGACGGGCGGCATTTTCGAGCCGGGTTTTCCCGACGTCATCCAGCAGATGTGGGCGGCATTTTTGATGGAACGCGCGGGCGAGCTGGGCGGACGTTTTGGCTGCGCCACGCCGGAGGAAGCCGTGGCCTCGCACGAGATTTTCGCCGCGGCGCTCGAGTCCCATCGCGAGCAGCGCGTGGTGAGCGTGGGAACTCTGTGAACGCATGACCCGCAAGCGCCGCTCCCACTTTTCTCCCCATGCCAACCCCCCGAACCAAATCGCCGCCGGGCTGCGAGCCCGAGCCGGAAGGAGGGCTTGCATTGCAAGAGTGGTTCTTTCGCCAGATGGAGCCGTCGCAACAGTTTCGCGCGCTGTTCCAGCATCTGCCGGGCGTGATCTTTTTCGCCAAGGACGCGCGCGGACGGATGCTGGCGGTGAGCGAGACGATGGTGAAGCGCTACGGCAAGAGCTGCGAGGCGGAGGTGATCGGGAAGACCGACTTCGACTTCTTTCCGCCGCACATCGCGGAGGGTTTTTTGCGCGACGACCGGATGGTGATGAGCACGCGCCGTCCGCTGCTCGGGCGGCTCGATGTCTGGTTCAACGAGCAGCGCGTGTTCGATTGGTTCGTGACGAACAAGCTGCCGCTCTACGGGCGCGGCGGCGAGGTGATCGGCGTGATGGGGACGGCGTATCACTTGGAGGAAAAGCGCGAGATGCTTTTCACCAAGGCGCGCATCGGCGACGCGGTGCGGCAGATGCAGGAGCAGTATGCCGAAAAGCTGAGCATCGAGGAGCTGGCGCAGCGTTCGGGCCTCAGCGAGCGGCAGTTTCGGCGGCAGTTCCAGGAGGTCTTTCAGATGAGTCCGCAGGAGTTTCTTTTAAAAACGCGGATGCAGGCGGCCTGCCGCGCGCTGGTGCGATCCGGCGCACAGATTGCCCAGATCGCGCTGGAGAGCGGCTTCTCGGACCAGAGCACTTTTACCCAACACTTTCGCCGCCTGCTCGGTGTCACGCCGCTGCAGTTCCGGCGCGAGGGGGCCTACAACGCCAAGATGCCCGAGAGTAAGTCGCAATGAGCGCGATGGCTCCAAACAACCGCACCCTTTTTACCATGAATAAACCGCTCGTCATCCTACTCACGTTACTTTCGCCGGCTCTACTCGCCGCCCAGCCGCAGCCGCTTTCGCCAGCGGAGAGCGCGCGGAGTTTTCAACTGCCGCCGGGCTACAAGCTGGAGCTTGTCGTGAGCGAGCCGGAGATCAAGGAGCCCGTCGTCTGCGCCTTTGATGGCAATGGGCGGATGTTCGTCGCGGAGATGCGGACCTATATGCAGGACATCGATGGCAAGGACGAGCTGACGCCGAATAGCTGTGTGTCGCTCCACTGGTCGAGCAAAGGCGATGGCGTCTATGATAAGCACACGGTCTTTGCCGACAAGCTGCTGCTCCCGCGCATGATCCTCCCGCTCGATGCGGGGCGCCTGGTTATCTGCGAGACTAATACGAACGATCTCTATCTTTACACCGACACCAATGGCGATGGGGTGTCGGACAAGAAGGAACTCTGGTGGTCCGGCGGGCCGCGCGGCGGGAACTTGGAGCACCAACCCAGTGGACTCATCTGGGCGATCGATAATGGCATCTACTCGACTTACAACGCCTTCCGATTGCGTTGGACGCCGGATGGCGTGGTGCAGGAGCCCACGGCCAATAACCTCGGCCAGTGGGGGCTCGGGCAGGATGATCACGGGAAGCTCTTCTTTTCGAATGCCGGAGGTGAGCGCGGGCCTCAAAGCTATCAAATCCCGATCGTCTATGGCGTGCTCCAGCCGAAGGGACAGTTTGCGCCCGGTTTTGAGGTCGTCTGGCCGCTCGTGGGGCTCGCGGATGTGCAGGGTGGGAAAAGCCGCTTCCGCCCCGAAGATGGGACGCTGAATCACTTCACGGGCGTTGCTGGCATCGAGATCTATCGCGGCGA
The DNA here is from genome assembly GCA_038318725.1 of Chthoniobacterales bacterium. GTDB lineage: Bacteria > Verrucomicrobiota > Verrucomicrobiia > Chthoniobacterales > Chthoniobacteraceae > Chthoniobacter. The sequence continues at coordinate 3,359 of JBBQCM010000158.1, forward strand.
CCGCCTGCCGGCGGAGCTGCGCGGCGACTTGTTTTTCGGCGAGCCGGTGGGGCGGCTCGTGCGGCGGGCAAAGGTCACGACCAAGGACGGACTGACGACTTTAACCAACCCGCATCAGGAGCAGAAATCGGAGTTTCTCCGCTCGAGCGATCCGTTCTTCCGACCGGTCAATATGACTACCGCACCCGATGGCACGCTCTATCTCGTGGATATGTATCGCGGCATCATTCAGGAAGGCGGCTGGGTGAATAAGGGGAGTTACCTGCGGAAAGTCGTGGAGGAACAGGGGCTCGATAAAGTCGCCGGGCGCGGACGCATCTGGCGGCTCGTGCATGAGACGACGAAGCGCGGCCCGCAGCCGGCGATGCTGGGGCAGAAGCCCGCGGAGTTGGTCGCGGACCTGGCGCATTCGAATGGCTGGTGGCGCGACACCGCGCAGAAGCTCCTCATTTTAAAACAAGACAAGTCCGTGGCCCCGGCACTGATCGCGATGGCGCGCACTCATCCGAGCTACCTCGCGCGGCTCCATGCGCTCTGGACCTTGCAAGGGCTCGATGCGCTCACGCCAGCGCTCGTCCGCGAGAAGCTCAAGGACGAGCATCCGCAGGTCCGCGCGGGGGCCATCCGGGTCAGCGAGACGCTGTTTGGCAAAGGCGATACGTCACTTTCCGCCGACATCGCAGCACTGGCGAAAGACAAGGATGCCATTGTCGCGGGGCAGGTCTTTCTGACAGCCAGCCTGTTGAAGTGGCCGAACGCCAAGCCGCTCGCCGATACCGCAATCGCGAACACTGCGGCGGATGGCTTGAAGAAGATCGCCGCGGCCGTCTTCGCTCCGCCCGCGGTGGCTCAAAACGGCACGGCGGCGCTCAAACCCGAGGAGGAAAAACTCTTCAAGGCCGGCGGTGAAATTTTCAACTCGCTCTGCGCCACCTGCCACGGCGCGGATGCGAAGGGATTGCCGATGGCGGGCGGCTTGCCCGGCGTGCAGCTCGCACCCGCGCTGGCGGGATCGAAGACCGTAACCGGGCCGGCGAACGCTTCGATCTTCGTGCTGCTCCACGGGCTCACTGGCGACATCGACGGGAAGAAATACGAGGGCCAGATGATCGCGATGGCGACCAATGACGACCGTTGGATTGCGTCCGTTTTGAGCTACGTCCGCAATAGCTTTGGCAACCACGCGAGCTTCATCGCGCCGGAGGAAGTAGGAAAGCTCCGCGCCGCGACGAAGAGCCGCACCCAACCGTGGACCATCGCCGAGTTGCACGCGACCGCTCCGGCGGCAACGACTGCGGTAAATGGTGCGGCGGGCCTCGACCGGAACGGATGGAAAGTGAGCGCCAGCCACCGCAACCAAACCGCCAAGGACGCCATCGACGGCAATCCCGCCACGCGCTATTTCAGCGGTGGGAGCCAGGTGCCCGGCATGTGGTTTCAAGTCGAGCTGCTGCAGCCGGCGGTGATTTCCGGGCTCGTCCTCGACAACACGCTCGCACCGCGAGACTACCCGCGCGGCTACACCGTGCAGCTCTCGGGCGACGGGAAGACTTGGGGCGAACCGGTGGCGACGGGGAAAGGCAGCGGGCTGCGGACCGACATCAAATTCCCGAACGCGCCGGCGAAGTTCATCCGCATCAACCAAACCGGTTCCGAGCCGAACGTCTATTGGTCCATCAACGAGCTGCAAGTCATCGCGGCACCCGCGGCGGCGCGGTGAAACGGTCCGTCCATTTAAGTTCGATCACCCGGTTCAATGTCCGATTCCCCACAAAGAATGTCCGCTCCCCTATAGAACCAATCACCACAATGAACGAACCTCACACCATCTCCCGAACTGTCATTCCGACGCCCTGCCTTCATCTCGCCATCCCTATGAATATCGCCGCCTCCTCATCCTCCAAAGTCCTGCCCCGCCGCTCCACCACGATCCTTGCGGGTTCCGTAGCCGGGCTGCTGGCAGCGGCCCTTTTCGCCGGACAGTCCGCCAAAGCGGCAACCTATTCCTGGGTTCCCACCGTCTCCGAGTTGTGGAGCACCGACGTCAATTGGACCCCGACAGCTCCGACCGGCGGGCCGAGCGGCGTGGGTGACGTGGATACGATTAACACCGACATTTCCGCCACCGCGACGGTGACACTTTTCAATACCGGCGATCCCGGTGCGGCGCAGAAGACTCTCGGCATCCTGAACGTGGGCGATGCGAACAACACGCATAGCTTCACCATCGCGGCGGGCACCGGCAGCGGTTCGCTGCTTTTCGACAACAGCGGCGCGGGTGCGCAAATCAATGAGCTGGCGACTTCCAAGGGCGACACCATCAGCGCGCCCATTGTGCTGAATGACACCCTGACAATCGCCAATGCGTCGGGGAACACCTTCACGCTTTCTGGCGGCATCACCAGCACGGGCGCGGCGCGGAACCTGACGCTTCAGGCCAACGGCGCGGGCGCGATCACGCTCTCGGCGGGTGTGGTCAACAATGCTGGAACGATTACGAACTCGGGCAGTTCGGGCTTGGTGACGATCAGTGCGGTCATTGGCTCGAACGTGACAAACATCACGCAAAACAGCGCCGGCTCGACGCTCGTGATCTCCGGTGTCAACAACGCCGCCGGGGGCTTCGGCGGGACGGGCGCGACGGGAACCGTCACGGTGACGGCGGGGACGCTGAAATCCAATCAGACCGCGATCGGTGCAGCGAACGCTGTCACGGTGAACGGCGGCACTCTCGATCTGACCTCTGCCGGTAACGATATCAGCATCCTGAGCCTGAGCGACGGAGGGGTGACTGCCGGCAGCGCCGTTCTGAACACGAGCGCCACGGTGCGGAATCTTTTCCTGAAAGGCGCGGCCACGACGACTTTCGGCGGCGTGATCTCGGGAAAGTTGACGGTCTACGCGCAAGGCACGACCAGCCTAACTCTCACGAATGCCAACACGAATGTGGGAGGTGTTGCGGTTGATTCCGGCGCGACGATTACGACGACGAATCTGCAAGGTCTCGGCGACGTGCCCAGCACGCCCACCGGCAAGCAGAACCTTTTCAACAGCGGCACCATCCGGCTTTTAAACGACGGCACGGGCAGCAACGGCACGATCATCTTCGGCAGCCCGAGCAGCCCGGCGGGATATAGCTTTCAGCTCGGGAATAACTCGTTCCTGACGATCGGAAACAACGGTGCCAACACCGGGAATACCGTGCAGCTCGGCACGATCAATGAGACAACCACGGGACGGGGACTCACAGTGAACACGAGTAGCGGCTACAAGCTCTCGCTCGCGCAGATTACCGGCAGCAGCGCCTACAATGGCACATCGCCCTCGACTACCACCTACACGAGTGCCGCTGATCTCACGATCGGCGGAATCAGTAATTACCAGGTTACGAATACGGGCCCGCGATCCATCCGGTTTAGCGGCGTGGGAAATACCACGATCACGGGTGCGGTGACCGGTGTCGAAAGCGGCGGTGGCAAAGTCGGCCTTGCTCAAAACAACGCTGCTAGCACTCTCACGCTCAACGGTGCGGGGACCTACTCCGGCGGCGTGACGCTCACCGCTGGCTCGCTCAATATCGGCCACGTCACCGCGCTCGGCACGGGCACTTTCGGCAGCGGCGCGTTGGTCATCGGGGGAGCCAACACAACTTTCGACAACACCAGCAGCGGGGCGCTCACAGTTGCCAATGGGCTGACCGTGAGCAACGGGAATGCGGCGTTCACCGGCACGAACAATCTGACCTTCAATGGCGCGGCGCTCATCACCGGCGGGGACCGCACCATCACCGTGACGAACGCACCCGCGACGCTGACCCTCGCCGCGGGGCTGGGAGATAGCGGACAGGCGCGCTCGTTGACCAAAGCCGGCGCAGGCACGCTCGCGCTCGGCGGCACGAGCACCTACACCGGCACGACGACCGTCACCGCCGGCACGCTGCTCGTAAGCGGTTTGCTGACGGGTTCGGTGACCAATGTCACCGCAGGCACCCTCGGTGGCACGGGCACAGTCGGCACAGTGACGGTGAGCAGCGGCGCATTTCTCCAAGGTGGCGACGGCGCGAGCGCCAGCGGCGCGCTGACCTCCGGGGGCGATGTTACGCTCGGTGACAACTCGATCGTGAAGCTCACGCTCGGTGCCAGCGCGACTCACTCCAGCCTCACCCGCACCGGCGGCACATGGGCCTTCGACTCCAACCAAGCCTTCACCTTCAACTTCGGCGCGTCGGCGGTGACTTACGACAACATCATCAATGGTCTCACCGGCTCAGAAGCCGGGCTCGCCTCCATCGGCACATGGCTGGTCACAAATCCCGAATATGCGGGAAGCACCTTCAGCTACGATGGCGCGGGCGGCGTGGATTTGATGCTCGTTCCCGAGCCAGGCTCGGCGGCAGCACTCTTCAGCGGCCTCACGATGCTGCTCGGTTTGCAAAGATTTCGTCGTCGCGCCTAACCGCGACGAAGGGGGAAGCGCCGAGTCGGGGGACGGAGCGCTCTCGAAAAGGGCCGCCGTTGGGGAACGGCGGCTCTTTCATTCCTGCCTGAACCATTTCGATTTCTCTGCCCGGTTTCCTCATGAAGCATCTTCTCTCGACCACCCTCGCCGCTCTGCATTTCGGAGCCGTTTCAATCACCAACGCCGCGGATGCGACGTGGGTCAGCGCGAAGCCGGAGGCCGCTCCGGCGCTGGCCCGCGCGGCCACGGCGGCGGGGCTTTCTGCCAAAGCGGGTTCGGTCGATGCGCCGCCGGCAAGCGGGGTGATGATCCTCGAAAGCCTCGAGGGGATGGTGCTCTCGGACGAGCAGGCGAAGCGCGTCGGCGAGTTTGTGCGGACGGGCGGCGGGCTGCTGCTTTCCGTGGGGGAAAAGCCGGGGCGCGCGGTGATGCGGCTGGCGTTTCTTTCGCCGACGGCGGCGTGGGCGGTGTCGGCGTCGAAAGGCGGCGTGCGCAATGGCGCGGCGCTCGGCAGCGCGGAGGCGGCGTTTTTTGGAAACGAGGCGACTGTGCGCGGCGTGCGCGTGCCGTTTCTGTGGGAGCTGCGACCGTTCCACGCGGTCGAGCGCGGGCAGGCGCGGTATGATCGTTTCGAGCGGCCGATCCCGTGGGGCGTCCACGGTAACGCGGCCGACATGAAGACGCTGCTGCCGCCGGGGAGCGACTGGTGGACGCGACCGCTGCTGAACCGCGACTGGCAGATCCGCGCGCGCGCCGACGATCTCGCGGGCTCGCCGCTGCTGCTCACCGGGCGCTACGGCGCGGGGCGCGTGGCGGTCTTCGCGTCGTCGGTCGAGACGCTGCCGGATTCGCCCGCGGCGGAGGCTTTTTGGAAAGCGACGCTCGGCTGGCTGAAGCCCGCGAGCCCTGTGGCGGCCAGCATTCCCGCGAAACTCCCGCCGCCGGAAATCACCGCCGCTCCGGCGACGCACAGCGCGCTCGTGACGGTGCGCAATCCCGGCGCGACGCCGCTCGACGTGCAGGTCATCGCGCGCATCCTGACGTGGGAGCACGCGCTGGTCGGCGATGAGCTGCGCGCGGTGAAAGTGCCCGCGGGCGGCGCAATGAACGTCGAGATTCCGCTGCCCAAACCCGGCCCGATGGGCTACGCCGCATTGGAGGAGCGCGACGCCTTTCGCCTCCGCCTCGGCGTGCTCTCTGCCGACGGCGCGACGCTGCTCGCCGAGACGCGCGCGGACCTCGATCTGGGCGCGCCGGTGCAGGTGGACATCGCTACGGAAGAACTGCGCGCCGTGGCGACACCGCCCTTCCCCGATGTGCCGGAAGCCGGGCAAAATACGCGCATGGGCCTGCCGGTCGCCAGCTACGCCTACGCGCCTGGGCAGACGGTGAACGCCACCGTGGCGCTCACGAATGGCCTGCGCAATCTCGCGCCGCTCGCGGCGGTGGAAGACGAGACTTCGCCTGGCAACGAATCGCTGATGGCGGTGAACGACGAAGCCGCCTCCACGGGCCGCAAGCCGATCACGACCGAGCCGACGGGCTGGGGCTATTTCGAGTCGAAAGCGAAGGGGCAGGACGTGCTGCGCTTCACGCTGCCGCAGCCGGCGACGCTCGCGGGGATCGTGCTCATCGGCACGGGCGATGGGTATCGCGGCGAGGCGAGCTTCAATCCGCGCAGCGCCGTGGTGGAGGTGGATGGCAAGGAAGTGGCGCACGCCGACGAACTGGCCGAGCGGTTTATGACAGAGCATGGCTGGGTGCGAATTCCCTTTCCCGCGGTGAGGGGAAAAGTGGTGCGCCTCACGATCGCGGGCGAGCGCCCGACTTCCACGCTGCGCCTCGCAGAGGTGCTCGTCGATGGCACGCTCGCCGCGCCGCCGCCTCCGACCAGCGGCACGGTAAAAGTGACGCTCCATGACGTGCTTGGCGGCACCGCGCAGCCGGTCCTCACGCGCGAGATTTCCCTTGCGCCGCTCGCTCGCACCGAGGTGCCGGTGAGCGTCGCGCTGCCTGCCGGAAAGCGCGCGGAATTCTACAGATTGGACGCGACCTTCACCCCGAAGAGCGGTGCGGCGCAGACGGCCACCGCACCGATCCTCGCGCTGCAGTCCGCAAATCCGCTCCTCGCGATGAGCAAGCTCAAGCCGCCGAAAGCGCCGCAGATCGGCGTGATCGTCACCCGCGGGTTCCGCGAGTTTTTTGAGAGCGCCGTCGGCACGAATGAACTCGGCGACGGCTGGGGCCAGCCAGACGATCTCGTCTGGGCTTACGCGCGCGGCTTGAAACAGCTCGGCACGAACGCCCGCGCGCGCGCCGACCGGCTCTATGTGAGCGAGAGCGACATGCGGCATTACTCCACGCCGTGGCGGCAGTTTGCAAATGGCGAGGAATTCTTCACCGTCGGTGCGCCGGGGCTCGTCGCGCGGATGCAGCGCGATGCGCGTTGGAAAGGCGCGGACACGTTCGTGCTCGATCTCGCCGACCGTTGGGACACCGGGCCGGACATCGGCGCGATCTATTCGTGGCAGGATTTCGAGGGCTTTCAAGCGTGGCTGCGCGCGCGCGGCCACGCCGTAATGACCGGCCGCACGCGGGGCGAGATCGTGGCGGAGATCGAGGGGAAGCTCGCCGGGCCGTGGGCCGCGTGGCACCAAGAGCGCTACGTTCGCTCGATCACCACTCTGCGTGACGCCTTTGCCCGCGAGGGCAAGCGGATCGTCATATGGTCACAAGGCGTGCCACTCATTCCGAATCCCGCCGACGCCGCGGCGATCGGCGAAAGCGTGCGCGGCATGAGTGACGACTGGACGTGGGGGATGCTGGAGGAAAATGCGCCCTTCACCACCGGCCGGCAGATGGGCGAGGTGGCCTTCAATCCCTGGCTGGCGATGAGTTCGCTGAATCAATGGGGCTACGTCTCCGGCGCGCTGAACAACCCGCAATGGCACGAGCCCGTGAGCACTACCGAGCCATCCCGCCGCGCGCTCTACGACCGCGCCTTCCGCGGCATGCTCCGCCCCGACGGCACCTACGCCGCGATGAACACCTACGGCTACAGCAGCAACGCCGGCTACGCTTTCACGCTGAACCGCGCCGACTTCAACGAATGGCATCGTGTGCAGCAGCGCCACTCGCTGCTCACGCCGGACGCGCCGCTCGGCGTCGGCCTCGTGCTCACCACCGCGCACCTGCAGCCGGTGGAAAGCCGGCGATTTGCCGGCGGCGGAAACACCGAGCTGCCCGAGCCGGGCGTCGTCGCGCGAGCCTTGCAGCGCCTGCACGAGGCGGGCATCGGCGTGGCGTTTTCCGCGAGTGCCGGCTTGCTGGAAAAGTGGAGGGGCGACGCGCCGCTGGTGCTGGTGAACGCCGAGCATCTCAGCGCTGCCGAACTCGCGGCGCTGCGGAAGCTCACCGCTCGCGGCGTGCGGATCGCCGCGCTCTGCGGGGTGGAAAAGGTGCCCGCCGGCGTGGCGGAGATCTTCGGAGTGAAGGCGGACGGCTCGCCCGCGACCGGCGCAAAAGTGGGCGAGATCGGTAGCAAACCGGTCGTCGCGCAGGGCGGTTGTCTCTTCATCCCGCTCGCCTCCACGCAGCTCACTGCCGCTGATGCGCGCGCGCTCGCGCCCCTGCTGCGCGAGCGGCTGGCGCTGCCGATCACCTATCCCGCCGGCACGAGCGGCTACGGATTTACGTCGAATGGCCGCGGCTTCATTGTCGTGGAAGACTGGCTGGAGCAGGGCCGCACGGTTTCCGTGCGCCTCCGGGCGAAGTCCGGCGCGACGGGACTGCACGCCGCCGACGCGAACGACCACCGCCCGCTCACGGCAAAACGCGACGGTGCGGACTGGCTCATCGAGATCCCGCTCCGCCCAGGCGACGCCGCGCTCGTGGCTTTCGAGGAACTGTGACCATGAACCCAACCCGACTCTTTCCCCTGCTTCTCGCCGCGCTCGCGCTCCCCGCGCTCGCCGCGGAGAATAAACCCGAGCTCGCCGAGCCCGCCGCGCGCGGCCTGAAAATCTGCGTTGCCGCCGACGCGCCCGCCGAAATCCGGCGCGCCGCGGAAAGCGTGCTCGCCGCCGTGAAGACGCAACCGCTGCTCGCCGTCTTCTCCGGCGACCACCCGCCGACCGCGCTCGCCGACAGCGCCGCGCTGCTCGCGGGAAAGCCCGAAGCGCGCGCCTTTGATCACCTTGTTCTCGTCGGCCTCCCCACCGATCCGCTCATCGCCGCCGCGTGGCAGCGCGAGGCTCGCGTGCGCCCGGACGGCGGCTTTTACATCGGCGGCTTCGGCCATCTGCGCGGCGACATCGGCTACCTTGAGAGCGACCGTAATCCGCTGCTCCACAGTCGCTTCATTCCCCGCGCGCCGTATGAAACCGAATGCGTCACGCTCACCGGCACCACGCCCGCCGGTGTGGCGCTGGCGGTCGATGCTTTCCTGAAACAAGGCCTCGTCAATGGCGTCGTCGCGCGCCCCGGCTGGGCGCACCCCGAGCCGAACCTGCTCCAGCGCGATCCGCTCGCGCCCGGCTTCGCCGTGCCCGAAGCCTGCCCCGCGCGCGCTGGAGAATGGACTCGCATCGGCTTCACACAAGCCAGCGAAGACGAATACCGCGGCGTGCTCGAAGACACCGGCCTCGCGCCGCTGGAAATCTGGCGCGCGAAATACTACCGCTCTGGCGTGTGGGATCGCGCCGGTGCCGCCGCCGCCTTTGGCAACTACTCCGCCGGGCTCCACCGCCGCGCCACCGGCAACACCGTCTGGACCGCGCGCTTTACCTCCGCCGCCGACGCGAAGACTGCCGCGCCAAAGATCGCCGAAGCCGCGAAGCTCAAAGCCGACGGCGCAATCTGGAAAGGCAACCAGCCACCGCACAGCACCGAGAGCGGCTCTCCCGGCCCGCTCACGCTCTGGCGCGCTGGCCAATGGCTCATCCTCAGCGCCCTCCCCACCGCCGCCCTCCCGTCCTCGGCTCCATAGCCCTCAGCCACACGGCTTCCCTGCAACCGCAGCTTCACGGCATCAGTTTCAAAACGCCCATCGCGCCCGGCGAAATGTGCGGGCAGCCGTGCAACACCGGCGCCCACGACATCGCGATCAGTCGCCGCTCAGGATCGGCGACCGCGCTGAAAGGCTTCGTCCAGCGGTAACGCAACAAATGCGCGCGCAGCGTCATCGGCTGAAACTTCGCCAATCCAAAACGACGCAAAACCGGCCCTGCGGGCAACGCAATATCCGCGATCCAGCCCGTCGTTTTTTCTCCCTCCCTCAACACCCGCGTCGCCGTCCGAAGCCCCTCGAAATTCCACGCCGCGTTGCTCCACAAATCGCGGTTTCGCACCTCGTCTAGCAACTTCCCATGCTCATCCCCGCGCGGCTCCGCGGTCAACGTGAAGAGCGCATCGAAGACCTGATTTTTTGGACTCACTTCCAGTTCCGTGTATTGCCGCCCGTCACCCACCGCATCGAGAAACACCTCCACTGCGTCCGCCTTGTAATGCGGCTGATCGCGCCCCTCAAATGGCGCGTCCGTCGCCGTGTCCGCACAAATAAACCGGACGTAAAGAAACCGCTCGTCCCACAACAACTGCACCTCCGTCCCGAGCGCCGCATCCCGCGCATCCGATCCCACGCACAGCGGTATTGAAGCAAGCCGCGCCGCCTTCTCCCAAGCAGGATCGGCCGGGTCAGCCTCCACCTTTGGAGCCACCACCACACGTGGCACTTCAATGCGCGTCTCGGCAGCAACTCGAAGAGGGACGGTTGAGATCGTAACAACGAGCGATGCGAGTAGGCCAAGCGCGAAAGACCCGCTGCTCGGAGCGTTTCTATGTTCGTGGCAGTTGTGAATTGGAGTGGTCGGTATTTTCAACGTTGAGAATGCGAACCTATCCGGGATACCAGTCAATGACTTCCATCGACTATAACCGAAATTAGGGAACCGCTGATCAAAGAGCCCTGCGTGCAGAAGTCATCTGATGCGGAGGGGTTTTCGATGAGGTTCGTGGCAGGGACGCAAAGAGTGGAGTCAGATGAGCCCAATTGCGGTTCGAGATACTGTCAGCGGGAAGTTATTGC
>JBBQCM010000159.1:0-13837 GCA_038318725.1 Chthoniobacterales bacterium
CAACGCTCCAGGCATGAGGACTCAATCGAAGCCAGGCGTTGCGCTCCTGGGAATGCTCGCGGGAGTTTTTTGCGCAACCTTTTCAGCGGCGCAGGCCAAGGAAGAGGCAGCCCAGATTCCGGTCGTGGAAAAAGCCGAGCCAGCCCTGCTTCTCGCGAACGTTTGGAATCCATCCATCGATCCCACCGGCTGGTGGGTCAGCGAAAAGTATGATGGTCTGCGCGGCTATTGGGACGGCCGGAAGTTGCGGAGTCGCAAGGGGACGGCGATCCACGCGCCGGATTATTTTCTCGCGGAATTGCCCAAGGACATCGCGCTCGATGGCGAATTGTGGATTGGCCGCGGCAAGTTCGAGGAGACCCTCAGCACCGTGCTTTCGCAGACGCCGGATGATCGCTGGAAGGGCGTGCATTTCATGGTCTTCGATGCGCCGAATGCGAAAGGCACGTTCGAGGAGCGGGTGAAGTTTTTGCAGGCGACCGTCCCCAAGGAAAATCAGTTCGTGAAGCTGGTCGTCCAGTATCGCTGTGAGGGCGCTGCGCATCTGATCGCCGCGCGGGATCGCGTGGTTGCCTTGGGCGGCGAAGGGCTGATGCTGCGCCAGCCGGAGTCGGAATACGAAACCCGCCGGTCGCCGACCTTGCTGAAGGTCAAACCGCAGGACGACGCCGAGGCCACCGTGATCGCGCACACGCTTGGGAAGGGAAAGTACGCCGGCAAACTCGGCTCGCTCCGCGTGAAAATGGCGGACGGCACGGAGTTCTCGATCGGCACCGGTTTCACCGACGCGCAGCGGGAATCGCCACCGCCCGTCGGCACGGTCATCACCTATCGCTTCCGCGGCCTGACCGCCAAAGGCCTGCCGCACTTCCCGTCGTTCCTGCGCGTGCGCCGGGAATGACTGCCCGCGTTTGGTTTCCAAGCGAGCTGCGCATCGGAACAGTTGACGGAGGCACTCCCATACAATTCCAGTTCCGCCAAGATGAACACTGACACTACCCCCAAGAACCGATGCGTTCGCACCATCGCGGTTGTCGTATTCGTTTGGATGAGTCCCGTCATCAACGCCGCCGCCTGCTGTGCGGTCACCCACGATGCTCGCGCCGTGGTCAATGCCGACCAGACCGTCATCATGGTTTGGGATGCGGCCCGGCAGACGCAGCACTTCATCCGGCAGGCTTCCTTCAAGAGCGATGCCGATGATGTTGGCTTTCTCGTTCCCACTCCCTCGCGTCCCCAACTGGAGGAATCGGGCGATGCCGCTTTTTCCACGCTGCGAATGCTCACCGCGCCGCGCGTGCAGTCGAAAGCATTCACTCCTCTCGGTTGCTCGGCGATGCCCGTCGCCGCGGCATCTCGCAGCTCAGTGCGCGTCATCGAAGAGAAGCGTGTCGCCGGGTTCGATGCCACCGTCCTGACTGCGGCAACCGGCTCGGATCTCGCCGCCTGGCTGCGCGATCACGGCTACAGCTATTCGCCGAAGGTGGCGAAATGGGCGCATCCTTACGTGGCTGGTGGGTGGATGATGGTCGCGCTGAAAGTGGCTAAGCCGAAGGATGGCCGGACCAAGCCCGACCTGAAGGCCGCCGCGCTCCGCCTGAGTTTCAAAACGGACCGCCCCCTCTTTCCCTATCGCGAGCCTGAGTCCGCCACCGCCGCCAAGCGGCTGGGAACGTCCGACCGACTGCTGCGCATCTATTTCATCGGCGACGGACGTTACCGCGCGACCGTCGGCAAGGATGCGAAATGGAGTGGCCGCGTCGTGTGGTCCGGCGAGATCACCTCATCCCGCGCCAGCCTGCTGGCCGACCTCAAGCTCCCCGCGGACACTGGTCCATCCCATTGGTGGCTCACCGAGTTCGAAGATCACTGGCCCTACCAACGCGCCGCCGGCGATGTCTATTTCACCCACGATGCCATTCAGGACCGCATCCAACGGCCCGCGGGTTCGGTTCATGGCGGAAATGATGTGGCCCTCATCGCCTACCTCGCAGTCGCCGCCCTCCGCCCATTCCGGCGCCGCCGTGGAGAGTAGGGAGGATCAGCCCGAACCTCCGATCCCGGCGGGATTGACCGCGAAGCCGTCAAAGGTCCCGGTCTCCAAGATGGACAACGAGATTCACGGACTCACTTATGCCGCGGGTCCCGTAATTCCTCTGCTTGCGCAGGGAATGAAGTTCCCGCCACAGCATCGGGATGTTAAATCCCAGCCAGATAAGTGCATCGCGCTTCCCCTATAAATCGAGAATCAAACAACGATGAAAAGCAACGTGTTTATCAGCTACAGCCATCAGGACAAAGTGTGGCTGGAGAAACTGCAAAAAATGCTGAAGCCCCTCCTGCGAAACAATCCCGTCAGCATTTGGGACGACACGCAGATTCGAGCCGGCGCAAGATGGAAAGAGGAAATCGAAAATGCGTTGAGCTCGGCGACGGTGGCAGTGCTGCTCGTAAGCGCCGATTTTCTCGCGTCGGAATTCATCGGGGACAACGAGGTGCCCCGTCTGCTGGAGTCGGCGAGGACGAGGGGGCTGAGAATTCTTTGGGTGCTTCTCAGTGACTGCATGTGGAAGGAAACTGAGATTGCCAACTATCAAGCGGTGCAAATGCCGCCCGTCCCGCTGGACGGTCTCGGGGAATCCGGTGCGAAGACGGCGCTCCGTACGGTGTGCGACGAGATCAAGCGCGCCCTCACGCCCGAGCCCCCGCCCGTGCCCGATCCGACACCTTTTGAAAACGTGACTCACAATCGGGAGCCCATATCTCCGCCGCCGCTTCCGCCGCGTGTAGCGCAGTTTGCCGGGACGTGGCAGAGCATGGATGGCTCCTGGTCCGTCGTGCGGCAAGAGGGGGACGTTCTCTACGCGGAGATGTATGTGAACCTCTACGGTTTCCCGACCAAAGTGGCTTGGGGGCAGGGACGAGTGGTGGGTAATCGCGCGGCGTTCGATTTCCTCGACATGTACGGCGTGGGGGGACGCTCGGAGTTCACGCTCTCTCCGGACGGGCGCACCATCAGTGGCGGCGCACGTTACAACAACGGCATGGTCACGAGCATCTATTCGACGCGGACCTAACCCACTGCGCCGCGCCGGCTGCGACGCCGACTTCGATTGCGAGCGGCGTTGGACCAAGGAGCGGCGATTTGCAATCGCCGTGGGCGAACAGCGAGGCCGGGGGCGTCCCGCGAACCCGCCAAGGCGATTGAAAATCGCAGCTCCTTGGGGTCATCTCCCACCCATTGCAGCGTCCCGATGGGACGACTTATTTCACAGTCTCTCCTTCACAGCTCCGGCTGGCGGAAGTCGGTGCAGGCGAAGACGCGGAGCTGGCGGAGGGGGAAGCCGCGGCGGGTGATTTCAATGCGGGTGAGCAGTTTCCAGTCGGCGAATTCGCGGAGGAGGGTGGAGGCGGGTTTGCCTTCGGCGCGGTCAGTGATGTAGAGGGCGGTGCGGCCGAGGAAGGGGTTGTAGCCCATCGCTTCGGTGAAGTTTTCGTCGATCGCGAGCTGCGGGTCGGCGCCTTTGAGGGCGATGAGGAATTGTCGGCGGCGCTCGGTTTCCTCGCCGGGGGTGCCTGGGCTTTCGAGCGCGGAGAGGGCGGCGGTGAGTGCGGTGCGCTGGGGGGCGTCGAGCGTGGGGAGGAGGTCGCGGGCGGTGTCGGCGTAGCGGATGGTGCCGTCGTAGCGCGGCCAGAAGTAGAACTGGTTGCCGGGCACGGCGGACATCGGGCAATAGACGGGCGGATGGCCGGGGGCTTCGCGGCGTTTGTCCTGGAAGTAGAACGCGAGAGCCGAGGCGGTGGCGTAGTTATTGGCGATGAGGAAAACGGGCTGGCCGTGCTCGGCTTCGTAGGATTTGCGCAGGGTCTCGATCTTCTCGGCGGTGGTACGCCAGCCGCGCAGGCGGGCGCTCGGATCGAGTTTGTAGGACAGCGGAATGCCGACGCGGCGCAGCAGTTCGGTATCGACGGTGATGACGCTCATCACCGCGCCAAGACCCAGCGCAGCGACGGCGAAGTTGCGTGCCCATTTCCGCTCCGCGGCCAGCTCCTGCCAGCAGGCGACGGTGAGGATGGCGAGGCTGATGGTGGCGGGCGCGGTCCAGTTGGGCTCGCCGGATTGCTTGAGCGCGAGGGTGAAGTAGAGGACGAAAAGCGGGAGCGTGAAGGCGAGGAGGAAGCGCGGCTTGAAATGGACGCGCGCCTTTTTCCACGACCATGGGAGGGCGAAGAGCATGGCGCCGAAAATGAGCGGGGAATAGACGCCGAAGTGCAGTCCGAGATAGGTGAGAAACTCGGTCGGACGGAAGCGCGGGGCGTCGCTCAGGCCGCCGCGTTCGCCGAGGTGGCGGAGGGTGATCCAGTCGTGCTGGGCGTTCCAGACGAGGACGGGGATGGTGCAGAGCGCGAAGACGGCGAGCAGGCTGGCGAAGCCGGGCCGGAGCAGTTCGCGGCGGTGTCTGGGCGTGGCAGCGAGGAGCAGGACGATCGAGAGGAGCTGCATCGCGTTGGTGTATTTTGCGAGGAAGCCCGCGCCGATAAGCGCGCCGGTCAGCGGCCACCACGCGGAAAACGCGGGGCTTTTTTCCAGCGCCAGCCAGAAGGTGTAGAGCGCCGCCGCCCAGAAGAAAATCGAGAGCGGGTCGATGGTCATCACGAGGCTGCCGGCGTTGAAGATCGGCGTGCAGTTGATGAGGAGGACGGTCCAGACGGCGACCGATTCGCTGTAAAGCCGCCGGGCCAGGCCGGCGAGGAGCAGGCTCGTGCCGAGCGCGAGCAGGGGACTGAACACGCGGATGCCAAACTCCGTCGCGCCGAAGAGGTGGGTGCTCAGCCACATGGCCGCGGCGATGCCGGGACCTTTGCTGAAATAGCTGGGCGCGAGATGCTCGCTCCACTGGAAGTAATAGGCCTCGTCCGGCGAGAGCTCGATCTGCCCGCCGTAGATCAGCCGGAGCACGGTCAGCGCGCTGAGGAAGAGGTGGAGAAAGCGGCGGGAACTCATGCGGCGAAGAGGCTGGGATGCGCCGCGTGGAGCTGTGGGAGAAAGCGCGCGGCCTGCCGCCGCCAGAGCATTTCACACGCAACGAGCAGGAGCAGCGTGGTGCCGAGACCGAAAAAAATGGAGATCACAATATCGCTCGGCCAATGCGCGCCGACATACACGCGCGAGTAGCTCACGAGCAGCGCCGGCACGAAAGCCAGCCAGCCGTAGCGCCGGTAGAAACACGCGGCCACCAGCGCCACGGAAATGGTGTTCATGGCGTGTGACGAAGGGAACGAGCGGCCTTCGATTTTCTCCAGGTCGTCGGTCGGTTGCGAAAGTTTTGCCTTCACCGGCTTCGTCGCCGCAAGCAGGCGCGGTGTGGCTTTGGCGAGGTCGATGACGCGCACGCCGTCGAGCACCTGATGCGGTCGCGGGCGGTCGGCGAGGCGTTTCACCGTCTTCGCCACGAGGCCGTCATTGATGCCCACGATCAGCCCCGCGGTGAGCACGAAAGCGCGCGTCCGAAAGCCGCCCCGCCAGAGCGCCCAGACGATCGCCACCACGGCCAGCGGCGTCCATGCCGGGAAGCTGGAGACGAGCGCCATGAGGCGGTCCAGAAGCGGGCCGGTCCACTCGCGATTGATGAGAAAAAGAAGCTTTTGGTCCATGCGCAAATCGCTGAGGTTCGCGAGCCTATGGGCACGACCTTTCAAGTAAAGTCACGATTGCTGGCGCTCGGAATCCTGTGCCTGAGCGGCTTGGCCGCTGCCGAGGAGACGCCCGATGCGCAGGCGATTTTGAAGACCGTGCGCGTCGCCCAGGCGGCGCAGGACCGCGCGCTCCGCGGCGAACTGCGCAACGCGGGCAAAACCATCCCGTTCCGCCTTTCGATGGCCGCCGGGGTGATCCGTTACGAGTTTGAAAAGCCGCCGCTGACCCTTCAACTCCGCCTCGGCGAGCGCGATTCGCGTCTCGAAGAGATCACCAAAGGCGGCACGGAAAAGGTCACGCCCGCACGTTTCGACACCCGCATCGGGGGCACCGATCTGAGTTACGAAGACGTGTCGCTGCGTTTCCTCTACTGGCCCAAAGCGACCGTCGAAGGCGAGCAGACCATGATCCTGCAAAAGTGCTGGATCATCCGCGTCCAACCCGCCTCGCTGAAGGATTCGCAATACGGGAGCGTCAAACTTTGGATCGCCAAAAACAGCGGCGCGCTGATGCAGGCCGAGGCCTACAACGATGCGGGCAAATTCGTCCGCCGTTTCAAAGTCATCTCCGGCCAGAAGACTGACGAGGGTCTGTGGATCTTGAAGGAAATGCGCATCGAGTGGGTGAACCCCGGCCAGTCCGCGGATCGCACTCCGACTTATCTGAATATCGAGAGCGTGGAGAAATAGCCGGTCGGGCGCAGGCCGGTTTCCCGCGACCGTCACTCAGCCCAGCAACTCCGCGACCATCGCCTTCTCCTCCAGCAATTCGCTCACGGTCGCGTCGATTTTCGTGCGGCTGAAATCGCCGATCGGCACCCATTTGGCGATCTCCCACGCGCCGGCGGCGTTCGTGCGGATGGGGAAGGACGTGATAATGCCGGGTGCCACTTCGTATTCCCCGGACGAGCAGACGGCGACACTGTACCAGTCGCCGTCGGGCGTCGGCGTGATCAGCGAGCGGACGGTATCGACCACAGCATTGGCCGCGCTCGCGGCGCTGGAGAGGCCGCGCGCCTTGATGATCGCCGCGCCGCGCTGCTGCACCGTGGCGATGAACTCACCCTGCAGCCAGGCGGTGTCGCCGATGACTTCGGCCGCCGGGCGTCCGTCGATCCGGGCGTTGTAAAAATCGGGATACTGGGTGGCTGAATGGTTTCCCCAGATGGCGAGATTGCAGACGCTCGTCACCGCCACGCCGGCCTTCAGCGCGAGCTGCGACTTGGCGCGGTTTTCATCGAGCCGCATCATCGCAAACCACCGCTCGGCGGGGATGCTCCGGGCGTTGTTCATGGCAATCAGGCAGTTCGTGTTGCACGGATTGCCGACGACGAGCACGCGCACATCCGCCGCCGCGTTCTTCTCAATCGCCTTGCCCTGGCCAATGAAAATCCTGCCATTGATCCCGAGCAGATCCTTCCGCTCCATGCCCGCCTTGCGCGGCACCGAGCCGACGAGCAGCGCCCAGTTCACCCCCGCGAAACCTTCCTCCAGCGAGGCCGTGGCGACAATGCCCTGGAGCAGCGGAAAGGCGCAGTCCTGTAGTTCCATGACCACTCCGCCGAGCGCCGGCAGCGCGGGTTCGATCTCGATGAGATGCAGGATCACCGGCTGATCCGGGCCGAACATGGAGCCGGAGGCGATGCGGAAAAGGAGCGAGTAGCCGATCTGGCCGGCTGCTCCGGTGATGGCGATGCGGATGGGTGCTTTCATGGCGGAGTAGGGGTGGTTGGGAGAAAATTGAGCGCGAAGAATCCGCCAATCCCCGCCAACCGCGCAATGCTTTATTCTGTCGGTGTGGTGTTGCCAGCAAAGCAGGACAAAAGCGTGCGAGCAAGCAGGACAGGTGGATCGAGAGGGATGTGGGAGGTGGAGAAGGAGATGAGGTTTGTGGCCGTGGGCGGGCGGATGGAGGAGGCCGGAGTGATCGCCGTTTGGATGCCGGCAGCGGCGGATGACGATGGAGCCCGGCGGGCGGTCGATGCGGAAGCGTTGGGAGCCGATGGCGCTGGTGGCGTCGCTGGCGAAGCGGGCGTTTGAGCGGAGGCTCCAGACGGAGGGCGACCACGGGCCGTTTGGAGCGGAGCGCAGGGCGCGCTGCCAGGCGGCGAGCGGCGGATCGGTTTTGGAGTCTTTTTGTGCCGGGTGTCCGGAGCGCAATCGTTGGCGAGCGCCCATCTGCGGACGCTGGCGCGATCGAGGGTGAAGGCGGGCCTCGGGAGCAGCTCGGAGGCAGCGCCGCTGTCGGAAAGCGGCGGCGAACCTGAGAGCAGCCTGCGCAGCGAGGCGAGCACCACGCGCGGCCACGCCTGCACCTGATCTCCGTCCGAAGCAACGGGGGCGCCAACTGCGCTGGCGGCGCGCGGCGCAGGCGCGCAGATAATACCAAACTCAGTTGAAGACTGGACGATACGAATCGGTGCGTTGCGCGATTTCCTTCGGTTCTCGGACTTTGGAAGGTGTCGGTTTTCAACTGTGTTTGGTATAAGCGGCATTGAGCGCGTCCAGGCGACTGCGGCTGAGTTGGAATTCGGGGTGGTCGCCTCGCTCGCGGTGATCTCGTTGCGACGCCACCGGGCGAACCCATCCCTGCCGAGCCCGGCGCTGCGCAGTCCTGCTTTGCTCGCCCACTTGTCCTGCTTTGCCCGCACCACGACAGAAACCTTCGATCCCGCTACTTTTTGAACGTCTGCAGATACTGCCAGATGGCGTCGAATTGCTCGGTGGCCTGGCCGCCGAAGAAGTCGGTAAGCGGGGTTTTGCCGTCGTCGTCGGCGAAGCGGGGCATTTTCGTTTCAGGATCGATGCGCAGGGGTTGGAGCACCCAGCGGTGATAGTACTCCGGGCGCAGGCGCGCGGCGGCGAGGGCGAAATTGGGGGCGGGCGCCTCGAAGACGGCGGTCGCGGCGCGGTCGCCGAGGGCGTGGCACTGGAGGCAGTTGAAGCCGCCGTTCTCGCCGATCAGCGTCTCGCCGGATTTCACTTTCGCTTGGTCCAGCGCGGGCGCGGGCGCGGCGGCGGGCGAAAAACCGTGTTCCATCGCGAGGCCCTTGGCGATCCCTTCGGCGACCGCGGGAAAACCGGGCATTCGTCCGATGATCCACGGGCGCGGCTTGTCCTTGCCGTGGCCGGCGATGAACTGCGCCATCCACGCGACCTGCAGCTTTTCGCCGAGCCAGGTGAGCTGCGGAAGCGCGGTCGTGGCCACCGGCTTGCCCTCGCCTTCCTCCTGCGGTGCGGCGGCGGAAAGCGGCGCAGTTTCGTCATCGAGTTTCGACCAAATGCTCTGCCCGCCATCGCGCGCGTGGCAGGCGGCGCAACGGAGATTGGCGATCTGTCGCGCGGCGAATTCAACGGGGACATCCTGTTTCAGTGAGCCGAAGCCGCTGGCGGCGAAAGCGGTGAGCGCGTCGCGTTGAGCGGGCGTGAAGGCGAAGTCGGGGGCCTTGCCGTGCCCGGCGGCGTCGGAAGCGAGGCAGCCTTTGGTCCAGCCGTTTTTGAGCGTGGCGGCGAGGGTCGGCGTGGTCGTGGGCGCGAGACCGGCGTGACAGTTCAGGCAGCCGCTGCTCACGAGGAGTTGCGCGCCGCGCGTGGCGTCGCCTTTTGGGCCGGCGGGGAATTGCTGTTTGGCGGAGAGAAAAAGATACGCGGTCAGCTGGGCGGCCTCGGCGTCGCTCAGGCGGAAATGCGGCATGCGCGTCCAGGTGTAGTTTTTCGCCGGCTCCTTGAGGTATTCGGTGAGCGCCGGGGCCTGCCATTTGGCGCGGACGTGGGTGAGGGGAGTGCGGGCGTGCGCGTCCTTGCCTTCGGCATCGGGCCGGGTGTGGCAGGCGATGCAGCCGAGATTGGCAAAAAGCGCGCCACCCTGCGGGACGAGCGCCTCGTCGAGCGGCTTGCCTTCCACCGGTGTCCCGAGCCCGGCGAAATATGCGGCGAGGTCGGCGGCGCGTTGGTCGGTCTGGCCGGGCTTCGCGTCGGCGAAGACGCGCGGCATGAGCGTGTGCGGGCGGATGGCGTGCGGGTCATTGATCCACGCGGCCACCCACCGCTCGTTGAACTTCGCCCCCAGCTCGCCGAACTGCGGCGCGTCCTGCGCCAGCTCCGGCAGGCCTTCGCCCTTCGGCGGCACGAGACCCGCGCCGTCGTGGCAAGCGGTGCACCGCAGCTCGGCGAAAAGCAGCCGCCCGGCACGCAGCCGCTCGCCCGTGCGGAGATCGGTGGCGCTGGCGTCGTGCTGAAAGGCGGTCGGCGGCACCGGCTCCCACGGGAATTCCTTCGACGACCACAGCAGCCGCAGCCGCGCCTCGCCTTTCGCCGGGCTGGTGTATTCGACGATGAGCTTGTTCCCGCCTTTCTGCAGCTTCACCGGTTTCCCCTCGACCTTCGCACTGCCCTCGAGAATCGCGGCCCCGTTGAGCGTCACTTTCACCGTACCCTGCACCGCGGCGGCGAAAGTGAATTCCGCGCGCATGTCCGAAAGCATCTCGGCTTCCCACTTCGCCGTGAAAGGGCCGGCCGGGAGAAAGGGCGTGGGCGGTTGGCCGGCGGGAACTTCCAGCGCCACCAGCCGCGCGGCGCGGGTGTCGGTCTTGGCGCCCGCGGCAAAAGTCAGGGTCAGCCCCGGCTGCATCCCCGGCGCAGATTCGGCGAGCCCGGGCGCTTTGACGGCATTCTCCTGCGCGGCGAGCAGAGGCAAAAACAGCGCGAGGCCGGCGAGAGTGAGGAGGAAAGATTTCATGGGTTTCGATTGGGCATCGCCCGCGGACCCCGCGGAGGGACGGCGACTTCTCGCCACCCTCCGGGTTTAGCTTTTCCGCCGTCCGCCCGTCAACCGCGCAGGGTCACGGACGCAGAGACTCGGGAAATAAGCCTCGTGGGTGAGTGGCGTCGATGGGTAATCGCCCAAAGCACCTGCCATCCGGCGGGAAAAAGCGGGCGACCTGCTACGTGATCGCGCCGCAGAAACTCGACGAGCAGCGCAAGGGCGTGAAGACCGATGCGCGCGACGCCGCCGTGCTCTGCCAGCGGCTCTCGCGCTACGTCGCGGGCAACCAGAAGGAACTCGCGGTCATCCCCGTGCCGACCGAGGAGGAGGAACCGTTGCGCCATCTCCACCGGCAGCGTGAGGCGCTGGTGCGGGCGCCGACCAAGCTCCAGGCGCAGGGCCGGGCGCTGCTCGTCACCCACGGCCAGCCGGCGCTGCCGCGGTGGTGGCGCCCGCAAGGCTGGAAAGCCCTCGGGGCGCTCCTGCCCGACTGGCTGCTCGCGCGTCTGGAAGTCTTCCGCCCCGTGCTCCTGGAGCTCGACACGCAGATCGCCGCACTCTCGGCCGAATTGGAAACGGCCGCACCCCCGGAGCTGCTCGCGGGCCTGGGTAAGCTGACCAGCGTGACCCTCACCCGCGAAGTCTGCGACCGGCACCGTTTCCAGAACCGGCGGCAGGTGAGTAGGTTGCCAGCGCCCGCCGGCGTTGCCCTTCGGGCAAAGGCTCCGCCCTTTGGCTATCTCGCTCCGCTCGATTCACCGGCCTTTGTCCCGGCGAATACTCCAGCGGCGGCAAACGGATGCCGGGTGCGGTGACCAAGCATGGCAACCCGCGATTAAGATCCGCGCTCGTCGAACTGGCCTGGCGGCTGGTCCGCTTCCAGCCCGGCTATCCCCCGATCCACAAGCGGCTGCCCGTCCTGGCCAAAGGCGCCAAAGCCACCGGCGCGGCGCGCAAGAAAGCCATCGTGTGCTCGCCCATTCTCCTGCCTCCGCTGGTCCCGTGGGCCGCCGCCTCGGCCGGCGCCCGGCAGCTCGCCGTGGATCTGTGGCGCTGGCAGACCGGCCAGTGCAGCGCCGAAAAACTCGGACTCCAAACCCTGGCCTCCACCGTGAACCCATCAACAAACCCATCTGCTGATTGACCCACTAACTAACTAACACCTGTCACCACTTTGGAACGCGGGGCGCGCTCGCAGCCTAACCTGGGTCGCCTCGCCGGGGCCTGTCGCCATAGATTGAGCCGCTCCCACCGAGGAGGAGGAGGGGATGAGGGAGGACGGCGGGCGGGCGAGCCGTTCCGCTTCACCCGACGAATAAGTCATCTTGTGCTGTCCTTCCGAAAGGCCAGGCCATGCACGCAGACGAGTTTGGAAGCTGAAGGCCTTCGGCCGACTCCCTCGAAGCGGCAGCGTTCTCAAAGATCCGACCACCCACCCACCGCCGGCCCGTCCCAAGCTGGCACGATGGGGAACCACCGAAGCGGCGGAAGGGACCAGCGGAGGTTGGTGGGAGGGTGAGCCGGTTCCCCAAACCCCTCCTCTGGGGGGATCACTACCCACCACCCACCATGTAACCCAAAGAAGAAATCCTACACACTCTCTTGACTCCTTTCATACGGGTTAGGCGCTGCGGTCATTTCGTGTTCTGCGGAAGGCAAGACCCGCGACGCCTGCGAGCCCCAAAGCGATGCTCGATGGCTCCGGAACCAACTCCGCACCGGGGCTGTATTCAAACGAAAAATAATCGGTGAGAGGAAAGGTATTCGGCCCCATCGTTGCGTCAAAAGTCGCCTGATCGAACACAAACAAAGGGTCAGCCAAGGCCTGGGAAGACGTTGGACGGGCCGGTCCGATTCCATAGTTGTCCACGGCCGTGGCATTCGCCGACAGCTTGATAGTAGCGATTTGGTCGAGGTTAAAATATTTCGTGTAGGTGAGATCTCTCGATAGGTGGCCGCTTAAGCTGGCGAGTCGAAAAATCTCGTCGTCCAATTGAGTGATTACGCCGCCAGACCCCGATAGGTCTTGAAGGATATTGACCTGCACGGGAACCGATGAAATGGCGGGAAAAGCACCGCCGAGGGAAACCACCCGCATGTAATATACAATACTCGCAAAGGCATAACCCTGGACTGCGGCGTTGCTGCTCATGGGGGTCCCGTGCGCTTCAACAGTGGCGACTGCCTGCGGGCGGACGCCCCCAAATGCCTCTGCCTGAGCCTGAATGTCATAGCTCAAGATCGGTCCCCCGCCCCCTTCGTATACCCCGGACACATCCAGGTTGAAATTGAGCGGCACCTCGTCCACGAAGCCGCCGAAGCCGAATTGACTGGGGGAGCCGACGAGCCCCGCCCTCGCCTCGACGAGGAATTGGGCAGGAGGAAGGGGGTCGGCAGCTAATCCCTGCGACAACCGGCCTGCGAGGAGCAGACAAAGATAAGGTAGAATATTCTTGGGATGAGTGCTCATAGTGCTGTGGTTGATCTGGTTTGTTGCAAGAAACGCGTAGCAGCGCCTTGTATCTTGCTTTCATGCTGAAAACGAGCTGCCAGTGGCGGGAGTTTTGGGAGAAGATGGATGTGCTTTCGGGAGGCCGCAGACGCCTGAGGGCGCGGCGGGGGAAAGGCGGGGGCAGCAAGCAGGAGCCGTGACAGCCGGAGCAGTTCGCTGCAGCGTGAGACTGCGTGAAAAGTATTTCGCCGGTTCCATGCTGGTTTAAGTAGCAAAATGGGCTGGCGGCTGGCAATCTCCAATTCCAGCATGAACTACGTTGCTGGAGCCAGTCGTGAGCAGAGCCTGCTCTTTCCTGAAGTCGTCGACGACTATATCACGCCGGAGAACCCGGTCCGCTTCATCGATGCCTTTGTCGAAAACCTGGCGCTGGAGGAACTCGGCTTCCGCCACGCCACCTTGCCGGAGACCGGCCGGCCACCGTACGATCCCGGCGATCTGCTCCGGCTCTACGTTTACGGTTATCTGAACCGCATGCGCCGCAGCCGGCGGCTGGAAGCCGAGGCGCAGCGCAACGTGGAAGTCCTCTGGCTGTTGCGCAAGCGGCGGCCCGACTTCAAAACCATCGCGGATTTTCGCAAGGACAACCGCTCGGCGATCAAAGGCGCGTGCCGGCAGTTCACCCTGCTGTGCCGCCAGTTGGAGTTATTCGGCGGCGAGCTCGTGGCCATTGACGGGAGTAAGTTTGCCGCCCAGAACGCCAAGGATCGGAACTTTAGTCGAAAGAAGCTCCAAGCCCTGCTGGAGGAGATCGACCAGCGGATCGAGAGTTATCTGGGAGCGCTCGCCGAGGCCGACCAGGTGGAAGAGGCCGCCGGCGGCGTGGCGCCCAAGGCGAGCGCACTCCAGGAAAAGATCGCCGC
>JBBQCM010000160.1:0-13402 GCA_038318725.1 Chthoniobacterales bacterium
GGCTGGCCGGTGCGGATCCGCGGCAGTATGGGCGGACTTTGACGGGCACGATCATGGGGACGCAGGAATACATGTCGCCCGAGCAAAAGCGCGGGATGGCGGTGGACCACCGGGCGGACATCTACAGCTTGGGCGTGATGCTTTACGAAATGCTCTGCAAGGAGCCGCCGCAAGGCGCGTTCGAGCCCCCGAGCCAGCGCGTGGGCTGCGCTGCGCGGATCGACCAGATCGTGCTCAAGGCCATGCACCGCATGCCGGAGGATCGTTACCAATCGACGACGGAGATGAAGGTGGATCTCGACGCCGCGTGGCAGCGGCAGGTATCGGGTCCGCAACCTCCAGCTTCAGCGCCACAGCGCGAGCGGCCTCCACACGTCGGTGCCGGCCTGAGCCCGGAGCCGTCGTTCGTTCCGGTGGAGAAAGCGCACACCGGGCGGATCGCCGCGTGGCTGCTGCTCGTCGCGTTTCTGGTCGGTGGCGGAATCTATTTTTTGAGCGTTCACCAAAAACCCGTGGCCTCGCCGGTCGCGCAGGCCGGGACGATTCCGGCGCCGATGGTCACGCCTGGGCCAGCACCCGAGCTTTTCGGCCCGCCCCTTCCGCCCGCTTTCAAGCTACCCGAGCCCGTCAGCCCGCCGATTCCGACCGTAGCGGTGCAGCCCCAACCCATGAAGGAGGAAGTCCCGCGCCCACCGGAAGACTCACCCGCGCCCGCCCCCCCGGTTCTCACCGGTCCGAAAGACCTCCTGGCCGGCGTGGACGTGGCGCGCGATGCCGTGCGCGGCCAATGGCAGATGGCCACTGAGGGATTGTCGGTGAAAACGGTTGGTGGGCGCGATTTCGAACTGTCCGGGCTGAACTGCGCTCCGCCGGAGGAATATGACTTCGAGATCGAGTTCACGATTCAAGATGGGAATCGCGAGGTCAGCCTGGCCCTTCCGCTCGCCGGCAGGACGGTCCTTTGGAAAATGGGCTGTTTCACCACCAAAGAAGGTCAGGGGTATTTCTGCCTCGGTAGCATGCTCGATGGCCACCGCCCAGGCAGCGGAGAACGCACGGAGGCCGCCGTGCTCCTGCCACTGCTGAAACTGAATCAGCGCTACCGCTGCCGGGCCGAGGTGCGGCGTGGGTCCTTTCGCGCACTGCTCGATGGCCGGGAGTTGCTGCGCTGGAGCGGCGATTTTCAACGCCTCGGCGGCGAAGAATTGTTCAATCTGCCGAACCCCCGGCAGCTCGGAGTAGCGGCCTGGAGCACCAGCGTCCTTTTCCACAAAGCCGAAATCCGGCTGCCCGGCAGCGTTGCGCGCATGGCAGTGGCGGCGGTTCCCGCGGCTTCGGCGATGGTGGCCGCGTCCAATGACCCGCGCCTCGTGAAGCTGGAGGCGGCCTTCCGGGCGCGCTTCGAGATTGATGCGCAGAAGCCCTATCTCGCGTCCATCGCCGCCCTGAACCAAAGTTTCCTCGTCAACGGCATCGTCCGCGCGCGGGCGGCGGCGCAGGCCAAAGGGAACCTCGCCGAAGTCGCCGCGCTGGATGATGAAAAGGCCGCGATTGAGAAAGGCGAGGGTCTCCCGTTGACCGATGAGGAAGAGACGCCGGACGCGCTCAAAACCCTCCGTGCCACCTACCGCACCGCCATGACCAAATACACCGACGACCGCACAAAAACCGGCGGGCAGCTTTTCGATCTCTACCTCACCTCACTCAAAAGTTACGAAACCGAACTCACCCGTGCTGACAAGATCGACGAGGCGAGGAAAGTGCGCGTCCTGAGCGAGGAAGTCGCGGCGAAAAAGGCCAACGCGCGCGCCCCAGCGCCCGCGCCCGTGCCCGTCTCCATGCCAACCCCCGCGTTAGCGACCGAGGAATTGACCCTCCTGGCGGAGGCCTCCGCACGCTATCCCGAGGATGACTTCCTCGCGCTCAGGGTGGCCACGCTCCAGTTATGGTATGGGAAGGTTGCCGACTATGCAGCCACCTGCCAGCGCATGATGGAAGTTGCCCGGCGACCGGACGCGAACAGCTTTCAGCAGGAACGAACGGCCAAGGCCTGGTGCCTTCAAGCGTCTCCAGACACTGCCGTGCAAGTGCGCGTTCTCGACCTCGCGCGAAAGGCCGTGAAAGCCACGAATTTCGAGCAGGCTCCCTGGTATCAGCAAACACTCGGCATGGCGGAATATCGAGCCGGCGATGACTCGGCTGCGGAGACCGTTTTCAAGCGGGCCGAGGAAGCAGCGGAAGCCGGAAATTGGAAACCCGAGAGCCGCCAATTCGTGCAGAACCCCGCCCGGTTTTTCCGCGCGATGATCCTTTTTCGGAAAGGCCAAAAGGTCGAGGCGCAGAAGCTTTTCCATGAGGCGGAGGCCCAACTGAAACCGCTTCTTCGGGACGAAATGTGGACCAGCAACGTCATCCAGGATCCACTGATCTGCTGGCTGGCCCACCGGGAGGCGAGAGCCCTGCTGAAACCACCCGGCTCCAGCATCTGGGAAGATCTGCTCCTCCAACTCACACCCGCCATCGTCGAGCAGACCGGGCACGGCTGGCGTTTGGACCAAGGCGCGCTTTACAGCGCGAGCGGGAAATTCCCGACTTTGCCACTGCCCGGTGATTTTGCCGGCACCAGCTATCAGGTGCGCCTGAAGCTTCGACAACTTGAAGCGAAGGACGTCCTTCATCTCGTCCTCCCGGTCGGCGATCGGATGACGGGATTTGAACTGGACGGCTTTGGTGGGAAATACACCGGCTTGAATGCCGTGAACGGAAAGCGGGGCAAGGACCTGCCCGGAGTCACGGAGGGCAAACAGGTGCAGGATTCCGAGCCGCACGACCTGGAAGTGACCGTGCTTCTCAACGGTGCGAACGTGAAGGTCACCACCACCCTCGATACCAGGCGGCTTTACGAATGGGCCGGCCCGATTGCGGCCCTCAACCAGACCTCGGTTTGGGCGACCACCCCGCCCGGCTCCCTGGCCCTTGGCACAGCCACCGCCGATTGGGTGGTGTCGGAGATCAAGGTGAAACGACTAAACGGGAAATAGGCTGGACGCCGCTGCTGAAGCTTGACCTTTGCCTCCCGCGCGGCGGTGCCTTGACCCGTCGCGAGCGGCATGTTGTCCTGCTTTTTCTCCACGCCATGGCTTCACCGGACACCGATCAACCAAACGGAATAGTGCTTCCGAGTCGCTGGGCTTTGGCGACGCAGGGTGATTCGCAGGCGCTCGGTGAGCTGGCGGATAGCTACTGGTATTGCATTTACGCCTGGTGGCGGCGCAGCGGGCTGGCCGCGGTGGAGGCCGCGAGCGCGACGCAGGCCGGCTTCACGCGCTGGATGCGGATCCGGCCGCCGGGCGTCGGGGACAGTGGAGTGGGGCTGATGCGGGAGTGGTTGCCGGGGCGGCTGGCGGAGCTGGCGGCGGAGGGGTGGGAACTGGAGGAAGAGCCAGCCATCGCCATCGAAGCGGCATGGGCGGAGATGCGCTACGCGGACGAGCCCGAAGGCGAGTTGGGTGCCATCTTCCACCGCCGCTGGGCGCTCACCGTGCTGGAGTTCACGATGCAGGCGTTGCGGGCGGAATATGCGGCACGGGGGCTGGAGGCGCTCTTTGTGGAGGCGGTGCCGTTCGTCGGATTCGAGGGCGGGGACGACGAGCACTACGTCGCCGCGGCGGAACGCGCGGGCCTGACGGCCGGGGCGATGCACAAGGCCGTTTTCGATTTTCGCACGCATCACCACGATCTGCTGCGGAGCATCGTCGCGGACACGGTGGCCGATCCGGAGGATGTGAACAGCGAGATCACTGCGCTGCTCTGCGCCTGCGAGCTGCCCGGTGCGGCGGAGGCGTCTCCCGCACCGCTACCCACGGCGATCCGCACGTTCAAGCCGGACGAACTGCTCGCTCGCGCGATGAACACCGTGCAGATGACCAGCGGCGGACCGGGTAAATGGAAGCCTCCGACTGACCTGGAAGCGGCCCGCCTTTTCCCGCAGTACGAGATGTACGGCCTGGTGGGACGCGGGGCGATGGGTGCGGTTTATCGGGCGCGGCAGGTGGCGCTGGACCGGGAGGTGGCGATCAAGCTGCTGCCCCTCGAAGTCAGTGCCGATCGGGCCTTCGCCGACCGGTTCGTCCGGGAGGCGCGGGCCATGGCCAAGCTGAGCCACCCGAACCTCATCGGCGTATTCAACTTTGGCACGACGAGCGAGGGGCATCTGTTTTTCGTCATGGAATATGTCGAGGGCGCGAACCTTTCGCAGATGATCCGTGAATCCGGGCTCACGCCGGAACAGGTGCTGGTCATCGCGGGGCAGGTCTGCACGGCGCTGGCCTATGCGCATGGCAAAGGCGTGATCCACCGCGACATCAAGCCGGCCAATGTGATGGTCAATACCGAGGGCGTGGTGAAGGTCGCGGACTTCGGGTTGGCGCGGCTGGCCGGGGCCGATCCGACGCAGTATGGCCAGACCCTGACGGGGACGATCATGGGGACGCAGGAATACATGTCGCCCGAGCAGAAGCGCGGGATGGCCGTGGATCACCGGGCGGACATTTTCAGCATCGGCATGATGCTCTACGAGATGCTCTGCAAAGAGCCGCCGCAGGGCACCTATGAGCCGCCGAGCCAGCGCGTGGGCTGCGATGCGCGGATCGACGCGATCGTGCTCAAGGCCATCCACCGCACGCCGGAGGGGCGCTACCAGTCGGCGGCGGAAATGGAGGCGGCCTTGGCAGCGGCGCGCACGCCGCTTCCCGCAGACCCGCAGCGCCGCGTGCCGCCGATGAACGCGGGCGGGAACCAGCCGGCATACGTTACGCCGCCGGAGAAATCTTCCGTCGGGTTGATCGCCGCGCTCTTGCTCATGGCGCTGCTGGTGGGCGGGGCGGTTTATTTCCTCAACGGGAACAAAAAGCCGGGCGGAAAGTCGGTCGCGCAGACTGCGTCAGTGCAGCCGTCCGGGGCCCAGGCCACGACCACCGCCGCCGAATTTTTCGGCCCGCCCATCCCTGCAGATTTCAAACTATCCGAGGCCGCTCCGGCGAACGGCGAGGCGACGGCGATTACGCCGAAAGAGGCCTCGCCCGATCCAACGGAACCGACCGCTTCGCCCGCCACGCCGGCACCGAAAACCGCAATGGAAAAGTGGCTCGACGATCTGGAAAAGACGCAGCAGGCCGCATTTGAAAAGCAAGTGACCAAGCCCTTCGAGGCGGGCTTGGAAGAGTTGCGCAAAAGCTACCTCGCTGCGCTCGATGCCGGGCAGGCCAAGGCGGCGACGACCGGCAAGCTCGATGCGGCGCTGATCTGGAACGACGAACGCCGTGCCTTTGAAGAAACGGGCGTGGTCGAACTGGACGATGACAGCACGCCGAAGCCGCTCCTTCCGCTGCGCGCGGAGTACCGGCAGCGCCTTGCCCAACTCGAGACCGAGCGCGCGAACCACGCGAAATCGGTCCTCGCCAGTTACGACGCGATCCTCGCGAAGACCATCATCGTCCTGACCCAGCGCGACCGCATCCCCGACGCCCTGCTGCTCAAACAGAAGCGCGAGGAAATCGCTAAATCCCGGATCGAGAGGCCGGTCAGCAAAGCAACCGTCAAACCGTTCGCGACCAAAGACCGGCCCTTTGTGAACACCCTCGGGATGAAGTTCGTGCCCGTACCGATCACTGGCGGACCGACCGGCGGGCAGCGCGTGCTCTTCAGCGTGTGGGAGACGCGCCTTCAGGACTACGAGGTTTTTGCCACCGAGACCGGGCTCAAGTGGGAGAAAGCGAAGGAGCCATTGCTTCCCGTGGGCGGACTTTATTGGGGCGACGCGCAGGCTTTCTGCGCGTGGCTCACCGACCGGGAGCGAAAAGCGGGCAAGCTGGCGACGAACGAAATCTATCGGCTGCCGACGGATCACGAATGGAGCTGCGCGGTCGGCATCGGCGAGCAGGAGGACGCGGCGAAGCTGCCGAAGGAGAAGAACTCAAAAATCCCGGAAACGTATCCCTGGGGCAGCGCCTGGCCACCGCCGAAGGATGCGGGGAATTATGCCGGGAAGGAAATGGAGCAGGCTCTGGCTGCGGGGAAATACAACTGGGTCAAACAGGTGCTTAGCGACTATCAGGATGCCTTCGTGGAAAGGGCACCGGTCGGCAGCTTCGCCGCCAATGGTTTTGGTCTCTACGACCTCGGCGGAAATGTGTATGAATGGTGCGAAGACTGGTACGACAGCACGCAGCAAAACCGCACGCTCCGTGACGGAGCGTGGGATGCGAGCACCCGCGCGTTGTTGGCTTCCGCGAAACGCAGGAACCCCGATCTGAATGCTCGCTTGGGCACCGCCGGCGTCCGCGTGGTCCTCTCGGCTGCGCCCGCCGCCGGGCCAACTCCACCGGAACCAGCCGGCCAATGGGAAAATCTCCTCGCCAAGCTCACGCCCGAGATCGTCGCGCAGACCGGCCACGGCTGGCGCTTGGAAAAAGGCGCACTCTACAGTCCGGAGGCGAGATTCAAGATCCTGCCGCTGCCCGGCAGGTTTGCCGGCACCAGCTACGAGATGAGCGTGAAACTGCGGAATCTCGCACCGAAGGAAGTTTTTCACTTCATCCTGCCAGTCGGCGATCGCATGACCGGCTTTGATCTGGATGGATTCCGTGGCAGTTATACCGGCCTGAACATGGTGGATGGCAAGCAAACCGACCGCTTGCCCGGAGCCATCGAGGGCAGGCAGGTAAAGGATTCCCGGCCGCACGACTTCAAAGTGACCGTCCGCCTCGAGGGTGCGAACGCGAAGATCACCACCACGCTCGACACCCATCCGCTCTACGAATGGACTGGCCCCATCATGGCCCTCAGCCAGAATTCGAATTGGGGCGCCGCTCCGCCCGGTGCCCTCGCTTTCGGCACCTTGGCCGCCGACTGGGAGGTCTCCGAGGTGAAGGTGAGGCGGTTGGAGCCGTCCAAACCCGCCGCCGTTCCCGCACCCGGGACTCCTGCGCCCATGACGGCCATGGCTGCGAACGCACGCGAAGCGATGCAATGGCTTTTGGCGAAAGGCGGCTCCTGCAAAATCGCCAAGGGCACCGCGGAAGCCGACGTGCTCACGGAGCGGGACTTGCCGGTCGGAAATTTCGAGATCCTCGGCCTCTCGATCGATCGCCGCCAGTGGAAAGCAACACCGCCGACGCATGCCGACATGCGAATCTTCCGGGGGATCAAGTCGCTGCGAACTTTTTGGGCATACACCCCCGACTTGGGCGATGCCGCCTTCGCCTTCCTGGCCGGCAACGCGGAACTCACCACGGTCCACATCCACACGGATTCAGATGATCTCACCGACCGCGTGCTGCAGCACCTCGCCGCCTCGCGCAAACTCACCGACATCACCGTGCTTTACGCAAAAAACTTCACCGGCAACGACTTGGAAAAAATGCCGTGGTTGCCCGTGCTGACCAAGGCGGATTTTCACGGCAGCGGGATCAGCGACAAAGGGCTCAAGGAAATCCTCGGCGCGACCGCGCTGACCGACCTTAATCTCGAGCTCTGCAAAGGGTTCACCAACACCGGCCTCGCCAAGCTCGCTGCCCTGACCAAACTGCAAACCCTCAATGTTCGCGACACCGGAGTGACGCCCGCTGCAATCGAGGCTTTCAAAAAAGCGGTGCCGAAGTGCGTGGTGACGCATTGAACGCGGCACGGCGATGCCGCCGCGCGTTCCTTACTGGAACTTGATCTTCACCTCCGGCGCGGTCTCGACCTTCACGCCGTCGATGTTTTTCATCAGCGTCTTCCATACTTGCGTGCTGGTTGCTTTGCCGCTGCGGCTGGCGGCTTGACGGGGATTGGCTTCCTGCCATTCCATCCACCGTTCATGGAATCTTCGCAGGACACCGCACCGCCAGACGCTGTGCTGCCGAGCCGGTGGGCGCAGGCGGTGGGTGGGGATGCGCTGGCGCTCGGTGAGCTGGCGGATAGCTACTGGTATTGCATTTACGCTTGGTGGCGGCGCGTCGGGCTCGACGCCGCGCCCGCCGCCGATGCGACGATCGCCAGCCTCACGCGCTGGCTTCGGGTAAATTCTCCCATTGTCGAGGACAGCGGCGCGGGACGGATGCGGGAGTGGTTGCCGGGGCGGTTGGCGGAGTTGGCGGCGGAGGGTTGGGAGCCGGCGGAGGAGGCAGCGATTGCGATCGAACCGGAATGGGCCGAGCAAAATTACGCGGGTGAGCCGGAAGGGGAGCCGGAGGCGATCTTTCACCGCCGCTGGGCGCTGACGGTTTTGGAATTCACGATGCAGGCGCTGCGGGCGGAGTACGGGGCTCGCGGGCTGGAAACGCTCTATGGGGAAGTGGCGCCGTTCGTTGGTTTCGAGGGTGCCGACGAAGCGCATTACGCGGCGGCGGCGGAGCGCGCTGGGATGACCGGCGGCGCGCTGAAGCGGGCGGTTTTCGATTTTCGCACGCACCATCGCGATCTGCTGCGGAGCATCGTGGCGGATACGGTGGCCGATCCGGCGGATGTCTCCAGCGAGATCACCGCGCTGCTTTGCGCCTGCGAGCTGCCGGGCGGGGCGGAGGCGGCACCCGCGCCGCTGCCCACGGCGATCCGCACTTTCAAACCCGATGAACTGCTGGCCCGCGCGATGAACACGGTGCGCATGACGAGCGGCGGGACCGGCAAGTGGCAGCCGCCGAGTGCTGCGGAAGCCGCCCGACTTTTCCCGCAGTTCGAGCTGCTCGGGATGATCGGGCGCGGCGGGATGGGGGCGGTGTATCGGGCGCGGCAGGTGGCGCTGGACCGGGAGGTGGCGATCAAGCTGCTGCCGCTGGAGGTGAGCGTGGATCAGGCTTTCGCCGACCGTTTTGTGCGCGAAGCGCGGGCCATGGCGAAACTGAACCACCCGAACATCATCGCGGTTTTCGGTTTTGGCACGACGGTCGAGGGGCACCTGTATTTTTTCATGGAGTACGTCGAAGGCGCGAATGTCGCGCAGATCATCCGCGGGCCGGGACTCGAGGTGGAACAGGCGCTGGCCATCACGGGGCAGGTGTGCATGGCGCTCGCCTATGCGCACGGCAAAGGAGTCATCCACCGCGACATCAAGCCGGCCAATGTGATGGTCGGGACGGATGGCACGGCGAAGGTCGCGGACTTCGGGCTCGCGCGGGTGGATGGCGCGGACCCGGCGCAGTACGGCCAGACCGTCACCGGGACGATCATGGGCACGGCGGAATACATGGCCCCCGAGCAGAAACGCGGGATGGGCGTGGATCACCGCGCGGACATCTACAGCGTGGGCGCGATGCTTTACGAAATGCTCTGCAAAGAGCCGCCGCAGGGCGTGATCGAGCGGCCGAGCCAGCGCGTGGGCTGCGATGCGCGGCTCGACCAGATCGTGCTCAAGGCGATGCATCGTTTGCCGGAGGGCCGCTATCAGTCGGCGACGGAAATGGCGGCAGACCTGGAGGCCGCGCGCACCCCTCTGCCCACCACGCCCGAGCGCCATCGGCCGCCGATGAACGCCGGTGGAAACCGGCCGGCCTACGTCGCCCCGCCGGAGAAATCCAGCGCCGGACTGATCACCGCGCTCCTGATTGTGGCGCTGCTGGTTGGCGGCGCGATTTACTTTTTGAAGGAAAACAAGAAGTCGCTCGCGCAGTCGCCGCCTGCCGCGGGACATTCCGCGCCCGCGCCCGAGTTCTTCGGCCCGCCCATCCCGGCTGATTTCAAACCGCTAGGGCTCACGGTGGCCGCCAATCCAGCTAACGGCGAGGCGACGGCGATGGTGCCGAAAGAGGCATCGCCCGATTTCACGGAACCGACCGCTTCGCCCGCCACGCCGGCACCGAAAACCGCGATGGAAAAATGGCTCGACGACCTCGACAAGACACAGCAGGAGGCGTTTCAAAAGCAAGTGACCAAGCCCTTCGACACGGGCGTCGAGGAGTTGCGTAAGAGCTACCTCGCCGCGCTCGACGCCGGGCAGGCCAAGGCCGCCACGACCGGCAAGCTCGATGCGGCGCTCATCTGGAACGACGAGCGCCATGCGTTTGAGGAGACGGGAACAGTTGAACTCGACGATGACAGCACCCCCGCCCCGCTTCGTCCGCTGCATGTGGAGTTTCGGCAAAGACTCGCCAAGCTCGAAACCGAACGCGCCAACCGCATCAAACCCGTCCTCGCCAACTACGACGCGATCCTCGCGAAGAACATCATCCTTCTGACCCAGCGCGACCGCATCGCCGACGCCCTGCTGCTCAAACAGAAGCGCGAGGAAATCGCCAAAGCCTGGCTGGAAAAACCGGCAAACAAAGCAACGGTGAAACCGTTCGCGACCAAAGACCGGCCCTTCGTGAACACGCTCGGCATGAAGTTCGTCCCCGTACCCATCACCGGCGGACCAACGGGCGGGCAGCGCGTGCTCTTCAGCGTGTGGGAGACGCGCCTGCAGGACTATGAGGTCTTCGCCACCGAGACCGGGCTCAAGTGGGAGAAAACGAAGGAGCCATTGCTGCCCGTGGGCGAACTTCGTTGGGACGACGCGCAGGCTTTCTGCACGTGGCTCACCGAACGGGAGCGGAAGGCGGGCAAGCTGGCGGCGAACGAAATCTATCGGCTGCCGACGGATCACGAATGGAGCTGCGCAGTGGGCATCGGCGAGCAGGAAGACGCGGCGAAACTACCGCGTGAGAAGAGCGGAAAAATCCCGGAAACGTATCCGTGGGGCAGTGCCTGGCCACCGCCGGCCGGGGCGGGGAATTATGGGGGAAAGGAAATGGAACCGGCCCTGGCTGCGGGGAAATACGACTGGGTCAAAAAGGTGCTCAGCGACTACCGCGATGCGTTTGTGGAAAGGGCACCGGTCGGCAGCCTAGCCGCCAATAGTTTTGGCCTCTACGACCTGGGTGGAAATCTGCATGAATGGTGTGAAAGCTGTTACGACAGCGCGCAGCAAAACCGCACGCTGCGAGGAGGATCTTGGGACAATGGCCGCCGCGGGGATTTGACCTCTGCGCAACGCTGGAGCGCCGACCTGAATGCTCATTGGCCGACCGCCGGCTTTCGCGTGGTGCTCTCAGCAGCACCCACCGCCGCGCCAGCGCCGACACCGCAGATGACCGAGGCATCCAGCCAGGCACTCGCTTCGCTCGTGGAGTCGTTCGTTCGCAATCCGAGCGACACGATACTCGCCAGCAGAGTCGCTGCGTTGCAGGTTTGGTTCGGACGTAACGCCGACTACACTGCCACTTGCGAGCGGATGCTGAAGTGGGCCGCCGGGACCGATAAGCCCGGCACCGCCGAGCGGGTCGCCAAGCTCGCCAGCCTCAGCCCCGTCGCGGAACCGCGCGACCGGGAAGCTGCGCTCGCTTTGGGGAGGCGATCCGTGGAACTGGGTCAGGGCAAGCAGGAGCTGCCCTATTTTAAGATGGCTCGCGGCATGGCGGAATACCGCAGCGGCCTCTACGGAGAAGCGGATGAAACCTTGGCGTCCGCCATCCAGACGGCAACCACAGCCAGATACCGCCCAGAAGCTATTACAGGCACCGCCGGCTACTTCCGAGCCATGATGCTTTTCACACAAGGTAAGCTGGCCGAGGCCCGCGCGGTCTTCACCTCCACCGAGGCCAGGATGAAACCGATGCCCACCGAGCTAAAGCCTCCCTTTGCCGAGGACCTTAACGACATCATTATCTGGCTGGCTTACAAAGAAGCCAAAGCGCTGCTCCAAATCCCGGACGCCGCGTCAGCCGTCGGTGTCTGGGAAGACCTCCTCGCCAAGCTCACGCCCGCCGTCGTCGAGAAGACCGGTCAGGGCTGGCGCTTGGAGAAAGGCGAACTTTTCAGTTCGGAAACCAAGTTCGCGAAGCTGCCGCTGCCCGGCACCTATGCCGGCACGAGTTATCGCGTGCGGATCAAGCTGCGGCAGGTCGCAGTGAAGGACATTTTCCTGGTCACGCTTCCGGTCGGCGACCGGGCGGTTGGCTTCTATCTGGATGGCAACCCTGGCGAGGGCTTCGACACGGCCCTCGCCTGTGTCGATGGCAAGTTTGGCCGGGCTCAACTGGGGGCCGTGCCGGGCAAGCAAATCAAGGACGCGGCACTCCACGAACTGGAAGTGACGGTGCGTCTCGACGGACCAAACGCGAAGATTTCCAGCACCCTGGACTCCCGGCCACTCCATGAATGGACCGGACCCATCGCGTCCCTGAGCCTGAATGGCACTTGGCTCGGCAACGCACCGGCCACCACCCTGGCCCTCGGCAGTGTGGCCAATGACTGGGTGGTCTCGGAAGTGAAGGCGCAGCGGCTTGCAGCTGGCGTGCCGACCCCGGCCCAAACGCGGGTACCCGAGCCACCTGAGCCGCCGCTGGTTGGGACTCGCAAAGTCAAGATCAAGGCCAACGCGCCGCTGGGAGGCCGTGTCGGTGCAGCCCGGGCGGGGCAGACCCTCGCGATCCAGTATGTCGAGGGACTTTGGACCGACGACCCCAGCGTAGGTACCGATCTCAAGGACCGGAAAAGCCCGGATGACGGCGATGCGCAAGGTCGCATTTGCACCGGCGTCTATGCCGTGGTCGCCGGCGAGACGAAGCTCCTGGCCGAAATACCCACCGGAACCAAACGCAAGCCGTTCCGCCACCGCTTCGACCAGAATTACAGCCATGTGATCCTGCGCATCCAGGACCTGTATGTGGAAGATAATCTCGGCGAGGTGACTTACGCGGTCACACTGAGCCCTTAAAAAGCGCGGCGCGCCTTTACTGAAACTTGATCGTCACCTCCGGCGCGGTCTCGACCTGCACCCCGTCGATGCCTGCATCAGGGTCTTTCGCGTTTGCGCGCTGGTTGCTCTGCCGCCGTGGCGGCGCGGCTTGACGGGGAGAAGCGCTCCTGCTGTGCTGCCTTTTCTCGCACGCCATGGATTCCCACTCGGACACCGCCCCACTAGCCGGCACGGTTTTGCCGAGCCGCTGGGCGCAAGCGGTGCAGGGTGATTCGCAGGCGCTCGGTGAGCTGGCGGATAGCTACTGGTATTGCATTTACGCTTGGTGGCGGCGCGTCGGGCTCGACGCCGCGCCGGCCGCCGATGCGACGATCTCCAACCTCACGCGCTGGCTTCGGGTGCGGCCGCCGAGCGTCGAGGACAGTGGCGCGGGACGAATGCGGGAGTGGCTGCCGGCGCGGTTGGCGGAGCTGGCGGCGGAGGGGTGGGAGATGGAGGAAGAGCCAGCCATCGCCATCGAAGCGGCATGGGCGGAGACGCGCTACGCGAACGAGCCGGAGGGCGAGCCGGAGGCGATCTTTCACCGCCGCTGGGCGCTGACGGTTTTGGAATTCACGATGCAGGCGCTGCGGGCGGAGTACGCGGCGCGCGGGCTGGAGACGCTCTTTGCGGAGGCGGCGCCGTTCG
>JBBQCM010000161.1:0-13327 GCA_038318725.1 Chthoniobacterales bacterium
CTGCTCGCACCCGCGCGCAGCTTCTCCGTCTCCTCGCTGCAAGCCCTCACCCTCTACAACAACGCCTTCGTCCTCCACCACAGCGGAGCCATGGCCCGGCGCGCGGAAGTGGCATCGACCACCCTCGAAGATCAGGTCGGCGTCGAGCACATGGGCAAAGCTGCGTTCGATGTGCTGGCCCCGCTTGCGCAGGAGGCGTGATCGTGCTGGCCGGGATTTACCACTCCGCCTGCATCCTTTTCTTCAGCGCGGAGATTACCAAAGGTTACGCGCGCAAGTTCGGTTCCGGAATCGTGCCGAACAGTGGTGCCTTGCTCATCGATGACCTGCTCCGGACGAGCCTCGGGCTGACTACAGCGACCATCGAGAACGCATCGACGCCGCCCACTGTGCCGCCAGCGCCGGCCGAGATTCTGCCCGAGGCATCGCTTTACTCGAGCAGGCGCCGCCCGTTCTCGCGCCCCATTCTCCCAAATCATTCCCGCAGTTTTGGCAGGATGTCCGCGGGCACGCTGGGGAAAAGTTCGATCATCTTTTTCTTCGAGACAGAATCTCCAGCTTTCCCGCGCGCGAGTGACTCACCAAGATCCATCGTTTTCCATTGTCCGTCCTCGAGATGCAGAAGCGCGGAGAAACGGTCGGCAACGATCTTGCCACCGGGAGTCTGCGGCGTCACCTCGGTCCACGCCCAGCCGTTGTGCGCCTTGAGGGATTGCACCTGGAAGATCACCTCGTTTGACTTCCCCGGGAATTTGGCGGCGCGCAAGGCATCCATGATGGCCTTGCGCTCCGGGCTGCCGCGCTGCGGTTCGCGGAGGGCATCGAGTGGGGTCAGCACCGGCGCAGGAGACTCCTTGGGCGGGGGCGTCTCTTCCTTGAGGGCCAGCGCTGGGATCTTGGCGGCCACGACGGCGGCCTTGGCAGCCGCGACCGCGACGTTGGGGGAGTCGCGGAGGGCGGGGATGCGGGCGTAGCCGACAAAATCCACATGCTTGTCCGGTTTAACGGGGTCCATTTTTGGCATCTTGAAATCGAAAACGCTGACGCCCCACCGCTGGATGCCGTTGTAGCTCCGGCCATCGCTGGAGCCAAACATGACGTGCTTGCCGCCGGCTTTTTCGCGGCCGAGATAAAGCATGACATGCGAGATCGGCACGGCGCGGCCCGTCTGGTAGGTGCCGGTCCAAAACATCAGGTCGCCGGGTTGCAGGTCCTTGAACTCGAAGCCATCGGCCTCGGTGCTAACCACGGCGAAAAACTGTCCCCGCTGGCGCGCCCAAATATACTGCGAACTGGAATCGCGGGGCACGTCCTTAAAGCCTTGGGAACGCAGCAGATGGTAAATGGTCCCGGAGCAATCCATGCCACCGCTGGCGGGATCGGACGAGCCATAGGTGTAGGTGAGATTCAGTTTGGTCAGGGCCAGAGCCGCCGAAATAAGCTGCTGCACCGCAGGCGGCTGGGCAGCGAAATCCGCGAGCTGCCCGGCTTCGATGGTGGCCGCCGGGGCGTGGATTGTTTTCTCCGGCGGGAGCGGACTCCCCTCGCTCTCCACGACCGGCGCCTTCTTTTTAGGTTCCAAGTCGGGATCGGGTTCGACCGTGGGCTTGGGCTTCGGCGTGACCGGGGAAACGTCCTCGGTCTTGGCCGGTGCGGGCTTTTTCTTTCGGGGAGGATGGGCCTTCGCCGGGGTTCCGTCTTCGCGAGCGGTGGACTTCGATTCCTGACTCAAGGCGCGGGTGCCGGGCATGATCATGCCCAGCAAAAAGATGACGCCGGCGAGGAAGAACCAAGCGCGGGGGAGAGCAGTGTTTCTGGGATCGGTCATCATGTTGTAGAATCGCCGCCCGAGATTGTTTCAGCCGTCTGCCCATCGAGCAACCCCGCCGACGCGCTCGCGCTCGCTGAGGAAGTGGAGTTTGCAGAGGTTTGCGGCGCGCGTTTGGCGATCTCTTCCATGACTTCATTGGCGTATTCCTGAAGCAGTCATTTCGCGCTCGGTGAGCTAGGTGTGGCTTCATGTCGAGCAGGCAGAGCGAGCCGATGGGCTGGCCATTCGGCGCGAGGAGCGGGACGCCGGCGTAGAAGCGGATGCCATGTTCCTTGAGCAGCAGGTTGTTGGCAAATCGCCGGTCGCGCGCGAGGTCTTCGATGACCATGACCTGATTCTTCGCGACCACATGCCCGCAGACGGAGACCTTGCGTTTCGAGCTGGGCCGATTCAAAAAGAAACCCTGCGCACTCGCAACGCTTCCGGCGGCTGCCGATTATTTCGCCAGGTTGGACACGATGGCGAGGAATCGACAGATCTTGATAGCGAACTGGCCGTTTATCGCAGTTCGCGCGTGAGCGCGGCGCGGGCGGCGTGGTGGCCGCACATGCCGTGGACGCCGCCGCCGGGCGGGGGTGCCACAAAGGGTCTGTCCCGGGTCCGTGAGATCCAAATCGGCAACCGGGTCGAGATCGAGAAGTCGCCTGGCAGGTCCGCGAAATCCGCGCCCGCAGCACGACGGTGGTGACCAATGACAACATCGCGATGATCGTGCCGAACGCGAAATTCATCGAGCACACAGTGGTGAATTGGAGTCACGACGATCCGAAAGTGCGCTTCCGCATTCCCATCGGCGTGGCTTACGGCACGGAAGTGGAAAAAGTGTGCGCGCTTTTGCTGGCGGTCGCGCGCGAGCATCCGCAAGCGCTCGCCGATCCTGCGTCCACGGTCTTCTTGAACGCCTTCGGCGAAACCTTGCTCGACTTCGAACTCGCGGTTTGGAGCGAGAAAATGAGCTATCGCCCGCGCCGTTTTCGCAGCGATCTCAACTTCGCCATCGAGCGTAAATTCCGCGAAGCCGTGTCGAAATCCCCTTCCCGCAGCGCGACCTGCACATCCGCACTGCGCCGCCGACACGGTGACTCGGGCTACGATTTTACGATGAGCACCGGGCAGGTCGCATTGGCGATGATGGCGGCGGGGCTTTGGCCGAAATGCAGCGGCTCGCCGGACCAGGCGGAGGTGCCGAGCACGATGAGCTGATGCCCGCCGAGCTTGGCCTGCCGAAGAATCGCTTCCTCCTTCGCAGGACTGGCCACGGTCTTCGAAGTCACGCGCACGCCCTCGCGTTTGCCCAGTGCCACGATATCCGCGAGCAGCGCGCGGCCCGGGCGCAGGCGCTGGTCGGGACGGCGCAGCAGTTCGTTTTCGCGTGGCGGCGTGGAGACGTGCAGCGCGGTGATCGTGGCTCCGCAGCCGCGCGCAATGGCGACGGCAATTTCGGCTCCGAAGCGGGAATAGTCCGCGCCGGTCGTCGGCACCAAAATCTTCTCCAACTTTGCTGGAGCCGGGGCTCGCCGGGATGCGGGCGAGAGCAGGATGGCGACGTGGTCGTGAAAATCGTGGACGATCTTTTCGACCGAGGCTGGGAAGCGTTGCGCGTCGGCTGGCGTTCCGGCGTCGAGGCCGAGAATGAGCAGTCCGTAGCCATGCGCCGCCTCGGCGAGGATGGCTGGCACGGCGGACTCAACGGGCGCATCGGAAGGCGACTCGACCGGACGGATCGAAATCAAATCGCGCACGGAAGTCGGTTTGGTGGGAGCAGGCGCGGGAGCGTCGGGGTTTCCCATGCTCGTGGGCTTTTCCGCCTCGCGTGGGGAAGTCGTTCGCGCGGCTTCCTCCGCCGCGTCCGCGACGCCTTGCGCCGATGCGGAAGGCGGATCGCCTTTTTTCCCCGAGCCCCCCGCGTCGATCACCGTCGCCGTGAGATGACGCGCGCCGACCAGCCAGCCTGCTAGCTTTCCGGCCAGGTGCGCGTTGTCGCTGGCATCCACGCCCACGAGCACGCGTTCGACTTTCGGCAGCAAATCTTTTTGCTCCGCGTCATGCGTCTCGAGCCGCGCCTTTTCCTCGGGCCGGATCGTCACGCGCGCCAGCGCCCAGCGCAGCAGCGGCGGCATGCAGAGCGTCGTGACCACGGCCATGAGCACGATGATCGTGAAAAGCCGCTGATCCAGCACGCCCATCGCGAGGCCGATGCTCGCGAGGATGACTTCGGTAGAACCGCGCGCATTCATCCCGAGGCCGATGGCCAGCGACTCCGCGTGATTCAAGCTCGCGAGCCGCCCGCCCACATAACAGCCGCCGAGTTTCCCGATGCTCGCGATGCCGATGAGCACGAGCGCGTAGCCGAACAATTGCGGATCGCCGAGCACCTTCAAGTCGATGGAAAGTCCCGCGACGCCGAAGAAGACGGGCATGAAGAGCGCGACGATCAAGCCGCGCAATTGTTCCTCGATGTGCTTCGTCAAAATCGGCGACTGCCCGATCATGATCCCGGCGGCGAACGCGCCGAGCACGGTATGCACGCCGATGAAATTCGTGATCAGCGCGAGCACGAACATGAGGATGAGGATGACGCTGATCACGGGCATCTCGATGAGGAGGCGGTCGTTCGCCCAGCGGATGACGCGGGCCATCCACCGATGCCCGATGGTGAAGCAGAAAACGAGGAAGGCGATCGTGCCGCAAACGCTGATGAGCACAGGGCCGAGCACCACTTTGCCATGCGCGGCGAGGCCGCCGATGAAGGCGAGAATCGTCCAGCCGATGGTGTCGTCGAGGATCGCCGACGCGAGGATGACCTGCCCGAGATCGCGCCGGAGAAAATCCACTTCGCGCAGCACGACGGCGACGATTTTCACCGACGAAATGGAGAGCGCCGTGGCGAGAAAAAGCGACGTGATGAGTCGGCGGCTCGGGTCGGGCAGCACGCTGTCCGGCAGCATTTCGCCGAGCAGATAACCGCAGGCAAATGGGATGAGAATGCCGGCAGCGGACACGATGGCGGCGGTGCGGCGCACGCGTTTCACCAGCGCGAGATCCGTCTCCATGCCAGTGAGCAGCAAGAGCATGAGCACGCCGAGTTCCGACACCGCGCCGAGCATCGGACGCGCGGACGAAGCCGCGGGAAAAATCGTCTGCTGGACGGACGGCCAGATTGCACCAAAGACGCTCGGCCCCAAAATAATCCCCGCGAGCAACTGACCGATGACGGCCGGTTGCCCAACGCGCTGCATTACTTCGCCGAGCAATCTACCGGCGAAAATGAGCAATGCGAGTTGCGCGAAAAAGATCGCGAGCTTTGAGTCTCCACTCGTCGTGGCCGCGAATATCAGCGCGTCCCGGAAGTCGAAAGATGAGGCGAAAAAAGGGGGCATCGCGTGGTGACGGTAAGCGGCTATGAACTAGAAATTGCAGCGGAAGACTCGCCAAACAATTCGGCGCTCAAGAAACGTGATTAAAAAAGGAGCGGTCTCGCCGTTCTGCCAACGCAATCGGATAATGTCTTGGTGGAGGACGCATTGAGTTAAGGGTTCCGTTCCGGTCGTGTGCCGACAAAATTACGAATCATGCGCCGATCGCCGTGCTGATGATGACCTGCCCAAAATGTGCAAGTATGCCTCCGCCTGCATCCTCTTTTTCGGCGCGGAGATTACCAAAAGTTACGCGTGCAAGTTCGGTTCCGGGATCGTGCCGAACAGCCGCGCCGTGCTCATCGATGACCTGCTCCGGGCGAGACTGGGGCTGACTTCTGCAACCATCGAGGCCGCATCGACGCCGCCCAGTGTTCCGCCGCCAACGGCCGAAGTGCTACCCAAGGCATAACCCTGCCTATGCGCTCGCGCCCGCTGGGGAAGCGGAGTCTGCGGAGGTTTGCGGCGCGCGTTTGGCGATCTCTTCCATGACTTCATTGGCGTATTCTTGGAGCAGGCGCTTTTCGCGCTCGGTGAGCTGGCGCGGCTTCAAGTCCATCAGGCAAAGCGAGCCGATGGGCTGGCCATTTGGCGCGAGGAGCGGGACGCCCGCGTAGAAACGGATGCCATGCTCCTTGAGCAGCGGATTGTTCGCAAAACGCCGGTCGCGCGCGAGGTCTTCGATGACCATCACCTGATTCTTCGCAACGACGTGGCCGCAGACGGAAACGCTGCGCGGCGTCTGGCGCGCCTCGGCGAGTTCCGGAGGCAGGCCGGTCTGCGATTTGAAAAACTGCCGGTCGCGATCGACGAGCGAGATGAGGGCGATGGGCACCTCGAAGACGCGCGCGAGCTTCGCGGTGATGCGGTCGAAAACCGGTTCGGCTTCGGTATCGAGCAGGTTCAGCGCGGCGAGCGCGGCGAGGCGCTCCTCTTCGTCTGCGGGGATCGGCGCGGGCGTCATTTCTTCCGTCATCGGCGGGGCAAGACGGGCCAACTGCACGAGCGCCTCGGCCAACGTGGCCACGACTTCATCCGCACCCGATTCGCGCAGGCGCCGGGTGGCTTCGGGCAGCTCTTCGGTCGCGCTCCAGAGGCCGATCACGATCTTCACCTTCGGCAAAAGCGCGCGACATTTCAGGCAAAGATAGCGGGCGTGAATGACCGTCGAGGGCGCCACGACGGAGATGCAGATGACGTCCACGTCCGCCTTTTCGACCAGCGCGAGCAGCTCGCCGGCGACGAGTTTGGCCGGGGCATTTTGCGCGCCGAAACCTTGCTGGCGCAGCAACTGCACGAGCATGATTCCCGCGATCTCATCGCGATCCGCGCGGGCGGG
Source organism: Chthoniobacterales bacterium (assembly GCA_038318725.1). Lineage (GTDB taxonomy): Bacteria > Verrucomicrobiota > Verrucomicrobiia > Chthoniobacterales > Chthoniobacteraceae > Chthoniobacter. Next base: position 6,587 of record JBBQCM010000161.1, read on the forward strand.
CAGGCAGAAAACGCGGCAGTCCGGCGCGAGCGCCGGTGGCGGCGGAGCTTGGTCGTCGCCTGCAGCCTCGGCCTTCTCTACCGCTTCCTTGGCCGGCACCGCCGGGCGCGTGCCGAGATCCTCGATGATGTCACGCATGCTCTGCTCGACGTTGCGGAGCTGCTCTTCGTCGAGCGACTCGGCGCGGGCATCGGTCTCCGCCGCGGTGAGCGCCGGGAGGAACACGGCGTCGTAGAGCGCGGTCAGCGTGTTCGCTTTCAAATAGGACTCGACCAGTTCCATTTCGTCGCGGTCACCGGGCGTGAGCAGGCGATGATAGCAATCCTCGGCGGGCGTGAGCGCTTCCTCATCGCTGAGCACGACGCTGAGGAACGAGAGGCGCGGGACATGCCGCCCCATGACTACGAGACAGACGGTAAGCGGCGTCGCCAGCACCAGGCCGAGCGGCCCCCACAGCCACGTCCAAAAGACTGCGGCCACGATCAGCGCGATTGAGGAGACGCCGGTGTGCGCGCCGTAAAGCCACGGCTCCATCACGTTGTTCAAGAGCAACTCGGTGCCGCCGAAAAGAGCGACGGTGAGCACGGGCATCGTCCAGTGCGGCGAGATGGCGAGCGCGAGGATCGTGGGCAGAATCGTGGCGACCCAGGGCCCAACGTAGGGGATGAAACGGAGTACCGTCCCGAAGGCGCCCCAGAGGATGGCATTCGGCACGCCGATGAAATACAGCCCGGTCGCGATGACCACGCCGTAGGTCACATTGACCAGCAGTTGCATCAGCAGGTAGCGCGAAACGCGGTGGCCCGCATCGTCCATCGCCCGAGTGGTGGCGCTGATGCGTCCCTGGCCGATGAGGCGGATGAGCCGACTGCGCAAATCTTCGCGCTGGAGCAGCATGAAAATGACCAGCACGAGGACCAGTGCGGCTGTTCCCAAAGGCCCCAGCAGCGGTGCGATGATGGACTCAATGAGTTGGAAGGGATTGCCTTTGGAGGTCTCGACGACTTGGACCGGCACCGCCGCCGACGGCTCACTTGGCGGAGAAGATACCGCGGTCTCAGGTTTGCCAGTGTCCTGGGTGACCGTCGGCGCGGTGGGTGCCGTTCCGCCGGGCAGCTCTTGTTTTAGCTCCTCGACGGTCTGGGAGAGCTTGGTGAAGGCCCCGCCCTTTGGCGCGTCAAAGGCGTGAATCTTGGTGACGATGTTGCCCTTGTATTCGGGCAGCTTCGTGGCCAGATCGACCAACTGCCGGCTCAGCATCCAGCCCGCCGCGCTGAGGCCGGTAAAGATCAGCGCCACGACTAGCAACACCGCCGCGATGCGCCCGACCCACCGCTCGAGGCGCGTGACCAGCGGCGAGAGCAGAAACGTGAGCAGCGCCGACAGAGCCAGCGGAATGAACAGCTCGCGGGCGAAATAGAGCGTCGCCACGATGAAAGACGCCAGCACGACCGCATCAGTGGAGGTGATTTTGGTTTTGAGCGCGGGCATGAGGGGAAGAAAGTGGGCGAACTGGGCGCGGTGAAGATTTCATTCACCCGTGGTCGCTACAACCATCGCGTACTCCCGCCCTTTTGGTCCGAAAAGTTTGCGGAAACCGTCGCGGAAGAACTAAGTCACCGACTCTACGCGGTCCCTTGAGAACACCGCGAACCCGCGAATCGAAACCCGCCGGTCTGATGAACAAGCGATTACTGGTGGTTGCTTCTTCCCGTCCGAGGTCGTGGTCGTCGCCGCCCAAACGAGCAAGCCAGGCGGTGGACGGTGCGCACCTGCAACGACGGGCTGAAGCGGTAATTTTCAGCAGACCGGCATCTCGGCGAGCGAAAACATCGAGGCCGTCGGCGGTCGGCAATGTGTCCTTTGAGCTACGGCTGGCGCAATGCATAGACCCCCCTACGTAATCAGCACGTATTTGCGGCCTTGCTCGATCAGACCCCGAATGATCTCGGCAATCGGGCCAGGGGCGAAGTCGCCCACGCCTCCCGCGGCTTGAGCGGCGCGGGAATCTGTCGGGCCGCCGATCTCTTGGCGGCGGCGGCGCGGCGAAGCTCAGCAGCGGCACCGCGGCGGGGGCCGCAAGGATGGCCCGGACGAAAAGGGGGAAGCTTTTCATAGCGTGGCACGCGGCCGCGCTGATTCCACAAAGCGCAATGCGGATAAGCCAAAACTCCTCGGAAGCCGGCCGCTGCTACTTCCCTGTTGCCAGATACTCGATCAGATCGCGCAGGCCGCGTTTGCCGAGCACCTCGCCGAGGCCCGATGGCATGGCGCTGGGGACGGTCGCGCGTTCTTTGATGTCCGCCTTTTTGAATTGTTGCTTTTTACCGTCGGCAAGGGAGGCGAGCGTCACTTCGTTCGCGTCCTCGGCGTTGAGGAGGCCGGCGATCATGTCGCCGTTTTTGAGCGTCACGAGAACGTTTTCGTAGCCCGGCGCGATGACGGCGTTGGGCTCGACGATGCTCTGCAAAAGGTGGTCGCGATCATGTTTCGCGATGAGGCCCGCGAGGTCCGGGCCCACGTCGCCGCCTTCGCCTTTGACCTTGTGGCAGCGCATGCAGGCGGCTTCCGCCTTCTCGGCAAAAATCTCGCGCCCGGCTTTTGCGTTGCCGCCTTCCAGGCACTCGCGCCATTTCGCCAGCGGGTCTTGAGCGCCGCGATGGCTCTCGAAGTCTGCAAGCTTCCTTTTCAAGTTTTCGTCGGGACGCTGCGCGGCGGCTTCGAGCAGATCGAGCATGAGCGGGGCGGGTAGCGTGCCGGCGAGGAGTCGGTCGAGTTGGGCCGCGAGCACCGCATCCGCCTCCGCACCGGGCAAGGTGCCGAGCGCGGCGAGCGCTTCCTGCTGCTCGCCGATGCGGCCTTTGCCGAGGACGGCGGCGTTCAGTTTCACAGCCTCGTCGGGCAGAACCTTCGCGGCCAACCGGCGGGCTGTTTCGAGCAGGGCGGCGTCCTCCGTGGCGAGCGCGGCGCGGACGGCTTCCTTCAGGGTCGGCGACTGCATCGCATCGAGAGCCAGCAGCGCTGCCGCGCGCACTTTACCGCTGGCTGCGGGATCGATGGCGAGCGCGGCGATTTCGCGGGTGCCGCCGCGCAGTTGCAGGCGCACGGCCATTTCCAGCACAGCAAGGCGGATGGCTTCGGACGGGTCGGACAAAACCTCACGTAGCACAGATAGCGCTGCCGGCCCGGACCCGCTGGACCTCGATCGCGGCTCCGCGTTTGTCCCGAGCACGCGGTCGCGTTCCGGCGGCTGGTCCTTGCTTTGCGCAATCGCGCCGATGGCATCGAGCCGCGCGGCTTCCTGCGCCGGGCTCGACGGCTCGCTCCGGCGGGCGGCGAATTTCGCCAGATTACTCCAGTGGCCGAGGCGGAAATTCGCATTCACGACGCGGCGCGAAACCGCCGGCGGCAGGCCGTCTTGCGCGATCAGTTCGGCGAGGGCGGGCAGCGCGTCCTTGATCGGCGCATCGTGAATGGCCCGCGCGGCTTCGAGCACGAGTTGCGGATTTTTGTCCGAAAGGAATCGCGCGATCTCCGGGCTGCCTTGCCGCCGCAGCGCGAGCAGCACCCCGGCGCGCACGGACTCCGACTCGTCGCCCGCAGCCGCGACGAGTGCTTTCTCATCCGCGCAAACCGCCAGCGCAGTCGTGGCCGCGTGACGCACGAATGCATCCGAACCGGCGTTGTTCCTGAGCAGTGCGAGCAATGCCGGGACAGCTTTCGGGGAACCAAATTTGCCGAGCGCCTCGGCGGCGAAAAACCGGGTGCGCGGATCGTTGTCGGCGCTGAGGTGCAGCAAGTCGTCGTAGTGATTCTGAAGTTTCAGGTCGCCGACGACCTTGATGGCCTGCACGCGCGGTTCGCCCGGCTCGCGCAGGATCGGGCCAACGAGATCGCCGCTCGATGCGTGCGTACGGCCCAATTGCCCCAGTCCCCAAATCGCGTGCAATCGCGCGAGCAGCGGCCCGGTGCCATTCGCGACCGGCGACAAGGTTTCCTCGGCCCCGCGCCGCACCAATTCAAACTGTGCCGCCTGCCGGACGCGCTGGTCGGCGTGGGCAAGCAGTTTCGCCAGCTCCGGGACGTCGCGTTTTTCCATGCCCTCGCCGAGCAGCCGCTTTGTCTCGCGCACCAGCGGGCTGGCATCGACCGCCGGATCATGCACGCGGTAGATGCGCCCCTTGCCTGTCCGCTCCCAGCCGAAGACCCAGTCGAGCACATACGCGCCGCCATCCACGCCAAATTGCACATCGCTCGGATACAAGCCCCAGAGCAGCTTCCCGGTCATCTGCTGCGCGGCGTTGTCCTGCTGGAACTTCTTTTCGAGCGCGACTTCGTAGCTCGCGCCCTTCGCTTGCAGCGTGAAAGCGCGCACGCCGCCGGGAAAATCCGCGTAGAAAAAGTGGTCTCGATACGCGTCGGGCAGCCCGGTACCGGGATAATGCGCAATGCCCGCAGGCCCGTGACCGACGTGGCCGACCGGCGGGAGGATGGCGTAGTTCTTTTTGTCCACGTCGAGGTGCCACAGCCCCTCGGTATTCCACGCACCGAGCTTTGGCAGAAACTGCCAGCCGATGCGCCAGCCGTAGTCCGCGCCCTCGACGACGTGCGTCCAGCGCGCGGCGTCGCCGCCGTCGGCGTTGTTGTCGCCGGTGAAAAGATCACCCACATCATTCCAGGCGAGGGACTGCGGATTGCGCAGGCCGGTCGCGAACAGTTCCATGTCGGTGCCGTCGGGATTGCAGCGAAAAACCGCGCCGCTGTCGGGATTGTCGATGAGCTTGCCCTCGCGCGTCGTCACATGCGCGCCGCAGTCGGCGATGGTCCAGTAGAGTCGGCCGTCCGGTCCGATCTTGGTGCCGTGCATGTCGTGCCCGCCATAGGCCACATGCACGCCAAAGCCCGAGAGCAGCGCGGTTTTCTTGGCCGCCGCGCCACCCGTTTCTCCATCGAGGCGCCACAAGTCCGGGACGCACGCGAACCACACGCTCCCGCCGCTGGCCACCACCCCCGCCGCCGTGCCCGTCACGAGCGAATTGAAACCGTCCGCAAACACGCCCGCGGTGTCCGCAGTGCCGTCGCCATCGGAGTCGATCACGAGTTTGATCCGCTCGCCCTCCACCTCGAGGTCGTGCCAGTCGCGCCGTCCGTCTTTGTTCAAATCGGTGAGATCATCGCCCGCGCCGCTCTCTCCCGAAGCGGGCAATTTCGCCCGCAAAAACGCCACGCGCTCCTCCACCGAGCGCAGCCCGAGATTTTCCAGCCGCCACGCATCATGCCGCCGGATGTCCGGAACGCTCGATCGCCGGCGGCCCGTCTCGACGACAAACGCGCGTCCTTTTTCGTCGAAGCAAAACGCCACCGGATTGATGAGCAGCGGCTCGCTCGCCCAGACCTCCACCTGCAAACCCGGTGCGACACTGAGCTTCTTCAACGCCACCTCCGCCGTTGCATCGGCAGGCGACGCGCTCTTGGCCGTTTTCGCGCCATCGCCCGTCTCCTGCGCCGGGGCGCAAAACGGGAGCGTAAGCAGGGTGGCGACGGTAAGTGGAAGAGTGCGGGAGGAAGTCATGGCGAGGGTTGGTAGGACGCTTTTACTACGTCATGCTCCCACGCTCGGAAGCGAGCAAATGGTTGCGTCGTCAACGGCAAGACCTTGACCCCGGCGAGCCGCGCGATTAGGGCAACAATCTCAGCGCCTGTCCTCCGCCGAAAAAAACTGAGCCACCATCGCGATATGCACATGCCCTCTTTTCTCGGTCTCCTCCTCGCGCTCGGCACTCTCGCCGCCGCCGAGCCCCTCACCCTGCCTGCCCGCTCGCGGGTCGAGACCCCGGCGGGCTCGGGAGCATGGCGCGTGGTCGAACAAACGGAGACCCTCGATCCGACGAAGACCGCCATCGTGATCTGCGACATGTGGGATACGCACACCTGCCCCAACTCCGCGGCGCGCGTGGCGGAGATGGCGCCGCGCATGAACGAAGTGGTGAAAGCCGCGCGCGGGCGTGGTGTTTTCATCATCCATTGCCCGAGCGACACGATGGAATTCTACAAGGACACGCCGCAACGAAAGCGCGCGCAAGCCGCACCACCAGTGACGCCGCCGATACCGCTGCTGCGCTGGTGCAAACTCGATCTGACCCGCGAAGCGCCACTGCCGATCGACGATTCGGACGGTGGCTGCGACTGCACGACGACTTGGAAAAAAGGCGACCCCTATCCGTGGACGCGCCAGATCGCGGCCATCGAAATCTTCGAGGGCGACGCGATCACCGACTCCGCGGAAGCGTATTTCCTCCTGGAGCAGCGCGGCATCGAGAATGTCATCGTCATGGGCGTGCACCTCAACATGTGCGTGCTCGGCAGGCCCTTCGCGATTCGCCAACTCGTCGCCCAAGGCAAGCGCGTGCTGCTCATGCGCGACCTGACCGACACGATGTACAATCCCGAGCGCCCGCCACACGTCAGCCACTTCGAAGGCACGCGCCTGATGCTCGAGCACGTCGAGAAATACTGGTGTCCCACCACCACCAGCAGCGCGTTTCTCGGCAGCGCGGAATTTCGTTTCAAAGGTGATGAATCCTCGCCCGCCGAATTGCCCCGCTAGCTGTGAAGTTTCAGGACGTTGTTCATGTGGCGGAGATTTGGGAAGGTGGGGTTGTGAAATCAACACCAACCCAAAATCCGCCACCACATGAACATCCACAGTAAGGCCAAGACGACGGCCCAAAGTCGAGCCGA
>JBBQCM010000162.1:0-13299 GCA_038318725.1 Chthoniobacterales bacterium
CATGTGCCGCGCATGACGACCGCCTCGAAAAATCCCGACTCGCCGGCTCCGCAGCCGTCGCTCTTTGCCACCACGCGCTGGTCGGTGGTGCTCGCGGCGCAGGGGAAATCTTCGGGCGATGCGTTTCAATCGCTGGAGGCGCTGTGCCGCCAGTATTGGACGCCGCTTTACGCCTACGTGCGGCATCGCGGGATCGCGATGCACGACGCCCAGGACATGACGCAGGAATTCTTCGCGCGTCTGCTGGAGAAGGACTGGCTCACGGCGGTGAATCGCGAGAGCGGGCGGTTTCGCTCCTTCCTGCTCATGGCGTTGAAACGATTCATGGCGAACGAATGGGATCGCTCGCAGGCGCGCAAACGGGGCGGTGGCTGCGACACCGTGAGCCTCGATGCGGAAATCGCGGAGAGCCTGTATGCCGGGCACGCGGCGGCGACGCTGCCTGCGGAGTCGTTGTTTGAAAAACGCTGGGCGCTCACGCTGCTGGAGGCGGTGATGCGACGATTGCGCGAGGAGAGCGAGGCGGCGGGAAAGGGCGCCGAGTATGCGCTGCTGAAACCCTGCCTCACCGCCGAGCGCGGCGACATCCGCTACGACGAAATCGCGACGGCGCTGGGCATCGAGCCCGCCTCGGCGCGCAGCGCGGTGCATCGGCTGCGGAAACGCTTTCGCGAGATCTTCCGCGAGGAAGTCGCCGGCACCGTGGCCGATCCCGCGGACGTGGAGGATGAAATGCGGGCCGTGATCGCGGCGCTGGGCCGCGACTGAAAATGTTTCGCGTTTTCCACCACAAGCTCCGGCGCATTCTTATTTCAAAGGCATGAGCAACTCATCTTCATCTCATTGCCCGCGATGCGGCGCATCACTCGCCGAGGGCAGCGTGGAGGGTCTGTGCGCGAAGTGTCTCGGCGCGCTGAATTTTGCGACCGAGACGGCCATGCCAGGTGAACCAGTGGCAGCGATCCCGCCGCTGAAACCGGAGGAACTCGCGCCGCATTTTCCGCAGCTCGAAATTCTCGAATGTCTGGGGCGCGGCGGGATGGGCGTCGTTTACAAGGCGCGGCAGAAATCGTTGAACCGGCTCGTCGCGCTGAAGCTGCTCGCACCGGAACGCGCGGGCGACGCGAATTTCGCAGAGCGGTTTGCGAAGGAGGCGCAGGCGCTCGCGGCGCTGAATCATCCGCACATCGTCGCGGTGTATGACTTCGGGCAGGCGGGCGGATTTTTCTATCTGCTCATGGAGTTCGTCGATGGCGTGAATCTGCGTCAACTGCTGCAAGCGAAACGGCTCACGCCGAAGGAGGCGCTGAGCATCGTGCCGCCCGTGTGCGACGCGCTGCAATGTGCGCACGATCACGGCATCGTGCATCGCGACATCAAGCCGGAAAACCTGCTCATCGACAAAGCGGGCGTAGTGAAGATCGCGGACTTCGGCATCGCGAAAATGATCGCGGCTCCCGCTGCGGATGGCGCATCCGGCGTGGCGGGCGCGCGGTCGAGCCCGGCCACGATGGCGCTCGGCACGCCCGACTACGCCGCGCCCGAGCAGCGCGACGCGAGCGCCGCGACCGATCACCGCGCGGACATCTACTCGCTCGGCGTCGTGCTTTACGAAATGCTCACCGGCGAGCGCCCGGCGGAAAAACTCGAAGCGCCCTCGAAGCGCGTGCAGGTGGACATCCGCATCGACGAGATCGTGCTGCGCGCTTTGGAAAAGACGCCCGAGCTGCGCTTCCAGACGGCGGCGGAGTTTCGCACGCAAGTGGAGACCATAGCGAACCCACCCGCGGTGCGCGCGACGGCCTCGCGGCAAACGGTCAGTTCCATTGCACTCGCGGCCCTTCTGCTCCTGCTCGGAATCCTCATCCCCGTCGTCGGCATCCGGATGCACAACGGCGCGATCCTGGCCGCGGCCGAGGACCACATGAAATACGTCCGAACGCTCCAGAACGGCGTGACGAATCTGAGCACTCAAATGGGCGAGGCCAACGCGGTCGCAGGCCGCGCGGCTTCGCGTGCGGGCAACACCGCCGAGCGGGAGGAAACCCGCGCGCAGGCCCGCGAAGAACGGCACACTTACGAGCAGCGGTCGGAGAGGCTGCAGGCGGATTTTGAGCGACTCAACGCGGCGCTGGCGACCGCTGGCAGCCGGCCGGTGGGCTCCCACCCGTGGCGGGCAGTGTCGATCCTCGTCGCGGGATTCCTGCTCGCGATCGCCGGCGGGGGAATGCTCATGCGCATTCAGCGCCGGAGTGGCGCAGGCCGGACAATGGAACCCGGAGGCCCTGCGGTGGGAGGCTCCGCGCGGGGCATCACGACCGCAGCGCTTTTCATCGTCTGGTGGTTCGCGGCTTTGCCGTTCGTCGCCTTCAGCGCGGATGCGATTCATGCGAAAGATACGTTTCCCATCGTGGTGATGCTGACCGCGATGCCAGTCTTCGCGCTGCTCGCGCGGCTGAAAGCGCAGCAATGGCGCGCGGCTTCCGATGCCGGGAGCGGTCCCCGCTGGCTGCGGGCATTCTCGTGGATTGGCTGGGTGTGTGCAGTTCCGGCGGTCGGTCTGGCGCTGTTCTTTCTCAACTCCCTGATGAGCGAAACCGGATCGTGGAATCCCGCGCCGTCCGAAGCGGTCCTGGTGCCGCTCACGTTCCTCGGCAGCGTGCTGCTACCGTGGGCCGCTGCGCATTTGTGGCAAGTCTCGCGGTTCAGTGCCGGCACAAATTTCCCGACAGCGGTGGAGGCGGTTCGCCCGCCATTCAAATACGCCGCGCTGCTGCTGCTGATTCCGGCGCTCATCATCGGAGTTCTGTTCGTGAAGTTCGCGAGACAAGCCAACTCGCCAGCGGGCGTCACCAGCTTCGACATCACGCCTGTGGAAGTGCGCGACAACGTCGTCATCGTGGATGTGGCGACCGTCGTCACGCGCGGCAACGCCGAGTTGCGTGCCATGTTGGATGGGCCACGTCTGCCCGCCGCGACGGAGGCCGCGTTGCAAGAAACCTCTTTTTCCCCTGCCGCCTTCAAACTTATCAAACCGACATCGAATGATGGCATCCCCCCATGGCGCATCCTTTCGCCGGGCCGGCAAATGTGGCGGCTGGGTTTCGCGCTGCCGGACGCGGCGCTGGCAAAGGAAGCCTTCGAGAACCTCCTCCCCGTTGGCCCGCTTCCCGCCGAGCCGGGGCGCACCTTGGCTGGCACGCTTTTCGAGGTGAGCCAGCCTGGCGGCGAAACGTATCGCGCCTCGCTCGAAGTTGGTCTGCCGATAAGCTCGGCGGACCCGCGCTGGGTCGAAGTCATGGGCGGAAGCCAGCAAGACGCGCGCACCGTGACGCTGAGCTGGGAAGTGTTCGCATCGCAGCCCGGCCTCGCGCAATTCTCCCGCGCCGGCAGCCCGATCATGGTGCTGACGCGCCAGCCGCAGACAGAGCTTTACAGCGTCACTGCGGGGCTCGAACTCACCCGACTCGACGCGGATCGCGTCCTGTTCGTCCGGCGCATCGGCTACCACACTTTGCGGGAGGAATTTCCCGGGAATTTCCGCGACCTCGCCGACGAACTTCTTCGCACCAAAACGATGAGCACCAAAACTACGTGCGGCACGACGATCGAACTGTGCCAGTTCCAGGGAAAGCCCTTTACCGTCCAGGTGCAAAGCCAAGCGTCGCCATTAACGATCGGGAGCCGCTCAGGCGTGTTTGGGATTGGAACGATGGAGGTTGGCGCGCTGGTTCTGCTCATCATCGCCGTCGGCATCGTGCTCGCGCGCAAAGGAGGCTCCGCGGCGAAGATCGTGTTGCTGGTCGTCGGAGTGCTGTTGCTCCTGCTCGCCATTGCCTTCGCCGTGATGGTCGGCGTTTGGAGCATCTCGCGTGATTTCGGGCCGGGCGCGACTGTCGTGCAATTGCCGCAGCCCGGCCAAAGCAGTGACAACCCCGGCGCGGTGCCATCGGAAAATCCGCTCATTGACGGTTCGCTCCCCGACGCACGCATCCTCGTGTATGCCGCCACTGGCATCGAGCGAGGCTGGGTGCAGGTCCAATCGCGTCTCGATCCCGAGCACGAGCTTGCCTTCTTTCTCGGCGAAGAGGGCAGCGGCTGGTCTCACGTCGTGCAATTTGGAGAAAAGGGCGACTACCAGTCGTTCATCGAAAAGTCGGACGCCATCGCCCTCGAAAACGGCGGGAAGGGTCGTGGCTTCTTGATCCGCAGCGGACCGGGCGGCGAGTCTTATCGGGCGAAGAGCACAGTCTATGTGGCCATGGAGCCAGGCGGCACCGTGCCCTCGGGCGAACTCACCTTTCGCACCCGCGAAATCCGCGTGACCGACAACGCGACGCGCATCACCTTCGCCGACATCGTCACGCCCGACGGCCAGCGCATCCCGATGACCGCGCGGGTCCGTCCGAATACGGAAGACGGGGCGGCTGTGAAGCGACCGCCTGCGACGGAGTCGGAGAACATCCAGCCAGCGCCGACGCCGACCCGCGCGAACTGACAGGGTCGCGATCATCGGATTGATCCGTTTCTGCTGATCCGGGCGGGTGTTGCAGCGAAGTGATTTTCGACCGCTGCATTTTCCGATCAATCGCTAATGAAGCGTGCCAGACGTTCGTCTTCTCCCGTGGCCGACCGAGTTGTCCGAAGATCCGGGCGAACGCCGAGGCGTTAAAATAGTAACGCTTTTTCGCTTGCCTTCATTTCGGTTCGCGTTAAATCCTTAACGCACCAACAAATCTTACCATGCCCAACCACGCCGAATTCAGCCGCCGCGAACGCCAGATCATGGACGCCGTCTTTGCCCTCGGGGAAGCGACCGTAAACAAAATCGTTGAGACCATCCCCGACGCGCCGACGCCGATGGCGGTGCGGCGCATGATGCACATCCTCGAGGAAAAGGGGCACCTCAAGCGCCGCGAGGAAGGGCGCGAGGTCGTCTATCTGCCGCGCGAATCGAAGGGCAAAGCCGGGCGCAGCGCCTTCCAGCGCGTGCTGGAGACCTTCTTTGGCGGGTCACTCGAGGAGGCGCTCGCTGCGCATCTCGTCGCCCGCAAATCCGGCATGAGTCCCGAAGAGCGCGACCGTCTGCTGACGCTCATCAGGCAAGCCAAAGAGGAGGGCCGTTGAAATGAACCGCATCCTTCTCCCGCTCGCGGCGCTGCTCGGCGCGCTGACGCCGCTCATCTTCGATTCCGGCCTGAAAGGCGTGGCGCTGCTCGCGCTCTCCGCCCTCTGCGCGCTCGCGCTCTGGCGCGCGTCCGCCGCAGCTCGGCACCTCGTCTGGGTCGTCGCCGTCGTCGCGCTGCTCATCGTGCCGGTGCTGTCGGTGGCGCTGCCGCAATGGCGCGTGCTGCCGAAGTGGGCGGTCGTGCCCACGAAGGCCGCGCCCGTTGCAAAATCTGCGGGGCCGTCCGCCGTGGCCGTGACACCCGTCGCGGATCGGGTTGCGCCGTCGGGAGCCCCGCCACCCTCGATCAACCTGCCCGCGTCCCCTTTTCCGCGGTCAGGCCAAACCGCGATCAAGCCGCCATCCCCGGTGATCACCGAGCCTCACACCCGGCCTGAAGCGCCCGCAACGTGGCGCGACTGGATCGCGCCCACCTGGGCCTGCGGCTTTGTCCTGCTCGCGCTGCGGCTGCTCGCCGCACACCTGTTGCTCCGCCGCGCCGCACGCCGCTGCGCGTCCGGCGACGAAGCCTTCGCCGCCACACTCTCCGCTGCCTGCGCGCAGCTCGGCATCCGGCAGCGCGTGATTTTGCTCATGGATGAAAAGCGCACGATCCCCGTTGTGTGGGGCGTCCTCCGTCCGCGATTGTTGCTTCCCGCCGAAGCCTGCGAGTGGAGCGCCGAACAGCTTCGCTCCGTGCTCCTGCACGAACTCGCGCACATTAAACGCCGGGACACGCTCGTACAGTGGCTAACGCAAATCGCCTGCGCGCTGCATTGGTGGAACCCGCTCGTTTGGCTCGCGGCGTGGCGTCTGCACGTCGAGCGCGAGCGCGCTTGCGACGACATCGTCCTCGCCAGCGGCGTGCGCCCGTCCGCCTACGCCGAGCATCTGCTCGACGTCGCCACGAAGCTCTCGCCCGCCCGATGGACTCAAGCCTGCGGCCTCGCGATGGCCCGCAAGTCTTCGCTCGAAGGCCGCCTCCTTGCTGTCCTCAGCGAAAAGCTCAACCGCCGCGGAATTACCACCGCAGTCGCCGCTGCGGCGCTCGTCCTCGGAGCCGCCGTGGCGATCCCGGTGGCGATGCTCCAAGCCGCCGATGAAACGAAAGCGAAAGAAGCCGTCGCGAAGGAATTGAATATCAATACCACCGCACCCGCCGACGTTTCCATCTTGTCCGCCGCCGGCACCGGCCATTGGCGGATGCCCGACGGTGTGACGCTGGAATTGAAACAGGAGGTTTTCCCCGCCGCGGTTGTGGCCACCAGCGCGGTGCTGACCTGGCCGAAAGATGCCTCGGGCATCACTTACGCCTACATCATCGGGCTGGGAGCGGATGACTTTGGGAACAAGGAACCGTGGCATCTCGTATGGCAGAATAACGCGACCGTGCTCTGGGCCATGTCCGGGCAGGTGCAGTCACGGCATGAGCGAAGAAACACGCTGCCGACTCCCATCTCCGTTCGCCGCATCGACTTCGCGGACAAAATGAAGATCACCACGACGGCGTGGAGTTATCAGCCCGAAGCCATGCCGGAAGGCGTCCGTGCCGAATTCCTTAAAGTCTTCGAGCCGCTGCCTGCCACCCCGCGCAGCCCCAGCGACGCGAAGGGCAGCGTCCAAATTGATGAGGCGCATGATATGCGTCCGGTCGCCGATTTGATGAACGGCGTTTGGAAAAACAAGGACGGCCCCATTTCGGTGCGCCTCACCTTTCCCGAAAAGGATACGGACCAGATTCAGTGGACCATCGATTTCATGCATCAGAAAAACTCCGTCCTGAGCGCCAGTCTGAACCGCATCCTGAAGCCTGCGGAAAATGCCGTGGGACTGTGGGCCGCTCCGTCCGTGCAGACGAATCTGAATGAAGAGGACATTCTGGGCAGGGTCAGACGCGGTCCTGACGACACCCTGCTGCTGGACATCACCCCAAACCCGAAATACCCCGGCTACGACGCGGCCAAAGGCATCGTGTTGGTGCGGGAGGGCGGCTCAGCGCAGGCGGATCCGCCGGCTGCTTCACCAGCGACACCATCTTCCCCATCTCCATTCACCATGAAACCGAAGCACAAATACGCCCAGTCGCTGTTCAGCAAATGGCAGGCGAATGCGCGGACGGATGGCAAAATCCCCGGCGCACTGATCGGGCACGTGGCGAAGACTTTGGATGACTTCGTTAGGCAGTATCCCGCCAACGAAGCGACACCAAAGTTCGTGGCGCTGCGTTCAAAGTTCGACAAGTCGCATGATTGGGAACAAGCCGAGGTCGTCGCGTTGCTCGATGAGGTGACTGCAATTTCGACCGCTCCGGTGAGCTGGGCGGACACTCCGATGGAATCATCGGAGATGTGGACGGTTCGGCAGGGCGAGGCGCTGCCGATTGAATTGAAGAGCGCCGCATGGGGCGAACCGGCACCAAATGGTCTGCGTGCGGCCTGGCTGCTGCAGCCGCGAGCCGAACAGTATCGGCTGGGCTCGGTGCTGAAAGCTCGAGTGCTCTTCAACAACACCGGCACGAAACCGGTCATCTTCAAAACGGAAAGCTGGCATCAGGACGATCGTCACTCCGCGCGTGATGCCAATGGCAGTGCGATCAACGTCGGGAGCACTTTCTACACGGGCAGCACACCGATGGCCACTTATCGACTTGTGCCCGGCGAATATGTCGAGGTGCCCGGCCACGGCATCGCGATCGGCGCGGGCGAATATGTTGAGGAGCGCAGCACCGGCAGCGTCGGCGCCTGGATCGAAGCGAAGGAAGGTGATGAGGTGCGATTTTCCTCGTCCGTGGACGCGAGTCGCGAGGGATGGACTGGGCTGGACGATCCGAAGGACCCGGTGGAGTTATGGAAACTGGTCGTGCGAAAGCGGGTCGAGCGCGAAGCGCCACTGCCGTCGAAGGACGCCGACCGCGAACTATTGCTCCGCAGAGTCACGCAGGGACTTTTCGGAGAATCACCGACATCCGGGGAACTTGCTTCATTCATCGACGACAAAGCTGCAGACGCTTTGGAAACACTGGTCACTCGCCTGCAAGCAAGGCCTCGCATCGAACCGTTCGTTGGAAAACTCCCGACAGGCGAAATCATGTTCCGCGTCATCGCGGCAGACCCGAACGCCGCCAAAGCACCGCGCGCCGCGAACAGCCCCGGCCGCTACGTGCTCGGCGACAGCGCGCATTTGCTCGTGAGCCAGCTCGCCGAAGGCGACAAGCGGACGAACAAGGCGGTCATCGCGTTTCTTTCGCCCGACCCGAAGGTCGCGTCGCCGCACAAGCCTTACGAGTTCGCGCTGCCCGACGGCATCGGCACGTATGGCATCGTGTGGGATCGCGGCGCGGGCGCGCTGTGGATTTTGCAAAAGGATCTCGTGCGGAAATACGAGTTCACTAACCCCTCGCAGGTGCAGGAAATGAAAATCGTGCCGGGCAGCATCATCAACATCCCCGCGCACCTTCAGGAGCCGATGAAGCAAGCGTTCAACGTCGTCGGCGGGCCGGTGCAGCAGCAGAATTCGCAGGGGCCAGCCGCAGCAGGCATCCCAGAATTGCCCAAACTCGCCGACGAGGCCTACACAAAGACGGGTGTGCATTGGCAGAAATTCCGTGAGGAAGACGCGAAATTTCCGGGAGGGGAACGCATGGGAGATGTGCTGGAACCGACTCCCGTGCCGGAAGGGGCGATGGTCCTGGGGATGCGGTTCGCCAGCGATGCCCAGTGGAAAATCGGCGGTGCTGCGCGGGCGCAGATTGCGGTGCGCAATGCCAGCAAGGACGACGTGAAGTTTGCCCAGACTCCCCGGCTGGACAACGGGTTCTCGGTGGTGGCGATCGACAAAGACGGCAAAGAACACCAGGCGAGCATTAATCAATATGACGGCTTGCTCGTCATGAACCGGCTCCTGTTGCCGGCGAACAACATGGTGGGGCTGAAAACATTCACGCTTCGATTCGATGCGGAGAAGCGCGATGCCGGAGAACCCAGAGTGGCCGCATTTCACCTGCCGCCGGGAGACTATACGCTGCGCTGCAAATGGAGCGATGCACACCCGCTCAACGCCCATGAAGGCGAGTGGACGGGTGAACTGGTGAGCGTGGACTACAGATTCACCCTCGCACCTGCCGGGGCTCCGAAGCCTGCCGCCGACGCGCCGAAGACGGGCGCAATGCTTCCGCCTGCGACCGAGCAAACCCTGAAATGGGGCGAGCCGGTGAAAGGGTTGCGGGCGGCGCTGGCGATTCGCCATTCGAGCGACACGCCGAAGGCCGGTGAACTGCCGGATTTATTCGTGGTGGTGCAGAATGTTTCAGAGGCTCCGATCCGGTTCAACGACACGCTGTCGGGGGAGAAAGCGCGACATCTTTACATCAAGCTCGACGGCAATATTCAGCAAGGAATTTGGGCCAAGGAACCAGGGATGAGCGACGTCACGCTGCAGCCGCGCGAGGTCGTGTTCGTGCCGATGTATTCGCCGGAACCCGCGAGGAAAGACAGGGGCAGTTGGGGCGCGTTGATTGCGGAGGGACTGATGAAGGACACGCGTCAAAGCGCGGTGGTGAATCTAACTATCGAGAAGGCCCCGGCTGGCGCGTGGACGGGCAAGCTCGTCACCGGCGAGACCAGCGGAGCCGCGGCGATTGGAAAAACTGCCGCAGGAGACGCCGGGCTCGGCGTCCCGATTCCGGCGAAATCCGCACCCGCTCTGGAATGGGGCGTCGGGAAGGAGGGCCTGAGCACGGCGATCAGCGTTTCGCGGCTGGAAACGCACATTGGTGGCGAAGTGCAGGTCGCTCTCTGGTTGCGCAACTCGGGCACAAAAAACATCACTTTCTCCAAGTCCGGCCGCACAGACGTGGGGCTCTCTGTCACTGCGACCGACAAGGACGGGAAGGCGCACAACGCCGAGATCACGAGCTTTAGGGGATACCCGGTGTTCGGTCCATTGGAGCTGCCGCCGGGGCATGTGGTGAAAGTGAAGGAGTTTGCCGTTCGCTTTGATGCGCCCGGCGCAGAACGGCCACCAGCGCGAGTGGCTCGGTTTCTCCTGCCTGCCGGAGCCTACCAGCTCAGCGCCAAGTGGTCGGACACTCAGAGCTTCGCCGCGCGTGAGGGCGAATGGCGGGGCGAACTTGTGAGTGCTGGTGATGAGGTGAAAGTCGCCCAGAGCGAAGTGGCAGCCGCACCTGCGGCGACGGCTACGGACGATCTTCCGCCAAAAGGCAAGGATGCGCTCGACGGGCCGGATGCGGCGGGGCAGCAACAGAACCCGCAACAGCACGGCGTGATGTTGAAGCCGGCCACCGAAGCGCAGCTCGACTGGGGCGAAGCGGTGAATGGACTGCGTGGCGCGCTCATCGTGCGTGCGCCGGCTGCGGGAAAGCCGCAGGGCATTTATCTCGCGGTGCAGAATGTCTCGGAGGCACCGTTGCGTTTTGCTGACACCATCAAGTCGGAAAAACTGCGCACGCTGTATGTCAGCGCGTCGGGCAAAATTCTGTTCGCGCTCTCGAATGGCGAGGCGACGCAGACCGATGTGGTGCTCCAGCCGCGCGAGGTGGCGTATCTTTCCATGATGCTCGCCGAGAATGGCGGTGCGGAGAAGGAGCCGACTGCCGTGATGATCGAGGGCCTGCGCAAAGATTCGCTGCAAACGTGGCGCGCGGTGCTCGCGATGGAGCGCGCCCCGGACGGCGCGTGGACGGGCAAGCTCACGACGGGCGAGACACGCGGCGCGGTGGGCGACGGCGGGCCGCAGCCGAAAGACGCGCAGGCGCGGGCGCTTTTCAAAGTCTGGCAAAGCAGCGCGCGGCTGAATGGCGATATTCCCGGCGGGCTCGTCGCATTGCTGCACGGGAAGGTGAAGGAGTTCATCCGCAACAACGAGCCTGACGCTTCCGGCGGCCCTTTTGCGCAGAAGATGAAACCGCTGGAGCCGCGCTTTGCGAATACTGGCGATTGGAAGGCGGCGGATGTCGTGGCGCTGCTCGATGACATCGCCGCGGCGCACACGATTCCGCTGGAGACGACGATGGAGCACATCTCGCGGCACACGCTGCAGCGTGGCCTGCCGCTGCCCGCGGCGTTTGAAAAAACCGACTGGGGCGAGCCGCAGCCCGGCGGTCTCCGCATGGCCTATGTGCTGGAGCCGCGCGCGAAGGAGTATCACCTCGGCTCGGAGCTAAAGGCGCGCATCCTTCTTCACAATTCCGGCAAGGAGCCGGTCGCGTTCGTCACCACTGGCTTCCAGCAGCCGGGGCACACGGCGAAGCTCGCGGGCGGCGGCGACATCAAGCTGGACTCGACTTTCTGGACGACGCTCGGGCGCATGGAGGCTTACCGGCTCGCGCCAGGCGAATACTGCGAAGTCTATACGCCGGGCCTCGGAATCGGCGCGCAGAGCCGCGACCGCGACGACTGGTCGAATGTCCGCGCAGGCTCGTGGATTCAATGCGCGGAGGGCAGCGACGTGGTCTTCACGCCCGGCGCCGCGATGCTGACTTACGAACACGAGCCGGAGGCAAACCCAGACTGGTGGCTCGGCTTCATCACCGAGCGGCTGAACCGCGAGGCGCCAGTGCCGACCGATACGAAGGAGCGCGAATACCTGCTCTACCGCGTGGTGCGCGAACTGTATGGCGCTGCGCCGAGCACGACCGAGGGCGATGCTTTCGCCGCCGACAAATCGCCCGATGCCTTGAAAAACCTCGCTGCTTTGCTGGCGAAACATCCTTGGGGCACGCAAAGCCACGGCCTCATCCGCGCGGGCACGACGACCTTTCGCGTGCTGCCGCCGGACGCCGACGCCGCGAAACGCCCACGCGTTACGACGAATCCCGGCTGGTTCACCCTGCGCGACGACGTGAAGTTTTCCGTCACGCGCCGCGCCGCCGGTGAGCGCGCGGTGAACGAGGCGAGCATCATTTATTACCAGAAGGGGAAGGACAGCGTCATCCACAAAGTGGAACTGCCCGACGGCTACAACACATGGGCCGCCGGGTTGAAGAAAGGCGACACCGTGCTGTGGGTTTCGGAGAAAGGCGGGCTGCGGAAATACGACTTCACGAATCCGCTGAAGGTCGAAGAGACGCGCTACGAGGAAGACCAGGCCGCGCCTATCCCCACCGAAGTGCGCGAGGCCATGAGTGCCGCACTCGGCGGACCGGACGCGGCGGTGCAGCAGTATGAGCCGTTGAATCCACCGCCAGCCGCGCCCGCAGACGAAGCGTCGAAGCCCGAAAAGCCGAAAAATGGCGCGGCCGCCAAGATGCCGGGCGCATCTGCGACGAACGACCCCGGCGCCGCGCAGCGACCGGCAGCTACGGAATATGTGACCGTGGACATCCAGAAGGACGGATCCATTGCCTATGGGCGCAAGCCGGTGACGCTGGACGAACTGAAAACCGACGCGGCGCAGAATGTGAAGAAATGGTTCACGATCCGGGCGGATAAGGACGTGCCCTACGCGAAGGTCATCGAAGTGGTGGAGGCGATGAAGGCCGGGGGCGTCACGGAGTTTTCGTTCAGCGAGGCCCGCGTGGGCGATGGCAAGTATCGCGTGGCGAATCGTCAGGACAGTTACAAATTCGACGACAAGCACAAGTTTTCCATCTGCCGACCGGGCGAGCACCCGCAGTGGTTCACGGTGAGCTGGCCCGCCGAGGGAGAGCGTCCGGCGTGCTGGCTGAGAACCTTCCCCAATGTGAGCGCGCAGACGCACGGCAAATGGGCCGTCGTGTGGGAGCCCGGCACGGATGTGCTGTGGTGGGTGGACGATTCCGACGTGGGGAAAATGACGCTCACCGACCCGGCGCACGTCATCGTGGATCGCGAAGGGCGCACGAACAATTTCTCCCGCGACTTCGGTCTTCCCGAAGAAGTGAAAACGGAGTTCCGCCGACTGGGTTTCGTCATCGGGCGCGACAAAACGCCGGGACTCGAAACTGCAATCGGCGGCAACACGGGCGGGCAGACAATCGTCTCGGCGGAGGCCGGAAACTGGATTGTCGAGGGCACGGTGACGGATGCCGACGGAAAGCCGCTGGCCGACGTGCCGATCCGCGTCCGCACGCAATACTCGCCGACAGTGGATCTCGCGACGACGAAGACGGACAAGAAAGGCGGGTATCACGTTAC
>JBBQCM010000163.1:0-13255 GCA_038318725.1 Chthoniobacterales bacterium
CGGGGGCGCGGGGGGTTCTGGGGTCGCCCCGCCGCCCCCCCCCCCGCCCCCCCCGGGGGGGCCCCCCCGCCCCCGCTGGTTGTGTGCGTCAAGTTTAGCAAAAGCGGGTTGGGAAGAGGGGGAAGCTGGTGAAGTTTTAGGCGGCGAGTTGAAGTCGAGTTTTGGAGAGATCGGCGAGGGGTTGCATGTCGAGGTAGCGTGCGCCGTCGAGCCATTCCTCGTGCTGCTCGGCGGCGAGGGCGCGGAGGGGGTCTGCATTCCGGGCTTGCGCCGGGGTGGGCGTGCAGCCAGCATCCGCGCCACAGCCCCTTTCCCCCCTATTGCCTACGGACATCCAGACCTCCCGCCGGCAGGTTCCCACGGATTACACCCCTGCGCCACCGCCGCCGTAGCCGCGGGTGCGCATGGCGACTCTGCCGGACAGCCCTTTCGCCCGCCGCCGCCTCGCCTGCCTCATCGCGCTTACCACGCGAGCGCTTCGCCGGGGAGGCGCGGCTCGCTGACGCCGATGAATTGACCGTCGAAAAAACCGACACCGTTGCTCGCGCCCATGAGCGACGCCGGAGCGAGGGTGTGGCCGAGAGACTTGAGGCTGTCCATCACCGCGGGGGGCCAGGCCTTTTCGAGGCGCAGCTCGTCGGGGGTCCACTGATGGTGAAAGCGGGGCGCGGCGAGGGCGGCGTCGAGCGTGAGGCCGCGGTCGAGGATGTGGTGCAGGTTCAGCACGGTCTGGGTGATGATCGTGGGGCCGCCCGCAGCGCCGAGGGCGAGGATGGGCTGGCCGTCGCGCAGCACGATCGTGGGCGCCATGCTCGAAAGCGGGCGCTTGCCGGGCGCGACGGCGTTGGCTTCCGAGCCGACCAGCTTGAACGCATTCGGCACACCCGGCTCGATGGAGAAGTCGTCCATCTGGTTGTTGAGCAGGATGCCGGTGCCGGGGATGACGACCTTCGAGCCGAATGCGGTGTTGACGGTCTGCGTGCAGGCGACCCAGTTGCCCTCGGCATCGGCGGTGGAGAAGTGCGTGGTGTGCTTGCCGAAAAGATCGCCCGCGGCATCCGGCGGTTCGCCGTGGGTGGGCACGGCAAGGACGCGATCGAGGGCGATGCGTGCGGCGAGGGTCTTCGCGTAGTCTTTGCTCAGCAGCCCGCGCGGCACCGGGACGAAGTCGGGGTCGCCGAGCCAGTGCGCGCGGTCGGCGAAGGCGAGCTTCATGGCCTCGGCGATCACATGGACGCGCGTGGCGTCGTCCATCGGCTGGAAGTCGAAGCTCTCCATGATGTTGAGGATTTGCAGCACATGGACACCGCCAGAGCTGGGCGGCGGAAAGCTCACGATGTCGTAGCCGCGATAGGTGCCGCGCACCGGCTCGCGCAGCTTCATCTGGTAGTTCGCGAAATCCTCCGCCGTGAGGATGCCGCCATTCGCCTTCATCCACTCCCCGACTTTCTGCGCGAAGGCGCCGCGATAAAACCAATCCGCTCCGTCCTGCGCGATGGCCCGGTAACTCGCCGCGAGATCGGGCAGCTTGAGCACTTCGCCCTCGGCATAGGGCGAGCCGTCGGTCTTGAGGAAGGCCGCGCGCGCGCCGTCGAAGCGGCGGAGGTCATCCGCGACGCCCTTGAGCCTGCGCGCATAAACCTCATCAATGGCAAAACCCTGCTCGGCGATTTGCGCCGCCGGCTCGAGCAAATCGGCGAACTTCTTCCGCCCAAATTTTTCCAGTGCGTAGCGGTACGCCGCAACCGTTCCCGGCACCCCGCTCGCCAGCGGCCCCGTCTGACTCAGCGAAGTGTCACCCTTTCCATCACGGATGAACATGTCGCGCGTCGCCGCCTCGCCCGCCATTTCGCGCCCGTCGAGGGCGAAGAACCCGCCCCTGGCCGTGCGGATCAGCATGAAGCAGCCGCCGCCGATGCCGGAGTCGTGCCCATCCACGACCCCGAGGGTCAGCCCGATGGCCACCGCGGCATCGACCGCATTTCCTCCGCTCTGCATGGCCGCCAGTCCGGCGCGCGAGGCTAGGGGATGCACCGAAGCGACCGCGCCTTTTGTCCCGTGCGCGACGGAGGGAGCGGCGTGGAGGAGTGGCCCGAGGGCGAGGAGGAAGATGAAAGGGAGGCAGCGCGTCATCCGCGCAGCATGGCTGCGGAAGACGCCGCGTCCAATCCCCGAAGAGGGATGTCGGCTCAGAGCGGCCGGCTCTTGAGGAGATCGCGGATTTCCATGAGGAGCTTCACGTTGTCTGGCACGGGCGCGGGGGCGGCGGGTTGGGCCTCGGCTTTCCTTTTCGCCATCGCCAGGAGGGCGTTCATCGGCTTGACCACGAGGAAAAAGACGACGGCGGCGAGGATGAGGAAGGCAATGCCGGCGTTGAGGAAATTGCCGACGGAAAGCGGGCCAAGCTTGAAGGCCGAGAAATCCGGCTGGCCGCCAATGAAACCGATGAACGGAGTGATGAGGTCTTTGACGATGGATTCGACGACCTTGCCGAAGGCGGCGCCGATGACGACGCCGACCGCGAGATCGACGACGTTGCCCTTGAGAATGAATGTTTTGAAGTCATTGAGGATGGTCATGGCGGGAAGCTTGGTAGTGCGCGAACCACGCCGGTGAAAGCATTTGCGGCCCGGAAAGCTTCCGCTAGCTTCCCCGCCCCATGAATTTCCAAGAGCAAATCGACGAGGATTTGAAAGCGGCGATGAAGGCGCGGCAGGCCGACCGGCTCGGCGTGATCCGCATGCTCAAAAGCGCGCTGAAGAACGTGGCGATCGAAAAGGGCGGGCTGCATTTCGTGCTTGATGACGCCACCGCGCTCGGCGTCGTGCGGAAGGAAATGAAGAAGCGGCAGGATTCCATCGAGAGCTTTGAAAAGGGCGGGCGTCCCGAGCTGGCGGCCAAGGAAAAGGCCGAGGCGGAAATCCTCGCCGCCTATCTGCCGCAGCAGTTGAGTGCCGATGAACTCACCGCCCTCGTGGCCGCGTGCCTCGCGGAAACGGGCGCGACTTCCAAGGCGCAGATGGGGGTCGTGATGAAACTCGCCAACGAACGCGCCGCCGGCCGGGCTGACGGTCGCGCGCTGAGCGCTGCGGTTTCCTCCCAACTCCAATAACGCCGCATGGTTTCCGCCATCATCGTCGCCGCCGGGAGCAGCCGCCGCATGGGGTTCGACAAGCTTTTCGCCCCCCTCGCCGGCAAGCCGGTGCTGTGGCATTCGCTCCGGGCTTTCACCGAGTGCAAGGAGGTCGATGAAATCCTCATCGTGACCAAGGAAGACGGCATGGATGAAGTCGAGTCGCTGGTCACCGAGGAGAAGCTGAAGAAAGTCACCAAAGTTATCGGCGGCGGGACGGAGCGGCACATCTCGGTCTGGAACGGCCTCCAGGCCGTGAACAGCCGCGGCAGTGAATTCGTCGCGATCCACGACGGGGCGCGTCCGCTGACCACGCCGAAGCTCATCAAAGCCTGCCTCGAACTAGCCGAAACTCACGGCGCGGCCTGCTGCGCCTCGCAGATTCCCGACACGGTGAAGCGGGCGAACCTCGAGCAGATGGTCACGGAGAGCGTCGAGCGCACCGGGCTGTGGGCGATGCAGACGCCGCAGATTTTTTCCAGCAGTCTCATCCTCCAAGCCTACGCCGCGCTCATGGCGCGGCACGAGATGGTCACGGACGAAGTCTCCGCCGTGCAGAAGCTGGGCAAAAAAATCGCCCTGCTGAAGAACGACGACTGGAATTTCAAAGTCACCTTTCCCCACGACCTCGAACTCGCCGAACATGTGCTGGCGCTCCGCGCGAAGAAGCGGAAAAAAGTTGCCGGTTGAGATTTGCGAGCCACCGCACGTTATTCCGACGCTTCCGATCCAACCCGCCGCACGCTCCACTAATTTGGAATATCCCTATCGCCTGACCAAACTCCCCAACGGCACGCGCCTCGCGTCCGTCGAGATGCCCTACATGAAAAGTGTGAGCGTCGGTTTCTGGACGGCTATCGGCGGGCGGCATGAGGCGGCGAAGCACAGCGGCATCTCGCACTTCATCGAGCACCTCCTTTTCAAAGGCACCAAGCGGCGCACGGCGAAAAAAATCACCGAATCCGTGGAGAGCCTCGGCGGCTATCTCAACGCCTTCACCACCGAAGACCACACCTGTTACTACGCCAAGGCCGCCGCCCAGCATCTCCCACGGCTCTGCGACGTGCTCGCGGACATGTATTTGGAGAGCCGGTTTGCGCCCGTCGAGATCGAGCGCGAGCGCGAGGTCATCCGGGAAGAGATCCTCATGTATCGGGATCAGCCCGCGCAGCATGTCCAGGAGCTTTTGACCGAAACGATGTGGCCGGGCCACCCGCTCGGGCGCGCTCTCACCGGCACCGTCGAGACCATCGGGCGGCTGAAACGTCCACAGCTCCTCGGCTTCCAGCGCCAGCACTATAATGGGGCCACGACCATCGTCACCGTCGCCGGCCCCGTCTATCATGAGCGCGTGGTCGAGATCCTCTCGCCCCTCCTCGCCCGCCTCCCGCGCGGTCGCGTCCCGCGTTTCGTCCGCAGCAACCCGGACCAGGGCACCGCCCGCCTTTCACTCTTCACCCAGGACACCGAGCAGACCCATCTCGCCATGGGCTTCCACGCCTTTGGCCGCGCCGACGAGCGCCGTTTCGCCCTGAAGCTCCTCTCCGTCATCCTCGGCGAAAACATGAGTTCCCGCCTTTTCCAAAAGCTCCGCGAGCGTCACGGCATCTGTTACTGCATCCAGTCGAGCATGGTCACGCTCGCCGACACCGGGGCCATCCACATCTGTGCGGGGCTCGACGCCGCAAATCTCGAAAAGGCCATCCGTCTCATCCTGCGCGAGCTCCAGAGCATCTGCGAGAAAGCACCCAGCCGCGGTGAGCTGAAAAAGGCCCAGGACTACACCATTGGCCAGACTTTCATGGGCCTCGAGTCCACCTCGAATCAGATCATGTGGATGGGCGAAAGCCTCCTCGGCTACGACCGCCTCCTCTGCCCCGTGGAAATGGAGCGCAAACTCCTCGCCGTCACCCCCGCCGACATCCAGCGCGTGGCCTGCCACTGCCTGAACCGCGTCCGCCTCGGCGTCGCCATCGTCGGTCCGGTCAAGGACGAGGCCAAGGTTCGCGGCTGGCTGTCCTAGGCCCGCGCCGCCCGCCGCGGGTCTTGACGCGCCGGATGGCTGCCGCCTACATTCGCCATTCGTGGATGCCTCCGTTCCGACGAATCTCCCCATCCATGTCAGCGAGATGCTCGGTTCCTTCGTCGAGTCGGCCCGCGGCGCGTTCGGCGATGATCTGCGGTCGATGGTTCTTTTCGGCAGCGCGGTGGAGGGAAGGCTGCGGCCGTCCTCGGATGTGAACGTCCTCGTGCTGCTTTCCGCCTTCGAGCGGGAGAAGGCGGGCCGCCTCCGCGAGCCGCTGCGCACGGCGCACGCGGCGATCCGGATGTCCGCGATGTTCCTGTTGGAAGCGGAGCTTCAGCCGACGCCTTGATGCTCGCGGCCGTCTTCGGGCTAGCCGCGTTGCCGACTCTGGGATTCGGCTATACGCGCACACTTTTCCCGCGGGCCTCGGCCGACGGCTCGGCCGCGACGAGCTGTGGATCCTCCTGCGGCAGTTCTTGCGGCGGTGGCGGTGGTGGTTGCGGAGGCTGAGGAGCTGAGCGCATGAAAGACCGCGTCGGACTCGGCTGGCGACCGGAATTGGCGGCGGGAATCCTCTCGCAGCTCGACCGGATCGATGTCGTCGAAGTCATTGCCGACGACTATTTCGACGCCAGCCTGAAGCATCGCCGCTCTCTCACCACGCTCGCCGCGCAGGTGCCGGTGACTCTGCATGGTGTCTCGCTCGGGATGGCTTCGTGCTCCGCGGTCGAGGCGCGGCCGCTGGAGAAAATGGCGCGGCTCGTGAACGAAGTACGGCCCGAATGCTGGTCGGAGCATCTCGCTTTCGTCCGCGCCGGCGGGATCGAGATCGGCCATCTCGCCGCACCGCCGCGCACTGAGGAAACGGTCGAGGCAACGCTCGGCAATCTGGCGACCGCCGTGCGGATCGTCGGCGCGGCGCTGCAGATCGAAAACATCGCCACGCTCATCGACCCGCCGGGTAGCGCGCTCGACGAGCCAGCGTGGCTGCGGGCCATCGCGCTCGGTTCCGGCAGCGACCTGCTGCTCGACCTGCACAACGTCCACGCCAACACCGTCAGCTTCGGCCACGACCCGCTCGCTTTTCTCCATGCACTGCCGCTCGAAAAAGTGGCGATGATCCACCTCGCCGGCGGCAAGTGGATCGGCCCCGAAGGCCGCCAGCGCTTGCTCGACGACCATCTCCACGACGTGCCCGATCCCGTCTTCGCCCTGCTCGAAGAAGTCGCGTCGCGCGTCGCCCAGCCGCTCACCGTCATCATCGAGCGCGACGGCGAATACCCGCCCATCGAGCACCTCATCCAGCAACTCGACCGCGCCCGCACCGCGCTCGCGCAAGGCCGCGCGCGCCGGGAAACAGCCGCCTGCGCATGAGCGCGATTTCCGAGACTTTCCTCGCAAAAATCTACGTGGACGCGGAGGCCCGCGCCCGCTTTCTCGCCGACCCGCGCGCCGCCGCCATCGCGGCCGGGCTCACGCCGCCGGAAATCGCCGCCGCCGAAAAGCTCGACCGCCTCGGCCTGCAAATGACCGCGCACAGCCTCCAGCACAAGCGCGCGGCCAAGCGGCCCCGACGTTGAATTTTCGCACTCCCACGCCGGCATCGACCTGCGCCGCGGCGCTGTGGCAAAGTCCCGCAATGTCTGATACCTCCCATCTCGGCGAACTGCGGCTGCTGCTCGAGGAACTCTGCTGCGATCTCAGCCGCTTCGAGCATGTGAGCCGCGACGGCCTCGCGCCGGAGCATGTGCAGATCGACCGCGAAGTGGCCGTGGGCGAGCCGGGCGCGTTTGCGGACATCCGCGTGCGTCCGCGCGGCGGGGAGACGTACTTCATCGAGGTGAAATACGGTTACGCCGACGAGGCGATCCTGCGCAGCCTGCGGCGAAAGTATGCGCAGCCGTGCGAAGTCGTCCGTGCGGCGTCGCGCGTGGTTCTGGTCGTCGAGCGAACCGGGCGCGCGGACTGGGACGGGCTGGTCCGCGCCGCGGCGGCGGCACTTGGCGCGGGGCTGAAGCTGGAGGTGTGGGACGGCGAGCGGTTCGCGGCGGCGTTGCGCACGCACTTCGATGTCGAGCTGGGCGAAATCGCCGGCGGCCGGCTGATCGATGTGCGCCAGGCGATCGACCACGCCAAAGGCTTCCACGCATTCGGCGGTGAGTCGCCGGAGACTTACGAGCACGACCCGTTGAAGGCGCAGTTGCTTTGGCATTTCGGCTTCTGGCGGCTGCGCCAGATGCGCGAGCCGCGCCAGCTCGCCGTGCGCGACATCCTGCCGCCGGGGCACTACCGCGAGGTCGTGGTGGTGCTCGCGGACCTGTGCTCCTTTTCGAGCTTCGTGCGCGACACTCCGGACGGCGAAGTCATCCGCGAAAACCTGACCTCCTTCTATTCCAAGGCGCGCTACCAGATCATCAACAACGGCGGCATGCACTATCAGTTCGTGGGCGACGAAGTGATCGGCATCTTTGGCCTGCCGGACCACGCACCGGGTTACGTGGAGGCGGCTTATGAAACGGCCCGAGCGCTGTGCAGCATCGGCCGCTCGGTGGCGCATGAATGGCAGCGCCAGATCGACCGCGAGCAGGCACCCTTGGGCCTGCATGTGGGTGTGGCGCTCGGTGATCTTCACCTGATGGCACTGCGGCCTTTCAGCCGCACGCACATCGGTTTCATCGGCGACTGCATCAATGTCGCCGCGCGTCTGATGAGCCACGCGACCGCGGACGAGATCATCGTGAGCAACAGCTTTTACCAGCGGCTCTCCGAGTCATCCCGCGCGGGCTTTCAACCTCAGGACTCCATCGAAGCGAAGAATGTCGGGCGGATCAAGGCGTGGAAAGCCTCGGCCGCCTGACCCTGGGAGGGTTGGGCGCAGGAGGGCCCGCCCGAAGAATTACCCTGCCCTGCTGGGCGGGGTGGAAAGCGCGGCGAGGAGGGCGGCGGCGACTTCAGGGACTTCGATGGCCTTCATGCATCGGAAGTCGATTGGGCATTCGCGGAGGAAACAGGGGCTGCATTCGACGTGATGGCGGATGACGCGATGTCCCGGCCCGAGCGGGCCGGTGAGGGCGGGCTCGGTGGAACCGAAAAGCGCGACCACGGGTACGCCAAGATGCGCGGCGAGGTGCATGGTACCGGTGTCGTTGGTGAGGAGCACGTCGCAGGTGCGCAGCTCGTCCATGAGCTGGGCGAGGGTGGTTTTACCGAGGAGGTCGGTGACGGGGATCGCGGCGGCCTGCAGGATCGCGGCGGCGACGGGCCGGTCTTTTTCGACGCCGAAAAGCTTCCACTCTGCGCCGGTTTTTTCGTGGACGAGGCGCATGGTTTCGGCGAAGCGCTCGGGCAGCCAGCGTTTGGCGGGGCCGTACTCGGCGCCGGGGCAGAGTCCGATGGTCGGAGTGTGGGCTGCGGAGTGCGGAGTGCGAATTGAAGGAACGGGCGCTTCTTCGATATTCGCGCCGACGAACTCGGCGAGGGCGAGGTAATCGTGGACTTGGTGGCGCGGACGGGCGGGTTCGGATTTCTTCCTTTTCGGATCGAAGACGGGCTTGAGCAGCCAGCGGCGGTGGTGGCCGGGGGCTCCGATGCGGCGGGAGATGCCGGCGAGCCAGACTTCGAGGGCCGTGCGCAGGGAGTTTGGGAAGAGGATGGCAGCGTCAAAGGCGGGGGCGCGCAATTTTTTCGCGACAGCGAAGACGCTCTCGCGAGGCGCAATGGGGAGGACTGCATCGACCTCGGGGACGCTTTGCCAGAAGTCCGCGAGCTTGGCGGGAGTGAGGATGGTGACATGGGCGTCGGGCCGTCCGCGCTTGATCGCGCGGACGGCGGGGATGCTCATCACGGCATCGCCGAGCCAGTTGCTCGCACGGATGAGGATGCGGAAAGGCTGGAGCGGAGTTTGGATGCCGGCCAGGCCGCGCTTATAGGTGGCGAGGAGGAGACGGGGCTTCGGCGTCTTCCAGCGGTTGTGGACCCAGAACCAGTCCTCGGGCTGGTGGCGGATTTGCGCTTCGAGCACGCGGTTGAGATGGGCGGTGACGGTGCCGGCATCCTCACCCGCCGGCGGCACGGGCGGCTGGATGATGCAGCGCCAGCGGGCCACGCCGGCGGTGTGGACGGCGGCGGGAACCAGCCACGCGCCGGTGCGCAGGGCGAGCGTGGCGGGCAGCGTGGTGGTGGAGGCGAGGCGGTCGAAGAAAGGGCACCACAGCCCGGCGTCGCCCGCGTGCTGATCCATGAGCACACCGACGGCCCCGCCCTCGCGCATGAACTGGGCAGCTTTGATAAAGCCCGCCTTTCTTTCAAACAGCTCCAGCCCGAGCCGCGCACGGTCGCGGCGGACTTCGGCGTCGATGTGGGGATTGCCGAGCGCCTGGAAAATGGTGCCGACTTTGCAGCCAAAGAAGATGGGCGAGAGCTGAGCGAACATCTCCCAACTGCCCAGGTGGCTGATGACCATGACGAAGCCGCAGCCGATCTTGTTGCCCGCCTGCAAAGTCTCCAGGCCCTCGACGGTGACGACGGCGCGGATTTCCTCCGCCGACAGGGTGGGCAGCTTGACGTTCGAGAAGATGTTTGCACCGAGGGTGGCGAAATGTTTGCGCGCCAGCGCCCGCAACTCGGCGGGGGATTTCTCCCGGCCAAAAGCGATCCCGAGATTGTGCAGGACGAGCCGGCGATAGGGCGGCGCGACCCAGTAGGCGAGCGTGCCGAGCGCCCAGCCGAGCCGGAAGACGGCGGTCAGCGGCAGCGCGCAAAGCAGCGCGGTGAGCGCGCGGTAGAGCACGAAGACGGCGCGATCCATCTAGCGCGGCTTTTTCCAGTACATCGCCTTGATGGGATGCTCGTCGAGGAGGTTGGGCTCGATGCCGGCAAGGCGCTCGGGATCGTAGAATTGGATGCCAACATAGTAGTAGAGCGGGCAGATGGGCGACTCGGCGGTGACGAGGATGGTCTCGGCTTCGCGAAAAATGTCGAAGCGCTTTTGCGCATCCACCTCGCGGGCGGCGGCGGCGATGAGTTCGTCGTAGCGCTTGCTGCTCCAGCCGGTGCGGTTGTTGCCGCCGTCGGTCACGAACATGTCGAGGAAGGTGTTCGGATCGTTGTAGTCGCCGACCCACGACGAGCGGCACATGTCGTAGTCGAGCTTGCTCTGCGAGTTGAGATAGACGGTCCACTCCTGGCGGGCGAGCTGGATGGTCACGCCAAGATCACGGCGGAACATATTCTGCAACTCGACGGCAATGTCCTGATCGAGATCCGAATCCGCGCGGTAAAGGTAATAGACGACGGGAAAGCCACGCCCCTCGGGAAACCCCGCTTCGGCGAGCAGGGCGCGCGCTTTCTCCACATCGCGCTCCATCCCCGGCGGCGGAATATAGCCCGTGCCCGCACCCGGCGGGGTGAAACTGGTCGCCGGGATTTCGCCGGCACGCGTGATGCGCTCGGTGATGTAAGCCTTATCCACGACGAGGCAGAAGGCCCGGCGCACGCGCGGATCGTTGAAGGGCTTCCGGCTGGCGTTGAAGCGGAAGAAGTAATTGCCGAGGAACGGCGCGGCGTGGAAATCCGCGCGCTTTTTTAACTCGCCGAGCAGTGGCGTGGGCGCGAGGCCCTTGTCCATCATCAGGTCGGCGATGCCGGTCGCGTAGAGATTGAAGGCGGTGTGCGGGCGGGCGGCGGGGAGCACGTCCACGCTGTTCAGGCGGACGCTCGCGGCATTCCAGTACCGTGGGTTTTTGACCAGGCGCACGCGGTCAAAGGGCCGCCATTCCTTGAGCAGGAAAGGCCCGTTGCCCATGAAATGCGCGGGCTTGCTGGCCCAGTCGGAATATTTCTCCACCGTGCCGCGATGCACCGGCAGGAGTGTGGAAAAGGCGCAGAGATCGAGGAAGAATGGCGTCGGGCTCTCCAACTCCACCTTCAGCGTGTAGGGATCGGGCGCGCGCACCGCGACCGTGCTGAAGTCCGTGGACGTGCCCTCGCTGAAAGCCTTGGCCCCGCGGATGTAGTAGAGCTGGTAAGCGTATTCTGAGGCGGTCGCCGGCAGGAGCGTGCGCCGCCACGAGTAGAGGAAATCCTCCGCAGTCACCGGGTCGCCGTTGCTCCACACGGCGTCGTGTCGGAGGTGAAAAGTGTAGCTCAGGCCGTCCGGCGAAACCTCCCAGCGCTCCGCGACGCCCGGCTGCGGCACGCCTTTGCCATCAAAGCTCGTGAGTCCCTCGAAGAGCGCGTAGGTGACCCGGCTCGTGGCCTGCGCCGTAATCAGGGGCGGGTCGAGGAGTTCCGGCTCAGCGCCATTGATGAAGACGAGCTCCGCGCGATCCGGCAACCGCCCGCAGCCGCAGAGCGCGAGGGTGGCGAGGGCGAGAAGAGTGAAGCGAAACAGGAGGCAGTTCACGGCGAATCGGCACTTTGCATGAAACGGTGGCGGTTCCAAGGGCTTCGCGCGGCGAATGACGGAAGCGGGTGAAAAAGAACCTCCCTCCGGACGGCAGAATATGAACAATCTGGCGGGCATGTCTGACCTTCGATGAACGGCTTCCCCGACGAGCTGCGCTTCCTCCTCAAAGTCTCCCGCCCGGGTTTCTGGCTGACCTCGGTGTGGTTCTATCTGCTGCCGCTCGGACAGCACGACGTCTTCGGCAGTGGTCCTTTCTGGCTCGGATTTTTTTTTGTCACCTTCCCGCTCGGCATGCTGATCTACGGCTGGAACGATCTCGTCGATTTTGAAACCGACCGGCTCAACCCGCGCAAGGACACCTTTCTTTTCGGCGCGCGCCCCACGCCCGCGCAGATGCGGCGGCTGCCCCGTGCCATCGCGCTCGTGCAAGTGCCGTTCGTGGTCTCGTTCGTCTGGCTGGTCGGGTGGAAGGCGCTCGCGTGGTTCGCCGCCCTCGTCACCGCGACGGCTCTCTACAACGGCCCCAGCGTCGGGCTCAAAGGCCGGCCCGGCTTCGATTTGCTCAACCAAGTCGGCTATCTGCTCGTCTTCGTCCTGAGCAGTTGGCTCAGCGGCGTGCCGCAACTTCCATGGTTTACCTTCGTCTTCGGGGCGCTCTTTGCCATGCACTCGCACCTTTTCGGTGAAATCATGGATCGCGCGCCCGATCACGCCGCCGGCCGCCGGACGACAGCGGTCGCGTTCGGCATCCGCATGGCGAAAGCACTCATGGTCGCGCTGCTTTCGGCCGAAGCGGCGCTCGTCTGGCGCTGCGCGCACGATCCCTGGATCGCGGCCGCCCTCACTGGAGGAGCCTGTTTTTTCGTCATCGATGCGCTGCTCCTGTGGTGCGAGCGCCCGTATGCGCCGTGGCAGATGCGGCTCTTTTTCCTCGCTTGGAACGCTGTCGCCGCGCTCAGCCTTCCTTGGATTTGGAAAACCGGCACACTGGCCGGAGGGCGCTAACCGGCCCGCTTCGGGAGGCAGAAGTTTCCGAAGTTTCCCGTTGCGCTCCGCCAATAATCCCCTTATCCCTTCCGCCCATTTTTCTTCTGCCGCAAAACCACGCACGCACCCTATGTCCACTGAACTGATGACGGAACTTCTCGAGGCCGGTGTCCACTTTGGTCACCAGACCAAACGCTGGAACCCGAAGATGAAACCCTTCATTTTCGAGAAGCGCAACGCCATCTACATCATCAACCTTGGCAAGACCGTCGAGCAGCTCGATGAGGCCACGAAGTTTCTGAGCGACATCACGGGCCGCCGCGGCAAGGTGCTTTTCGTCGGCTGCAAAAAGCAGGCGCAGGAGGCGATCAAGGAAGCCGCCTTGGCGTGCGGACAGTTTTACGTCAACCAGCGCTGGCTGGGCGGCACGCTCACGAACCTCGCGACCATCCGCAAGAGCATCGCGCGGATGAAATACATCGAGAACCTCGACAAGCAGCCCGAGTATTCCAAGATGGGCAAACAGGAGATTTCCGCGATCAAACGCGAGGGGGAAAAGCTCAAGCGCAACCTCGAAGGCATCCGCGACATGGAGAAGCATCCCGACGCCATCGTCATCATCGACACCATGCGCGAAGGTATCGCCGTCGCCGAGGCCAACCGCCTCAACATCCCGGTCGTCGCCATCGTCGATACCAACGCC
>JBBQCM010000164.1:0-13224 GCA_038318725.1 Chthoniobacterales bacterium
CCGCAGGGGACCTGAACACCCGCCATGCACCGCCGCTCCACCTCCCCGGCCACCGTTCCAAAACCTCACGCGACGTTCCTCACTCAAGTAATGATGAAACTCACTTTTCCTGTTGCCAAACAGCCAGCCATATCAACGACCCCAAGCTCAGCGACTGCGGAGGGCGGCGCGGTAGCTGCATGGTGGGTGGAAAGGCGGCGGTGGAAGCAGGTGCCGTGACGCCCGAAGCGGTTGGCTTGCAGCGCATGCGGGTTGGGCGTTGCGGTCATTTGGATATTTTGGTCTCGCGTGGCTTCGGAGGAACGATGGCCAATGCTGTCAAAGCTGCCACGCACAGAAGGAAGATCGGAACGGCAGTCATCGCGGCAGAATGAGAGTAGCGACTGCCTAAGACGAAGCCCTGCCGAAACTCCTCGGTCAAAGGTTGAAGTCCGTCCGCCTGAAGTCTGTCCGCAACCATGCGCGGAGTCACATTAACGCGCCCGCAAGCGAAGGCGGTCGCGAACAAGATGAAGACGATGCAAAGCGCTCGGAGCCAAAGAAGGCGTCGAAAGACCAACGGTAAAATGGCGACAACAACCAACAAACATTCGCCGAATAAGGTCTTTGGCATCGGTCACGGGAAATACTGTTTGGTTTTCATTCGCGGGATGCGCGAGCAACGCCTAACACGTTGATATACGACTGGGGGGAGGCATGGTGTGGGGATAGCGGGTGGGGTGGCGGGGGTCAATGAGGGTTTCCGGGGTTGGGGAGGCGGGTGGGGTGGGCGGGGATGGTGATTTTTGAGCAGGGCGGGGTGGTTCGGCGGTTTTACGCTGGTCTGAACCGGGTTCAGCAGCCTCCCCGAGCGGTTCAGCAGCTTTCCCGAGCGGTTCAGCGGGGTTCCCGAGTGGTTCAGCGGGGTTCCCGAACGGTTCCTCCCGATGGCCTACTGCCACTACGGCTGCCCTACCCGCGCTCCTCGAATTCCTCCGCGCCCTCGGCACACCGATCGCTGCACCGGCCGCGACTTCGCCGTCGCCTGTTTCATGGCCATCGCCGTGGTGATTTTTTGGAAATACCAGGCACTCCACGCTTGGATGATCGCGGGGAGCTGAGCGTCATAAATCCCGCGGTTCCGGGTTGATGGATCGGGAATCCCGGCGAATGTCGCGATTTATGCCCCTTTCCCCCGTGCGCCGCCTCGTCGCTGCCCTTGCCCTGTCGTGTCTGCTCGCCGTTTCTGCACGGTCGGAGCAGGTGGTGTTCAGCGAGATCAACTACCACCCGGCGGGCGCGGAGCCGGAGTTCATCGAGGTCTGGAACATCACCATGACGCCGCTGGATATGGCCAAGTGGGCGTTCACGAACGGCGTCGCTTTCACCCTGCCGGATTTCAACAGCGGTGCGGCGCAGGCGCATTTCCTAAAGGCGGGGGAGCGAATTGTCGTGAGTGCCGCCGATGAAGCGACGACCCGCGCGGCCTATCCGGCCATCCCCGCGGCGGTGCGCGTCTTTGGCCCGTGGACGGGCGCGCTCGCCAACGACGGCGAGCGCATCACCCTCGAGGACAAGAATGGCGTGCCGGTTTGCACCGTGAACTACGGCGACCGTGGGCGCTGGCCGGCGAGCACCGATGGCGCGGGCCATACGCTGGTGCTGCGCAACGAAAACCTCGGCGTGGACGATTTCCGCAACTGGCGCGCGAGCCAGTATGCGGGCGGCACGCCGGGTTACGCGGAGTTTGCCGCGGTGGAGGCTTTTGGCAATCCCGAGATCGGTTCGGGGACGGCGGTGCCGGTGGTGGCCTATGGCGATACCTGGAAATTCACGCAGCCGGCGAGCGATCCGGGCACGAGTTGGCGCAATTTGGGTTTCCCGGAGACGGGCTGGAATGCAGGGCCGGGGCTGATCGGTTTTGAAGGGGCGCCGTTGCCGCCGCCGGGGATTCAGACCCCTTTCGGGGCGAGCGGGCCGATCACTTACCTTTTTCGCAAAACCTTCACCTTCACCGGAAATCCGGTCGGCGCGACGGTGATCATCGACCAGATCGTGGACGACGGCGTGGCCTACTATCTGAACGGGCAGTTGCTCAATGCCGTGGGCTACGCGGTGGGCGGTGCCTGGAACTCGCCGGCCTCGCGCACGGTCGGCGATGCGGCGGAGGAACTCGGCGCGGTCACCGGCGCGGCCACGGGTCTGGTCAATGGAACCAACGTGCTCAGCGCGGAGGTGCATCAGGCCAGCTCCGGCAGTTCGGACATGGTCTTCGGCGCGCGGATGACGATCAACACGCAGCCGGGCATCGTCATCAATGAGGTGAAGCCGGGCGGCGCGGGTCAGGGATTCGTCGAGTTTTACAACACCACGGCGGTGCCGATCAATTTGCAGAACTACTATCTCACCGACATCGCCGGGAACCTGACGAAGTTCCAAATCCCGTCGAGCCTCGTGGTGCCCGCGGGCGGGTTTGCGACGGTCGGCTTTGCGGAGTCGAGCCTCGCCGTCGCGGCGGGGGTGACGACGGTCTATCTCACCCAGCCCAACGGCACGACCACGGTGAACGCGATCAGCACGGCGATCCCGCTCGATGGCCGTTCGCTGGGGCGCAATCCCGCGGGTTCCGCGGCGTGGTTTCTCTTTGCGAATCCGACGCCGGGTTTGCTGAACGGCAGCATCGCGGGCGGCGGCGTGGCCGTGCGGCTGAACGAGGCGCACTTCGGCGCGACCGGGCGGGTCGATTGGGTCGAGGTGCAAAATCTCGCGACTTCGGTGCAAAGCGTGGCCGGCCTCTTCGTGGCGTCGCTGGCGGATTTCTCGGACAAGGTGCCGCTGACCGGCTCGGTGCCAGCGGGCGGCTACGCAAGCTGGACCGTGAATTTCATGACCAACGGCGGCGGCGATGTGACGCTCTACCTCATCGACTCGAATGACAACGTCCTCGGCACCGCCGAGCTCGAGCGCGTGACCGGACGCCCGTCATTGCAGGCGATCTATCCGACGCCGGTAAAAACCGCGCCCGCTTGGGAGACGATCAAGACCGCGCCAGAATGGTATTCGTCGCCCACCGACACGCGCGATGCGGCGAACAGCGTGACGCCGAATGCGGACATCGTGATCAACGAGATCATGGCCGATCCGATCTCGAATCAGACGAACGCGGAATACCTCGAACTCCACAACAAAGGCGGCGCGCTGACGACGCTCACCGGCTGGAAAATTCGAGGCGGCATCGAGTACGACATCCCCGCCGGCACGAGCATTCCGGCAGGCGGCTATCTCGTGATCGCGGGCGCGTCGCAGTTTTTCCAGACGGCCTACCCGGGGGTGGCGCATCTCGGCGACTGGTCGGGAAAACTTGGCAACAAGGGCGACCTCATCCGCCTCATCGACGTGGATAACAACCTCGCCGACGAGGTGGATTTCAAGGTCGGCGGCGACTGGCCGGTGCTCGCCGCCGGGCAGGGTTCGAGCCTCGAACTGGTCAACCCGAACATGGAGAACAGCCGCGCCTCCGCGTGGCGTGACAGCGATGAGTCGGCTAAAACATCCTTCCAAACTTTCACGGTGAGCGGCGTCTGGTCGCAGCTCAACACGCTCGGCGTGGCGACGGATTACAAGGAGCTGCACCTCTTCTCGGTGGGCGATTCGCACCTCGTCCTGCGCAACATTTCCGTGAAGCAAAACGGCACGGGCGGGAATCTCATCACGAACGGAACCGTGCATTCGACGAACGGATCGAGCGCGAGCGGATGGCTGATGCAAGGCACGCACTGGGCGAGCTACATCGCCGGCGGCGAGCTGCACCTCATCGCCGACGGCCACGGCGACAACCGCCCGAACCGCGCGGAGATCGATTGCACAGGGATGAACGCCGGGTCGAATTACACGATCCAGTTTGACGCGCGCTGGGTCTCGGGAAAGAGCCGGCTCGTCGTGCAGACGTGGGATCACAGCCTCGGTGCGCCGTTCCTGATTCCGGTGCCAAACAACCTCGGCACACCGGGCGCGGTGAATTCCCGCTTCGCCGCCACGGTGCCGCCGCAGGTGGATTCGGTCCTGCACAGCCCGGCGGTGCCGCGTTCGACCGACCCGGTGAAGATCACCGCGCGCATCACTTCGGCGACGCCGCTGACCGCGGTGGCGGCGGTTCATCGCACCGACGACATCAACAACGCGAACCCGTGGGTTTTCACGCCGATGAACGACAGCGGCACGGGCGGCGATGACGTGGCCAGCGATGGCATTTTCACCGCCACGATCACGTCGCATCAGGCCGCCAATCAGATCGTGCAATTCTATGTGCAAGCCACGGCGACGGGCGGCGCGACCGGACAGTTGCCGACCGGCGGCGCGGTGCGGCCGGCGCTGTGGATCGTGGACGACCGCGTGCATACGCAGACGCTGCGGCGGCAGCGCTTCATCATTTCGGACTACGACCGCGATGCGCTGACCGAAGCCAGCGGGCAGTCGTCGAAATTCCAGTACGATTTTCCGCGGCTCTCGAACCACTATTTCAACGCGACCTTCATCCACAATGACACCGACGTTTACTACAACGCCGAACTCCGCAAGAGCGGCAGCCCGTGGACGCGCGACGGCGGCAGCAGCCTGACCCGCGGCAAGTGGAAGGTGCCGCGCGACCGCTTCTTCCGCGGGCGCGAGAAATCCACTTTCGACAACGACCCGGAAGGCGGCAGCCGCCACCACAACCGGCTGATCCGCTACTGGCTCTATGTGCTCGGCCATCCGGGGAACGAGAATGAGTTTGTCTATAATCTCATCAACAGCGACTCCATCGCCATTCGCGAGGACACCGAACCGGTCGATGGCGAAATGGTGTCGCGGGTGTATCCCGACGGCGGCAACGGACAGCTCATGCGCAGCGACGATCAGTGGTGGTTTCAGGACGACTGGAATCGGACGCAGACCGATGCCAACTGGGGCTACAAGAGCAGCGACGCCGCGCTCCGCTACCACACCGAATGGATGACGCGCTCACGCGAAAACGAGTATGACTACAGTACGCTGATCGAGTTTTTCAAAACCGTCTCGAACGCCGGCTCCACCGAGTCGCAGCTCAATCGCGTGC
Organism: Chthoniobacterales bacterium; assembly: GCA_038318725.1. GTDB lineage: Bacteria > Verrucomicrobiota > Verrucomicrobiia > Chthoniobacterales > Chthoniobacteraceae > Chthoniobacter. The sequence continues at coordinate 5,075 of JBBQCM010000164.1, forward strand.
TCGATCCCCAGCTCACGCTGATGATGGCAGCGGTCCGCGGCTACGCGTATGACTGGGATTCGCTCACGCTGAATCGCGGCAAGAACGGCTTCTTCTACCGCAAGCCCACGGACGGTCGCTGGATGTTCCTGCATTGGGACAGCGACCTCGCCTTTCAAGATGCCAGCAACGCCGTCGTCGGCGGCCTCGCCGGATGGGCCACCTACATCTCGAAACCGTGGACGCGGCGCATCTTCAACTACTACCTCACGGAAATGCTCAAGCTGACCAGCGGGGCTGGCAGCGCCCGCACGCTGGCCTGGCTCGCCGCGGAAGAGGCCGCATCCTCCGCCTATCCCGTGGACCTCACGTTCTACACCAACTGGTTCGCCAACCGCCGCCTGCGCATCGAGCAGGAGATCAATCTCTCCGTCGGCGGCGGGCCGGTGAATTCCTACACCGGACCCTTCGCGATCACGACGCCGGGCGGCGGATCGACCGCCGCGGCGATCGTGAACATCGGCGGCACAGCACCGTCCTCCGTGTTTACGATCGTCGTCGATGGTCACACCGAGCCCGTGCTCACCTGGACGAACCAGCAGGCCTGGGCCCTCTCCGGCATCGTGCTCAAAACCGGCGCGAACAGCCTCACCGTCCGCGCGCTCGACATGTTCGGAAACACCATCGCGACCGCTGTCTATAACATCACCAAGACCGGCACCGCCGCGCCCTTCATGCGCCTGACCTCATCGCCCGCGTCGATGAATGTCATGCTCGGTCAGACCCTCACGCTCGACGCCTCCACGAGCTTCGATCCCGACGGCGGCGCGCTCACCTTCGCGTGGGCAAACACGCCCGTCCCCGGCGCGTCCGTCAGCCATCCCACGCCGCCCACCACCGTCGCGACCTTCACCCAGCCGAACATCTATAGCTTCACCGCGACCGGCACCGACATCACCGCCGTGGCGACACCCATCACCCGCGAGATCGCCGTCTATAACTCCGAGGACTTCGCCTCCTTCGGCGAACCGCAGCTCGCCGCCTATTGGACGCTTTCCAATCTCGAACCGCGCGACAGTCACTCGCCGAGCACCTGGTTTTCCACCGAGGACAAATCCGGCAGCCTGCTCCTCCAGGTGCTCGACGATGCGGCCAAACCCCTCGCCTACAGCGGTGCGACGCATCCCAAAATGATGCGTCCGCTTCCCGCCGCCACCGACTGGGCACTGCAAACCGACCTCGCGCTCGAGACCCGGCAGACCGGCACGTTTTTCACCGGCCTGTATCTCGAGACGGTCGAGTCCGGCATCGTCACGCGTTACGCCTTCGGCCTCGAGGGCGGCGCTGCGCTCACCGTCAGGCGCTCGACGGGCGGCGCGTTCGGCAATGTGGCATCCATCGTCTATGGCGAAAGCTCCGCCGTTCTCCGCATCCGCCGTATCGGCCTGAGCCTCGTCTTCCAGTCTCGCAGCACCGCGGGCGTCTGGACCAACGTTCACACCCGCGCGCTCGCGGCCGGCTCCACCGCCACCAGCGGCGGCATTTTCACCGCGACGACCACCGCGCAGAGCGTGCGCACGGCCTTCGACTACCTGATGCTCGTCGATCCCGCGAACGCCAACACCGTCTTCAGCAATCTGCGCATTACCGAGATCATGTATAATCCCGCCGCACCCGGGACCGTCGAGTTCATCGAGCTGCGGAACACCGGCGCGGGCACCATCAATCTGCTCGGCGCACGCTTCAATACCGGCACGCCCTTCGACCTCGCGCCCTTTGGAAATATCAACCTCGCGCCAGGGCAGTACGCCATTGTCACCAACGACACCGCGGCCTTCCAGTTAAAGTACCCCACCAGCCCGCTCCCCATCGGTCAGTGGGCCGGCGCCCTGAACAACGGCGGCGAGCGCATCATCCTGAGCGACCCCGATGGCAACGCGATTCACGACTTCACCTATCTCGACACCGCCCCGTGGCCGACTTCGCCCGACGGCTTCGGCCCTTCCCTCGAAGTCATCGACGTGAACGGCAACTACCGCAGCGGGCTGAACTGGCGCGCGAGTTGGGAACCCGGCGGCTCCCCCGGCTGGACCGGGGCTGGCCCCGACACCGATGGCGACGGCCAGCCCGATGGTTGGGAGGCGATGTTTGGCACCAATCCGAACAGCGCCGCCTCGCGCTACGCCGCGACCGCCAGCGGCAACGGCACCAGCCAGCCCGTCATCACCTGGCCGAGCGTGCCGGGCCAAGCCTACCGCGTCGAATACACCGACGAACTCGTGCCTGTCAACTGGCTGCTCCTCGCCACCGTCACCGGCACCGGCAGCTACACGGACATCTCCGCACCGCTGCCCGCCCGCCGCTTCTATCGGGTCACCGGCATCCCTTGATCCACGGCGAGCCGCGGAGTTTGGGTGCTGAAATCGGACGCGGCGAAGTGCACGAGCTTTTACACTCGCAGATCCCGCTGCCCGCCCTCGACCGTTGCCGTGCAGTGGCGGGAAGATGCGCTATTTGATTTTCGGCGCGTCGTTGAGGCGGCGAAGTCGGCTCGATTCGGCTTCCCATCTCCGCCCGCGCGGCCTTTTCCTCGCAAAATGAGATTCGAGACTGGCCTGCTCCCCGAAAGTTGATCCAGGCGCTATGAGAGTTCGGCGGCGCTGTCGCGCCGCCAACTCTCAAAGCGAGTGGATCAAAAACCGGGGGCAGGCCAGCAACAGATAGACCAACTATGCAAGTCCACATCGTTTCGCACCGAGCTATTTGATCTTCGGGGCGTCGAAGGTTTGGCCGTTTTGGCGGTGGGTGGCTTTGGTCACCTTGCCGCCGGCGTCCTTGGAAAACTCGACGCTGGCCGGGACGACGCGCCACTCGAACTCCGTCGCGGATCGCGGGTAGATCGGGTACTTCGGCTGGCCGGTGAGCTGGGAGAAAAGCTGCCCGTCCTCGCGCGTCACCGTGAGCACCGCGCCGGGACCGTATTGATACTGGCCGAGAATAGCGTCGAGCTGCGCGGCCTCGAGCTTTACCGCGGCGGCCCCGAGTTTCGGGGCTTTGAAGGTGCTGCCACTCTGAGTGTGCTGCGCGGCGATGACCTCGCCTTTTTCATTCCGCAAAAACACGACTTGCGCGGAGGTCACTTTCCAAAAGAACTCGGTCGCTGATTTCGGGAAGATCTCGTATTTCGGCTGGCCGGTGAGCTGGGCGAAAAGGTGGTCATTTTCCACGGTCACGGTGAGAATGGCGTTTGTGTAATCGTAGCGTCCGACGAAGTCCGGAAAAGCTTTCGGATCGGTGGATTTGTCCTCCGCGAGCGGCGGGAGTTTTTTGATTTCATCGTCGAGAAAATGCTCGGCGATTTTCTGCGAAATCGCACCGGGGTTGAGGCCGGGGGGCGGTGGAAGAGCATTGCCCAGCACGGCCACGGTGCAGTGCTGGTCCGGCAGGCGAATGAGATCCGTGGACCAGCCGTTCAGCCCGCCGCCGTGGCCGATCATGGGCAGTCGCTGAAGCTCCGACATGACCAGGCCATAGCCATAGTTCATCCCATCGACACCCGCGGGGAGTTTGACCGGCGTGGTCTGCGCCTTGAGCGACGCCGGACTGAGGACGCGGCCACCATAGAGTGCTTCGTTCCAGCGAAAGAGGTCGCCGACCGTGGAGTAGAGCGCGCCCGCACCGCCGGCCCACGACATGTCCCAGTCGAGCGCCGGAGCCAGTTTGCCGTCGGCAAAGGAGTAACCTTTGGCCATGCCGGGCGGCGGCGTGGCGTTGACGAAAATGCCGGTGTCTTTCATATCGAGCGGCGCGAAGAAGGTGGTGCGGAGGAAATCGGCGAGGGATTTGCCGGAGACTTTGGCGACGATTTCACCGAGGAGGAAGTAAGCGGAGTTGTTGTAGTGAAAACCCGCGCCGGGGGCGAAGTCGGGCGGGTCGTCGCGGAAGGAGGAGATGAGTTTGGCGGGCTCAATGGGCGCGGAGACGCGGCTGAGGAAGTCGGGTTTGTCGGTGTAGCTGTGGATGCCCGAAGTGTGGGTGAGCAGATGATGCAGCGTGATGTCGTTGCCGCGGGGGAAGTCGGGGAAGAACTTCGAGAGCGGATCGGTAAGCGCGAGTTTCTGCTCCTCGGCGAGCTTCAGAATGGCGGCGGCGGTGAACTGTTTGCTGATCGAGCCGATGCGAAATTTCGTCTCCGTCGTGATGGGTGTTTTGGTCGCGAGATCGGCGAGGCCGAAGCCGCCTTGAAAAAGGATTTTACCGTCGCGCGCGATGAGGACGGCGACGCCGCTCGACTCGCCTTTGGTCAGCTCCCGCAGCCGGGTGGTGACCCGCTCTTCTGCGCCCGGTTCGGCGCGCAGCGCTGGAACGAGGAAGGCGAGAACGAGACTGGTGCGGAGAAGGGCGGCGATGTTCATGGGGCTGGTCGGTAAAACGGTCGGATGCTACCAACAAGCCGTTCCGCTCCAAGCACAACCTCCCCATGCGCACCCTCGTCATACTTTTGTCGTTCGCCCTACTGGTGGCAGGGCGCGCGGTGGAAATGAAAGAAACGACCGTGGCGGGGAAGCGCTATGTCCTTTGCGCGGTCGCTCCGAAGACGGAGCGGCTGGAGCTGTTTTTGAAGGACGAGAAGGGTGGGGTGCTGCACACGTTTTCGGCGATCGAGACGATGCTGGCGACGCGCGGACAGCGGCTGGTCTTGGGGATGAATGGCGGAATGTTTCACCCCGACTACGCGCCGGTCGGGCTCTACATCGCCGATGGTCGCGAGGTGGTGCCGCTGAACACGGGCGTGGCGGACGGAAACTTCTTTCTCAAGCCGAATGGCGTTTTTGCGATCCTGAAAGATGGCCGTGCGGTGGTAGTCGAGGCGGCGGGCTGGCCGGCGTTTGCAGGGCAGGCGCGGCTGGCGACGCAATCGGGGCCGATGCTGGTCATCGACGGAAAGCTGCATCCGGCGTTTCGCGAAGGCTCAGACTCCCGGCTTTTCCGCAACGGCGTCGGTATCGGCCCGGACGGGAAGGCGCTGTTCGTGATTTCCAGCGAGCCGGTGAATTTCCACGAGTTCGCCACGCTCTTCCGAGACACGCTCAAATGCCGCAACGCGCTCTTTCTCGACGGGACGATCTCCAGCCTCTACGCGCCGGAGCTGAAGCGGAACGACGACTTCAAGTTTCCCCTCGGCCCGATCCTCGGCATCGCCGGGGAGAAGCCGAAACCCTAAAACGCGCCCGAGGGCGGGGGCGTGGCCGTGGGGTCGCTGCCGGTGAACTTGGCGGTGAGCAGGGTCTGAAAGTCCTGCATTTGCTGGACCACGTCCGGCCCGCGCTGGAGGACGGCTTTGGCGAGCTTCTCGTAGTGCGCGGGATTGCGCTGGGCGAGCTCGGAGAGGGCCATGACGACGGCGAGCGTGTTGTTGATGTTATGCTTCACCTCACGAAATTTATCGACGATGGCTTGCAGCTCTTCACGGGACATTTGGAAAGTATTGTCGGACATCACTAATTGCCTCTGGAGACGGATTTGGGGTTGTGCTTTGCTTCGCGGTTTTCACCGACGGCGGAAATGCCAGCACAAGTAATTAAGATCACCGGGGCTCGCCAGCATAATCTCAGGAACCTCACTTTGGAGATTCCGCGGGAGAAGCTGGTCGTGATCACGGGGCTGAGTGGTTCCGGCAAGTCGTCGCTCGCTTTCGACACGCTCTACGCGGAGGGGCAGAGGCGTTATGTGGAGAGCCTGTCGGCCTATGCGCGGCAGTTTCTGGATCAGATGCAGAAGCCGGATGTGGATTTCATCGAGGGGCTGTCGCCGGCCATCGCCATCGAGCAGCGCAGCTCGGGGGGCAATCCGCGCTCGACGATCGCCACGACGACGGAAATCTACGACTACCTGCGGCTGCTCTATTCGGCCGTCGGACAGCCGCACGATCCGGCGACCGGCGCGCCGATTTTCAAGCTCTCACCGCAGCAGGTCGTGGACAGGATCGTGGCCTATCCGGTGGAGAGCCGCATCGTGGTGCTCGCGCCGATCGTGCAGAGAGAGGTGGGGGAGTTTCGCGATGTCATCGAGAAGCTGAAGCGCGAGGGCTTCGTGCGGGTGCGGGTGGATGGCGAGATCATCGAGCTGGGGCGGCCCGAGCCGATCCGGCTGAACAAAGGGGACCGGCATGTGATCGAGGTGGTGGTGGATCGGCTGGTCATTCGTGAAGGCGTGAGGACGCGGCTGGCGGATTCCGTGGATACGGCGCTCAAGTGGGGCGGGGGAAAGGTCGTGGTCCTGCGGCGCGTCGAGGGGGTGGAGCCTGAGGAGTGGGAACCGCATCGGTATTCGACGGATTTCAGCAATCCCGAAACCGGCTTTACGCTGCCGTCGCTGACGCCGAAACACTTTTCGTTCAACTCGCATTTCGGCGCGTGCCCCACCTGCCACGGCCTCGGCACGGCGCTGGTGTGCGATGCGGACCTGATGATCCCCGTCCGCGAGAAGTCGCTCGCCGAGGGCGCGGTGGCCCCGTGGGCCAAGGCGAACAAACGGATGCACGGCTACTATCAAGGCGTGCTCACTTCCCTGGCGAAGGAATACCGCGTCTCGATGGACGCGCCGTATGACGAGTTGCCGGCGGCGTTTCACGAGGCGCTCTGCCACGGCACGGGCGGGCGCGCGCTGGTGTTTTCATGGGGCGAAAATGGAAAGCGGGAGAAAGTGGAAAAGCCGTTCGACGGGCTGGTGGCCTCGCTCCAGCATCTCTACGAGACGACGGACAGCGAGCTGTCGCGCCAGCGCATTCGCCAGTACATGAGCCGCCGGACTTGCTCGGTCTGCGACGGTGCGCGACTCAAGCCGGAGATTCTTGCCGTGACGATCGAAGGCGATTTGAAGCCGCTCAACATCCACCAATTCTGCCGGCTTTCGATTGCCGACGCGTTGCGGTTTGTGGAAACGCTGGCCTTCAGCGAGCAGCAGCGGTTCATCACCAGCGAGGTGCGGCGCGAGATTGCGGCGCGGCTGAGTTTTCTCGTCGAGGTCGGGCTGGGCTATCTCTCGCTCGACCGGGAAAGCGGGACGCTGAGCGGGGGCGAGGCGCAGCGCATCCGGCTGGCGACGCAGATCGGGAGCGGGCTCGCCGGCTGTCTGTATGTGCTGGACGAGCCGAGCATCGGCTTGCACCAGCGCGACAATGACCGGCTCATCGGCACGCTGCGGCGGCTGCGCGATTTGGGGAATTCCGTGATTGTGGTCGAGCACGATGAGGACACGATCCGCTGCGCCGATCATGTCATCGACCTCGGCCCCGGAGCGGGTGCGCGCGGCGGGCAACTCGTGGCGCAGGGGACGCTCGCGGAAGTGCTGGCGGTCGAGAGTTCGCTGACCGCGCAGTACCTCAGCGGGCGTGCGAAAATCCCGGTGCCGAAAAGTCGGCGCCGTCCGCAATTCGTCGCCCCGCAGAACCGCAGCGATGAGCACAATCCCGGCTGGCTGACGATCACCGGCGCGCGGGAAAACAATCTCCGGGGCGTGACCGCGTCCTTTCCGCTTGGCTGCCTGACGTGCGTGACCGGGGTGAGCGGCAGCGGCAAATCCACGCTGGTCGATGACATCCTCCGCCGCGTGCTCTTCCGCCATTTCTACCGCTCGAAAGACCGGCCGGGGAAATACGCGGCGATCCATGGGCTGGAGCAAATTGACAAAGCGATCGTCATCGACCAGACGCCCATCGGGCGCACGCCGCGCTCGAATCCCGTGACTTACACCGGCGCCTTTGGGCCGATCCGCGAACTTTTTGCCGGCCTGCCCGCATCGCGCATCCGTGGCTACGACGCCGGGCGCTTTTCCTTTAACGTGAAAGGCGGGCGCTGTGAGACCTGCGAGGGCGACGGTGTGAAGAAGATCGAGATGCACTTTCTCGCCGACGTCTATGTCGAGTGCGAGGTCTGCCGCGGCCGGCGCTACAACCGCGAGACCCTCGAGATAACTTACAAAGGCAAAAACATCGCCGACGTGCTCGACCTGAACGTCGATGAAGGCGCGCGTTTTTTCCGCAACGTCCCCAGCATCGCCGACCGCCTCCACGCGCTCGAAGACGTCGGGCTGGGCTACGTCCGGCTCGGCCAGGCCGGCACCACCCTCTCTGGCGGCGAGGCTCAGCGGGTGAAGCTCGCGACCGAGCT
>JBBQCM010000165.1:0-13195 GCA_038318725.1 Chthoniobacterales bacterium
AATGATTTCAAGAAACTCGACAACGAGATCGTCGGCCTCTACCTCACGCCGGTTTCGGCCTACGAGCCCTTTCTCAGCGAAATCGTGAAGGGCGAATACGCGGAATGGGCACCGTTCATCCTGCGCAACGTCCAGACCAAGGAGTTCCCGCTCAAAGTCTCGGTGCCCATGCCGATCAACAATGACTGCATCTTTTACGCTGACCGGGACCGGTGGACGAACCGCGAGGACTGAGGCGAAAAGTTGAGAGTTGAGTGTTAAGGGTTGAGTGTTCAAAAAATCCGCCAATGCCTGCCAAATCCGCCGCCGAATCCGCGCCCACTTTTGAAACCGCCATGACGCGTCTGGAAAAGGTTGTTGAGGAAATGGGCTCGGACAAACTGCCGCTCGAAGACCTCATCACGCGCTACGAGGAGGGCATCAAGCTCGTGAAAGTCTGCGAAGAAAGACTCCAATCCGTCGAGAAGCGCGTGGAAATCCTCACCCGGACCGTCACCGGCGATCCTCAACTCACCCCCTTCGATCCCGAGAAAAAGCCGGTCACCGGCCCGCGCGACGACGTTAGTCTCTTTTGAACATCCGCCATGCCCAAGCCGCTCCTGCCCTCGATCAATTCGCCTGCCGACATCAAAGCCCTCGCCGAGCAAGACCTCTCGCAGCTTGCCCAGGAGGTGCGCGATGAACTCGTCCGCGTGCTTTCCGACGACAATCCGACGTCCGTCGGCGGGCACCTCGGGCCGAACCTCGGTGTCGTCGAACTGACCATCGCGCTCCACCGCGTCTTCGACACGCCGAAGGACAAATTCGTCTTTGACGTGTCCCACCAGGGCTATGTCCACAAGCTCTTCACCGGCCGCCGCGAACGCTTCGGAACCATGCGCCAGTATGAGGGCCTCAACGGTTTCCTCCTCCGCACCGAAAGCCCGCACGATTGCTACGGCGCGGGCCACGCCGGCACCGCCCTGAGCGCCGCCCTCGGCATGGCCGTGGGGCGCGATATGCGCGGCTCGGATGAAAACGTGGTCTGCATCGCGGGCGACGCCGCCTTCACCTGCGGCGTGAGTTACGAGGCGCTGAACAACGTCGGCACGACCAAACGTTTCATCGTTGTCCTCAATGACAACGAATGGTCCATCGCCAAAAACGTGGGCGCCATCGCCAGCTATTTCAACAAGATCGCCACCCACCCGACCTACGCGCATCTCCACGAGAAAGCGGCGAGTTTCATCGAGATGCTCGGTGGCAAATTCGCCAAGGACTTCGCCCACAAGATCGAGGCCGGGGTGAAGAATCTTCTCCTCCCGAGCGTCATCTTCGAGGATCTCGGCCTGCGCTACTACGGCCCGATCGACGGCCACGACATTCCGCTGCTCATCAAGACCTTCGAGTTTCTCAAGACGCAGCATGAGCCCGTCCTCCTCCACATCCTCACGACCAAGGGCAAGGGCTACGCGCCTGCCCTGGAGAAGCCGGACAAATTCCACGGGCTCGGAAAATTCGAGCCCAAAACCGGCGCGACCGCCGCCGCCGGCTCGCCCACGTATTCCGAACTCTTCGGCAAGACCCTCGCCAAATTCGCCGACTCGAATAACCGGCTCTGCGCGATCACTGGCGCCATGCCCACCGGCACCGGCCTCGTCCATTTCGCCGCGAAACATCCGGACAAATACTTCGACGTCGGCATCGCCGAGGAGCACGCCGCGCTTTTCGCCTGCGGCCTCGCGACGCAAGGTTTCAAGCCCTTCCTCGCCATCTACTCGACCTTCATGCAGCGGGCTTACGACATGATCATCCACGACATGGCGCTGCAAAAACTCAACGTCGCCCTCTGCATGGACCGCGGCGGCCTGAGCGGCGACGACGGCCCCACGCACCACGGCCTCTTCGACATCGGCTACCTCCGCCACATCCCGAACCTCGTCCACATGCAGCCCAAGGATGAGGACGAATTCGTGGACATGCTCTGGACCATGGCTCACTACACCGCCGGCCCCATTGCCATCCGCTATCCGCGCGGTGTGGGCACCGGCGTTGTGCCAAAGGACCAGCCGAAACTTTTGGAGATTGGCAAAGCCGAAGTCATCAAGCACGGCACCCGCGTGGCCTTCTTCGGCCTCGGCGGCATGTGCCAGATGGCTGAGAAAGCCGCGCAAATGCTGGAAGCGCAGGGCCTCAGCGCCGCCGTCATCAATCCGCGTTGGATCAAGCCGCTCGACACCGGCACGCTCGAATTCTTCGCCCGCAGCGTCGATGTCATCTGCACGCTCGAAGACCATGTCCTGCACAACGGCTTCGGCTGCGCCATCATCGAGCACCTCAATGACGCCGGCATCAAAACGCCGGTCGTCCGCATCGGCTGGCCCGATCAGTTCGTCGAGCACGGTGCCGTGGACATCCTCCGCAAAAAACACGGCCTCACCGCCGAAGCCGCCGTTGAAAAAGTCCTCGCGGCGATCGCCGCGAAAAAACCCGCTCGCAGTGCCGCGCAGAGCGTTGCGTAAAGCCGGTAGCTAGGAAGCCTTCGGCTTCACCTTGCCGTGCGTGCCATGCACATCGCCCGCTGGGCAGCATTTCGTTTTGGCTGAGCTGCTGCTGCAGCAGGCCTCGGATTTCTTGGGAGCGCCGGCGCAGGCCCCGAGGCTGAGAACGCAGGTCGCGGCGAGGAGAAGCGGGAGAATTTTCATGGCGCGGAAACTGGCCGTGTTCGTGCAAAAAGGCCAGCGTTCCTCGGCGTCAGCCTTCGATCTTCCGGGCCTGCGCCTGGGCTTGCAGGCAGAGTTCGGCGGCGAGAAAGGTGTGCTCCTGAGTCATGGCGTTTTCGGTGCGGTTCAGGCAATCGAGGATGAGCTGGCCAAAGAAGGGATAGCCGACCTCGCCGTGGCAGCGAATGTGGTGCTCGCCCCGGTGATCCACGAGGTACAGCTGATCGCCCTCCGCCTCGCGGCCCACATCGAGATACTTGCGCAGTTCCATGTAGCCGGCCGTGCCGAGGATGAAGGTGCGGCCGTCGCCCCAAGTCCGCAAACCGTCGGGATTCAGCCAATCGACACGGATGTAATTGGTCGCGCCATTGTCAGCCACGAGGTTCGCCTCGCCCCAGTCTTCAAACTCGGGAAACTGCTTGTGGTGATAGTTCGCGACCTGCGCATGGACCACGCTCGCACTTTTCGCCCCGCTGAAGTGGAGGAACTGCTCGAATTGATGCGAGCCGATGTCGCACAGGATCCCACCCATTTTTTCCCGCGACCAAAACCACGCCGGTCGCGACGCTGGCGAGCTGCGATGCGGCCCGAGCCCGATGACCTGGACCACGCGCCCGATCGCGCCTTGCTCGATCAGCTGCCCTGCGCGCACCGCCGCCTCCACATGCAGCCGCTCGCTGAAATAGACCAGGTACTTTTTCCCCGTCGCTTGCACTTTGGCGCGGGCCGCAGCGAGCTGCTCCGGCGTGGTGAAAGGGGTCTTGTCGGTGAAGTAGTCTTTGCCCGCATCCATGACGCGCAGCCCCAGCGGCCCGCGCTCGCTGGGCACAGCGGCGGCGGTGACGAGAGTCACTTCGTCCAGTTCGAGGATGGCCTCGACGCTCGGCAGCGCCCTGGCCGTGGGAAAGGTTTGGCAGAATTTCTCGACCTTCGCCGGGTCGGGATCATGCACATAGCGCAGCTCACCGCCGGCCTCGGTCAGCCCTTTGCACTGGCCATAGATGTGGCCGTGATCGAGCGCTGCCGCGGCGAAAATGAATTCGCCCTTTTCCACGACCGGGGCGGGCTTGCCCTCGGGCGCGTAGTTCATTCCATCGGATTTCTGGTGGGACATCGGTGGGAAAAACTACGCGGGCGCGCCGGGGAGTAAATGCGAATGCGCGCGGTGGAGAATGTGGGATTGCCAGCGCCCTCGGCGGTGCGGAATCTGCGCGGGATGAATCTGCGTGAGATGAAAATCGCTGTCGTCGGCGCCGGCGCGGTCGGCTGTTATTACGGCGGGATGCTGGCGCACGCCGGCTGCGATGTGCGCTTTCTCCTGCGCGCCGATCTCGCCGTCGTGCGCGCGCGCGGCCTGACCATCCGCACGCGCGGCGAGACGGTCGCTGTCCGGCGAGTCACAGCCTGCGGCACGACGGCGGAAATCGGCCCGGTTGATCTCGTCATCATCGCGCTCAAGGCCACGGCCAACGTCGCGCTGGAGCAGTTGCTCCCGCCGCTGCTTGGTGAAAACACCGCGCTGCTCACCTTGCAAAACGGCCTGGGCAACGAGGAGTTTATCGCCGCCCGCTGGGGCGAGGCGCGCGTACTGGGCGCGCTCTGCTTCGTCTGCCTGAACCGCACCGCGCCCGGCGTCATCGAACACTACGATGCCGGCTCCATTTCGATCGGCGAATTCCGCCGCCCTGCGAGCGAGCGCGCCCACGCCATCGCCGCGGCCTTTGTGGACGCCGGCATTGAGGCACACACCGTGGAAAACCTCATCACCGAGCGCTGGCGCAAGTTGCTTTGGAACATCCCCTTCAACGGCCTCTCCATCGCCGCCGCGGCCACCGTTGATCGCGTCCTCGCCGACGACGGCCTGCGCCAACTTGCCCGAGACCTCATCGCCGAAACTCTCGAAGCCGCGCGCCGCCTCGGCCACGAAATTCCCGATGCCTTCGCCGACTGGCAGATCGAGCGCAGCCACTCCATGGGTGCCTACAAACCCTCGTCCATGCTCGACTGGCAGGCCGCGCGTCCCGTCGAAGTCGAAGCCATTTGGGGTGAGGCGTGGCGGCAGGGCACCGCCGCCGGGGCCGTCCTGCCGCGCTTGGAAATGCTTTACCATCTTCTGCGCGCGCTCACCCTTGCACCCACCCCATGAACCTCTCCCTCACCGCCGAAGACCTTCCCAAAGCCGTTCGGGATTTTCAGCCCGAATGGGGTCTCGTCCTTGGCTCTGGGTTGGGCACCTTCGTGGAGGAGGTCGATGCTTTCCTCAGCCTCCCATATGAGGAAATCACCGGCCTGCCCGTCTCTACCGTTCCCGGCCACGCGGGGCGCTTCGTCTTGGGCCGGCTTGCGGGAAAGCGTGTCATCGTCGCCCAGGGCCGCGTGCATTTGTACGAGGGCCGCAGCGCCGAGGAAATCACCGCCGGCATCCGCTTCATGGAGACGCTCGGGGTAAAAAAACTCATCCTCACCAATGCCGCCGGTTCCCTGTGTGCGGACTTTGCACCGGGGACGTGGATGATGCTGAGCGATCACCTGAACCTCACGGGCACTTCGCCCCTCCTTGGCGGGGCGAACTTTGTGGACATGAGTGCGGTTTACTCGGCGGACTTGCGGGCGCACTTTGTGCGCCTCGCAGCGGAGGAAAAAATCGTGCTCCACGAGGGCGTGTACGCCGGGCTCGTCGGGCCGCAGTACGAGACGCCCGCCGAAGTCCGCATGCTCCGCACGCTCGGCGCGGACGCCGTGGGCATGAGCACCGTGTTGGAGGCAATCCAGGCCCGCGCTCTCGGCATGGAGGTCGCCGCCTTTTCCTGCCTCACAAACATGGCCGCGGGCCTCGCCACCGGTGCCCTCGATCACAGTGCAGTCCTCGCCACCGGTCGCGCCGCGGCGGAGCAACTCGTGCGGTTGCTGGCGCGGGCGTTGGGTTAGCGAATTCTGGTCCCCTCGTTTCGAAGTTGAAGACTGCGGAACGGCCTCCCGCCCGGGGGGGCGAAGAGCTTCCCGGACTCCATTCAGAATGACCGCAATGTTTTATGCGGAAGCCGGTCTGGTGACACCTCGCGTGCCACGAAGGTCGCGAGCGCGCCCGGCCTGCACCTAGCTCTGCTCTCGGGAGCGGGGCTCGCGGTCCTTGGTCGTCGCGGTCGAGGGGAGGGTGACGAAGGGGCCGCCGGCGAGCGGCGCGGCGGCGCTGAAAGCCACGTCGGGCATGTCACTCGCGCGTCCGGCGAGCGGGAAATCTTTGCGCAGCGGGAAGAAGGGATAGCCCTCCCACATGAGGATGCGGCGGAGGTCGGGGTGGCCGGGGAAGGTGATGCCGTACATGTCGTAGGCTTCGCGCTCGTGCCAGTCGGCGGTGGGCCAGATGTCGATCACCGAGGGAACAGTGAGGTCGTCCTCCGAGACGGTGATCTTGAGGCGGAGATGCGCGTCGGTGGCGAGCTGGTAAAGTTCATAGACGACCTCGAAGCGCGGCTCTTCGCCGAAATTATCCACGCCGCTGAGGTCGAGGAGGAAGTCGAAGCCGAGGGTGTCTTTGCAAAAGGCGCAGAGATCTTTGATCTCGGTACGCTCGACGAGCAGCGTGGTTTCGCCGCGGAACTCGATCTTCCGGCTGACTTTGAATTTTGCCTGGATGGCGCTGACGGCGGCGGTGAGGGGAGCGGCCATGGAGGATTAGGAATTGAGCGCGGCGTAAAGCGCAGGCTTCTGCTCTTTGAGTGCGGGCTCGGTTTCGATCTTCCGCTGCAGGCGCATGAGCCCCTCCAGCAGTGCCTCGGGCCGGGGAGGGCAGCCGCTGATATAGACATCCACGGGGATGAGTTGGTCGATCCCCTGAAGCACGGCGTAGCTGCGATACATGCCGCCGCTGGAGGCGCACGCGCCCATCGCGATGCACCATTTCGGCTCGGGCATCTGGTCCCAGATGCGCTTCACGGCGAGGGCCATTTTGTAAGTGACCGTGCCGGCGACGATCATCACGTCGCTCTGCCGTGGCGAAAAGCGCATGACCTCCGCGCCGAAGCGCGCGATGTCAAAGCGCGACGCGCCCGCGGCCATGAGTTCGATGGCGCAGCAGGCGAGGCCCATCGGCATCGGCCAGAGGGAGTTCTTGCGCATCCAGTTCATCGCGGAGTCGATCCTAGTGAAGATGATGTTTCCCTCGATCTTCGAGTCGTAGGCGGCCGGCGTGATTTCAGGCATGCCGGACTCTAGGAACCGGCCCGGACCGGGCAAGGGGATTTTGTGAAATGTTTCACAAAGCCCGTGCCGCGCCCCTCCGCGGTTCGCCCTACCGCGAGATGTCCGACTGGCTCAGGATTTTGAACTGCTGCCCTTCGAGCACCGAGACGGCGCACTCATTGTCCTCGACGTGGAGGGCCAGGGCGGGGCGGCCGCGGGGGCGGGTGAGAAGGGCGTAACTGCCGAAGATGTTGCACTCGGCGGCGAGGAGGGCGGCCAGAAGGCGGCCGAGTTCGGTGGCACCTTCCTTGAGTTCGACGACCACGAGTTCACAGATGGCGAAGGGGATGGCGTGCTCGATGAACATCTGCTGCACGCTTTCGGGATCGCTGACGACGATGCGGACGATGGCCGTGTCCGCGGAATCCTGCACGCTGATGGCGAGGACATGGATGTGCCGTTCGTTGAGCACGCGCACGACGTCGAGCAGGGTGCCGACGCGGTTGGGGAGAAAAATGGAAAACTGGGTGACGCGCGGGCCGCCGAGTTTCTCGGTCGTTTGCGAAGAGACGGGCGGCATCGACTTAGCGGTAGCTGTAGATGAGGCAGAAGACGGCGGGCGCACCCTCGGCGACTTCGAGTTTGATGTAATACGGGCCGCTGTTCACCGGGGCGAAACCGGCGGCGGCGACGGAGGGCTCGGCGAAGGGCTCGGTAGCAACGGGTTTGCCGGTTTCGTCGAACACGCTGATCGCCACTTTTTTGGCCGCTTCGGTGGCTCCGGCGGTGAACCAGTATTGGTTGCCCGCATAGAGGTTCACCTGGATGAGCGCGGATTTGCCGGGCTCGAATTTTCCGCTCCAAGTGCCGTCGCGAAGCTTGAAGCCATCGTTGGAAAAGGCGCCGGCGATTTCGAGCGCAAGCTTGCGCGCGTTGACTTCATCGTCGCTGGCGGCGCGGAGGGGAGCCGCTGTGGTGGTGGCGGCGAGGGCAAGGGTGAAAAAGAGGCGCTTCATTTCGTTTGTTTCTTGGAGATTTCCTTCACGACTTCGGCGGTCAGCGTGCTGAGCTGTTTGACGTCCTCCGCGCTGGGTGCCTTGTCGAGCGGGAAGGCGATGAACTTTTCGATCTCGCCCATCTTTTTTCGCACATAGATGACGGTCGGGTCGGCGACCAACTTTCCGCCGAGGCCGTCGAGGCGCTTGTTGAGAAAGCTGACGATGCCGGGCTGGCGGAGCAGCTTGGCCCCATCCTCGGTGTAGTTCCTGGCGAGGTAGCCGCTCATCACTTCGGTCGCGCGGAGCCAGCCGCCGACGGTGACGAGGGTGACGAGTTCGGAATCCTTGCGCTCGGCCATGCCGGATTTCACTTCATTTTGCGTGGCCTCCATCTCCTCCTTGAGCTGATCCCACTGGCTGTTATTGGCGAAGTTGGCAATGCTCACGCCGCGCTCGATTACGTCCTTGCTCACGCCGAGCGTTTTGGCGATGGCGAGCACGTCTTTGCCGATGTTTTTGACCTGCGGCGCGTCCTCGGCCTCGATCGCCACGTAGCCGTCGGCAATGAGCCCGCCGAGGTTCAGTGCCATCTGCGCGCGGCTGGTGTAGTTCGTGGCGATGGGCGGGCGAAACATCTTCGTCCAGTCGATCTTGCCGAGCTTGTTCAGCGTGGTCATGAACTCGCCCGGCATCGGCATGGAGAACTCGTCGGTCCGGGCCGCGCCGGCGATTTCCTCCGGGGTCAGGGGAGTGGGGTCACCAGCCGCGGAGGCGCATAAACAAACGGCTGCGAGGCTGCCGGCGAGGATGCGAAGAGTCGAATTCATCGGCGGACGATAACGGGAGTCGGAGCGGGAGTGAAAGTGCAAAGTGGGGCCGGAGGCGGAAAGTGCGGATGAGAGGGCAAAGGATGCCCGCGCGTTCACTTTCCACTTCCACTTTCACTCCCGGCACCTACGCTCCGCGGCCTATGAAAGCCCAAGTCATC
Organism: Chthoniobacterales bacterium; assembly: GCA_038318725.1. Classification (GTDB taxonomy): domain Bacteria; phylum Verrucomicrobiota; class Verrucomicrobiia; order Chthoniobacterales; family Chthoniobacteraceae; genus Chthoniobacter. The sequence goes on from JBBQCM010000165.1 coordinate 8,871, forward strand.
GTGATGCCGAAACAGACCGTGCTCGACCCGCAGGGCGTGGCCGTGCGCGATGCCATTCATCACCACGGCGTGCCCGCGGTGAAAGCCGCGCGCGTCGGCAAACTCATCGAACTCGAACTCGACGGCACCCAGACCGAGGCGCAGCTTCACGAAGTCTGCCGCGACCTGCTGAGCAATCCGGTCATCGAGGACTACCGCCTCGAGATCCAACCCTGACGCTGGTTCCATGCTTTTCTTCCTCTGCGTTTTGCTCCCGCCGCTCGCCGTGTTTTTCACCGGGCGGATGGGCAGTTTTTTCCTCAGCATCGTCCTCACACTCTTCGGCTGGCTGCCGGGTGTGATCCACGCGTTCTTCGTCGTCAGCGACTACAAAAACGAGCAACGCCTCCGCGACATTGCTAAAGATCTCAAATCCTGAAATGAAAGCCGCTGTCATCCGATTCCCTGGTTCCAATTGCGACCAGGACTGTGTCCTCGCCATCCGCGACCTCGGCGTCGAAACCGACTTCATCTGGCACAAGGACGAGTCGGTCGCGGGCTACGACTTCATTGCGCTGCCGGGCGGCTTTTCCTACGGCGACTACCTCCGCTGCGGCGCCATCGCCCGCTTTTCGCCGATCATGCGCGCGGTGAAAGAAGCGGCCGCCTCCGGCACCCTCGTGCTCGGTATCTGCAACGGCTTCCAAATTCTCTGCGAAGCCGGCCTGCTGCCCGGCGCGCTCATTCGCAATCGCGACCTGCACTTCCGCTGCGAGCATCTCCACGTCCGCGTGGAAGACGTCGCGAACCCCTTTCTCCACGAAGCCAAAACCGGCGAACTGCTGCGCATCCCCATCGCGCACGGCGAAGGCAGTTACACCGCCGATGCCGCCACGCTCGCCGAGTTGAACCAGACCGGACGCGTGCTCCTGCGCTACACCGACGCCAACGGTGCGGCGACCGATGCCAGCAACCCGAACGGCTCTGCCGAAAACATCGCCGGCATCTGCAACGCCGCGCGCAATGTCTTCGGCCTCATGCCGCACCCCGAGCGCGCCTGCGACCCACGCCTCGGCACTACCGATGGGCGCGTCATCTTCGAGTCGATCCTCTCGACCCTCGGCGTGCGCAAAGCGGCGTGAGGTGAAGGCTCGACTTCCATGCGCATCGCGGGAAGGTTCCCGTCGATCTTCATGCCCACGAGCCTGCAACCCGTTTCCTGGCAGCGCATGAGCGACGCGGTGGAAAATGTCCGCCGCCGATTGCTCCGCGCCGCTGCGGCTTTGGAAAAGGCGGGCGTAGCCTACGCGGTCGTTGGCGGAAATGCGGTCGCCGCGTGGGTCTCGCGGGTGGATGAAAGCGCTGTGCGCAACACCCGCGACGTGGACTTGCTGCTGTGCCGGGGCGACCTCCCCGCGGCGATCACGGCGCTGGAAAGCGCGGGCTTCAGCCACAGGCGGGTGGCTTCGCTGGGGCAGCCCGGCGCGATGGAAATTTTCCTCGATGGCCCGGATGCCAAAGTCCGCGACGCCATACATCTCGTCTTTGCCGCGGAAAAAACGCGGCCCGAGCAGCCCGAGCCAAACGCCAGCGTGGACGAGAGCGAAGCCGCCGGGGATTTCCGACTCATCGCGCTGGACGCGCTGGTGCGGATGAAACTCTCCGCTTTTCGCGACAAAGACCGCGTCCATCTGCGCGACCTCGCCTCCGTCGGCCTTGTCGGCCCGGATTGGATGCCGCGCTTGGCCGGCGAACTGCGCCGTCGCCTCGCCGAAATCCTCGCTACGCCCGAAGGGTGAGCGGCGGGTGACGACGATTTCCTAGTCCCGTCCTGCCATACTTGAGACGATGCACCTTTCGGCGTTGGGCGTCCGCAAAGCGGCACAACGCGAGTTTTATGAAAGACCTCACCAATCCGCGCCTGATCAAACTCAAGGGCGGACTGTTTCTCTTCGCCGGCATCGTCGCCGCCGGGTTGCTTCTTTTTAAAAACCCCACAATACGCACCGCCGCGCTGCTCGCGATCACGATCTGGTGTTTCTGCCGCGCCTACTACTTCGCGTTCTACGTCATCGAGCACTACGTCGATCCCAGCTTCCGCTTCTCCGGCCTCGGCTCCGCACTACGACACATTTTCCGAAAACCCTCCCGTCCGTCGAAATCCTGACACGCGCTCGCTCGTTCTCAAAGCAAGAGTTCGCGAAAGGGAGATCAAGTGCCGCTAGCTTTTTTCTGAATGGCCTCCACGAAGTAGCGCGTGAGTTTTTCCGCGGCGCCGCGGATTTCATCCCTGGTCAAGGGCTCCTGATAGAAATGTTGAATAACATGCGGAGTCGGCCCGATGTAGAGGGTCACAACATATTTCAGCCGCTCGAAGGACACGCGAAACTGAGCCCGATGATCAAAAGTATCAAAACGTCCTTTTTTAAAACCTCTCAAATCGAGAATAACTTCGGTGTAAAGAATGATCTCGTCGTTGAGCCACCAATCGTTGTGCCGAGGAACTGTCTTGCAGTCCGCCAATTCATTCTTTGAATTGAATTCATAGTATTCTTGCCGGTCTGAAAGACCTCGTTGTCCGTTTAAGGTTACGGTGTGTTGGGCAAACAACTCACACAACGGGGTCATTAGATTTACGATCTCCGCAAAAAGCGGATCGAGAGAGTTTTCAAACAGCTTTTTCTGTGTCTCCTGCGTGAGCGGTTCGGGCTCTTCCACATGTTTTAACTCGAGCTTCAGCAGCGCGATTTCTTTCTCAAGATCGGTCGGTTCGTGAATCTCCTCACCCGCAGCAGCACGCAAAAAGAGATCGAGCGAGGAAAGAACATACTCAGCAATCAGGGCGAGGAAGTCTTCAGGCTCTCCTGCATCCGCTCTGCGCAACGCTGCGAGATAGGGATCGCGCTCTCCCAATCGGATGACGACCGGCGGATAGCCAGCTTGCATGAGTATGAGGTTCATCAAAAGCCGCGACATGCGGCCATTACCGTCGTCGAACGGGTGGATGGCGGTAAAGTGGTGGTGAAACCGGGCCGCAATCTCGACGCGGTGGATCGCGCCATCGGTCGTTGCCGCGCGGAACCAATTCATCAGGTCGTGCATCTTCGCGGGAGTCTCCTCGGGTGAAGCATAATAATGAGTCTCGCCGGTTGGTGTGCGGACGTGATTGGGTTGCGTCTTGTATTGGCCGAGGGCGACGGCTTTTGTCGTCGGCTGCCCATCAGGCGTGATCGCTGGCACCCGGTAGGGTTCGGCGAGTAGGATTTTGTGCAGCGCGCGAATTGAGACCTCAGTCAACTCCTGCTTGCGAACGAAATCGAGAAGGTAGTTGATCGCATTGCTGTGGCCGCGCAGATCGAGATGATCTTTCAGCGGCTTGCCTTTGGCAGTGAGCCCTTCCATGAGGAACATCTCCGTCTCGCCTTGGGTGAGCACGTTCCCTTCGATGGCATTGGAGTGATAGGTCCACCAAAGGCGGAATTTTTGCATGACGCGATCTTCCAACTCACGATTGAGTGGACGGAGAGCATCCAGCCGCCCTTTGGCAGCATCAATTTGCTGGAGAAGATCATGGAGGTTCGGCATGCCGTGAAGCTAAGTTTCACCCCGGTGAGGCTCAAGCTCGGCGTGGAGATCGCCACTGCTGCATGATTTCCTTGTCGCGCCGCATATGAGCCGCGACGATGCGCGCTCATTTTTTCCGTTATGTCCGAGCCCGCCATCACACCCGCCCTCATCGCCAAGCACGGCCTCACGCCCGACGAATACTCGCGCATCCAGACGATCCTCGGGCGCGCGCCGAACTTCACGGAGCTGGGCATCTTTTCCGTCATGTGGAGCGAGCACTGCTCGTATAAAAACTCGAAGCGCGAGCTGCGGAAATTCCCCACGACCGGGCCGACGGTGCTGGTGAAGGCGGGCGAGGAAAACGCGGGCGTCATCGACATCGGCGACGGCTGGGGCATCGCGTTCAAGATGGAGAGCCACAACCACCCGAGCGCCATCGAGCCGTTCCAAGGCGCGGCGACCGGCGTGGGCGGGATCATCCGCGATATTTTCACGATGGGCGCGCGCCCGGTTTTCTCGCTGAACTCGCTTCGCTTCGGGCCGATCACGCACGGAGTCGGTCACCACCGTTCTTTGGACGAAGCCGTAGCGTTTATCGATAAGCGCGAGGCTGAGATCGCCGCCAACCGTCGCCTGTTCGCGGGCGTGGTCGCGGGCATCGCGCATTACGGCAATTGCATCGGCATCCCGACCATCGGCGGCGAGGTCTATTTCGACGAAAGCTACGAGGGCAATCCGCTCGTGAACGTCTTCAATCTCGGCATCCTCCGCCACGAGCA
>JBBQCM010000166.1:0-12954 GCA_038318725.1 Chthoniobacterales bacterium
ACCGAGCCGAATGCCGCCCGCCGTCCACGTCGAGTTGCCGCCCAGGTTCAGCGTACGCGTGTTCACGTCCTTGTTCCCCGCACCGGAAAAACTCACCCCGCCATTCGCATTGGTCACGCCCGTGCCGTTCATGATCCCGCCACTCCAAGTGAACAACTCCTTCGTCGTCAGCCCAAAGTTGCCCGTTACTGTCCCGGTGGACATGGTAAACTTCTGGATCTCGATGTTTTGATCGAGCGTGACGGTGCTGTTGACGCCAAAGACTGCATCGTAGGTTGAGCCGCCGTTGTTCGGAAACGTGCCCGGCGCGCCGGGCGTGTTCCAATTCGCGACGGTACTCCAGTTGGGACTCCCGCCCGTCCAAGTGGAAGTAAAGGTGGCGGCGAAAAGCGGCGCGGCGGAAAGTGCGAGCCCGGCAAGGGCGAGGCGGCGCACGGCATTTGCGGATCGGATGGAGAGGGCGGCAGACCGGATTTTCATGGCGTGGTTTGGGAAGTGGGTTCGCATTTTCATGGCAGCAAAGGCGTCGTGTTTTGCCGCCCTGCGTGTCCGCCAAAGGCGAACCGCGCGTAGGCCGGCTTCCTTCTTCTTGCGATTGCCGCGCAGAAAGTTTCCGAAATCCTTTACCGCCCTCAGTGCGCCCTGTGTGACGTTCGCGAGACGGAGCTTCCAACATTGGACAAATGAACACGTTCTGGCTTTTGCTGGGCGTCCCCAAAACGTTTCATGAAATCCTCAAGACGGGCAGCCGCGGCTGCACTCTCATCACTGCTGATTCCCGCGTTCTTCCACGGAGCTGTGGTGACGACCGCGGATAACGCCAGCACGCCCGGCGACGGGCAGACTTCGCTGCCCGAAGCACTGACGAATCTCTCCGCTGAGCCGCGCTATCGCCAGTCCAGCCGCTCGGCGGCGAGTTCGCGGCGGATGAGCGCGAGATCCCAATACTGGATGACGTGGCCGGCGGTCATCGCGGCGACGCGGCTGCCATCTGGGGAAATGGCGACGTGCCGGATGTCGCGCCGGCGGGGATGCGCGAGGCGCGCGAAGATACGGCCCGTGGCCGGCTCGAAAAGCGTGATGACGCCTTCCTCGATCACCGCCGCGCCGAGTGCGGCGGTGTCGGCGACCGCGAGCAACGTGGCGCGCTTCTGGCGGAGGCGGCGAGGCACGCGCCACTTTTCGGCAAAGGTATCCGCGGCGAGCGCGCGCACGCCCTGACCGTCGCCCACGAGGAGCAGACGGCCATCGGGCGTCCATGCGAGGGACGGCTCGTAGCCCATTGTGTCCAGGATTCGCGGCGGTGCGGCGAGATCGCGCAGATCCCACACGCTCAACCCTGGCGTCTCGAAATGGCCGCACACCGCCCACACGCCGACTGGGTGCAAGGCCACGCGATCGAGTTCCGCGTCGAGTTCCGCGCTGGATTCGAGGACTCCGGCCGGCTGGTCGTTTTTGAAGAGATTCAGGGTCTTCTTTTCGGTGATGGCGAGCAGCCCTGACGCGGCGTGGAGCGAATGGGGAGCACGATCGAAAATCCGCACGCCGCCGACCTTGCCATCGCCCGACATCGACCAGCGAAAAACGCCGTCGCGCGTGCTGCCGCAAAAGCTCGCAGCGTCAGGGAAGGCGATGCTCCAGCAGAAATTCGCCGGCTGATTTCCGATCGGGCGGCCGCCCGCGGCATCGAAAAGGAAAACGCCCAGCGTGTCGCCCGCAAGCAGCGTGCGGCCATCCGGCGAAAAGGCGACGGTCCATGAACCGGCGGAACCACGGACATCAAGATCGGGAAACGGCACGGCGATTTCACGGCAGAAATCCGGTGCGCGCAGCCGGCTGATGACGGTGACCGCGCCGACCTCGTCGTGCGCGGCAAACTCCGATCCATCCGCCGCGATTTGCACGAGGCGGCTCATCCACGGCCACTCCGCCAGAGTCGCGCCGGTGGTGGTGTCCCAGAGCCGCGTGCTTCCGTCCCTCGCTGCGGTGATGAGCCGGCTGCCGTCGGGGTTCCAACTCGCGGCAATCACATTTCCCGAGTGGCCGAGGAACTGCACGGGCAGCCGCTGGTCGGCAAGACGCCAGAGATACACTTTGGAATTACCCGTGCCGACCGCGAGCACTGCGCCATCCGCGCGCCAGGCCGCGCAGTTTACCCGCGCCGTCTCAGGATGCCGGAAGGTGTGCCGCACGTCGCCAGTGAGCGCATCGACCACGGCAGTCTCGGGAGTGCCGAACCCGCTGACCGCGAGCAGCGTTGAATCCGGGCTGAAACCCGAGAGACGCTGGAGTTTCCACGGCACGGGCAAAACGCGGACCGGCGCGGGCTGCGTGAGCGCGTAAAGCTCGATCTCGCTGTCCTCCCGGAATCCCGGTTTGGAAACGCGCGCGAGCCATCGGCCATCCGGCGAGAAACCCTCATCGCGCCCGCGTGGAATGCTCGTCCGTCCCGGCTCCAGCGCGACCCAGGCGCGTGACGCGAGATTCCAAACCGAGGTCGTCGTCGCGGTGTGAATCGCGAGCAGCGAGCCATCGCCGTTGAACGGACCGAGGTACGCGACAGCTTCCAGCAGTGTCGGCACGACCATCGCCGCGGCCTCGGGAGCGCGAATGACTACGCGCCCATTTTCCAGCGCCGCCACTGTTCGGAGATCCCGCGACAACGCCGGAGCCACGCCGCCGCTCCACGGGATGCGTGCCCGCTGCGCGTAGTCGGGGAGCGCGAGAGCGGTGATGAATTCGTCGCGGATGTCCGCTCCCGGGGCGAGCTGCGCGGCCTGTCGCAAAGCGTCGAGCGCGGCGCCGCGCTGGCCGGGTTCGGTGCTCGCGCTGGCCGCGTGTGCTTGGGCGAGGAGCGAGGTGCGCAGCCGCCCCACCGTTTCGCGACGCGCACTGACCAGCATGGCAAACGCCATGCCCAGGGCGATCAGCAGCAGGACGCTGAGTGCCGCGAGCCTCGGATTTCGCCGCGCTCCTAACCGAAGTTTCTCAAGCTGCGAAACAGGCCGCGCGAGGATCGGCCGCCCACCGAGCCAGCGGCGCAAATCTTCCGCAAGTTCGCGCGCGCTGCCGTAACGCCGTGCCGGTGTCTTCGCGAGAGCCTTCATCGCGATGACCGCGAGATCGCGCGGCGGCGGGCAAAGGAGCGGCGACATTCCTGTTGCCGTTCCACGATCGCGCGCAGCACCAAACTTTTCCCCGCCCACGGTCTGAGATTGGGCGCTACGCGCGTGGGTTGGGTCGGCGACAGGAATGTCGCCGCTCCTTGGTCTTCCGCGCAGCGGCGCGGGTTCGGTGTCGGTGATGGCGCGCAGCACCGCGGGGATCGAGTCACCGGCGAAGGGCCGGCGCTGCGCGAGCAGTTCGTAGAGGATCACGCCGAGGCTCCACACGTCGCTCGCCGTGGTCGCCGCGCGGGCGTCGAGCACAGCGATCTCCGGCGCGAGATAATGCGGCGTGCCGAAGACCGCGGTCGTGCGCGTGAGCGAGGCGTCGGTCGAGTCGAGCAGCTTCGCGAGGCCGAAGTCGCTCACGAACGCGTGACCGCTTTCGTCGAAGAGAATGTTGGCTGGTTTCAGATCGCGATGCAGCACCGCGCGAGTGTGCGCGTGTTGCACGGCATCGGCGACGCGCGCGACCAGTTCCGCGATCTCCCGCCATTTCCCCGCGTAGTCGGCGAGGCGCTGTGCGAGCGTGCCGCCCGTCGCGAGCTTCATCGTGAAAAACGGAATGCCATCCTGCTCGCCGAATGCGAACACCGGCAGGACCGCGGCGTGTTCGAGGTCGGCCATCGCCTTCGCTTCCTGGCGAAAGCGCACGATGGCCGCGGGAGAATCCAGGTCCGCGCCGCGCAGGGTTTTCAACGCGACCACCCGCTCCGGCTCGCGCTGCCGCGCGCGATAGACCACACCCATTCCGCCGCGCGCAATTTCCGCGATCAGCTCATGGCCGCCGATCGTCCCGAGCGCGCCGCCTTCCTCCGCGACACCGAACGCCGTCGCAAACAAACACACCGCGCAACGCCCATGATGCCGCGACACATCGAGCAGAGCGCCGCAATCGTGGCAGGTCGTGGCGGCGGGGATCATCGCAGGGAGTATTGCGGAAGCCGCGCCAAAAGTTTCACACGCCCGGCGCGGACAGCACGCGATGCAGGTAGGCAATTTCGTCGTCGATCTCGTGCGGCGCGCTCACGGTGCGCGCGACGGCGGCGCGGAGTTCCTGGCGAAAACGCTGCCGTAGGCGATGCACCGCCGTCTTCAGCGCCGGCAACGAGAGCCCCGCCCGCGCTGCCGCGTCCTCGTAAGTCGGCGGCTCGCCTGTACCCGGCAGAAATTGCGAAATGATCTCCCACTCGCGCTCGCGTCCAGCTTCCACGAATGAACGCGCGACGCCGGCCAGTGCAGCATCCATGAGATGCAACGCCCACTCGCGGTCGAACACGCGATCTCCTTCCTCGAGCGCGGCCGGCGGCTCGAAGCCATTCTCCGCGAGTTCGTCGAGGCTGCCGGTGAACGCGCCGCCGCCGCGGCATTCCGCGTCGCCCCGCGCGCGCACCCGCCCGACGACGTGCATCAGCGTGCCGAGCAGGAAAGTGCGAAAGCGCCCCTGCGCCCGGTCGGCCCGCTTCCACGCGCGCGACTGCAGCAGCTTCAGAAAAAATTCCTGCGTGAGATCCTCCGCCACATTCGCCGGGTGGCCGCGTTGCGCGAGAAACGCGACGACCGGCGGGCGATACAATGCGCAAAGCCGCGCCAGCCCCGCACGGGCCCCGGAGTCGCCGCTGAGACTGGCTTCGGCGAGCAGGCTCCAGTGAGTCGTGGGAAATGGCACCGCGGTTTTTAGCACGGACCCGCGATCTGTGTAACGCGGCTTTTTCCACTGGAGTGCGAGAAAGTCTCATTCTTCCCGCACGGCCTCGGCAACCAGTGTGCGGGCTAACTCGGCCGCCTGGTTCCGATCTCCTGGTGCAGGCAGGCCCGCGTACTGTCCGCGTCCATCGCTCCGCACCCGCCTCATCGGACGCCAGGCTGCCCGCGATCGGAGCTTCAGCGCCCGCAACATGACGGTCTGGGATTTGGAGGGCGAGAGCGGCGAGTCCGTGCTGCTGCATCAAGAGCAAACTGCTCATCCAGCACACGCGCGAGGACCTCGCCCTCATTCGCACTGGGACGTGGGAGGAATTGCTCCTCCTGCAATCCCCCCGTGCGCGCTTTCTCACCGGGATCGCGGCTGCCCAATGGGGCCCCAGCGTGCAGTTTTTTCGGCGAATCCTCAGCCAGCCATGATCTTGACCGATCCTCGCACTCGCGGTCGGAGACATTGCCCTCGGTCAGTAGCGATGCCGGCTGCGACCAAGTTTCCCAGCGCCAAAGACCCTCGGGACGCGCACGCCGCATGGACGCTCGCCCGACTTGCCTGCATTTCTCACAGCCCAGAGAACGTCACGCCCAAGGTGGGGGTGCGGGGGGCGGACCAAAGTAGTGCGGGGCTTTAGCCCGCAAGCCTCACCGTTCGGGCTGAAGCCCTGAACTACTTTGCGGTCTTGTCCGCGACCCGCTCCTACTGCATCCGCGCGGCGAGTTGGTCGAGGAGTTGCCGGAGCTGGTCGATGTTCACCGGCTTGACGAGGTGCGCGAAGAAGCCGGCTTCCTTGGTCTGGCGCAGGTCGTCTTCCATGCCGTAGCCGCTCAGGGCGATGCCAGCGACGGGGCGCCGGCGCTGGAGTTCGCGCATCAGCTCCAGGCCGCTGCCGTCGGGCAGGCCGAGATCGCTGATGACGACATCGAAGCGTCCGGCGGCGAAGGACGTGAGCGCCTCCTGCATATTGCTGGCGGTGGTGATGTGGTGGCCGTGGCGCGAAAGCAGGCGGGTGAGGACGGTGCGCGTGGCCTCGTGATCCTCGACGATGAGCAGCCGCAGGCCGCGGGCGGCTGCGGGGTGCGGGGTGCTCGAGAGTGCGGAACGGGCGGGCGCATCCACGCTGGCCAGGGCCACGGTAAAAGTTGCGCCGCGGCCTTCGCCATCGCTCGCCGCGCGGAGCAGGCCGCCGTGGGCGGCCACGATGGCCTGTGAGATGGCCAGGCCGAGGCCCAGCCCGCCGTAGCGGTGCATCCCGCTGGTGTCGCCTTGGTCGAAGGCGTTGAAGATGTGGGTCAGCGCTTCCTCACCGATGCCGATGCCGGTGTCTTCCACGCTCACGCAGATCCAACCCTCGGCATCGTTGCGCGTGCTCACGGTGATGGTCCCGCCGGTCGGTGTAAATTTCAGCGCGTTCTTCAGCAGGTTCCAAAAAACCTGCTGAATCCGCGTCGGATCGGCCAGCGCGTGATGCCGCGCGGCGTCGAGGATGAAGACGATGCGCACCTGCTTGCCCAGCCCGTCGCTGCGCACGATCTCGGCGGTGTGCTGGAGGAGCTGGTGCAAATCGGCGGCGACCGGCGCGATGGTCAGCTTGCCGCGGCTGATGCGGGTGATGTCGAGCAGGTCGTCGATGAGCCGCGCCTCGAGTTCGATGTTGCGGCGCATCATCCCGAGCTGATCGCGCACTTCGAGCGGTAGCGCGGGGTCGCTTTCCAGCGCGATGGCGGTCATCAGCACAGGGGTCAAAGGCGTGCGCAGTTCGTGGCTGAGCGCGGCGAGGAAGTCGTCCTTCGCGCGGCTCGCGGCCTCGGCCTGCTCCTTGGCGGCGAGGAGCGCGTCCGCGGCGGCGCGCTCGTCGGTCACATCAGTGTGGACGCCCACCCATTCGCGAGTCTCCCCGGTGGGGCCGAGCGTGGGCAGCGCGCGCACGGAGCAGCGCCGCCACGCGCCGTCGTGGCGGCGCACGCGGTGCTCGAACTGAAACGGCTGCTGGCCCGCCACCGCCAGATGCCACGCTTCGATGGACGGCTGGGCGTCGTCGGGATGCACCGCGTCGGCCCACCCGTGGCCCTGATATTCCTCCTGCGACTGCCCGGTAAAATGGCCCCAGCCCGGCTGCGGACCTTCCATTTCGCCCTCCGCATTGTTGGTCCACACGATGTTGCTCACGGCGCGGACGGCGACGCGGAAGCGCTCTTCGCTCTCACGTAGAGCTTCGTGGGCGCGGCGGTGCTCCGACACGTCGCGCACGATTTTCGCGTAGCCCGTGAGCTGCCCGGCCTCGTCGCGCAGCGCGGTGGTCGCGCCATTGGCCCAGAAGCGGGAGCCGTCCTCGCGGACAAGCTCATTGTCGTCGTCGCTTTTTTCCTTCATGCTCGCCTCCGCCATTTCGCGTTCGGGCAGGCCGGCCGCGATTTGTTCGGGGGTGAAAAAGCGGGAGAAATGTTCGCCGAGGATTTCCGCCTCCTCGTAGCCGAAGATTCGCGCCGCCCCGACATTCCACATGATCACCCGTCCGCTGAAATCGAGGCGGATGATGGCAAAGCCGGTCGCCCCCTCCACCACCAGCCGGTAGTTTTCCTCGCTGGTGCGCAGCGCCACTTCTGCGCGCCGGCTCTGGGTGATGTCATTGAAATAGCAGACCAGGCCGTGCTGGCCGTCGGGCAGGCGGATGCGCCGCACCTGCCAGTCGTAGCTTTGCTCGAGGTCAAGATCCTGCCGGCGCTCGGTGAAAGTGGGTGCCGCGTAGGTCTCGCCCGTTTCGAGCGTGTGCTCGAAAATCTCCACGAGCTCCCGGGCGCGCTCGGGCGGCCAGAGAATGTGCATCACCTCGCTGAAAGGCCGGCCGAGCAGCGGATGCACATGGGCGAAAACGGGCAGCGCCCGCGAATTCACATGCATGATACGCAGCGCCGCATCGAGCGCATAAACGCTCACGGGCGCCTGCTCGATGACGGCGAGAAACAGCTCGCGATTTTGCGCCAGCGCCGCCCCCGCCCGCTTGCGCTCGGTGATGTCCTCGATGGCCAGCAGGATGTGCTCGGGCACGCCCACGTCGCCGTCCACGCGGCGCGCATTCAGCAGCATGGTGCGGCGGCCGAGGCCGGCGAAATCGTGCGTGACCTCGAAGTCGGTGAAGACCTGCTCCCGCGGGATGATCTCTTCGAGCAGTTCGCGCAAGCGCGGGATGTTCCACTGGCCGTTGCCGATTTCGTAAACGAGGCGGCCCTCGGTGGTGGCGGGCGCGACTTGGAAGTTCCGGTAAAAGGCTTCGCTCGCCGTGTTCACGCGCAGGTCCGCGCGCAGCACGAGGAAGGGGACGGGCGCGGCGCGCAGGATGGCCTCGGCGTAGTCGAGCGCGGTTTTCACGCGATGCTCGGTGCGCTTGAGCGCGTCGATGTCGCTGAGCACGAGCACCACGCCATCGATCTTGTTGTCGAAGGTGAGAAAAGGCCGCGCGCAGAGCGCGAACCAGCGCCCTGCCTTGTCCCGCACCTCGCGCTCGCGGAGGCTCACGGTGGCGAGGACTTCGTCGAGCAGCGGCTCGAGATCGGGCAGGTCGAGATTGTGCCGGATGCCGTGGATGGGCCGCCCCACGTCGGTCGCGAGCAGATTGAAAAGCTTCGCCGCCGGCGGCGTGAAACGGACCACGGTGAGATCGCGCGCGAGCAGCAGGATCGCCGTCTGGATGCTCACCTGCACGTTGTTCAGGTAGGCGTTGACGTGGTTCAGCTCGGTGTTCCGGCTGATCATTTCGTCGTTGATCGTGGTCAGCTCTTCGTTGGTGGATTCGAGTTCCTCCTTCGAAGTTTCCAGCTCTTCGTTGATGCTCTGGAGTTCCTCATTCGCGCTCTGAATTTCCTCGCTGGAAGCCTGGAGTTCCTCGGTGGCCGCTTCGTTTTGCTCCTGAATGGACAGGAGGTAGTCGCGCGTCTCGGCGAGTTCGCGCTCGAGTTCGGCGATGCGTTTGGAGGTGGTCGCATGCGTCCCATGCGTCCTCTCAGTCCCATGGGACTTAGGAGACGGAGGCGACTCATGGGACGCCGCGCCCGCCTCCTCAAACAAAACCAAAAAACACAGCTCCTTCAGATTCCGCAGCGGGACGACTTGGAGCGCGATCGCGCGCCCGCCCACGCGCACGTCCTCGCGGCGCACGGGTTTCTTTTCGCGCTTCGCCCTGGCGAGCGCGGCGCGCAGCGGCAGCATCAACCCCTCGCGCGCCATTTTCAAAAGGTCGAAGCTGGCCTTGCCCGAGGGCGGCTCCAGATACGCGCCGGTCGCGCCGCGGAATTGCAGGATGTGCCCGGTCGCATCCACCAGCACGCCTGGTGGCGCGAACTGGCTGACCGAAATCCGGTCCGCCTCGCGCTGCGCATCGAACTCGCCGCTCAACCCTTCCGCTGGCGCGACCGCCGCCGACCGCACGCGTTTCCCCGCCGCAGCCGTCGCCTCCCGCGCCGTCGGCAGCGGCAGCCGGAAAGCGGGCGTGGGCGCGACTTTGCGGGCGAAAATTTTCTGCTTCTTGTCCGCGGAAACGAAGAGCTCGGTGAAGGTGCCGATGGACTCGCTCGCGCCGAGAAAAAGAAAGCCGCCCGGCTTCAGCGCGTAGTGAAACGCGGGGAAGATTTTTTTCTGCAACTCGGGCTCGAGATAGATGAGCAGATTCCGGCAGGTGATGAGGTCCAAGCGCGAAAACGGCGGATCGCTCAGCACATTCTGCCGCGCGAAGACGACCTGCTCGCGCAGCAGTTTGCTCACGCGCCAGCCGCCATCCACCTCCTCGAAAAAGCGCCGCAGCCGCTCGGGCGAGACATCCTGCGCGAGCGATTTGGCGTAAAGGCCGTGCCGCGCCTTTTCGAGCAGGGCCTCGTTCAGATCGGTGGCGAAGATTTGCAGCTTCGCCGAGCGCGCATCCTCGCCGGCCGCTTCGGCAAAAGTCATGGCCAGCGAATACGCCTCCTGCCCGGTGGAGCAGCCGAGCACCCACACGCGCACCGGCTCATCGCGCCCGCGCGCCGCGAGGATTTTTGGGAAGACCTTGCGCTTCAGCGCGTCGAAGGCCTCCGGGTTGCGGAAGAAACTGGTGACGCTGATCAGCACGTCGGAATACAGCGCTTCGAGTTCCTTCGCGTTGCCTTTCAAAAACGCGGCGTAACTGGCGAGCGTCTCGTGTTTGTTCAGCACCAGCCGCCGCATCACGCGCCGCTGGATGGTGCTCGATTTATAGAGCGAAAAATCCACGCCGCAGTGCTGGCGCAGGATGAGGAGGATTTTCGCAAAGCCATCCGCGCCCGTCTCCACGCCGTCGGGTTTCGCCGCGGCCTCGCGTTTCGCCCGGCGCGAGCCTGTGCGCGGCGAGCCCTTCCCGCCGCTCGCCAGCGGCGCGTCTGCGGGCAGCTTCGGTGCGGTTTTCCCCTGAGTCCCATTCGTCCCCTTGGTCCGATGGGAAGGATGGGACTCATGGGCCGCCGCGCCCACCACAAAGGGATGCTTCGCAATGCGCGCCAACTCCGCCGCGATCTGCTCCGGCGCGAGCACGAAATCCACCACGCCCGCCGCGATGGCGCTGCGCGGCATCGAGTCGTATTTCGCCGATTCATCCTGCGCGAAAGTCACGCCGCCCTCAGCCTTCACCGCCTCCAGCCCGAGCGTCCCATCCGTGGCCGTGCCCGAGAGCACCACGCCGATGGCGCGCTCGCGCTGATCCCGCGCGAGCGCTTCAAAAAAGAAATCAATCGACCGCGTCGCCCCGCGCACCTTCCCGCGCGGCGTCAGCTTCAGCACCCCGCCGTCGATGGCCATCTGCACATTCGGCGGGATGACGTAGATGCCGTTCGGTTCGACGCGGAGATTCTGCGTCACCTCGCACACCGGCATGGTCGTGGCCCGCGCGAGCAAGTGCGTGAGCGCGCTCTCGTGCTGCGGATCGAGATGCTGCACGAGCACGAAGCCCATCCCCGTGTCCGCCGGCAGATGCCGCAACAACTCCAAAAACGCCTCCAACCCACCCGCCGAAGCGCCGACCCCGACGATTGGGAAAGCGGGTGACTCCGCCGCCAGCGTGGCGTGGGCCCTGCGGCGGGGTGCCTTGCGAGTGAAAGATTTGGGAATGGGTTTCTTCAAAGCCGGAGCCCATCTTGGAGTGAAACGGACGCTTCACCATCCGAAATGTGGCTTTCCGTGGCACCGGCATTCTCGCCCGGCGCAGGGGAGCGAGCTTTCATAAAATGGAAACGGCAGCGACCCTGGCAAATCGCTGCCGTTCCGGCGCAGTCCTTTAGGGGACTGTTGGGGGAAGGAAAGTTTGGCTCATTTCGCCGCCAGGGCATCGCGCAGATTGCGGATGCGATCATGGGCGGCTTTGACCTCCACGAATTGCGCGCGGACGGTTTCAACGACATTGCCGGGCAGGTCGGCGGCTTCCAGGGCGGTTTTGTATGCCGCCACGGCGGAATCTTCCCCGCGTTCGCACTCGGCGAGAATGGCGTGCTCATCCTTGCTGGAAAGCGCGGCTTTCAGATTGATCCAGCCGCGATGCAGAGCCCCGGCGACGGAGCTTTGGGTTTCCGGATCTTTTTCACCCAAGGAGCGCGCCAGCTCCTGCAGTTGACCGGCAAACTTGCTGCGCTGGAGCGAGTATTCGCTGAAGAGCGATTTCAGGTCGGAGGATTCGACATCCTCGGCAGCGGCGCGAAAGCCTTCCTGGCCGTCTTTGAGGGTTTCGATGAGGTCGTTGAGTATGGAGATGGTGTTGGACATGGCATGGATGTTTCGCCTCCGGGCTTCCCGATGCGCGTGCCAAACCTTCACCCAACCCGGCGCGCGACTTTTACGGATTCAAAAGTCGGGCCTAATCTCCACGATGTGACCTGCGGGACGGCCAAACCCGGCGCTGGGCAAGAATTCGCTTTCCTTGGCGGGGCTTTCGGCTTGAGTGCGCGCTCTCCCACACTTGTTCATGCTCTCCTTTTTCGCCTCCAAACACGTCAAGCAAGGCCGCCAGTTTGTGAAGGATGCGCGCAAGCTGCTGGCCTACAAACGGGATCTCTGGACCGGGCCGCAGGTGGCGGATTTTGAGAAAGGTGTCGTGCGGCTGGAAAAGGCGTGCGAGGCGGGCGAGCAGGGGGAAATCGAGGCGGCGGCCAAGACGCTGGATCAACAGTGCGGGGAGTATCTGCCGCCGGTGAAGGATGCGGGTTGGCGGGAGAATTGTGAGGTGTTCCTGGTGGCGATCGTGGTGGCTCTGGGGGTGCGGACGTATTTCCTCCAGCCGTTCACGATCCCCACGGGGTCGATGCAGCCGACGCTGAATGGGATCATCGGGCACCCGACGGTGGAGGAGCCGCCGAATTTTGTGGTGCGGCTTTTCCAGACGGCAGTGCTGGGGCGCGGCTGGGTGAATACGCCGGCCCAGGAGGATGGGGTCGTGGCGAAAATGGAGGAGGTCTCGAAGTATTTCTTTTTCACCTATACCCAAGTGCGCGTCGCGCAGACGATGGAGACGCCCGAGGGGCTGCGGAATGTGCTGCCCAATGAAGTGCAGACCTATCTGATTCATGCACCGAAGAAGACGCTGGAGGATGGCTTTGCGCTCTACCTGGGGAAGCTGGTGAAGAAGGGCGAGCCGCTCGTCCGGGGCTACGTGGAGACGGGCGATCATGTGTTTGTGGATAAGATGACCTACCATTTCCGGGCGCCGCGCCGCGGAGACGTTTTCGTTTTCAATACGCAGGACATCGCGAGGATGGGGAATCTGGGGCCGCCGCCGCGGCTGCCTTCGCAGTTCTACATCAAACGGCTGATCGGGACGCCGGGCGACGCGCTGCGGGTGGCGCCGCCGGAACTGTTCATCAACGGATCGCTTGCGGTGGGTGCGGGTTTTGCGCGGGTGATGTCGGGGAAAGACGGGTATCGGGGCTACTCGAATGAGGCGGAAAGTGTCAGTCCCGACGGCGAGGTCCGGCGTCGGCCGATGGATTATCTCAACACGCCAGAGGCGACGATGAAGGTGCCGGAACAGTGCTACTGGGCGATGGGGGACAACAGCTTTCACAGCTCGGATAGCCGGGACTGGGGGACGGTGCCGCAGCG
>JBBQCM010000167.1:0-12746 GCA_038318725.1 Chthoniobacterales bacterium
TCCCACCGCTCAGATCGCCTCCCCACTTTCCTCCACAACTACAACTGGCATCGTCCTCATCACTCCCTCAATCTCCTCGCCCCTATCTCCAGGCTCCGCCAACCACTGAACAACCTGTTGAGCCTCCACACCTAGGCAGCCGCAACGCTCCGGATGCTCCGCCGGGGCTGCGGGAACGCTGCCGTAACATTACGGATGATCCCCCGAGTCTGCGGAAACGGCTCCGTATCGTCCCAGACGCTCTCTTTTGTCCGCCCCGCTGTCCCCGTAACGCTACGGACGCTCTCGCAAGCCTGCGGTACTGCCGCCGTAACGCCCCGACGCTTTACCCGCGGAGCCACAGGGCGAGCTGGCGGGCGTAGTAGGTGAGGATGAGGTCGGCGCCGGCGCGTTTGAAGGCGAGCATTTGCTCGAGGACGCAGGCTTTTTCATCCAGCCAGCCGCGTTCGGCGGCGGCTTTGAGCATGGCGTACTCGCCGCTGACGTGGTAGGCGGCGGTGGGGAGTCCGAAGCGCTCTTTGATGCGCCAGACGAGGTCGAGGTAGGGGAGACCGGGTTTGACCATGACGAGGTCGGCGCCTTCCTCGATGTCGAGGGCGACTTCGCGGAGGGCTTCCAAGGCGTTGGCGGGGTCCATCTGGTAGGTGCGCCGGTCGCCGCGGGCGGGGGCGCTTTCGGCGGCGTCGCGAAAGGGGCCGTAGAAGGCGGAGGCGAATTTGGCGGCGTAGGAGAGGATGGGGGTGGCGGTGAAACCGGCGGTGTCGAGGGCACGGCGGAGGGCGCCGATGCGGCCGTCCATCATGTCGCTGGGGGCGACGATGTCGGCGCCAGCCTGGGCGTGGGAAACGGCGGTCTTCGCGAGCAGCTCGACGCTGGCGTCATTGGCGACGTGGACGTGGTCGTCGTGAAAGGTGGCGACGCCGCAGTGGCCGTGGGACATGAATTCGCAGAGGCAGACGTCGGTGATGACGAGGAGCTCGGGGACGGCGCTCTTCAGGGCGCGCACGGCGCGCTGGACGATGCCGAGGTCGGCGTAGGCTTGTGAAGCCAGCTCATCCTTCTGCGCCGGGATGCCAAAGAGAAGGACGGCCGGGACGCCGTCGGCATACGCGCCGACGGCTTCCTCGACGAGGGCTTTCTCGGTGAGCTGAAAGACGCCGGGCATGCTGGCGACGGGCACGGGCTCGGTGATCTTTTCGGAGACGAAAAGCGGGAGGATGAAATCGTCAGCAGCCAGCGTGGTCTCGCAGACCATGGCGCGCAGGGCCGGGGAGGAGCGCAGGCGGCGCGGACGTTTCGGCAGATCCATGCGCGGGCGGCTGCCTCAGTTTTTCGGCAGGCCCACGGGGCGGTCGGAAAGTTTCGGCGGGGTGGGAAGATCGGCGGCGGCGACGGCGGGGGCTTCCTTTACGCCGCCGACGAGTTGGAGCGTGCCATCGGCCTGCTTGCGGAGGTAGGGGCGGGTCTTCGGCGCGCTGTAGTGGGTCTGGCCAAGGTATTCGCCGTTCACGCTGATTTTCGAGAGGACGTAGCTGCGCTGGCCGATGAGTTGGAGGACGTAGAGGTTATTGGCGGCGTCGAATTGCATCTGCGGCGGGACGCCGTCGATGAGGCGTCCAAGCGGGGTGGTGCAAAAGACCGTGGCGTCGTCCTGATCCTCGACGCGGACGTAGAGGAGATTTTGCTCGCCGCGCTGGTGGGCGAGCATGCTGAAGGTGTGGGTCTGCCCCGCGCCGTTCCCACCCTCGGGCACGCCCGCCGACTGCCGCCAGAGGATGCGCCCTTCGGTGATTTCGATGTGGGTGGGTTTGGAGCTGAAATATTTGTCCATGCCGGCGAAGTGGATGTTCGCGCGGATGCGATAAATGCCGAAGTCGCCGAGGGCGTAGAGTTCGTTGAGATTGACGGTGCGCTTGAGGGTTTCGCCGGCGCGGATGGGCAGCGGGTCGAGGTGGTAGTCGAGATTGCGCGGCGGGACGAATTTGTCGCCTTCGGCCGTGATCTGGAAGCTGAACCACTGGCTCTCCCGGGTGTCCTCGAGGGTGATGTCGCGGCCGGTTTGATTGGTGATGATGACGGTCGCGAGCACCGGTTCATGGCGGATGAAAAGGCGGCGCTTGATGCTGATGTCCACGCCGATCTGCGCCTGGACCGGGGCGAGGGCGGCGAGGAGGAGGACGGTGGCGAGGAGGAGGCGATGGAGTTTCATTTATTTACCGGGAGGTGTGTGGGTGACGGTGCGGAAGCCAATGGCTTCGGAAGTGGAGGCCGGATCGAGACTGCTGCTGCGCTTCAGTTCCAAGTCGGAGGACATGAAGCTGCCGCCTTTGAGGATGGGGCGTTTTTTCTCCAAATCCCAGGTGCCAATCCATTCGGTGACGTTGCCGGCCATGCCGAGCACGCCGAAGGGGCTCTTATCGCCCTTGAGCTTATCGACGGGGTTCCAATGGACGAAGCCATCGATCTCTCCCTTGGCGTTGACGTCGCCGTTGTGGAAGTCAGCGTTCGAGTTGGCCTTTTTGGGGTCCGGCTCATCGCCCCACGGATAGATGAAGCCCTTCGTGCCGCGGGCTGCTTTCTCCCACTCCTGCTCGGTCGGCAGCTCGCGGCCTTTCCACTTCGCGTAAGCGGCGGCGTCCCACCAGTCGATCTGCATGATGGGGCAGTTCAGGTCGATGGGGATGGAGCGCACGGGCTTCCCGGCGAGCGCGCGACCATAGTAGATCTTCCAGTCCTTGGGCATATGCATGTCCTGGGACTTGATGCGCGGCTGGCGCGGATCGTCGTATTCGGTGGTCGGGTGGTTTTTGAGGAAATCGACGAATTTTGCGTACTGGCCGTAGGTGACCTCGTGTTTGTCGATCCAAAATTCGGGCAGGGTCTGCGGGTCGCCTTCGCCGAAGAGATACTCGCCTTCCGGGATGTGAATCTGTTCGTCGAGCAGGCGTTCGTTGCTGGAGAACTTCCAGTAGATGAGTCCGGCCACGAGGATCATCAGGCCCGTGAGGCTGATGAGGCTCAGGTAAAGTGAGCGCTTCTGCTGCGCTTTGGCCTGCGCCACGGCGGCCACGGCGGCGCGGTCCTGGGCGCTGATCTTGGCGGCCTCGACGGGAACGACCTTTGGTTCCAGCGCCTTGATGCCCTGAAGCAACTGCCCCCAGGCGGTGAAGGCTTGCGGCCCTTTCTGCACCATGCGCTTTACCAAGTCCTGCATGCCGGGCGTGAGCGACTGGATCGCCGGAAGCACGCCGAGCAGGATGCGCCCGAGCGCTTGGATTTCCCCCTCAACGGGAAGCTGCTGGTCGCCGAGCTGAGTGGCGAGATTCGCGAGACGCGGGCTCCCGTCCACGCTGAGGTAGATGCTGCCCGGCTCAGGCGCGGAGTGCGGAATCTTCTGGATCGTCAGATACGCGAGTCCGTCGGCAGCGGTGTGCAGGACTTTGAGCGCAGTCGGCTCGTCGAGCCTTTCACCCGCGGCCTTGAGCTCGGCCATGTTCCGCCCATCCACGTACTCGTGAGCGTAAAAAATGCGGTTGTCCGCTTCGCCCGCCTCATAGACCGCGAGGATGGCCGGGTGCTGGACATGCGCCTTGGCCCGCGCGTCGGCAATGAAACGCGCCCGCCCGCCGGGGTCGCTGGCTTGTGCGGGATTGAGGACTTTCAGGCCGACGGGCCGGTTGATTGCCGTCTGCACGCCCGCATAGACGCTGCCCCAGCGGCCCTCGCCGAGTTTGCTGAGGACCTGATAAGCTCCGAGCATCTCGCCGATCAGGCCGTCGAACGGAGCTTCGTCCACGAGTTCTGCCGCGGGCTCGATCACCGCGGCCGCCGCGGGCGGGCCGCTGGCGCCCGCGCGGGGTGCGGCGATGGCGCGGGGAGCTTGTACCGCAGAAGGTCGCACGGCTGCCGCCTGCGGCACCGCGATGGGACGGTGCACCGTCGCGCGCACGGCAACCGGCTCGGGCTCGGACTCGGCCCGTGGGGCAAATTCCTGTTCGATCGCCGCGAGCAGCGTCTCGCGGTCGATGGGTTTGGTGAGCACTTGGTGGAATTGCGTTTGCTCCGGGTAGTCGCTCAGGTCGAAGCCGCTGATCAAAATCGTCCGCGCGCCGGGAAACCGCGCCAGCACCTGATCGCGGAGCGTGAAGCCATCCATCGGCTCCATCACCACATCGGTGATCAGCAGATCCACGCCGCCGAGTGCGGCGGCATTTTCCAGCGCTCGCTCGCCGGCCGTGGCCACGCGGATTTCATAGCCCGGCACGCTTTTCAATATGGCGAGCAGTGCCTGGATCACACCGGTGTCGTCATCGGCCAGAAGGATTCTCATTGATCGTTGTTTTTCGGCAGCGTGGGCGGGGCGGGGTACTGCTGCGCGAGCCGCTCAGGCTCGGCGGTCGCCGCCTGAAGCTGCTGCTTGTAATAGACCCGCACGAGGTAGCCAAAGAATTCCCGCGTCTCGCGCTTTGCCCGCCCGGGATCGGGCCGCGGCAGTTGATATTCGACCGCCAGCTCCTCGGTGTCCGTGTCCGCCCAATCCGCCGGCGAGGAGACCCACCTCGAGTTCACGTTGGCGCTCGTCTGGACCACGTTTTTACCGTCCACCTTGTCGTAAAACAGGACGTGGATGACGAGGTCGCGCACTTCGATCTTCGACCGTGGCCGCGCCTTGATCGGGATGCGCAGCTTGAACTTTTTCAGCGACTCCGCGTCGGACAGATCCTCGGTCGTGATCTTGCCCAGCCCGACCAATGCGCCCGGCGCAATCCCGTCGATCTGTGTCGAAGTATCCGGCCCCGCCGAGGCCGGTGTGCCCGCGGGCATCGCCTCGATGAGCGCACGCGCCTGGGTTTCCTTCAGTTTGGATTCGGCCAGCGAAAAATAAATCCCCGCCGCGCCCCCCATCTCGTAGATGCGCTTCCACTGCTCCGACGAGCGATCCGGCAGCCGCATCTTCTCGAAGGTCGCCGCCAGTTCCGCGATAGCGATGGGATTTCGCGGGTCCATCGCGTTGGCCTCGCGAAGCTTTGTCAGGGCATTGCCCATGTCGCCGCGTTCGCGGAATTGCTTGCCTTGCAGAACCAATTCGTCAAAGCGCGTCTGCGGCACCGCTTCCGGCGCACTCTGCGCTCCCACCGGCACTGGGGTCGGCTTCATCGGCGCATTGGGGTCGGTAGTGAGTTGCTCAGGCGGCTGCTCGGGCGTCTCGATCAGCGGATCGGCGCTGAAATCCGGTCGCATCGCCAGCGGCGAAGTCAGCCGCGCCAGCGCCGGCGGATTGCTGATCGCCAAGTCCTCCGCGGGTCGCGGCGCGTGATGCCGCGCGATGAACGCCCAGCCCACCGCGCCGAGTTGCCCGAGCACGCCCAGCCCGAGCACGCTGAGCGCGACGGCGAAGGTCTGGCCGACGGTCTGTCGGGTGATGGGGGAGGCGGCGAGCATGTTTTCTCTGCGGAAGGCCGCGAGAGTAGGTTTTTTGGAAAGCGGTGTCAAATGCCGGGGCCGCGCGCCGCCGTCAACCGTGCGGAGGATTAAGAATTAAGATTGGGCTTGGGATCAGGATTGTGAGATGGACGCGGCTCCCCGATTTCCGCCCAGCTCCGACCACCTTGAACCCCCGCCCATTTCTCGCCTTCTTCGCCGCCCTGCCGCTCGCTGTTTTGGCTGGTGAAAATATACCAGTCGCCCGTCCCTCACTGCTCCGCCTCAACACCGAGAGCGCCATTCAGGCAGCGCTCGCAAAAAACTTTGCCATTGAGGTCCAGCGCTACCAGCCGCGCATCGCCAAAGAAGACCTGACCAGCGCTCTCGGGCGCTTCGATCCCGTCTTCGACCTCACGGTGCAGCGCGACGAAAGCTCGCAGGCCGAAGCCTTCGCCAATGGCGTGCGCCTGCCCGTTCGCGCGCTGAACCGCCTCGATAACTTCAGCGCCGGCCTCCGCGGCTCGACGCCTATCGGCACCCGCTACGACCTCGGCCTCGGCGCGCGCAATAACCTCGGCATTTTCAATGATTTTGAAAACGAGATCGGCACCAGCGCCAGCCTCGCCCTCGTCCAGCCGCTCCTCCGCGGAGCCGGCACTGCCGCGAATCTCGCCCAAGTGCGCATCGCGCGGAATAACATCCTCGTCTCCGAATGGTCGCTCAAGCAGCGCATCATCGACATCATCACCGAGACCACCTTCGTCTATAACGAACTCTACCTCGCCCACGAAAGTCTGCGCGTGGCCGAGCGTTCGCGCGAACTCGCCCAGCAGCTTTACTCCGACAACCAGGCGCGCGTGAAAATCGGCGTCATGTCCCCGCTCGATGTCGCCGAGGCCCGCGCCGAAGTCGCCTCCCGCGAAGAAGGTGTGATCCTCGCCCAGCGCGCCATTTTCGATAACGAGAACCTTTTAAAAAGACTCGTGACCAATGACATCGAGCGCCTCCTCGATGTCCGGGTGGAAATTGCGCCGCCACCCACCGTGCCCTTCCGCGCCAACGTCCCGGCCGGCCTCGAAGACGCGCTCAGCCTGCGGCCCGACTACCGCCAGGCCATCCTCGACATCGAGCGCCGTAATATCACCCTCGCTTTCACCAAAAACGCCGCCCTTCCCCGCTTCGATCTCACCGGCAGCCTTTCGCTCCTCGGTTTCGCCAGTGACTACGGTTCGAGCTTCAACCGCATCGGCGCACGCGATCAAACCGCGTGGACCCTCGGCGCGATCATCAGCATCCCCATTCCCAACCGCGAAGCCCGCGGCGCCGCCAACGCCGCCAAACTCGAATGCGCCAAAGCTCTCGTCGCGCTCAAGGATCTCGAGCAGCAGATCGTCGTCAATGTCGACAACGCCAGCGGCCAGATCATCACCTCCCGCCAGCGCATCGTCTCCACCACCGAGGCCAGCCTGCTCGCGCAGAAAAGCCTCGATGCCGGCCAGGAGCGCCTCCGCGCCGGCACCGGCACGACCTTCGAGGTCCTGGGCTTGCAGAAAAAACTCATCGAGACCGAAGCTGCCCTCCTCCGCGCCCGCACCGACTACAACAAGGCGATGAGCGAATACCTGCGCCAGATCGGCACCGCCCTTCGGGAGCATGGCGTGGAGTTGAAATAGCGGAGCATCTGCCGCTCCGCCCAAATTGAGACTTGGCGAAGCGCTTCGGTGGTGAATGTCTTCGTTTCCTTCCGCACGCATGGCGCACCTCCTTCTCCTCCCTTTTGGCAGCGCCGGGGATGTTTTTCCGTTTATCTGGCTGGGCCGGCATCTGCGGGCGCGGGGGCATCGGGTGACCATGATTACAGCGTGTCTGTTTGCCGAGCAGTCGTGCGCCGCCGGCCTCGACTTCGTGCCACTTGGCACCGGGGAAGAATTCGAGGCGATGGTTCGCGATCCGCGCCTCTGGAAGGTAGGCCTCGGCACCAAGCTCGTCTTTGAATTCGCCGCGGCATCCACCGAACGCTATCTCGCCGCCATCGAGCAGGTCGCGCCGGCCGATCTGATGCTGGCGCCGCTGACCGCCTTCGGTGCGCGGCTGGCGCGCGAGAAGCACGGCCTCCCACTCATCACGGTGCACTTGCAACCGATGGTGTTCATGAGCGTGTATGAGACCCCGCTGCTCCATCCGACCATGCGCTGGCTGCGCCACCTGCCAGTTTGGTGCAAGCGCCTGTTCTTCGCCCTGCCGAATCCGGTCGATCTCTTCGCGCTTCCGAAAGTCCGCCGCGTCTGCGCCGCCCACAGTGTCAAACCACCGCGCAGCCTGTTCCGGGAGTGGTGGGACTCGCCGGATGGGGTGCTGACGCTGTTTCCCGACTGGTTTGGCAGACCGCAGCCTGACTGGCCGCCGAATCTGCTGCAATGGACCTTTCCGCTCGAAGACCTCGCGACTGAGCAGATGCTCAAACCCGAATTGCAGGCCTTTCTGGCGGCGGGAGCGCGTCCCGTCGTCTTCACGCCGGGCAGTGCCAATGTGCAGGCGGCCCGGTTTTTTGCCGTCGCGGCGGCTGCGGTGCTGCGACTCGGTTGCCGCGCGGTGTTGGTCACGGGCAAGCCGGAGCAGGTGCCGCCAGGATTGCCGGAGAATATTTTGACCGTTGATTATGCTCCGTTCAGCACCCTGCTGAAGCACGCTTCGGTCTTTGTGCATCACGGCGGCATCGGCACCATGGCGCAAGGTTTCGCCGCCGGCGTGCCGCAGCTCATCATGGCCATGGCGCACGACCAGCCCGACAACGCGGATCGGCTGGAGCAGCTCGGCGCCGGCCTCGGCCTCAGCGTGCGGCAATTCACGCCGGAACGGGTGACGCAGGAGTTGCAACGGTTGCTGGCTGACCCTTCATTCTCCAAAGCCGCGCAGGTCTGTGCGCAACGAATTGGTGAAGGTGGCAGCGCCGATGACCTGATGCGCTGGATCGAGATACGGCTGGGAAAATGACTTCATGATTTGCAGAACGCCGATGTCTCGGGAGAACGCGCACAAATAGAAACGGGATTGTAAGCCGATCTCTCCCAAACATCCGGCGGCATCCACCGCGAAATCCGCCTACGATTCGACGAACTTTCCCGGATTCAGGATTCCCAGCGGATCAAGCGCCGACTTGAGCGCGCGGTGGACTTCGCGGCTGACTGGTGACGTGGCCTGGGGCCACCAGCGTTCTTTGGCGAGGCCGATGCCGTGTTCGCCGGTGATGACGCCGCCCCACGCGAGCACTTGTGCGAAGAGTTCGTCGAGCGCCGCGCCGACTTTTTTCTTCACCGCCGCGTCGTCGTGGTAATGCGCGGCCATGATGTTGACGTGGATGTTGCCGTCGCCCGCGTGGCCGAAACAGGCGATGGGGTAGCCGTATTTTTTACGCAACTTCTCCGCGAAGGCGGCAAGGTCGGTCAGCCTTCCGCGCGGGACGACGATGTCCTCGTTGAGCTTGACGAGGCCGGTCGCCTTGAGCGATTGGGAAAAGGCGCGGCGCAAGTTCCAGAGCTCCTCGCAGGCGGCTTCGCCGAGCGCGGTCTGCGCGCCGATGGCTTTGAGCGCCGCGAGCAGGGCGGCGAGCGATTGCACCTCGCTCTCGACGCTCGCGGGCTGGCCGTCGAGATCGACGAGCAGATGCGCGCTGCCGGGCGGCGCGAGGCGTTTGCCGAGATGCTCACCCGCGGCCGCGAGGGTGAAGGCGTCGGCGATTTCCAAAGCCGAAGGCAGAAAGCCGGCAGCAAAGATGGCCTGCACGGAGTTCGCGGCCTGGCGAAAGGTGCGGAAGCTCGCCGAGAGCGTGGCGCGGGCGGGCGGCAGGGGGAGGAGACGCAGCGTGGCTTCGGTAACGACGCCGAGCAGCCCTTCGCTGCCGACGAACATGCCGATGAGATCGAAGCCGGTTTTATTTTTGTGCGTGCGCCCGCCGGTGCGGAGCACGCGGCCATCGGCCAGCACGACTTCGAGGCCGAGGACGTAGTGGCGGGTGACGCCGTATTTCAGGCAGCGCGGGCCACCGGCGTTGGTGGCGATATTCCCGCCGAGGCTGCATTCCTTCAAGCTCGCCGGGTCGGGTGGGTAGAAGAGCCCGCGCTTTCTCGCCGCCGCCGCGAGCACCCCGGTGATCACGCCCGGCTCGACCACGGCGACGGCGTCGGCGAAGTCTATTTCCCTGATCCGGTTCATCCGCGCGAGTGAGAGCGCGATGCCGCCGCGCATCGGCACGCACCCGCCGACGTAGCCCACGCCCGCGCCGCGCGGCGTGACCGGAATACGATGGCGGCTCGCGAATTTCATCAGCGTGCTCACGTCCGCCGTCGATTCCGCAAAGACCACGGCCTCAGGCGCGCGGCTCGCAAACCATTTATCCGTCGCGTGAGTGGCGAGCGTCGGCGCATCCGCAGCCACGCGGTCTTTCCCGAGGAGCCGCGTGAGCTGGCGCACCAGCATCATTCCGGGCGCTTGTTCTTATCTTTGCCGGTGAAGACTTTCTGCAAGCCGCTGCCCATGCGGTCGAAAAGGCCGGGCTTTTTCGGCGGCGGAGTCGCCGCCGGGGGCGCGATTGGCTCCACCGCTTCGCCGACGGCCACCGGCATGGGCGTGGCCTTCGGAGCAACTGCCGGGGTGGCCGGCGAGCGCGGTTTTTCTTCGGACACGGGCGGGAGGGGCGGCGGCGGTTCGGCGGCAAAGCCGGGATGGCCGACGACGTTCCCTTTGCCCGCGCTGACGATGAGGCGGCCGATTTCCTGGCCGGTCTCATCGAGGCACGTCACGCTCCAGAGCGGAGCGGCGGCGGCCCCTTCCTTTTTCAGCTCGTAGTGCATCGCTGCGACGGTGGTGTTGTTCGCAAAGGCGTATTGCTGGGCGAGCTTCGCGGCGTGGTCGGAATTGATCTTGAGTGCGTCGCTGCCAAAGACGTCTTCGGGGCGCAGACTTTCGGCAAATTGCGAAACCTCGCGCGAGGCCACGATCTCTCCGCCGGCGACCACGTATTCATGCACGCCGGTCTCGGATTTCGGGTCATGCACGATGATATGCCAGCGTTCCGGCACCGGCGTCCCCTCGCGGGCCTCGATGCGGGCCAGCCGTTTCGCTTCGCCGCGCGGAAGCAGCCGCAGCGCAGCCAGCGCGGAGCCGGCGGCCTCGGTATCCGCGCGCAGGCTGGCGCAGGTGGAGAGCAGAAAGATCGGGACGAGAAAAAGCAGACGCATGACCGGAATGGCGGCGGAGCTTAGCGCAACGGCTTTCGATTCCAAGCGAATGTCCGGCGCGAGGAATTGCTTTACGCCTTCGGCGCTCGCACCCAAGTTTTTCGGCATGATCATCAAGCCCAAGATTCGCGGATTCATTTGCACCACAGCCCACCCGGAGGGCTGCGCCGCGCAGGTGCAGGAACAGATCGCCTGCGTGCGCGCCAAAGGCGCGATTCCCGGCATGGCGAAGCGGGTGCTGGTCATCGGCTCATCCACCGGCTACGGACTTTCGAGCCGCATCGTGTCCGCCTTCGGGGGCGGCGCGGCGACCCTCGGCGTTTTCTTTGAAAAGGCCGGCGAGGAAGGCCGCACGGGCAGCGCAGGCTGGTACAACTCGGTCGCTTTTGAAAAAGCCGCGCACGCCGCCGGGCTGTACGCGAAAAGCATCAATGGCGACGCCTTCTCCGACGCCATCAAAGAGCAGGTCATCGCCACGATCAAAGCCGACCTCGGCCAAGTCGATGCCGTCATCTACAGCCTCGCCTCCCCGCGGCGCACGCATCCGCGAACCGGCGTCACTCACAACTCCACACTGAAACCGGTGAGCGCACCTTTCACCGCGAAGACCGTGAACACCGACAAAGGCACCGTCACCGACATCACCATCGAGCCCGCCAGCGAGCAGGAGATCGCCGACACCACCGCGGTCATGGGCGGCGAGGATTGGGAGATGTGGATCGATGCATTGGAAAGTGCCGGCGTGCTGGCCGACGGCGCGCTCACCGTGGCCTACAGCTACATCGGACCGGACCTCACCTGGGCCATCTACCGCAACGGCACCATCGGGCGGGCCAAGGAAGATCTCGAAGCCACCGCAGGTCGTCTGCGGACGCGGCTGGGCGCGAAGGGAGGGCGCGCCATCGTCTCGGTGAACAAAGCGTTGGTCACCCAAGCCAGCTCCGCCATCCCCGTCGTCCCGCTCTACATCTCCATGCTCTACAAAGTAATGAAAGCCCATGGCCTCCATGAAGGCTGCATCGAGCAAATTTACCGCCTCTTCGCCACCCGGCTCTTTGACTCCGCCGCACCGCCGCCCGACGAAGCCGGCCGCGTCCGTCTCGACGACTGGGAAATGCGCCCCGAGATCCAGGCCGAAGTCGCCACCCTCTGGCCGCAGGCCACCACCGAGAACCTCGGCGCCCTCACCGACATCGCCGGCTACCGCAACGAGTTCCTCAAACTCTTCGGCTTCGGCCTCCCCGGCGTGGACTACGAGGCGGAGACCGATCCCATTGCTCCGCTGCCCTCGGCGGGCTGAGCGTTGCTTGGAAAACTGATCGCCCCGGCACTCCGGCGCTCAGGATGACAGGTCTTTGAATTCTCCCAAATTGAGGCACGGCCCCCGAGAGGGGGGAATCTGCCGTCGTTCTTGCACGGAGTTATTGGTTCAGTTCTGCTCCACCCGGTAGAAAAGGCGGCCATTGACTGGGGCGGGTGCGGTGGGGTTCACGTCGGTCCACGTCACAAAGTAGTCCCGGGCTTCAGCCCGCAAAAACACCCCTCCAAAATCCGCGCGTCGCTCTCGCAGCTGCGTCCGTGCGCGCTAAAGCGCTGGACTACTTATACCAAACACAGTTGAAAACCGACACCTTCCAAAGTCCGAGAACCGAAGGAAATCGCGCAACGCACCGATTCGTATCGTCCAGTCTTCAACTGAGTTTGGTATTAGTTCTGCTCCACGCGGTAGAACAGCCGGCCGTCCACCGGGGCGGGTGCGGGGTCGGTGTGGGTGGTGCTTTCGCCTTGGGCGGGGACGGTGGGGTTCACGTCGGTCCACGTCACGAGGTCGGTGGAGGAGCGGATGCGGTAGGTTTTCCCGGCGTGGGAATTCCACTGCACCGTGGCGGTGGCACCGGGCTGGCCGAGGCTGGCGGCGGTCAGCGTGGTGATGACGAAGGGCGGCGCGGGCAGCGGGGGCTGATCCATCTCGACGGCTTGCAGGGCCTTGGTCAGTTCGGCGAGGTCGGCGGGCGGGTAGAGATCGGCGCAGGCCTGGCGGAGGGCCACGTAGGCCCCGTTGAAGGTTTCGCTGTTCGCGTAGTA
>JBBQCM010000168.1:0-12709 GCA_038318725.1 Chthoniobacterales bacterium
AGCGCATCTCCGCGGTCATTTGGGGGAATTTGGCCGGGTCGAAGGTCTGCTTGCCGAGACCTGCCAGTCCGAGCCACTGCGCGCCAAAACCATCGAACAACGCCCGCGAACGAGGATCCGCGAGCAGACGCTTCACCTGCGCCTGGAGCACTGCAGGTTCATGGAGTTTCCCCGCATCCGCGAGCGCCGAGAGTTCCGCATCGGGCATCGTCGCCCACAGCAGATACGACAGGCGCGACGCCAGTTGATAGTCATCCAGCGGCACGACCGCCTTCCCCGATTCCGCCTCCCCGGCGGGCGTGATGAAGAGGACCTGCGGCGAAACGAGGACCGCCTTGAGCATCAGGCGGAGCGCGTCCGAGTAGGTCAGTTTATTTTGCCGGGCCAGATCAAAGACCCGCAACAAAAGATCCAGCTCGGCCTCCGACGGTGGCCGGCGATAGGCGTTGCGGGCCAGCTTGCTTGCGACCTTTCTCGCCGCCGCGCGGAGATCCGTCTCCGGCGCGGGCGGTTCACCGAAGAGCCGCTTTTGCACCTCCGTGGGCGGCGCATCCTTGGGTGCCAGAATCCGATCGAGCACCTCATTGGCGATGCCCAGATACTGCTCCGACTGGAGCGGCGACAGCGTATTCAGATACCCCTCGCCGAACACCTCATCCGGCAGCTCCTGCGCGACCGCCGCATCCACCCCGAAGAGATCGTGCAGCGTGTTGCCATACTCCACTTTGGTCAGCCGCCGGATTACAAACTGGCCTGGATCCTTCGGGCTGAGAAACTTGATCTGCGCAATCCAGTCCACGAACTTTTGCCGCTCCTCATCCGTCGGCTGCTTGTCCACATCGTCCGGCGGCATGTCATGGCTCTTCACGTTGGCCAGCGCCTGCTTCCACTGCCTGGTGAAAGACGATCCCCCGGGGTTCTTGAGCGCAGGCGCAAAGTTGATCCCGCCCTTCATTTTCTTGGCCCCATGACAGTCCGTGCAATAGCGATCGAGAAAGGGCGTGGCCTCCTCACGAAAGGATTTTTTCGCCCCGGCCTGCAGCGCCGCAAATTCCTGGTCGTCCGTCGTCGCCGCAGGGCATGACATTGGCACGACGAACACCAATGCCACGAGGGTCATGGCCATTGCGCCGGTGCGAAAAATTCCTGCGATCGTCATTCGGTTTTTATCTTCAAATCAGTAACACGTAACGACCCGATCGTCGGTCGCTTTCTTTGAGGCGAAGCGCTCACTTCCCGAGCGCCGGCAGCAGCGCGCGCTGGGCATCCTGCAGCGCCCCCTGGATCAATGTATCGCCCGAAAGGCGCTGGCAACGGACCTGCGTCGCGACAAAATCGTCACGCCGCTTTTAGCGCTTTGGCCACCCATTCATTCGCCAGGCTGGCGAGGTCTGGCATCGCGGCGCTGGCGTGGTCGGTGTAATAGTGGCGTTTCATTGAGGCGAGGGTTTGATCGAGTTCGCTGGTGGTTGCGGCATCGAGATTTCCGCCGCGTTTGATGCGCTGGAGCAGGCCAATCACGGAGAGGGGCGTGATTTCATCCGGGACGACAAACGGCGCTGCTGGCCCATCGGCTTCGTGGTTGCCTTTGCGGAACCAGAAGATTCCTGCGGGGATGAGAAGTCCGAGCCACAGCCAATACCAAGACATCCCGGTTTTGCCGTACTTCGCGCCCAGCTCCACATTCTCGTCCACCGAGACGAGATCAGCGTCGGCGTAGCGGAAATAAGTGGTCTTGATGTCGTCGGATTTCGGTTTCGCGAAGGAAAAGCTTTTTGCGGGAGCGACGAGGTCATTTTTCCCACGCAAGATGACGTTCCAAATGCGCTCTGAAACGGCGTCCGCCCCGCCATCGTCAGACTCTTCTTCGCCGCTTTCCATCTGCACGACGCGGACGCCCTGGTCCTCAATGCTTGCGATATCGAATTCAGCAGGCCTGAGGTCGAAGAGCGCGTCGAGCGAGGGCACGAGTCCGCGGGCCGTGGCTTTGATCTCCAGCCCGAGAATGCCCTCCGCGGCTTTGCGCTCGTCAAGGATTTGCTGGACTTCGAGTTTACGCACGGGGCGAGGTGCGCTGGCCTTGGAGGCGTCGAGCGGGAGTCGTGGCGATTCGATGGGGAGAATCGCGTAGCCTGAGGTATCCATGAAATCGAGGTTTAGCGTAAAGGCGGGCAGGGCGTCGGTTTGCGGGCCTTTCGCTTTCAGCAGGAAGTAGCAGTAGGGCGTGACGCGCCAGCCAGGCTCTGCGTCGCCGCGCGATTCGATTTTGTCCGTTTGAAATGTTACGGAGAGCACATCGAAACTCTCCTTGAGCGCTTCGCGGGCGGCTTCTTCGAATTTATCGCGGTAATTCTCCAGTGGGCGGCCGAAGTTGTAAAAGCCCTGCTGGTTGTTCTGATTTTGCAGATACTTTTGGAAACCACCGGCTTCGCGTTCGATTTGCTTCGTGTGGCGGATATTCACGAACAGGCCGAACGGCGTTGTGCCCACCACATCGGCGCCGTCGATTCGCGCTTCCAGTTTGATCTCGGTGACGAGGTCCGCGTAATAGTCGAAAAGCGCACGGGCCTCGCGCGCGCGTTCGTTGTTTTGCGCGATGGGCAGACCTTGCGAGAGATAGCGGTGCTTGACCGCAGGCGCGGCGGCGGTCATGCGCGTGGAGAGGGCGTTGGCGAAAAGAGTCTCGTGGCGCTCACTGGCTTCGCCCGGCAGCGCGGAGATGGCGGCGCGAATGAGCGCGCTCTGCTTGGGTGACGGGGTCTGCTGCGCTTTGACCGCTTCGAGATCGGGGGCGCCGAGACTGGCGTAAAACCACGTCAGGTAAACGTCCGCACCCTGGTCCTTCAGTTCCATCGACGGCAGCGCTTGCGCATAGAGCGCGGCAGCCTCCGCGAAAACGGCGAACGCCGATTCGCGCTGCTTGGTGAACGACGACTCTTTGTCCTCGAGGTTGCGGAAGTTCGTTTCGTCGAGCATCAGCGCCGCCTTCACGAGGCGCAGTTTCCAGTCGTTGGGAAACCGTTCCTCGCCTTTCGCGAGCATCGATGCTGTGACGTCATAACCACGCTTGACTTCGGCCATCATCTCACGATCCGACCGCTTCGTCTTTTTCGCCTGCTGCTCTTTCGGGCTGCGCCAGACGGTGGCGAGATTCTGCCGCATCGTGCCGAGAATGGCGGCAAACGTTTTCGCCTTCATCTGCGCAAGGCCGCCGAAAACTTTCTCGATGTTGTCGAGGCGATAGACCTCGGCGGTGCTATGCGTGCGCATGAAAGCCGAGGCGATTTTCGCTTCGTCCATCTCGCCGAGGTTCAAAGCACGCAGCTTTTTCACCCACCCAGAAAGTTCTTCCAGATTGCGCTCCTGCCGCGAGCGCGTCAGCGGGATACCATCCGCCTGCGGATTGTAGCCATAGATGAACATGTAGCGGTTGGTCCGCCGGCGGTCGGCATTTGGGTCACGGTTTTCGCCCCACACTTCGATAAAGCGATCGACCAGCGCGCGGGCATCGACCGGATTCGTTTTCGCCAGTTTTTCGATATAAGGAAACGCGGCGGCCTCGTCTTTCACTTTGAGATGCAGATTCGCAATCTGCGTGAGCAATGCCGGGCTGAGGCTGGGCTCCACCGCTTCGACCCAGGCGTCCCCCGGCGCAATCGCGAGCAGTTTTCCCGTGGCGATCGGCTGAAATTGTTGCTGCTGATTCTGCATTCCTCCCATCTGCATGTCGCCGAAGAAGACGTTGCCGAAAGGGTCGTAGTTCATCTGCGGCCCGCGCGTGGTGGACGTGTCACGCTCCTGCCCGAGCTTCGCTTCCGTGAGCCAGTTCATCGCCAGCAATGTAAGCGCCTGGCTCCATTCGCGCGTCCGCTGCGGCGAGGCTTTGATGAGCGCTTCTACAGCGCGAGACTGCAATTCGAGGTTGAGCAACCGATTGTCCGGCTTCGGTTGCATGCGACTCTGCACGGAAGCGGCGCCGATGCCGGAAAGAATTTCCATCCCGAGTTCCGGCTTGGAAGTAAAACTGTCCGTCAGCCATTGCCCGCCGAACTCGCTACGTACCTTCGTCGCCAGCTCTACCGCGCGGCGCAACGCGATCGTTCGTTCGGATCGATCGACGTCGGTCAATGCGAGCGCGCTTTGCGTTATCTGCCAGGCCCGCTCGAGGTCCTCCGGCTTGCCGTCCTTGGCAAACTGACCCTCGGCGGAAGTGGCGAGCAAGTTCAGCGAAGCGATGTCTTTCTCGGCGATGGCAGTTTCCTGCTTTGCAAGGAAAGCCGCGGCTTCGATCGGCCGTCCCGCCGCGACCAGCAATTGCGCGGCACGCCGGCGCGCTTTCGAGTCTTTGCCACCGAGTTTGGTCGTGCCCGCGTCCATCCGCTTGAGCACATCATCGAGCACATTGCCGTTTTGCAACGATGTGCCGAGCAACGCGCCGAGTTTCTTCAGGATTTCTTCATCCGGCTCGGACGGGCATTGGTCCGCAAGTTCCACCACGTCGCGCGGACTGAGCACATTCGATTCGAAGAAGTAGCGCGGGATTTGTTGCTGCTGCTGTTGCTGTTGCTGCTGCTGCGTGTTCGTGCGTCCGAGTGTTTCCACGAGGTATTGGTACGCCTGCCTGGCCTCGTCCGGCTTGTCTTTAAACTGCTCCGCGAGAAACGCGCCGACGGCTTTCCAGTTTCCCATCGCGACGTCTTTGCGCAGGGCATTTAGCAACGGCGCGTGCGGGTCGGGTGCTGGCGCAGCCGCCCCGCTCGGCAGCTTCGGTGGTTCCGGAGTTACCCCTGCCCACTCACGCAATGAAGTGACGGGAGTGCGCGAGAACGCGGTTTTCTTGAAGGCTTCCAAAACCGTAGGCACCTTCGGCTCGACTGCTTTGCCGTCCGCTGGAGCGGTGGCGTTCAACAGTGCGGTCGGGATAACGACGTTCGGACCGCCGGGCAGTTCGGCAGCTTCTTCTTGCGCCATCAGCAAGCCAACGAAGCAGCACGCGCTGAGCGTAACGGCAATCTTCACGGGAAAATATACAGGGCGGAAGCGGGCTTCTAGTTGCCTTCGCCGTCCACCATCTGGTTGCCACCAGCACTTCGCGAATCGACCATTTTTTTCTCAGGCGGTTTTTTGGCCTGGCTGCTGCATTTTCCTGAGCGGCAACCTTTGCAGCAGCCAGGCAACGGCAGGCCTTGCAACTCGGTGAGATCCATCCGCGCGAGGCGAATCGCGGATTCCAGTTTTTCCTGATAGCGATCTTTGTCGCCGCTGCCTTTCTCCGCGAGCAAACGGAAATGCTGCCGGGAGCTCTCAATCTCCGGTTCCCATTCTGCCTGTGGCAATCCCTCCAGGCGCATCAGCCAGGTCATGTAGTATTTGGCGCTGGCGAGTTGCTCCTGCACGCGCCCGAGCTCCGCGGCTTCCGCGGTCGAGTCGTCTTTCATTTCGCTGTAAAGCGCTTCGAGTTCCTTGCGCGCCTGCGGAAGCTGGCGATTTTCCGCGAGGGTTTCGCAACGCGCGAGCCGGAGCCGCTGCGCTTGCGCGGTGGCGGATTTTGGAAGCGCCCCGATGGCGGCATCCCATGCGTTGAGTTGTTCTTTAACGTCGGTAGCAGCCAGCGCCTGTTTTACAGCGCGATCTGAGGCATCGAGCTTCAGCGCCTCCTGGCCGGGTCCGTAATGCCAGCCGAGCCATCCGATCGGAGCGGCCAGCCAAGTGAGCAGAAGTAAGATTTTCATGATGCGACAATGTTGGTTTGAACAATTTCGGTTTGCTTAAAACGAACGCCGGGCCTCCACCCTGAGCCGAAGGCAAGCAACGACCAAGGCAGGATCGCGAAAATTATAGCGCCCATTCCCAAGGCGGCGAGCGCATATTCGCGGCGGGTAAACCTTTGAAAAACGCTCTGCTCCGGCAAGGCCACGAGGCTGCGGAGCAAATCGGTGGGAAGTTGGTGCGTGTTGCCATCATGATACACCCCGCGCAGGCGCACAGCGACCTGTCGGAGTGCCGCCGCTTCCTGGCGGGATTGATGACCATTGATGAATTTCCCCGTCCGAGGGTCGCCCACGCCGGCGAGCACGACCTCTTTGATCGAGATCGGCAGCCGCGGCATGCCGGACGGTGGAACGGTGTCGCCGTCGCTGAGCACAAGCAGCGTCGTGCTCTCGCGCTCCCATGGTGCGGCAATGCGCGCGGCTTCCTCGATGCCGGAGAACAGATTCGTTTTTCCACTCGGGAACGCATGCGAGAGCGGAAGGTCGTCGAGGATGTTCTGCACCACGGCCACATCGCGCGTGTCAACGACCACGGGCTTCGCCTCCGTATAGGTGGCCACAACCGACAGCCTCACCATTTCCATCGGCACGCGCTGGAAGAATGAACGCATCAATTCCGCCGCCCGTTTGGAGCGTTTCATTTTCCCGTCGGAGCCGGCGTCGTCGAGCTTCATGCTCGGCGAGACGTCCCACACGATGATGACATGCCTTTGCTGGTTCGGTTGGGCCTCGCGCGTTTTGAAAACCTTGGGCTCTTCGAAATAGAGCGAAGCAAGGCCCCACGCGACGAGCCCCGCGGCGGTCACGCGCAGCGGAAAAGCGGCGCTCGTCCATGCGCGGGCACGTCCGCCGAAACCAAAGGCCAGCCGTGCCAGGCGCGTCACCCGCCGGGCGTGCAAAAACTCGGCCAGCGTAAAAAGCGCGACGACTGCGATCGTGATGAGTTCGGGGAGAATCACCATGGCGTAAAGCGAAGTCCGAAAGCCGCCAGCAGGTGCGCGAGAAGGAGGCCGCCGCCCGCCAGCACCCACGGGCGAAAGTCGTCCGACGTTTCGCCCGCGACGCGTTCGATGCGGGCTTTCTGCATTTCATCGATACGGCGAAAGACCGCCGGCATGGCCGCCGGGTCACCCGCGCTGAAAGTTTGCCCACCGGTCAGTTGGGCGATCAACTGCACCTCGAGGGGCGGCTCGGACTTGTCGATATGGATGCAATAGACGCGGATGTTTGCAGCGCGCAGTTTCCCCGCGATGACTTCGTCATTTCCGTTGGCCAGATCGAAGCTGTAACCGTCGGTCAGAAGAATGATCATCCGGTCGCCGTCCCCTCGCTGCGAAAGCGATTGGAGGCAGGATTCGAGCCCTTTTCCGATCAGCGTTCCGCCGCCGAACCAGCGCGGCAGCTTCATGGGCGAGAGAAAGGGCGGCGCGCATTTGAGCGCGCTCGGCTCGATCGTGAGCGGGACCCAATGAAGCACGTCCGAGCCAAACACGGTGAGCCCGTAGGCGTCGCCTTTCCGCGCATCGATAAACTTCATGATGTTCTCCATCGCGGCGTCGTAGCGCGTGCCGTCGCCGTAGGGCGAGGTCATCGAGCCAGACACATCCACGAGGAATTCGATATTCGTCAAAATCCGCCGCGTGCGCGGCTCGCTCTGCCGCTGTGGCCCGGCGAATAAGACGATGGCAATCGCGAGCAGGAGGGCCGGAATCGAGGCCGCCAGACGCAGCGTGAAGAGCCCGAACTTCCGCGGATGGAACGCACCGTGATCAAAGGGGACCACGATTTCCGCGCCGTGCCGTTTCCATCCGAGCACGAGCATCGCCAACGGCACAATCAGCAGGCTCAACATCCACGGATGGGCAAACGGCAAGGTCACGGAAAGTGCGAAAGAAGTTCCCGCAACTCTTCCGGCGAGGGCGGCGATGCGGCAGGCCGATGCAGCCAGGCTTCAAGCGTGCGGAGCCACGAGGCCGTATTTGGATTTTCGCGCAAGGCGCGCCACACCGCAGGGTCCGTGGCGTGCGCGAGGCCGAGTTGTTCGCGGCCGTGGGAGAGCAGGAGGCGTTCGAGCTCGGCCTGCTCAGGTGTGCCGAGCGGCTGTGCGATTGCGCGCTGCAGTAGCGTCTTCACTTGCTCGGCGAGCGTTGGTGCCGGAATCGACGCGGCGAATTGCGCTTGCGCCTTCCGTTTCCGGAAATACCAAAAGACTCCAACGCCAGCCGCCGCCCACAAGGCGATGCCGTAGGGAATCATCGCCTCATATCCGCCGACTCGGGGGACCACAGCGGCCGGCAGTTCCTTCAGCCCTCCCGGTGGCCCAGCGGGCAAAACGCCAGTCGCCTCGACGACAATCGGCGGCAACCCTTTTGCAGGCTCGCCGTTCGTCGTTTCCAGGAATTGGGTGAGGTCGTGTTTTCCGGCGACCATCGGCACGCAGTGAAAATCGTAGCGGAAGCCTGCGGTGCCATGCGGGTAGGTGGCCGTGATGCGCAACGTGAGCGGCTCAGTGAGTCCGCGGCTTTTGCGCACGCGCAACTCCGCGCCCGGCAACATCACATCGCGGATCTCCACACCGCGTCCGACCAGTACCGGCTCCGCGCCGCGCACCATTCCGGCGAGCGCGAAGAACAGCAAAATAAGCCACGCGCGCCGGTTCATCGCTCCATCCTCCCCAGAGTGCCACGCGCTCTGACGAATTGCTGGAGCGGTGCGAGTAACGGCTCATCCGTGCGCAGCCGTAAATGATCCACCCGTGCGATGCGCAATTCCGCTTCCGACATCGCGAAATCGACCATTTGCCTTTCTCCCTGCGAAAGAAATTGCCGACCGCTCTCGGCCTCGCGTCCGCGGAAAAACCCGCCGCCTGGCACCGGCTCCTCGGCGGGGTCTTGCAGTTGGATCACGATCACGTCGTGCTTCTGCCCCGCAATTTTCAAAACCGGCAGCGCCCGCCGGTCGTGCAGATCACTCAGCACGATCACCAGCGCGCGGCTCGGCAGCGACGGCAGCAGCGTGCCGAGCCGCGCTCCCAGCGTCGTCGTTTCGTCGCAACGAAAATGCCGGAGCTGATGCAGCCACAGCATCAGTCGATCGCGCGAAAGACTCGGCTCCTGGCGCAATTCCCGATCGCCCACCGTCATCACTCCGACGGGGCTCGCGCGATCGAGACACGCCATCGCCAATCCGCCCGCGAGTTGCACCGCCCACGCGTATTTGCTGAGCGGCTGCGAGGAAACGGTCATCGACGCGGAGCCGTCCACGATCAGCCATGCGGGCATCCGCTTGGTGGCTTCATACTCTTTGATGAATGGCCGCCCCGTGCGCGCGGTCAGGCGCCAGTCCATGGATCTGAGCGAATCGCCGAACTGATAGGGACGCGATTGCGCGTACTCCTGCCCCGAGCCGAGAAAGGGCGAAGGGTCCATGCCGAAGTTGAGGCTGTCCGCGAGTCGTTTGATCGAGACCTGAAACTGCCGCGCATCCAGGCCGTCGCATGGCGGTAGAAGAAACGTCGCGCCGCTCATTCGTTCACCCCATCCCGTTCAGGATTTCGTTCAGCACCGCCCGGCCAGTGGCACCCTCCGCGACCGCTTCATATTTCAGGCGCACGCGGTGCAGCATGATGTCCTCCGCCAGCGCGAAAAGATCCTCCGGCAATACATGGTCGCGCCCGAGCAAACAGGCCCGTGCACGCGCCGCCTTCGTGAGCGCGATGCAGCCGCGCGGGCTGCAGCCGAACTCCAGCTTCGCGTGACGCCGCGTCCTTTGAATCAGTTCAATCACATGCTTTTGAAAAACCTCGCTCACATGCACGTGATGCACCGCCTCCATCGCTGCATTCAGATCCGCGATCGTGCCCGCCGGATCGCGCTTCATCACGTCAAACTCCGTCCTCGCGACCGCCGCGCCGGAGGCATCGCGTTTGAGCCCGAGGTTAAGGTTCCGGCGCAGCACTTCCTCTTCTTCCTCCGGCGTTGGATAATTCAGCCGATGACACATCATGAAGCGGTCGAGCTGCGCTTCGGGCAGTTCGAACGTCCCGCTATGCTCCACCGGGTTTTGCGTGGCGATCACCACGAACGGCTGCGGCAACGAGAAGGTTTCGTTCCCAATCGTCACGCGCCGTTCCTGCATCGCTTCCAGCAGCGCACTCTGCAATTTTGGCGCGCCGCGGTTAATCTCGTCGGCCAGCAGCAGGTTGGTGAAAATCGGTCCTTTCCGCGTGCGAAACTCGCTCGTGCGCTGATCGAGAATCTCCGAGCCCACGATGTCCGACGGCAGCAGATCGATGGTGAATTGCACGCGCGCAAAGAGCAGGTCAACCGTCTTTGCGAGTGTATCGACGAGCAGAGTCTTCGCGAGACCGGGCATGCCTTGCAGAAGAATGTGGCCGCTGGTCAGCAACGCGATGAGCAATCGTTCGACGACGACATCTTGACCGACGACGACAAGCCCGATGCGGGAACGAATTTCGTGGAGGAAATCCGGGACAGATTTATGAGACATCCGACGATGAGATATCGGGATCGCCTTTGGAGTTCAATCCCTAGAGCGGATTCAAGAATATCGTAGCCGGTGGAGAGGCGGCTCTGTCCGCAAGACGTGCCGCCTGACGCCCGGTGGGGCGCTTGGGAAAGCAGAGGCGGCACCTGCTGCGCAGAGAGCCGCCTCTACAACCGAGAGCGGCTACGTCGCCCGGATGCCGAGTTTGCCGATGTCCACCAGCAGCTCGCCCAACCCATCGCGCACATGCCGGATGCCGCTTTGCACCAGCCGAGGAGTGGTGAAAGGGTGCGTGTGACTGAAGATATAAGGTTTCGCAGGCTCCTTGAGCCGCAAGACTGGCGGCAAGCCCTCTTCCTGCGCCGGGCCAGTGCAGTGGCTACGGCGCATCGAAGGAAACCACGATGGCCTCATTCTGTTTCCAATCGAATGGAAACTCCCGTCCGTTGCCGCGCTCCTTGCCGGTCCGCTCATCACGCAATCCTTTCACGTCGCGCGTGAACTGGAGCGTGATGGGCACGGTCGCGGTCTTGAGGCCGATGGAGTTGCCGCCGCCGAGATCGGTGCCGCTGATTTCGGGATTGAGACCCACGAAGAGAATGGTGCGTGCCGGGCGACTGGCATCCTGCTTCGACCAATAGGTGATCTCATAGCCGTGCTCACGGTCCGCCGCGTTCTTGATCCGAACCCACGGTGCAACTCCAGCGGCCTTGATGTGCTGCATGAAAATGTCGCGCTTGGCCGCCTGGGCCGCGCCGGCCACACGGCAGGCGTTATACCACTGCGGTGAGAGGTTCATCAGCACCGCCGTGCCACTGCCATATTTGTGGGTTTGATTGACGGGCAGCGTGCGCACGGCTTTGTGAAAGCCACTCGCATCCACCACGGCAGTGTTCTTGTTGGTTAAAAACTCTTCATAGGTCTTCCACGAGTAGTTTGCGTCTTGATCCACCTCGACCCAAAGCTTGTCGCCGAAGACATCAGCGGCACGCAGACCGGCATCGTGCTTGACGCCAAACATTTCATCGAGGACGCCGCCGGCCGCGCGCCCTTTGCCATGCTGATCCCATAGTCCGGGAAGATAGTCCGCAATGACCGTGCCTCCGCGCTGGCAAAAGGCCGCGATCTGGCGGGCTTCCGCATCGGACAGGCAAAGGCAGGACGGCAGGATCAGGACTTTGAATTCCTTCGGCACGCCGCCTTGGATGACATCGACATAGCTCAGCCAGCTATATTGCAGGCCGGAATCACGCAGCATGTTTTCCCAGGCGTGGCGGACGTGGACTGCACCGCTGAGCTTGGCGTCGTCATTGCGGTTCGTCCACGTCTTGCCGTGGGCTTCGGCGTCGAGGATCCAGCCAAGCTGGATCGAAGCATGGCTGTAGTAAATGGCCACGCCATCATGCCGCCATTCCGCGCCGGTCATCAACGGACCGATCTTCTTCCCCGCCTCAAGATAAGTCGGTGCGACCTGCTCGTGCCAGGGCTTCGGCGTCTTGCCATCGAACCAGCCTTCGACCCAGCCGATGTGCCCGCGATTGCCGTGCGCGAGGTAATACCAAGTCTGCCAGATGTCGTCGTCCGCGGACTTATGAAAGCAACTCGTCACCGCGGGGAGTGCGTTGTGCGGATTGAACGAGCGGATGATCGCCTGCGAAGAACCGAGGTTATAGGACTCGATGAACTGCACCTTGCGCATCAGCTTCGCGTAATCGTAGCCGCCGAAGGCACTCGGCGCCTGCCCGCCGACAAAGCCGCACGGTGTCGCGGGATCAAGCATGTTGGCATATTCGACGAGTCTGCCGAGGTAGTTAGCCCAGAGTGAGTCATTGAAGGTCCATTGATCCATGAGGGGGCTCGCGTCGGAATCCTTGATGCTCCAGCTAGCGAGCTTGGGCCTGATGTCCTCATAACTCACCCATTTCTCCCGCTTCGGAGCGCCGGGGCCATAAACTTCCGCGAGCCACTTCGGATAAGCCGTCTCGTCATCCGTCACGCGCCACATCGTCGGATGGACGAAGTGCCCCCACGACGGCTCATCGTCCAGCGCATAGGCCGCGCGATTGGGCGAGTCCTTCACCGCCGCGAGGTGCCGGCGCAGATACTCCTGGAGCTTGGTCCGCGTGGTGTCATTCAGCGGCACGGGCCGAACGCCGGTGCCGTGAAGTTCGGCAAGATGTGGTTTCACCGCATCGCCGTCCCACAAATGCAGCAGCCCCTTGTTCGCCGCGTGGTCCACGTAAAAGCGCAGCTTGAACTGATTGATCCAGTCGAGCCGCCCCGTCTTCGCGCCTTCCGCTTCGATCGCATCACGATCCACGAATGCCCCGTTGTAGCCATGCTCCACGCTCCAGCGGCCGGATTCATCCGTGTAACCGATGCCCCAGTTGGCCGTCCACGGCATGTAAATCCAACTAGGGAACGCCTGATAA
>JBBQCM010000169.1:0-12641 GCA_038318725.1 Chthoniobacterales bacterium
CACTCGTCGCTCGACTACCAGACGCCGGTGGAGTTCGCGCAGCGCAGCCTTGGGGCTGCCTCCGCTACGCTCCGGCAGCCCCAAGGCTGCGCCCTTCCCAGCAACCACATCACCACCAACCCAAACCCCGAAAACCAACCAAAACTCTCATAGCGAGTGGATCAAAAACCGGGGGCAGGCCAGCCTCATCTCGCCCGCTGCGCTGCCAGCAAAAGAAGGGTTGGACATCGGCCTGTCTCATTGCATGCTCGGAGCATGCCAACCGTATGTCCCTCTACGGAGTCCAGCTACTCCGCCTCCAGTGAGTCGTCGGGATGCAGCAAGGGCGAAAGCCCCTCGCCCAGTAGCATCTCAAGCGCCGTTTCGGCCAGTTCGGATTCTTCGGTTTCGTGCGAATCCTCGCAATCCTCTGTCGAACCGTTTGTCATCAAAATTGCGATCAACGGAGCTCAAATACCAGTATTCGGCGAGCCGTGGGGTAATAGGAAGTTTCGAGAAGCACTCAAGAACCGAGCTAATTTCCAGGATGACGAAATCTTTGGTTACAGCAATTGCCACCATGCGCTGCTGCACCTGTTGCGGGCGCTTGATCGAAATGGCGACCGTTGCATCTGCGCGAAAGAGATTGATGCCGCGACGATTAAGCTCGCAGGGTTCAGTTGGGCGGACA
The DNA here is from genome assembly GCA_038318725.1 of Chthoniobacterales bacterium. Classification (GTDB taxonomy): domain Bacteria; phylum Verrucomicrobiota; class Verrucomicrobiia; order Chthoniobacterales; family Chthoniobacteraceae; genus Chthoniobacter. Next base: position 671 of record JBBQCM010000169.1, read on the forward strand.
TCTGGCGATCATCCTGACCAATAAAGTCAATCGGCAGGGCTGGATTCGCTCCAGCCTCGGAGCGCCGCGCTACAAGCTCGAAAAGCCGATTGTTTTTGATACGCTCGTAACCATCGACCCCGTAAAAACGGGACTTCATTCAGCAAGCGTCAAAAATAACGTGAAAAAGTTCACGAATTATTACCAGAGAAAGGGTTGCAATGGGATTTTTCGTGAGAAAACCACGCCGCATCATCCAGGGCCGGGTTGGTTTGGAAGTGTTGGAGACCTAGTTAGTCGCAGAATACGCGGCGGTTCCTACTCCAGCGCGGCCACCACACCACATCAGGTGAATGTCACTGTAGATCGCAAGTGGAATTACCGTGAAGGCAGTCCTGACATTAACGATCCTGTCTATCGAATGTATGGCAAAGATGTTAATCACGATACGTTGCCGTGGTATGTCGAGGATTGTTACGTGGATCTGCTCCAATGAAGCATCTCCTGCTCCTTGTTTGCGGAATAGCACTAGCCGGATGTGCAACGAAACCGTCTCGGCGCGGCACATGGATCGTTCGGACTGAACTTGGCACAATTGGGTCACATACGGGTGTCAAGACGAACGCGGTTCGGTTTAGACCTCGTGATTCTCATGGCCATTATGACAATTCGCCGCAGGTTGCCATCCTCGTTGACAAGCGATTACGCCTTCTGCCATCTCACTATGCAGGCCGCGTGCTACAAGTGAGCGGAACTCTTCGTGACGGCGAGCCGATCGACCCGTCAACCGGAATGAAATACGACGGTATCGTCGTCATAGCCGCCAGCGAGCGCGACATCCACGATCTCGGAAAGGCAAAATAAGCGTGCGCTTTGTGGATTGCGGAATCGCGAAAGATGTCACGTCACCTTGTAATACCAAACACAGTTGAAAACCGACACCTTCCAAAGTCCGAGAACCGAAGGAAATCGCGCAACGCACCGATTCGTATCGTCCAGTCTTCAACTGAGTTTGGTATAAGTCGCTATTTGGAGCTGCTTTGGGTCATAGTGCGAATTCCTTCAAAATGAGTCGCTAATTGCATGAAAACGCCGCCCCCAAAAGTAAGCCTGCTTTTGTTGAGCTGGAAGCGGTCGGAAAATCTGAAGCGCATTCTCGACCTTCAGGCACATTTTCCGATTCTCGATGAAATCCTGATCTTTCATAACAACCCTGGGCAAGCATTCACCTACCAGCATCCCAAGGTTCAGGTCATCTCCTCGACCTGCGATTTCGGTTTGAGAACCCGCTGGGTCTTGGGGCATCTCGCGCGAAACGAGTGCCTGGTGTTTCAAGACGATGACATCCTCCTCGAAGAACCGGTCTTCCAGCGTTTTGCGGCGGAACTGGCGGGGAATGCGGAGCGCGCCTATTCCCTGCAAGGACGGAATCTGACGGGAAAGCAGAGATACACCTTCAAAGACTCTTATGGAGAAGTAGAAATGGTCCTGACGCGGGCGACGTGCATTCATCGCAAGGCCATTCCCATTCTCATCGCCGCGGAACACGAGTTTCCGAAGAGCGCGGATTACTATCCCTCGGTGGGACAGCAGGGCGAAGATATTTTTCTCTCCTATTGCCTGACCGGTGCCTTCGGACAGCGGCATCTGGCGATCAAACTGCCGCATAAGAATCTGCGCAGCACCCACGCCATCAGCAGCCGTCCCGGTCATTGGAAAAAGCGGGCGGCGTTCATCCGCATCTGCCGGGAGGCTTTTCTTCCGCCAGCGGAGGAGATTTCCCTGGCCGAGTTTGAGAAACTGACGCAACACGCATCGTCCGAAACTGAACTAGGCAATGCACCTGCTCTTGCGCAGACCGCATCTGCGACGGCGGAAAAGCTGCGGCTCGTCAGCAAGCTTTCGCCGGGGGACATCCTCATGCTCACGGCAGCCGTTCGCGACTTGCACCTGAGTCATCCGGGAAAGTTCCGCACCGCCGTGGAAACTCCGTGCCCGGCGTTGTGGGAGAACAACCCCTATGTCTCAGACTTTGCCGCGGATGAGCCGGATGTCCGTACCATCGAATGTCACTACCCGATTATTCACGAGAGCAACGAGGGTCCCTATCACTTCATTCATGGCTACCGCCTGGATTTGGAGGCGCAGCTTGGAGTCAAAATCCGCGCCACAAAGTTTCGCGGCGACATTCATTTTCGCGTCGATGAACTGGCCTGGATGAGCATGGTGCATGAGCATTTCACCGGCTGGGATTCCCCGTTTTGGCTCATCTGTACCGGAGGAAAGAAAGACTATACAGCGAAGTGGTGGATACCGGAGTTTGCCCAGGAAGTGGTGGATCATTTTCGGGACAGGATTCAGTTTGTACAGTTTGGCGGGGTTGGCGAAAATCATCATCACCCGCCGCTGAGTGGTGTGATCAACCTTGCCGGTCAGACCGACCTGCGCATGCTGATGCGGCTTATCTATCACGCCAGCGGGGTGGTCTGCCCGGTCACATTCGCCATGCATCTCGCGGCCGCCACGCCGGGCAAGCCCGGCCTGCCGCCACGGAAACCGTGTGTCGTCACGGCTGGGGGACGGGAACCGAGCACCTTCACGGCTTACACGAACCATATTTACCTTCACGCAAACGGCCAGTTGCCCTGCTGCCCCAGCGGCGGCTGTTGGAAGAGCCGAACCGTGGCACTGGAGGACGGCGATCCGAAAGACCGCCAGCTTTGCGTGAATCGGGTCGATTTCAACGGACGCAAGGTGCAGCGTTGCATGCACGATCTAGTGACCGCGGCAGACGTCATCCGTGCGATTGAACGCTATCATGTGGGCGGGGCCCTGCGTTACTTTCCCGACGGCTTCGAAACCGTTGAGGCTTCGTGGAGTGATAGAATCACCACCCAGCGTGTCAGTCCCGCTTAACATTGGGATAGTCTGTTCGGGAAAGGAGTATCAGTTTGCAGCGGGTTTGGCGGCTGCAACTTACCGCGTCCAACTGGGTGCCACGGGAACTGTCACCATCTATTCGCCAGCGGGGGAAAAGACATCGGAACAATTGGTGCATCTCTCAGAAAAATATGCCTTTCAAAACCGCGCGTTTGCTTTCACTGAGGTTAGCGAAAGGAAATATACCAGCCAGTTGAAATGCCAAGGGTTCCATGAAGCCGTTCAAAACGTCGCGGATGGCGAATTGCTTTTGCTGGTCGACGCAGACACCTATTGCCGGAAGCCGATCCGCATCAGTGCGGCACTCTGTCGACAGCTCCTTACCGGAAAGCTCGGTATGGTGCGCGATGTCATCGAGCGGCACGAGAAACAGCAGAAGGGCTGGTGGTATGTAGAACCAGAGCGGCGGCTGCCGTATGTCAATTCTGGCGTCATCGCTACGTCACGCAGGGCAGCCCGCCTGTTCGCACGCTTTCGCGAGATGGCCATGGATCCTCTATTCCTAAGCGGTCCTTTTAACGACCAGACAATAATCAATGTTGCTCTCGCGAAAGAGTTTCCGCAGGCGCTGGTATTGTTGGATCGCTGTTTTAACGGAATGAGGACTTTTCTGAATGACGAAACAGTGATTGGCCACTGCGCTGGTGGTGCGGGCAAACTCGCCCATAGCAAGCGACAGCGCTCCCACCTCGAATGCTGTGCCGAGTTGCTTTGTGAATATGAAGCTCGGACCGTTCGGAATCGCGGTGAACAGTTGATCGGGACGCCGCTCGCCGATTGGCTGACACGGGGGACATTCGAATACCATCGCGTTGGCATCGGTTCGCGCCGAATGACGTTTCTCCAAAATGGCATGGTTGGCTTGGGCGCTGGAGGGGCCGAAGTGTTCTGGCATCTCACTGAGGAAGGCGGCGCTCTGGTCCTTCAGATCAGTTCTCGAAAGGGCCTCATACCAAACACAGTTGAAAACCGACACCTTCCAAAGTCCGAGAACCGAAGGAAATCGCGCAACGCACCGATTCGTATCGTCCAGTCTTCAACTGAGTTTGGTATCACTTGTGCTTTGCGCAAGGATGTTGCGAATGTCTGGCGCGGCCAATGGGCTATCTTTGAAAAGGGTCCGGTCGAACTCGCCGACTTGTCGATTTGAGTCGCGCTTGCGCCTTGCGCCAGCTCTCCGTTATCAGCACTCAATTAACGCGATGCTATTTCTTTGCGGCGATGGCCGCGGCGAGCCGCCCGATGCGCGCCCGCGTTTCGTCGTCATGCACGTCGCGGTCGGCGGCCTGCCGGTAGGCGCCGAGCGCGAGATCGGGGCGGTTGATCCCCTCGAGGAGCTGGCCCAAGAGCTTCCACGAGTCGCTGCGAAAAGCGTGGGTCTGGAGGAACTCGCGCAGCTCGCGCAATGCCGTCTCGCGGTCGCCGCGCTCACTGAGGTGTTCGAGGTGGCGCTTGCGGATCGCCCAGTTTTGCGGCGCGAGTGCGACCGCCTCGCGGAGCAGGTCGGCGGTGTCACGCCCGTGTTCGAGGTAGTCGAGGACAGCGCGGGTCTGAAGACATTCCGCCGCGAGCAGCGGGGATTTTTCCGCGTGCGCCAGCGCCTCCCGAGCGGCGGAAAATTCCCGCGCGCGCAGCAGGACATTCGTGTAGCCGAGCCAGATTATTGCTTGCTCCGGCGCGCGCCGCAGGGCTTCACGATATTCCGCCAGCGCGACTTCCGGGCGGCCGTCGGCGGCTTCGACATTGGCGAGATTCATGTGCATGCGCGGGCTGCCGCCCCCAGCGGCGATGGTGCGCTCGATGAAGGTGCGCTGATCGCGCCAGTCCGCCTGACGGAGGAAGGTGCGCGTGCCCAGGAAAGCCATCCAGAGGACCAGCACAGCGATGATCGCGCGCCGCGGCAGCCGGCTGTGCGCGAGCGTGAGCGCGGCGGCGAGGAAGAGGAACGCGCTCGGCACGTAGAGCCAGTGCTCGGCGACGGTGGCGTTGAGCGAGAAGAGATTGCTGATCGGGAGATAGGCCACGAGGAACGCGCCGAGGGCCAGCGGGATGAGTGGATCGACGCGCCGCCCACGCCGCCCCCAGAAGAGCAGGCCGAGGATGAGCAGCACGCCGAGCAGGGTCTGGTATTCGCGCTTCCGCGCATTGCGCAGGGTGGCATCGACGCTGTCCTGCGGGCGGGTGCTGACGTCGCGCTCCATGTGCAGTTTGAGCGGCGCGATGACCAGGCCGGCGTATTCCGCCACGGCGCGAGCGGCGAGGATCGGACGGATGGCCAGCGGGGTGGGTGGAGGCGCAGGTGGTGGGGTTTTTTCCGCGGTCAAACGGAGCGCGCCGTAGCTGCCGAGCACGACTGCGGTCAGCGCGAGCCATTTCCCGAAAACCCGCCACGGCTCCCGCCGCCATGTGAGAATCAGAAACCAGACGAGCAGCGCGAAGATGCCGGCTTCCTTCGAGAGCAGCGCGCCCAAAAAGCACGCTGTTGCGCCCAGCATCGCCAGCCGCGCGCGTCGTCCGTTTTCCAAACTCACCAGCCCAAGCGCCAGCCCGATGAACCCGCAGAGCGCCGCCAGCGAATCGGCCCGTCCGGCGATGTAGGTGATCGCCGAAGTGTGCAGCGGATGGATTGCCCAAAGCACCGCCACGCCGAGCGCGAGCCATTCACGGGCTTCGATGGAAAGGACTTTAGCTGGCCGGGAGGCGCACAGCTTGCGCAGCAGAAACCACAGCGCCACCGCCGCCGCCGCGTGGATGACGATGCTCGTGAGATGCCAACCCCACTGCGGCACAATTTCATTTCCTACCATCTTGGCGAGAGGCTCTGCAAAGCCGTAAAGCTGGTAATCGGCGGTGAAGGTCAGGCGCTGGAGCGGGCGGTAGAAGTTCGAGGCGGTGGCATCGAGGAAAAGGAAATGGCGGAAGCCTTCCGGGATGAGCCGCCAACTGCGGATGAGCGGATCGCGCAGGCAAAGCGCAGTGTCGTCCCAGACAAAACCGTTGCGCAGCGCGGGCCAGTAAACGAGAAACACCGCCGCTATGATGACAACGACGGCAACGGAACGCGGGATCTTTTTCAAGACGGCGATGATGAGAAAGAGAATCCGCGCCAGCAAGCGCGGCTTCGGCTTCGCGGTCCTCGCGCTCACGCTGCTCACGCGGACTTTTGCCGGCGAACTCGACGGAGTGAAGCAGCTCATCGTGAGTATTGCGCCGACGTGGGATTCGACGTCCGGGAGGCTTCAGCTTTTCGAGCGCCGTGGCGGCGGATGGGCAGCGTCTGGTCCCGCCTGGCCGGTGCTCTACGGAAAGACCGGGCTCGTCTGGGGCCGCGGCGTGCTCGGCACCGGCGAAACCGGCACGCACAAGCAGGAGCGCGATGGCCGCGCGCCGTGCGGGGTGTTTCGCATCGGGACGATCTACACCTACGACGCCGCGCTGCCGAAGGGCGCAAAGTATCCGTTTCATACGGTCGGCGCGGGCGATGCGTGGGTCGATGACGCCACTTCACCCGACTACAACCGGCACGTCACTGTCGATCCCGCGAACCCGCCAGCGTGGTTCGAAAAGCAGAAGATGCGGCACGGCGATTTCGCCTACCGCTGGCTCGTCGAAATCCGCCACAACTCCGACCCGCCCGTGGCCGGCGAGGGCAGCGCGATTTTCTTCCACATCCGCCGCGGCGCGACGCGACCGACCGCTGGCTGCACCACGATGGCCGAGGAGAATCTCGTGAACCTCATCCGCTGGCTCCGCGCCGACCAGCGCCCGCACTACGCGCTGCTCACTCGCGCCGAGTATGAGGCGAAATGGAAAGCGTGGGGCCTGCCCAGCCCGCGGGAAGCTGCGGCGCTGCTGCCGGCAAAGTAGCTTGGGCTTCAGCCCAAAGTCGCCGGGGAGGTTGGGCTGAAGCCCAAGCTGCTTTTTCCGGGCCTAACAAAACCGCCCGCCCGGCGGTTCCCAGAATGCCCGTTGCATCTTCCACCTGCCGGTGTTAGTTCACGCCCACAAACCCAACGTTTATGAATATCGCCTTTTTACCCAATCTTGCCGGGCCTGATGGGATCATGATCTTGATCATTGTTCTGCTCCTCTTCGGCGCGAAAAAGCTCCCTGAACTCGCCAAAGGCATGGGCCAGGCGGTGCGCGAGTTTTCCAAGGCCAAGGATGACGTGCATAACGAGATCACCCGGGCGCCGTCCGCCGAACCGCAGCGGCTGGATGAGCAGAAGGTGGACGTGTCCCAGGAAACCGCGGCTCACGATCAAGCGCACGAAAGCCCGCGCACGACGGTCATCTAAGTCCCAGCCATTCTCGTTCTTTGGAAATGGGCTCGCCTTCACCGGGCGAGCCCTTTCTATTTTCACCTGATGAAATCCCCCGTCCGGCTCGTGTGCCTGCTGCTCTTCGCCCTGTTGCCGCGGCTCGCGGCGGAGCCGAAAGGGATCGTTGTTGCGACCTACAATCTTGAAAATTACGTCGGTGCCGAACCGCTGGAAGGCGGCGCGAGCCGGCGTGGGAAACCGAAGACGGAGAAAGCCATCGAAGCGGTCATCCGCATCGTGAAGGAGATCAACCCCGACATCCTGGGCGTGTGCGAGATGGGTTCTCTGGAGCGGTTCGAGGATTTCAAAAAGCGGCTCGCCGACGCCGGCCTCGGCTACACCGATTCCGAATACGTCCAGGCCGCCGATCCCGACCGCCATCTCGCGCTGGTCAGCCGCTACCCGATCACCGCGCGGCAATCGCTGGCCGACGTGCCGTTTGAACTCAACGGCCAGCCCGAAAAGGTGCGGCGCGGCTTTCTCGACGTGACCATCCAAGTGGCGCCTGACTACCAACTCCGCCTCGTCGGCGCGCATCTAAAATCCAAGCTCGCCGCCAGTGAAGGCGAGGCTGTGATCCGCCGCTACGAAGCGCAGCAGTTGCGCCGGCATGTGGAGAAAATCCTCACCGCCGATCCGCAGGTGAATCTCGTCTGTTACGGCGATTTCAACGACACCAAAGAACAGCCGATGTTTGCCGCCATCGCCGGCGTCCGCGGCACGCCCACCTACCTCGATGACCTGGCCGCGAAAGACGATCTCGGCGACAAGTGGACGCACTATTGGAAAACCGCCGATCTCTATGCGCGCATCGACTATCTCTTCGTCAGCCCCGCGCTCGTCCGCGAAGTCGTGCCCGGCTCCCCGCGGGTCCATCGCTCCGCGTTTTGGAGTGAGGCGAGCGACCACCGCGCGGTCTTCGCGACGGTCCTCCCCGTGAACAAGAAATGAAGACGCGCTGGCTCCTTTTCAGCCTGGCCCTCGTGATCGCCTGGGGCGTCGCGCCGGTCCAGGCGGGCGATGCGGAGGCGGATTGGCAGGGGATTACCGCGCTCGATGCCGGGCCGCAGGAGCAGCCGCAGACGCCGGAGGCGGCGCAGGCCATGGTCCGCGCGCATGTGGCCCGGCAGGAGCGGGCGTTGCGCAGTTTTCTCGCTGCGTATCCGCAGGACGCGCGGGGCTTTGAAGCTCGGCTGCGGCTGGCTCGGCTGCTGCAAATTCGCGGAGATTTGGAGCAGTCGGACAAGCTCCGGGCGGAGGGTAAACGGCTGCTGGAGTCCCTCGAAAAAGCCGCAACGCCCGGGCAGCGCGCGGAGTTGGATTTTGCCAAAGTCACCCGGCTTATGCGCAACCTGCGCCAGGTCACATCCGCGCGGCGCGATGAACTGCTCGCGGCGGCGCGAAAGTTCCAAAGCGATCATCCCGCCGACCGCCGTCTCGCCGCGCTGCTCACGGAGGTTGCGACGCTTTTCGACGCGCAACCCAAGACCAAGGAGACGCTGCTCATGGACGCGCAGCCGCTCGCCACGGACGACGAACTCAAGGGCCGCATCGCCGACGATCTCAAGCGAGTGCGCCTGCTCGGCGAGGAGATTCCGCTCAGCTTCACGTCCGTGCAGGGTCGGGCGGTCAAACTCGCCGACTTGGGTGGTCAGCCGGTGCTTGTTGTTTTCTTCGCCGGTTTTTCACCGCCATCAATCGCCGCAGTCAGCAGCGTGCAGCGCGCCGTGGCCGAACTGCCCGGCGGCCGCGTGCAGGTGCTCGGCGTATGTCTCGACGAAAAGCGCGAGAGCCTCGACGCCGTGATCAAGGCCCGTGCGCTCGCCTGGCCCGTGGCCTTCGACGGCAAGGGCTGGGAAAGCCCGCTGGTTCGAAATCTCGGGATCAACGCGCTCCCCACCGTCTGGCTGCTCGACGGCCGCGGTCGCCTCCGCTCGCTCAATGCCCTCGACGGCACAGCCGCGCAGGTCCAGCAGCTCCTGCGGGAGCGGTAAAGATTATACCCCGCGCCAGAGCAGCCACACCCAGTTCGCAGCGATCGTCCCCACCGCGGCAAGACGCGCCGCTTTTCCCGTCCACGGCGGCAGGGCCTCGCCGCGCAGGCGGGGCAGGCGCAGCGCGAGCACCGTCGCGGCGTAGGCATCGTAGAGTGCCATCGCGCCGAGTGAGATCAAGGCGAGCGGATTGATCCCAAACGCCGCGGCGAACTCCCCGCCGAGCGCCAGGCGAACGCAGCGCGTCGCCCCGCAGGTGGGGCACGGGCAGCCGGTTACATCGTGAAACACACAGCGCGGCTGCGGCAGGCCGAAGTGCAGCCAGGTCCAGACCAAGGCGAGGCTGGCCAGCGAGACCACGAGCCAGAGCGCCTCGTGGTCGATTTCGCCAGGCCGCAGTCGCCGCCAGATCATGCGAATGGCCGGCGGGGGCGGTCAGCGGTTCAGACCCTGTGCGCTGAGCGCCGTGCCCATGACCGCCGCGACCACCACGGCGACCAAGACGCAGCATAACGCCGTCGGCAGGAGCACCGCGCAGACCGCGCGGCCCGTGCCGATCTCATGCGTTTTGGCCAGCCCCATGCACAGGCAAACCAGCCCCCAGAGCCCGCCGATGGTGCCGCCGCACAAAGGAATGATGTAAAAAGCCATGCCCGCGCCGGTCGCATAGCAATAGGTGCGGAAAGTCGTTTCATAACCCCGCTTCGCACCCCCGCAGATCATCAGCGAAAGGTGCATGATCCCGGAGGTGATGAAAGCGCTGATGACGGTGAAGATTGGCACGGCAATGAGGACACCGAGGAAAATTCCGGCCCCGGCACCGGCGAGGATGGGTAGCGACTGCTGGCGTGCTTCGGGCGGCAGCATCGAGGCGCCGCCGATTTGGAGGACGAACTGATAGATGATCAGCGCGATCGTTCCCACCGACGTGAGAATGACATGAAAGCCCAGTGGCGTGCCGAGGCCGCCTTCGCGTTTCATCGTCGCAAAGGTGCGGTTCGGATCGAGCAGCACGGTTTTGATCGTCTGCCACATGGCCGGAAAAAAACCGAGCTGTTCGCGTTGCTCCCATGCCGGTCCCGTGCGCTCGGTGTCCGTGCCGCTCGGCAGGACGCCACCCTGGAGCACGCCCTGCACGATGCCCGGCTTGGCTTCGGCGGAATACGGCTTGCCGTCGAGATACACGATCTGCGACGGCGGAAAATACCGGCCCGTGGCGGTGCAGCGGATCCACCCTTCCGGCACGCCCGCGCCGCCACCGGCCGGGCGCGCGTCCTTCACCGGTGCCCAGTTCGCCATGCCTTCGCACCAGACGAGCGTGTCTGGTTGGACCGTGCCGGCGGCGATAAGGCGGTCGAGTTCGGGCTCGTCCACCGGCCCCTGACGTTGTCCGCCGAGATCGTAATACCAGTTCATGTTGCTCCTTGTTCTGCGAGTTGAGGTCTTCTAGTTTCCGCCGCGCCATGCGACGAACCGCAGTGAAGATGAACCCTGCCAGCGAGTAAAACGGAAAACGCATGTCCGTCGCTGCCTTGACTCCACCTTCCGCCGTCGCCTGTCCGGCGTGCGGTTTCGCCCTCGCGCCGGATGCGCTGGCGCGCGAAAACGAGATCGCCTGCCCGCAGTGCCGCACCTTCCTCAGCGGCGGATTTTTTCCCGCATTCTGGCAGCCGGAGCCCGTCATGCCGGGCCTTGCGGATCACGCGGGCGAGGGCGAGGCCGTGTGCTTTTTCCACCCGGAGAACCGCGCCGCGCGGAGCTGCGACCGGTGCGGGCGCTTCATCTGCGCGGTCTGCGACATGCCGCTCGGCGTGCGCCATCTCTGCCCCACCTGTCTGAGCAGCGGGCTCGGCGCGGAAAAGCTGCCAGAGTTGGTGGTGCGCCGGTTCCTCTGGGCCGACACTGCGCTGCTGCTCGGGGTGGTGCCGCTGCTCACGGGCATTTTTGTCTGGCCCGGGCTCATCGTCACCGGCCCGGCGGCGATCGTCTGCGCGCTCTACGGCTGGAAACGCCCCGGCAGCCTCCCGCGCGGACGCCGCCACTGGGCGGCGGTCCTCGGCCTCATTTGCGGCCTGCTCCAGCTCGCGGTCTGGTTCGGCTTCCTCTTTCTGCTCAGCAACTCGGCCGCGTGGTCGAAAATGTTCCGATGACCTCCCCCGTGCCCACCTATCGCAAACTCCCCGGCCGCGGCTTGGGCTGGGCCGGCCTGGCGCGGGTCTGGCTCGCGGAGGACCACCTGCTCGAAGTCAACTCGCTCCTCTTTAGCGAGCGCTACCGCCGCTTCTTCCTCAAAGACATCGCCGCCATCGTCGTGCGGCGGACGAAAGTGCGGCTCTACTGGAATCTCGGGCACGGCATCGTCGGCTTTGGCGGCGCGCTGGTCGCGGCGGGCCTGTGGTGGGGGGGCACCTTCGTCGCCGAGCAGGAGCCACGGACCGTGCTGTGGGTTTTTGCCGGCCTCATCGCTCCTTTCGCTCTTTTCTTCATCGTCCTCTTCCTCATCAATTCCCTCCTCGGCCCGACCTGCCGCTGCCATCTGCAGACGACCTCCGCCGGCTGGCATCCGCTCGCCGCTTCCTCGCCCAGCTTGCCCCGATAATCGAAACCACGCAGGCCGCACCCGGCGCGACCCCGCCACCATTAGCCACCGCTGAGAGCCTGTGAAAAAAAACGGTAAAGCTCTTCTTGCGGGTACGACGATCCGGGCGCAGGGGCGGGGGGGGGGGGGGGGGGGGG